>NZ_JBHTHU010000005.1:0-887463 GCF_042676765.1 Mucilaginibacter calamicampi
ATGGTAAAAAACCTATCGATATGGTAACCCTAAACAACCAAAAATAAACCGCTATTCTGTCATCGAATTACTAAACCCTTACAATTGCGAGGTACGAAGCAATCGCGGACTTACATAGTTCGCATTTCTCCGTGCGATTGCTTCGTCCCTTGCAATGACAGGAGCGGCTTAATCCGCCTCTACCTCCTGCGAATACAGCTCTTCAATTGCCTCGGCATATTTCTTTTCAATCACCTTACGTTTGGCTTTCATGGTTGGGGTTATCTCGCCTTCTTCCATACTGAATGGCCTGCGTTTTACCTTGAAGTTTTTAATACGCTCAAACTTGGCCAGTTCGTTCGAGTAGATTTTGATGTCTTTCGCAATCCAGTCTTTTATCTCCTTATTCTCAATAAACTGCTCGGGTTGCTCAAAAAAGGCCTCGGTAAGATTAAAGGTTTCCTGCAGGGTTTCCTTTGCGGGGATAATGATGGCGGTAATATGCTCGCGTTTATCACCAATTAAAAATACGCCCTCAATTTTAGGGCTTTTTAAATAAGTATTCTCTACCGGGGTGGGGTAAATGTTTTTACCATAGGCATTCACCAGCATGTTTTTAAGGCGATCTGTTATTTGCAGGTTACCTTTAAAAAAGCGGCCGATATCGCCGGTATGCAGCCAGCCTTGCTCATCTATTGTACCGGCAGTTTCCTCGGGCTTATTCAAATAGCCCTTCATTACGCAATGCCCGCGTACAATTATTTCGCCCTCATCTGTTTGCAGATCCTCTTTAAAAGTATCGTGCGTCTGTATGGTGTAAATCTGCTTGGTATCTACATTCTGAATGCCCACCTCAATGCCCGGTATAATGCGCCCCACGGTGCCGTAAACCTGGCGGTGGTACTCTGTAACGGCCATAACCGGCGAGGTTTCTGTTAGGCCAAAACCTTCTAATATTTTAATGCCCAGATCGCCGAAAAACTCGCCGATGTTTTTAGGCAATGCACCACCACCGGAGATCATGAACTTTAAGCGGCCGCCGGTTTTTTCTTTTACTTTGCTGAAAACCAGTTTTTCTGCCAAGGCATATTCTGCATTTAATATAATGCCGGGCGATTTACCGGCCTCTTTAGCCAAACGGTACTGCCGGCCAATTTTAAGCGCCCATAAAAATATTTTGGCTTTTATGCCGCCGGCATCGGTGCCGCTTTTAATGGCTTTATCGTGTATGCGCTCCAGTAAACGCGGTACGCAGTTCATTATGGTAGGCTTAACTTCGCCCATGTTGCGCGCCAAAAGCTCCAGACTTTGGGCGAAGGCTATCTTACAGCCCGCGTATAAGCTTATATGGTAAGTGGCAGTACGCTCAAACACGTGCGATAAGGGTAGGAATGACAGGAACAGATCTGTCTTCTCTACCACCGGGATCTGTATCAAGCTGGTGCGGACATTCTCTACGAGGTTGTAATGCGTTAACATAACACCTTTTGGCGTGCCGGTTGTGCCCGAAGTATAAATAAGGCAGGAAAGGTCGGTTGGCAAAATGGCCTCACGTGCTGCATTTATGGCCTGGCTGTAATCGGGTAAGAGTTTACGCCCCTCTTCAATAATGTGGTTCAGGCCGGTTAGACCTGCTTTTAGTGTGGATTTTTCTTTATTTCTTTCGGCCCTGTCGCAGGCTATAATGCGGATCAGTTCGGGGCAGTTATCAGCTACCTTTATTACTTTCCTAAATAGGAAAGTGCTGCCCACTAAAATGGTTTTAGCACCTGAATCATTTAAAATATATTCCACCTCGGCTTCTGATAGCGTAGGATAGATAGAGGTATTTACACCGCCAATTTGCTGCAACGCCTGATCATAAAAAATATAATCCGGGCTGTTATCCATAATAATAGCCAAACGATCACCCTTTTTAATGCCAATGCTTAAAAACCAAGCAGATATGGCATCAATTTTCTCAATAGCTTCCGCATAGGTAATATCAACCCAGGTATCGCCAACCTTATGCGACAGGAAAGGCTGCGTTTCAGGATGGATATTTTTTACCAGGTAGCGGATTAAGCTAGGTATGGTTGGGCGTTCGTTAAGGGTACTCATTGCTCGGTTAAACGTGGTTTATACCAACAAATCTAAATAAAATAATAATTTGGTTAAGGCAGTTTGTGCCCTTAACCAAATTATTAGTAGCGCTGTTTTTTGGGATTTTGCCTGTTATCAATAAAGGCAATCAATTCAATAATATTAGCTTTTGGTTTGATGCGGTATATTAAAGAAACCTATTGAATAATAACACCGATGTGCGTGTGTTTTAATCTGGTTGATTTCCGAAACATTAACGGCTGCGTTTTAAGCGTAATTAAATACTCGTTAACCCTTTCGGTAAAGTTGAAAATTTCCTTTTCGGTCCAGTTTTCCTCTAAATAATTTATGCGCTGGCCAAAAGTATCAATAGCCTTTTTAGTCCAGATTACTTCAAACCCCATTTTCCAAAAAGCTTCACCGCTTCAGCATGAGTTACTGTTTCGCCGGCGTCTGCTTGTGCTAAGCCTTCCAATACATCATTTTGTTGCTCTGACGTTAATTCATCAAACCAGTCGGCTTTCCTGTTTCCTAAAAAGGCTTTTACATCCATAATCAGCCCTTCGTCGGTTGTGCTCATTATAGTCTGCAAAATATTTAATTTTTCTGCATGCAAATCCATAAGTAAATATACAAATTGTTAAACAACAGCTTTGTAAAATATTGTGTCTTTCTTGTCTATTACCTAACTTAGCTGCATAATTACCATCATCACATACTAAGCAGGGATCAGCACTAGATCCACCCTCTAACGCCAATTCCGATTTGGCAATGCATTTTATTGCCATTTAATTCAATATTTTTTTACTACGGCAGCTAAACATCTGCTATAACAATACATGTGATGGAACTATCACCCAATAAAGATATAATAGCCGGTTTTTACCGACAAGTAGTACGCGAACGCAAAAGCGAACTGATACCCAACTACGTTCACCAGGATTATATACAACATAGCGCCATGGGAAGAGATGGCCGCGAAGCACTGTTTGAGATGGTGGATTTTTTAAAAACCCTGCCGCCGCCAACCGACTCAGACAAGTCGCCGATAATGCACCTGATTGAAGAAGGCGATTTGGTTGTGGCCCACCTTGACCTGCATTTTATGGGCAAGTATATCAGGGTAATAGAGCTGTTCAGGGTGCGGGATGGCAAAGCTGCTGAGCATTGGGATGTAACTGAAGAACGGACCAGCGATACCGAGTCCTTTATAAAAGCGCAGCTGAATATTTCGATTGGCGACAAGCAAACTTTCCTGGCAACACTTTACAATGGTGTGGATATCGTTATTCATCGCATAATATCCGAAGGAAACTTTACTGCCATACATGCCGAGGCAAAAGAGGATAACCGGTCAATTGCCTTGTTTGATATTTTTCAATTTGAGGATAACAGGCTTATTGGCCACTGGGGTGCTAAACAGGCGGTGCCCGCTAAGATGATGCACGACAACGGTATGTTTTGATGTAATTGCAGTAGAGGCGCAAATTTTGCGCCTCTACTAATATTTCACATCAACATGATGATAGCTGCAACCGTTATACTGTATACCCAGGTAGGCAGCTGTATGTTTAAATGGTGTTTCAAACCCTTCGGGTATGGTTGGATCGGTGCCTACCGCAATCATGCCGGCAGATTTGCCTTTTAGCTGCTTACCCAAATCTTTTTTTATGGTGATGAGATCGGTAAGGCGGTCAAAAAATATCTTCATTTCGCCGCTCATGCTGTACCAGTAAACAGGGGTGGCAAAAATAAGATCAGGATAAGCCAGCGCTTTATTGATCAATTCATCAAACTGATCATCGGCAGGGTACCTGCCATCATAATTAAAGTGGGCTATTTTATAGTCGAGCAGGTCTATCAGATCATATTCTTTTCCCTGGAGCGACTGGCGGGTGATTTTTTCGGTGAGGCTGTTTTTACGGCTGCTGCCTAAAATTACCAGCGATTTGTTTTCCATAAAATGTAAAAAGGTTGACCATATAAATATAGCCAACCTTTTTTATATAAGTATAAAGTATTATACCGAAAAACTCTCGCCGCAGCCGCAGGTGCGGCTTGCGTTAGGGTTGTTAAAGGCAAAGCCTTTTCCGTTCAATCCATCGCTAAAATCAAGCTCTGTGCCGGCAAGGTAAAGGAACGATTTCATATCCAAAGCCATGCGGATACCGCGGTCTTCAAAAAACTGGTCGCCCTTTTTTTCTTCGTTATCAAAATCAAGGTTATATGATAACCCCGAACATCCTCCACCCTGAACAGATACCCGCAGAAAATACGAAGCATCAAGCTCCGAATCCCTCATCAGGTGGTCTATCTTTTCCTTTGCTTTATCAGTTATAGTTACCATTTTTTGGTCGTAAGTTGTAGGTTATAGGTTGTAAGTTGCAAGTTGTGTCATATCTTATACTTACAACTTATAACTTACAACATGCAACTTCAATTAGTGGTGTGATTTTTCAAGCTCTAAAGCTTCCATGCCATTTTTAACGCGGAAATCGTTAATAGCTGCTTTAATAGCATCCTCTGCCAAAACCGAGCAGTGAATTTTTACCGGTGGTAAAGCCAGTTCTTCAACAATATCCATGTTGTCAATCTTCATAGCATCGTCAATGGTTTTACCTTTTAACCACTCTGTAGCTAATGACGATGATGCGATAGCCGAACCACAGCCGAAAGTTTTAAACTTAGCGTCGGTTATTACGTTGTCTTCGCCAACCTCTATCTGCAGGCGCATTACGTCGCCGCACTCAGGGGCACCAACCAGGCCGGTACCTACTTTATGACTGCTTTTGTCTAAAGTACCAACGTTGCGTGGGTTAGTGTAATGATCAATTACTTTATCTGAATATGCCATTTTCTTTATTTTTAGCCCCCTAACCCCCTAAAGGGGGAATAAGAGTTTGTTTTTTTATGTATTTTACAATAGGTCCTTTAACTCCCCCTTTAGGGGGCTGGGGGGCTTAATGTTCCGCCCACTCAATTGAGTCAAGGTCTATGCCTTCTTTAAACATTTCCCACAGTGGCGACATGTTGCGCAGGTTGGTAACCGCTGTTTTGGTTACTTCAATAGCGTAATCAACTTCCTCTTCGGTAGTAAACCGGCCTAAGCCAAAACGGATAGAAGAGTGTGCCAGATCATCAGACAAGCCTAAGCTTTTTAATACGTATGATGGCTCCAACGAAGCTGATGTGCATGCAGAACCTGATGATACAGCCAGATCTTTCATGGCCATCATCAATCCTTCGCCCTCAACATATTTAAAGCTGATGTTAGCTACATGTGGTAAACGATGGTCAACGTTGCCGTTTACATAGCTTTCCTCTAATACAGTTAAACCCGCTTGTAATTTATCGCGTAAGCCTGATAAACGAGCCGCTTCGCTGTCCATTTCCTGTAAGCAAAGTTCGCAAGCTTTACCTAAGCCAACAATGCCCGGTACGTTAAGTGTGCCTGAACGCATGCCACGCTCATGGCCGCCACCGTCCATTTGGGCGGTAACTTTAACACGTGGTCCTTTACGGCGTACGTATAAAGCGCCTACGCCTTTAGGGCCGTAAAATTTATGTGCCGATAAAGCCAAAAGGTCAATACCGTCGCGGTTAACATCAACAGATATTTTACCAACAGCTTGTACAGCGTCTGTCATAAACAAAGCGCCATGTTTGTGGGCTATGTCTGAAATTTCTTTTACAGGTTGTATAACACCAATCTCGTTGTTACCATACATTACCGATACCAAAATAGTCTCAGGCGTAATAGCAGCCTCTAACTGGGCAAGGTCAACCAATCCGTCTTCTTTAACCGGTAGGTAAGTTACCTTACCGCCTAATTTTTCAACGTGTTTGCAGGCATCTAACACTGCTTTATGTTCGGTAACCGTTGTTATAATGTGGTTACCTTTTTCTTTATACATTTCAAAAACGCCCTTAATAGCCAGGTTGTCCGACTCGGTAGCGCCCGAAGTAAAAATGATCTCTTTCTCGCTTGCACCTATTAATTTTGCTACCTGCTCGCGGGCATAATCAACAGCCTCTTCGGCTACCCATCCAAAATGGTGGTTGCGGCTTGCTGCATTACCAAACTTATTGGTAAAATAAGGCAGCATAGCCTCAAGCACCCGTGGGTCCATGGGGGTAGTAGCATTGTTATCAAGGTATATTGGCAATTCCATAACTCTATCGTAATATTATATTACACAAAGATACGCAAACTTTTATTTATTGGTATTTAATATAGTCATGCTAAACTAATAATTTAGAGGCGATGAATAAGATAGAGCACATAGGTATTGCGGTTAACGACATGGCGGCATCGGTTGCTTTATACGAAAAACTGCTTAACACAGCCGTTTACAAAACTGAGACGGTTGAGAGCGAACAAGTGCAAACCGCCTTTTTGCAAAGTGGCCCTAATAAAATAGAGTTGCTGGAAGCTTTATCGCCCGACAGTGCCATTGCGAAATTTTTAGAGAAAAAGGGCGAGGGAATACACCACGTTGCTTTTGAGGTAGATGATATTATTGCCGAAATGGCCCGCCTTAAAAGCGAAGGTTTTATTTTGCTAAGCGATGAGCCAAAACCCGGTGCTGATAATAAGATGGTTTGTTTTGTGCATCCGAAGACTGCAGGTGGGGTGTTGGTGGAGTTGGTGCAGGGGAGGAGTTAGCAGTTGGCAGTTTGTAGTTGGCAGTTAGTTGAATTGGAATTCGTAAGATTAGATGGTTACAATTTGCAGTTTCAAAATCCTTTAATCCTACAAATCCTGGTTTAGGCAGTAAGCAACGAACATTACCTCGAGTGGATAATTTGTTTTTATGAAAATAACCTATCATTTAAAACCAAAGCTAATAACCGCAGCTTTTTTCGCTTTTTTATGTTTATCAAGTTGCCATCCTTTGTCTTGTATTTGGGATTTGGGTTTTGATAAAGTGAAAAACATTCAAAAAGACAGCTTAATCGGAAATTATGACCTTACCGATTATTCAAAAAAAATGATGAGGTATGAAGGGAATTATAAAGGAAATTTAAACAGCGAAATAATATTAAAAAGTAACAATACTTTCGAAATTGTAAATGCACCTGATTGGTTAATTAATGATTTTGGAGAAGCTCATGGTCAATATATCACTAAATCGGGAAAATGGAATTTATCCTGTGAAAATGGTACATGTATTATGGAGCTGGAGGGGGTGCAGGCTGGAGAAATAGTTTTTCAAAAATCAAATAAGTTATATATCCTTTTAAGCATCGGAGATACTGATGATTGTCAAGGATTAGCCTATATGAAAAATCAATAAATGAATTTCTATTGTATGATCTGATTGTGCGTTAGCGATAGTAGCGGATACCGGCCATGCGCCTAAAGCCCGCAGGCGTATGAGCGGATAGCGCGGGCCGCAGGCAACGCCCCAATTGTTTGAACTAGGATTTTTAAGATTTGAGGGTTATAAGATTCGCCTTTAATCCCAAAAACCTTAAATCAGTAAATCCAGGTTCGGGCATTACTTGAATTTTATATTTTTACAAAAAAACCTTGTCATGCCAATAAAGTCTAATTTTCTGCTTTCTACTTTACTTGTTCTTTTAACCACAACATTTAATAGCTACTGCCAGGGTACTACCGAATTTGAAATAAAATTACCTGAGCAACCTACAGCAGGCGCTAAATATGGCAAATTCCGATTTGTTGATCAAAGAAACGGACCTGGGCTACTGGGTTTTGTGCAAACCGGGGCACTTAACCGAAAATCAATGGTGTTTGATAAAATACCAATTGAGCAACAGCTAACAAAAGTTTTTGATGCTTTGGCCGACAAAACTAAAATAGGAGAGCTCCTGTTTCAACTTAGATACTGTGCTTTTTCAGAACAAACACTCTCTATGAACGAGCATGGTTTTTTTGTTATACGAGCCAATGTCTATGCTAAAAAAGGAGACTTGTACCAGTCCGTCTTCGGGATTGACACAATGATCAGGGTGTCGGCAGTGGACGTGACTAATAAGTTGTTAAGAACCGGAGGAGAAGCCTTCGTTAAATTGATTGATTCCGGTTTAAAAAGGGATCCAAGAGGAAAAATGTATAGTTTTAATGACGTTGTTAAAATAGATAGCATTGAAAAGAAAGGATTTGCTGCTTATGACGCCAAAGTACTAACCGACGGAATTTATAATAGTTCATTGTCATTTTTTTTACAACTACCCGACTCTAAAATAGACTCTGGTATAAACGAAATAGATAACATTACTTTTTATACCGTAAACGAAAAAGGGAAGCTAAGGAAGTTAAAAGCTACAAACTGTTATTCAGTAGTTTATAAGGGCGACGCGTACATTTCTTATGACGGATATTTTTATAAACTGGCCAGGCGAGATGACGAATATTTACTCTCTATTAACTTGCCGGTTGGAACCGACCCTTACACAGGTACCGATGTTATACCAACAAGCTATGGTATGGCCGGCGGTATCAACGGAGGTGCTATAGGAGGATTGATTGGTGTCACTTTTGATGTAGCAATGAAGCCCCGTAACAAAGAGATTTTTATCAAGTTGGATCATGTAACTGGCAAATTGATGATACAATATTGATATAAATGGCTTAAATGCGGTTTGTAACCGTTAATTTTTGCGAACTTTAAAGATCACGAGCCACAAAAGCAACTAAGCATGGCGTTTACCTGGCGTGTAGGGATTGCTTCGTACCTCGCAAAGACGGGACGGAAAAACCAATCTTTATCTTCAGCAACCAATCTTTCAACCCAATAAACTATTTTTAATATTTACTTTTTACTTTTGATTTAAAATGATACATTTGCACCTCTTTTATAAGAAGTAAAGCAATGAAGAAAGATCTGCATCCAAAAAATTATAGATTAGTTGTATTTAAAGATATGTCTAACGACTACTCTTTTATCACTAAATCATGCATCGATACCCGCGAAACTGTAAAGTGGGAAGACGGTAACGAATACCCATTAGTAAAACTCGAAATTTCGCATACTTCGCACCCGTTCTATACCGGTAAAATGAAACTGGTTGATACTGCTGGTCGTATTGATAAATTCCGTACCCGTTACGCTAAAAAATAATAGCGTTCATAAAATATTTACAAGTCCCGGCTATACAGTCGGGACTTTTTTTATTTTTGTTGCATGGCAATTATCCTGTTTGACGATAACTCGCATCAAACTTTACTACCTTTAACATATACCCGCCCTGTTGCCGACCTACGGATAGGCATACTTACTATTGCCGAAAAATGGGCCAGGTATTTTGATTTAGCCTATTCTTTTAATACGCTTAATTACCTGCAAACCAAGTTTCCGCTTCAAATAGAAGAGCGCAATCTGTTCATTAACGGTTCGGTTTGTCCTGATGAGGATTTACACCAGGCTATTCTGAAGCTGCACGGCTCGGAGGCATTGGTAAAGGATGGTCTGTTTATAGCCATAAAGCTAAACCAACAGGATGCTGAGCAATTTAACGCCGGCGACTTATCCAAATACAAGCCTGTAGATTACACAGGTGAGTTTGTAGCTGTTAAGCACCCCGAAGATATTTTTAAAAAGAATGACATTGAGCTGCGTAAAGACTTTAAACTGCTTACTGCAGGCCGCACCAGCGCAGCCATATCATCAACCAACGTAATTATTGGTAATGATTTTTTTGCCGAAGAGGGAGCTATTGCAGAATGCTCTACTTTTAATACCACTAACGGACCGATTTATCTGGGTAAGGATTCTGAAGTGTGGGAAGGTACCCATATACGCGGCAGCTTTGCATTATGCGAGCATTCGCAGGTAAAAATGGGCGCTAAAATTTACGGCGCTACAACCGTTGGCCCGTATAGCCGGGTAGGGGGCGAGATAAGCAATGCAGTTATCTGGGGCTATTCATCAAAAGGGCACGATGGCTTTTTAGGTAACTCTGTAATGGGCGAATGGTGCAACATTGGTGCCGATAGCAACAACTCTAATCTTAAAAACAATTACGCCGAAGTTAAGCTATGGGATTACCCAAGCAAACACTTCCGCAAAACAGGCTTGCAATTTTGTGGCCTTATAATGGGCGACCACGCTAAATGCGGCATCAACACCATGTTTAATACCGGTACGGTTGTGGGCGTTAGCGCCAATGTATTTGGCTCAACCATGCCGCTTAACTTTGTGCCAGACTTTGGTTGGGGTGGCGGCAGCGAGTTTGAAACATACTCATTAAAAAAGATGTTCGGCACAGCAGAATTGGTTTACCCACGCCGCGACCGTGTTTTTGATGAGGTAGAAAAACAAATACTGGAGCAGATTTTTGAACTGACGAAGGAGTATAGAGAAGTTTTTTAATCAGACCATAGACCATGGTCGATAGTCCATGGTTAATAAAACATAAACTACTATGGACCATAGACTATGGTCCATGGACTAACAAAACTAACATGAGAAAAAAAATTGTAGCCGGTAACTGGAAAATGAATATGGATTATAACGAGGGATTGTCCTTGTTTTCTGAAGTGATCAATATGGTTAAAGATGAAGCTACCGGCAGCCAACAGGTTGTAGTATGCAGTCCGTTTATTCATTTACACAGCCTGGCGCAGTTGGCTAAAGGTTACGCAAACGTAGCCGTAGGTGCGCAAAACACCCATCAGAATGAGTCGGGTGCGTTTACCGGCGAGACATCTGCAAAAATGATAAAATCAGTAGGTGCAGCTTATGTTATTTTGGGCCACTCAGAGCGCCGCCAATATTTTGGCGAAAACAACGAGTTGCTGGCCAAAAAAACTGATACCGCTTTAGCTAATGATCTGAAACCTATTTTCTGCATTGGCGAAACCTTGCAGGAGCGCGAAGCCAACGAGCATTTCGGTATTATAAAAAGCCAGTTGGTTGAAGGTATTTTCCATTTAGATGAAGCAGCTTTTAGCAAAATAGTTATTGCGTACGAGCCTGTTTGGGCAATTGGCACAGGTGTTACCGCCACATCTGCACAGGCGCAGGAGATCCACGCATTTATCCGTGCAGAAATTGCTGCTAAATACAACCAGGCTGTAGCCGATGCTACCACCATTTTATACGGTGGCAGCTGCAACCCTAAAAACGCTGCCGAGCTGTTTGCCCAGGCGGATATTGACGGCGGCCTGATAGGTGGCGCATCACTAAAATCACGCGATTTTACGGATATAGTTAAGGCTTTTAATTAGTTTTTTTGAAGATTAGATTTTGAAGATTAAAGATTGGTTGAACTCTGGAAAAACAAAAACCAATCTTTAATCTTTAATAACCAATCTTTTACGCTCATGAAAACCCTGCTAAAGCTGCTAATTCCTACACTTGTACCTTACTATATTTTTGCAAGGTATACTGCACTGGATGAAGCGCATAAGCACATCACAGAGCAGCTTACAGAGATATCGCTTAATAGCCTGATGTACTATTTCAGGTATGTGGGGCTGTATTTGTATGTTATTTTATTTTTAACGCAATACGTTATCATACTACCCATTTGGAACAGGCTAAATTCAAGGCTGTGGCGTGCAGCGTTTATTACGCTGCTTTGGGTTTTATCTGCCAGTTTGTTATTGTCTGCAGGTGTTAGCTACGCCATTTGGGACAGCGCTTTAGGTAACGACAGTTTGTACCGCTCAATAGGCGCGTTGTTTGGTGTGCAGGGGATGTACTGGCTTATTAACGTAGCCCTTTTATTTATTATCGACCTTATTATCCAAAGGAAAGCAAGAAAGGACGAAAAACAAGAAGCATGAATTACTACGAAATATCTTTTACTGTTGAAGACGATGAAGGCTACCGCCGCGACTTGCTGATAAACGGCTTGGGCGAGATTGGCTTTGATACTTTTGAAGAAACAGAAACGGGCTTTAACGCCTACATACCTGCCGATACTTTTAAAGAGGACTTATTTACAGCCACGCTCAATCCTTTTTTTGAATTGTTCCCGTTTAGCCATGAAAGTAATTTTATTGAGCAAAAAAACTGGAACGAGGTATGGGAAAGCAATTTTGAGCCATTGGTTATTGGCGATAAGATCTATGTGCGAGCCACTTTCCACCAGCCGAGACCGGATGTGCGGTACGAGATTGTGATTGATCCTAAAATGGCTTTCGGTACAGGCCATCATCAAACCACATCGATGATATTGCAACTGATGCTTGATGAGGATTTTACCGGTAAAAAGGTACTGGACATGGGCTGCGGCACAGGCATTTTAGCTATTATGGCCGCTAAACTAAACGCCGGTAATATTACGGCTATTGATTACGATCCGGTTTGTTATGAAAGCACTATTGAGAATGCCCAGCTAAACGGGATAACAAGTATCAAGGCTTTATGCGGATCAAAAGAAGCTATCCCTGCTGAGCAATTTGATATTATATTGGCCAATATCAACCGCAATATCCTGCTGGATCAAATGGATAGTTATGCCGCGGTATTAAAACCCGCCGGCACTATATTTTTCAGCGGATTTTATGAAACACCTGATCTGGAAATTATTACGCAGGCAGCTAACCAGGTTGGGCTAACCTATATATCGCACAAAAAAGATAAAGACTGGGTGGCGGCCAAATTTGTGAAACACAGCTAAATAATATACCATGAGGATACATTTTATAGCTATTGGCGGCGCGGCCATGCATAACCTGGCCATAGCGCTGCATAAAAAGGGATTTGAAGTAAGCGGATCAGACGACGTATTATTTGAGCCTTCGGTTTCGCGCCTTAGAAAGCATGGTATATTACCTGCCGAAAATGGCTGGTATCCTGAGAAAATTACAAGTGATCTGGATGCTGTTATATTGGGCATGCACGCCCGCATTGACAACCCTGAACTGCTTAAAGCGCAGGAATTAGGATTGAAATTATACTCTTATCCGGAGTATGTTTATGAGCAATCAAAAGATAAACAGCGTATTGTAATAGGCGGCAGCCATGGCAAAACCACTATTACCTCAATGATACTGCATGCCTTGCAGGCGGCGGGTAAAGATTTTGATTACCTGGTGGGCGCGCAACTGGAAGGTTTTGATACCATGGTAAAGTTAACGGCCGAGGCGCCGGTTATGGTTATTGAAGGCGATGAATACCTGGCCTCGCCAATTGACAGGCGGCCCAAATTCCACTTATACAAAGCCAACGTGGGCATTATAAGCGGTATAGCCTGGGACCATATTAACGTTTTCCCAACCTTTCAGAGTTATATTGATCAGTTTAAAATATTTATAGATACCATAGAGCCCGGCGGCAGACTTATTTACAGCGCGGACGACGAGGTTTTAAATCAGGTTGTGGCAGAAAGCGCGGCTAGTGTTGATAAGCTGCCATATACCTTACCTGAGTATGTGATAGAAGATGGCGTTACCACCATCATATCCGAAGGAAAAAAATATCCTTTACAGGTTTTTGGTGAGCATAACCTGTTAAACATGCAGGCGGCGCGTTTAGCCTGCGAAAGTCAGGGTATTTCTACGGCTGATTTTTATAGTTACATAACCACATTTAAAGGCGCTGCACGCAGGTTGGAGTTAGTCGGCAAAAACGATACTGCCAGCTTGTTTAAAGATTTTGCACATTCGCCGTCAAAGCTGTCTGCCACTATACATGCGGTTAAAACACAGTTTCCGCAGCGTAAATTGATAGCTTGTATTGAGCTGCACACTTTTAGTAGCCTTAACAAAGAGTTTTTAGCAGAATATGCAGGTACAATGGACGAAGCCGACGAGGCAATTGTTTTTATAGATAATAAAACTTTCGAGCAGAAGAAAATGGAACCCTATCCGGCGAAAGTTGTAGAGGATGCATTTGCACGCGCTATTACGTTTTTTAACCAGCCGGCGGCGTTGAAGACTTACCTGGAAAGTGCTGAATTGCTGAATGCCAATTTGTTAATGATGAGTTCAGGAAATTTCGGTGGGATAGATTTAATTGAACTAAAAAATAAAATATTGTAATTATCGTTTTTTTTTGAAAAAAAGCTGTAACTTTATTAACTATTGAGAAACCCTTACCACTATTTGAAGTAAAATGAAATCATTAGGAAAAAAAATCAGGTTATTGCGCCATCAAAAAGGATGGAGCCAGGAAGATGTTGCCAAACGTCTTGATATATCTATCCCCGCTTTTTCCAAGATCGAAACCGGAATAACTGATATTAACCTATCGCGTTTAGAGCAGATCTCTACGCTGTTTGATATGTCGGTAGTTCAGTTACTTACGTTTAACGACCTTGAACAGGAACAAAAGTTTGTTAATGAATTAGAGGTAGTTAACAAAAAATTGACCGACCGGGAGATTGAGATAATTGACCTGCAAAAAAAGGTTATTGAACTTTTTGAGGAACTGCGTCACAACAAGGCAACGGCTTAATTGCCAGCCTTTTCCGTTTAAAAGATACAACGCATTGTAAGGTGCTTGTTAGCAAATGTTGCACCCATTGAGTAATGGAGGGCCAGCATTTTTTCGTTAAAATCTCCAACCCACGATAGTTCAAGCGTGTCATACTGATCCAGCGGTAAAACGTAGTCGCCTAAAGTGATAAACAGCGCCGACTCAAGGCCGTGATTTTGGAATTTTTTCTTTGTACCCATTACAATAGCCCGCATGCGGTTAACACCTTTCCATCTGCGGTAAGCAAATATTAATTTCCCTATCAGGTTAAGCTTGCCTTTAAGCGGCTTTATCATTTGGTTAGCATCAGGCAATACAATGTTAAATGCGGCTGGTTCGCCGTTTACATAGGCAAACCATATCAGCTTTTCATCTAAAATGGGTTTCATTTTATTAAAGCTCTCCAATAACGTGTCATGATTTATCGGAACAAAGTTTTCAAAATCGGCCCAGGCATCGTTGTAGATCTCTACAAAATCAGCAGCAAATTTTCCAATCTCTTTAACGCGCAGATGCTTAAACTCATAGCCGGGTTTTTGTCTCACCCATCTGGCAATTTTTTCAAACCGCGCCGGGAAAGGTACCCGCGGCGATAACTGGTTGGTTATTTGCTCGTAAAGTGTTGTAAAGCCGTAAGTTTCAAACAGGTTACGGTAGTAGGGCAGGTGGTAGTTCATTCCGTATGACGGTGGCGCGAAACCCTCAACCAATAAACCCCAAAAGGTATCATTTTCGCCAAAGTTAATAGGGCCGTCCATGGCTTGCATGCCATTTTGCTGAAGCCAGCTTTTAGCAGTATCAAATAACAAATTGGCAGCTGCCTGGTTGTTTATACATTCAAAAAAGCCAATGCCACCGGTAGGCTGTTCATAATTATACGCTTTTTTGCTGTTTACAAAAGCGGCAATTCTACCTATCAGTTCACCCTTGTCATTCTTCAATATCCAGCGTATGCACTTGCCAAATTGGTGGAAGTTGTTTTTTTGCGGGTCGAATACCGCTTCAACATCAATATCAAGCGGGCAAACCCAGTTTTCGTCATCTTTATAAATAGCGCGTGCTACATCTAAAAAGGCCTTTTTGGTTTTGTTATCTGTTACCTCTAAAATTGTCATTCAATAATTAAAATGGCTTGAATATAAAAAAGCATCCGGAGGCATTAAACCCGCGAATGCTTTTAACTATTTTTTTTTGATCTGTTACTTAGTAATCGTCGTCATCCTCGTCGCCAAAATCTTCAAAGGCAAGGTCGTCTAGCGGACCATCAAAGTCATCTTCATCTTCTATTACTTTTCCTTTAGTGCCGGTCTCTAACGAATCATCGTCATCATCATCTTCCTCTGTGCTCTTAGGAATGTTCTTGTTGGCATTTTTTCTTGGCGCTCCCATGTGCGGTGAATTAGTTTTGTATAGTTTAGTATTTAGTAATAACGCAATGTTATTTATTAGTAAAAATAATTAAAAATCATTTTTAAAGAAAATCAAATAAAAATTATTCTACCTGTTCACCAATGCTGGATGAATTATCTGCAAGTTCCTTTAAATGAGGTAATTCATCAATGTTGTTCATGCCAAAGTAGTCCATAAACTGCCCACTGGTGCTGTAAAGGAGCGGTTTACCCACTGCATCTGATTTGCCCGAAATGCTTATCAGTTCTTTTTCCAACAGCTTTTGTATAGAGTAATCGCAATTAACGCCCCGTATCTGTTCAATCTCTGTTTTGGTTACCGGCTGCTTGTAAGCAACTACGGCCAGGGTCTCTAAGGCGGCCTGGCTCAATTTCTTTTTAGCCCGTTGCAGCTGCAGCAAATTTACTATTGGGTGAAACTGCTTTTTTGTGAGAAACTGGTATCCGTTATTAATATTCACCAGTTCTATAGACAAATTATCCTGGCTGTATTTATGCTGAATATTATCAATATATCCTTTTACCTCTTCGGCAGGGTAGTCGCGCTCAAATACGGTTTGCAGGCAGTACATTATCTCTTCAATACGTATGCTTTGTTCTGATGCGAAGATCAAGGCTTCAATGTAAAGTTCCGGCTGCTTCATTGTCCTAAATTACAAATCTTTTGACCTACTTCAAACATTATAAAAAGGACAGTTTTTTCATATAATGAAAATTATTTTACTTCAATTTAGAGTAAGTTATACTTGAAATAAAATTATTACTCCATAATGAAGTGATAAATTTTCCCTCGCAGAAAACCGCAGTATGATAATTGCGTAGTTACCACAAACTAACCTACAATAATTAATAATTTATTAACATCACTATGAAAACAGAAACACTATTTGAAAAGGATGGCGCCAATCTTGGGAGGCGGTCATTTTTGCGTTACGCAGGCGTAGGCCTGGCGGGCGTTGGTATTTTGGCCGCGGGAGCTTGTAAAAAAGACGAGGGGGGAGTTATAGGTAAGGGTGGAGGAATTGATCTTGGCGCATCAGGCGATTTTGCTATACTAAACTATGCTTACGCTTTAGAACAATTAGAAGCGGCTTTTTACACCCAGGTTACCGCCAGCATGTATAGCGGCGCAACCGCAGACGAGATTGCATTATTTACAGACATTCGCGACCACGAACTTGCTCACCGCGAGTTTTTTAAAGCAGCATTGGGTAGTAACGCCATACAGGCGCTTACGCCGGATTTTAGCGCTGTTAACTTTGGCACTAAGGCAAGTGTATTGGCTACCGCTCAGGCATTTGAAGATCTGGGTGTTTCTGCCTACAATGGCGCAGGTTTTATGATAAAAGATGCCAATTATTTAACCATAGCAGGCAAAATTGTTTCTGTTGAAGCAAGGCACGCCGCTTATATACGCAATTTGGTAAACCCGGGCAGCTTTGCAGACAGTACCATTCTTGATGGTTTTGGTATGGACAAGCCTAAAACAATCCCTATGGTTTTAGCAACTGCCAACACCTTTTTGAAAACTAAGGTTAACGCTTACTCTTATGGTTACACCGCTTAGATCTTAAAATCATGAATTTACTAAACATAATAGAAGAAATAGAAAAGGTTGATCCCGAGTTTCAGGACAGGATAAGCCCACGCCGCGCGGCCATCAGAAATATTACAAGCTTTGGCTCAAAAGTAGCTATTGCTGCTATGCCGTTTGCATTTACAACCTTGTTTAAAAAAGCTTACGGACAGTCGGCAACTCCATCGGTAACCGATGTACTTAACTACGCTTTAAAACTGGAGTACCTTGAAGCAGCATTTTATAACCAGGGTGCCACATCAGGTTTAGGCTTTTCTGCCAGCGAAAAATCTTATGTAGAAACTATTCGCGGTCATGAGAATGCACACGTTACTTTTTTAAAGAATGTGTTGGGTTCGGCGGCGGTAGCACAATCTACCCAAGGCACAGCCGGTGTGTATGATTTTACTGCAGGCGGTACATTCCCCACAGTATTTACCAGTGTTGATACCTTTTTAGCAGTTGCGCAGGCATTAGAAGATACCGGCGTTAGAGCTTATAAAGGCCAGGCACCTAACTTGCAAAAAGATGGAGTAGCACTTTCTGCAGCATTAAATATCCACTCTGTTGAAGCGCGCCATGCTGCTGCAGTACGTCAGCTACGCAGAAGTAGGGGTGGTGCAGGTGCAGCTACCAAACCATGGATAGTAGGAGCTAATGACACAGGTATATCTGCTGTTAACGCCAACTACGCGGGCGAGGATAATGTTACTCAGGGCCCGGTTACTATAACAAGTTTAACTGGTGTTGGCGGTAATATATCTGTTAATGCTGCAACCGGCAGCTTTGACGAGCCGCTTACCATGGCACAAGTACTGCCATTGGTTACCCCTTTTGGGGTTAAATAATTACAGTACTATATAGTTAATTAAAAGCCCGGTGACATCACCGGGCTTTGCTGTTTTATAACTTTCCTGCAGCACCAGTTGTCATTTAGATGGAGCAGAGGGAAGGAAAAGTGCTAAAGCGCGACGGAGAAATCTTTTCGAAGCGACCATCCAATAGGTATGGTCCGAAAGGATTTCTCCGTCGCGCCAATGCTCAGGCCACCCACTGCTCCGTCGAAATGACAACGGGTTTATTTTGCGTGTCATCTCGACCCAAGGAGAGATCTATACACACGCTAAGCACTGTGAAATTATATATGTATGGATTTCTCCGTCGCGCCAATGCTAAGGCCGCTCGCTGCTCCGTCGAAATGACAACGGGTTTATTTTGCGTGTCATCTCGACCCAAGGAGAGATCTATACACACGCTAAGCACTGTGGATTATATATGTATGGATTTCTCGGTCGCGCCATGCTCAACCTCCCGCTGCTCCGTCGAAATGACAGGGTGTTCAAATATCTTTTGTCATCTCGAACGTAGTGAGAGATCTATACAGGAGGCAGTCTTGTGGCTCAGCAACGTATGGATTTCTCCGTCTCGCCAATGCTCAGGCCGCCCGCTGCTCCGTCGAAATGACAACGGGTTTATTTTGCGTGTCATCTCGACCCAAGGAGAGATCTATACACACGCTAAGCACTGTGGATTATATATGTATGGATTTCTCGGTCGCGCCATGCTCAACCTCCCGCTGCTCCCTCGAAATGACAACGCTGTATTTGTGCGGTGGTACTTTTTTTTTAATAGTTGATAACCTGCTCTTCTAACTCCGCAGGCGTTTCGCGCCATTCGTATCGCTGATTACGCAGCTGCGGTTCAAAGCCAGCTTCGGCAATAGAGTTTTGAATGCCCTTCGCTGTGAAGCGATGCGGCGCGCCTGCTGCGGATACCACGTTCTCTTCTATCATAATAGAGCCAAAATCGTTAGCGCCGGCATGTAGACACAATTGCGCCACCTGCTTGCCCACGGTTAACCACGATGCCTGGATATTTTTAACATTGGGCAGCATAATACGGCTCAGCGCTATCATCCGGATATATTCATCGCCCGATACATTGTTGGTTATGCCGCGTACCTTACGCAGCAACGTCCCATCATCCTGAAAGGGCCATGGAATAAATGCGGTAAAGCCATAATGCCCGTAGGGTTTCTCAGATTGCACCTGGCGTATCCAAACCAAATGCTCAAAACGCTCTTCAATGGTTTCCACATGCCCAAACATCATGGTGGCCGATGATGGCAGGTTAAGTTTGTGAGCTGCCCGCATAACATCCAGCCATTCCTGCCCGCCGCATTTGCCCTTTGATATCAGGCGGCGTACACGGTCGTTCAATATTTCGGCACCCGCGCCCGGTAATGAATCTAAGCCTGCTGCTTTCATTGCGCTAAGCACATCGTAATGACTCATATTCTCCAGCTTGGCAACATGCGCAATTTCCGGCGGACCTAATGAATGGAGTTTAAGCGTTGGGTAAAGTTCTTTTAACTGCTTAAACAGGTCAGTATAAAACTGAAGTCCCAGATCAGGATGGTGCCCACCCTGCAGTAAAAGCTGGTCGCCGCCATAACGGAACGTTTCTTCAATTTTTTGTTTATACGTTTCAATATCGGTTATATAACTATCCTCGTGCCCCGGCCTCCGAAAGAAGTTGCAGAACTTGCAGTTGGCTATACAAACGTTGGTGGTGTTAACATTACGGTCTATCTGCCAGGTTACCTTGCCATGCGGCACCTGCTTTTTACGCAGCCCGTTGGCTACATAAGCCAGATCAGCAGTAGGGGCGTTGTGGTAAAGGTATACGCCTTCTTCAATACTCAAAAAATCAAATTGCGAAGCGCGTAATAACAGATCGGCTGTATTCATACTACAAATATACGATTGTTAGAGGTGAAAGGTAAAAGGCGAAAGGTAAAAGGTGTTGGTGGGATGACAATAGGGTTGGAAGGTGAGGGCATTATTTTGTGGGTAGTTAAGCGAAAGAATTATCAACGTACCTGCGTTGATATTTTCCATCTTTAATAACCCATATTACGGTATAACCGCCTGCGCCATCACTGTTGTTCATTTGTATATAAAGCTTATTATCGATGCCGAAATAAACCGTGAGCGTATTAAAATTTGGTTCAAATAAATTGCTTAACGCCGCTTTTGGTATGTATAACGAAGAGCCGTTGATAATTACGGATAAAACACTGATAGTTTTTTTAGGTAATCCACCATCAACTCCCCATATTTTCTTACCATCAATCTTTTCGTAATAGGGAGACTTATGGTATAAAGTAAGCTTGTGATTTTTCGCGATAAATCCAGCTGAGGTTACCTTAATAGTTATACTATCGTTTTGGATAACTGCTGAATTATTACCCTGTATTTTTGCGGCTATATGCTTTAAGGAAGATAATGGTAAAATTCTGTTTTTGTGGATGTAACCGTTTATAGAGCCACCTTTCTCGCTCATTTGGTAAATTTCAACCCATTCCGGTTTTTTTGCGCCGGCAAGTTGTTCATAGTCAAAAGAAAAAATGGCATCGTTGGATATTTTTCCGATAATATCAGATTTTGTATTGCCGCCTTTCCTGACGTTTGTATAGCCGTCGCCGTCTTTAATTATGGCATAAGTTTGAGCATTTACACTAATGCTAATGCATAATATTGCGGTTAGTATAATTGAGATTTTCATGTTGAACAGGGTCCGGCGAATAAATTGATCGTATGATCAAAAATACAAAATGAAAACACGTATTCAAGTAAGGTAAAATTTAACTTAAGCTGGGACAAAAAAGTGCTGTTTTTCAATTGTTTGAAAATGAATTATTTAACAGAATTTTACAGTTAGTTTCCCTGACGAATAAGTTGTCTCATTTTGTTCCGCTAAAAGCTGCAAACTGCTCACTGACAACTGTTTACTAAAATTGCTGCTCCGCTCTGCTCCGCTTGTTCCGGCGCAGATGCTGAATAAAAATAATGTGTTGGAGTTGTATTACCGATAGGGGGGCTCACAGGGGCTCACGGGGGCTCACAGAGGCTCACAGGGGTTCACGTAACGCTGAGCCCCCCTTCCAGATATGCAAATGTTAACCGTTTACCCTTAGATGATGAATGCTGTTCGGTATTCACAAAGAATATTCACATCTTGCAGTTTAAGCATCTCACGGCATGGCAACCTCAACCAAACCTGCGTCAACCCTTTGGGTCATCATCGCCTTCGCGCTGGTGTATGTGGTCTGGGGTTCCACCTACTTTTTTATACAGATGGCCATTCACGGTTTCCCGCCGTTTTTAATGGGTGCCACACGTTTTATGGGCGCAGGGGCATTAATGCTGGCCTGGTGCGCCATAAAAGGCGATAAGCTTTGGGTTAAAAAAGATGTGGCAACCGCCGCCATAAGCGGCTGCCTTATGCTGGTTGGCGGCATGGGAATAGTAATTTGGGCCGAGCGCACCATACCAAGCGCTATGGTGGCTATAATTATCTCTATCGGGCCATTGTGGTTTGTTGTATTAGATAAGCCAAACCGTAGCAAAAATCTGCGCAGTGTAAGTATAGTTGGAGGCTTAATAGTTGGTTTTGCCGGCGTCTGCCTGTTGTTCGGCGAGGCCATTCTGCAATCCATGCACGGCGACTTTACCCGCGAGCAACTGATCAGTTTAGGCTTGTTGATATTTGGTCCGGGTATATGGGCATTAGGGGGCTTGTACTCAAAAAAACGGCCAGGTAGCAGCCCCGCGCGTTTAACTACCGCCTGGCAAATGCTGGTGGCAGGTATAGTTTATTTGCCCATAAGCGCCCTGCATAATGAATTTGATGGGTTTAATGCTGCTACCGTGCCCTTGCAAGCCTGGCTGGCTATAGCTTTCCTGATTGTTTTCGGTTCCATTGTTGCATTTACGGCATACGTGTGGTTGCTATCGGTAAGGCCGGCCACGCAGGTGAGTACCCATGCCTACGTTAACCCCATAATAGCCGTTTTGCTGGGCGTTTGGGCAGGTAACGAAGAAATTTCTATGTGGCAAATAGCGGGGTTGGGTATTATTCTTTTAAGTGTGCTGCTTATCAATTATAAGCAATACACCAAAAAGTAGTGATATTTTTCCACCTACCAGTAGTGCTTTATATCATGTTTTGCTAATAATGCGTACATTAGTTACCCCAATTAACTGATTATGACAATAGAAGACGCAAACTATTGGGTGAAGCATTTACAGCTGCACCCACATCCCGAAGGTGGCTTTTATAAAGAGGCTTACCGGTCGGCAAAACAGGTGCTTCGTAATCCACCAAGTGGCTTAAAAGCGGCTTGTACTTCCATTTATTACTTATTAAGCGGCGAGGATTTTTCAGGCTTTCATCGCATAGAGTCTGATGAGATTTGGTATCTACATAAAGGTGGTCCGCTTCATATTCACATTATTGATGTTAACGGTGTATTGACCACCCATGAACTGTCTGATAGTGCTACAGGAAATTTGCAGGTTGTAGTTGAGGCCGGCCAATGGTTTGCTGCCCAGTTGCCAGGTGCAGGTAGCTACGTGCTGGCAAGCTGCGCCGTAGCCCCCGGCTTTGATTTTACCGAGTTTAAAATGGCAAAAAAAGCAGATATGCTGCAACAATATCCCCAACACGAGGCTTTAATAAACAGGCTTTGCCGTTTGTAATATTCTTGTTATCAGTATCTTATTTAAGCAAATGCGCATAGGGTTATATTATATTTGTTATAACCACCCGAATCTGAAATAAAACCTATAAACAGTCATTCAATGAAAAAGATCTATTTAATGAGTACTGCTGCCATAGTTGGCGTATTGCTTTTTGCAGGTATTAACCACAAACCGGCGCTACCTTATGGTTTTACAAACGGCACACCCGAGGTAAAATCAATTACATCTTTAACTTTTGGCCCTGAGGGGATATTATTCATCGGCGATTCGCAAAACGCGAGTGTAGTTGCTTTTGATACTAAAGACGCTAAAAAGGCATCAGCAGTTAAAGCATTTGATATGCCTAAAATAGATGAGAAGATTGCTGCCGCTTTGGGTACAACCAAAGAGAATATATCTATAACAGATATGGCGGTTAACCCTGTTTCAAAAAACCTTTATATAGCTGTTAAAAGTGCTGGCGGTACTCCGGTACTATTGTCTATGAGCGCTGATAACCAGATAAAGGCTGTTTCACTAAAGGATGTTAACTTTTCAACCGTAGCGCTTAATGATGTGGCAGGACCAGAGGAGAAAGACGGCCGCGGAAATTTAAAACGCCTTACATCTATATCTGATATGGGCTTTGCAGATGGTAAATTAATGGTAAGTGGCTTAAGTAACAAAGAGTTCAGTTCAACATTTCGCACCATCAATTTTCCCTTCACAGCAAACAAACAGGATGAGGCAAGTTTAGAGATGTACCATACTTCGCATGGCCGTTATGAGACTACTTCGCCAATACGAACTTTTAGCACCACTACCATTGATGGTAAAAACTATATGGTGGCAAGTTATACCTGCACCCCATTGGTGCTTTTCGCTATGGATGAGTTGAAAGCAGGCGCTCATGTTAAAGGCCGCACCATTGCCGAAATGGGTAACCAAAACACCCCGTCAGATATGGTCTGGTTAAAAGGTGCAGATCAGAATTACCTAGTTATGGCCAATACCAACCGTCCTGCTGCTAAAGTGGGTTACAATGATATCAAACAATTTAAAGAGTCATTAACTGCTCCAATTCCGGGCTCAGGTGGCACGGCGTTTACTAAATTACCGTACGAAAAAGTGCTGCAATTAGATAAACTGGATGATGGTCGCGCGGTAGTAATTCAGAAAAAAGCCAATGGCGATGTTGACCTTTGGACTTCAGATGGTAAATCTATATAGTTTAAGTTTTATAAAGGGCACCAGGTTATTCAATTATAGCCTGGTGTTTTTTTTGTGCGTTATTGTGGCGTGCAAATCCAATAGGCCTGACAAAATAACGCTGGTGCGGATGGATGGCCTGGTTAAAGGCATATTGATTCCTGAGCGTTTAATTCAGGATGTTGATCAATATCCGCTTACCGTGTCGCTAAACGGGAGCGACCGCAATGTGCTTGGCAACTTCAATAAAACCGATACAGGTATGTTGTTTGAACCGGTCATTCCTTTATCAACCGGGATGGAGTACGGCATTTTACAAGCCAACCGGGTAGTGGGTAAAATAACGGTGCCGGCTGCGACAGGCAAACCGCCTGTTGTAACTGCCATTTATCCGCAGGCGGATACAGTTCCCGAGAATCTGCTAAAATTTTACATTGAGTTTTCTGAACCAATGCAAACAGGCAACGCGCTTGATTATATTTTTTTACTGGATAAGAACCGCGATACCCTGCAACGGATATTTTTGGATCTTAAGCCTGAACTATGGGACCCAACAGAAAAAGTTCTGACGGTATGGATAGACCCCGGGCGGATAAAGCGCGAACTGGTATTGAACAAAGAGTTGGGCAACCCACTGCATAGCCGCCATGCTTATCAGCTGGTTATCTCGGGCAAATGGAGGGATGGCAGGGGCTTAAATATGGGCAAAGACATCAGCAAAAAGTTTGTTGTGAATCAGCGTGTTGATGAGCAGCTTAGTATTGATAAATGGCGGGTTGCAGCACCTAAGGCGGGCAGCAAGCAACCGGTTATTGTATATTCAGATCATCCGCTTGACCATTATCTTTTAAAAGAGTCTGTAACTGTTTTAGGCAAAGATGGTAAACCCATTGAAGGTGAGATAACGCTTGCTGACAGGGATAAGACATGGATGTTTACTCCCGGCACGCAATGGCTATTGGGTACTTATAAGCTGCGCGTTGCCGCACGGCTGGAAGACCTTGCCGGAAATAACCTGAACAAAGTGTTTGACCGCGATATCTACAAGCAAAAGAAGAATGATAATTCTTATTACGAGCGGGCGTTCGAAGTAAGATAGTTGTCACTACGCCTGGTATTAAAAATAAAGCAATGATCTTATTATTTCGTGGAATAATTAATCACTTTGCGGCCCAATTGCCCGTTTATGCCAACTCCTTCTAAAATAATTCTGTAATTGGTGGCGGCATCACCTGCTACAAATTCAATGGTGGCGCGGCCATCTTTATCAGTTGCAACGTTGGGTTTCCAGTAAACGGTTGAGCGTGCAATAATAGCCTTGTTTTGTTTTGCTTCATACAGTGGAGCGTAAAACTCTCTGCGTGGTGCCAATGTTAAATTATTAATGGCTGCTTTTGGCTGCTTTTTAGGCTTGTTACTTACTACGCCATAACGTTCCATTTCGTAGGCATTGTAGTCAATATCTCCTGTTTTGGTAGTTATCAATATTAAGCCGCTAAAGCCGGTACTTCCGTATACAGAAGTTAGTCCTGTTGAGTTTAATATCTCTACAGCTGATATATCACTTATTGCTCCATCATAGTTTACACCAACGTAGTTACCATCAACGTAAATCCCCATGGGTTCCCGCCGTCCCCTGGAGTATAGTAACCCACTATTAAGAGTAATGCTCGCAAACTTTCCCATATTTACCAAACAGCCCGCTAAATCTGAAGCTCCGTTACAGCGTACCAGATCTAAAAAAGTAATTAAATAATCGGCATTGCCGGGTCCATGTAAGTTTTTTGAATGCTTAACGGCTGCACTGTTTACTGTAGGCTTTTTAATTTCTTTAATAGTAACTTCTTTTAATAATTTTCCGCCATTAAGCAATCCGCTGTTTACTAGGCTGTTATACTCCTGTTTAGCTTCTGTTATATATTCGTTAAAACCTGGATAAGGCCGGGTCTGCCTGTAAATGGCATTCGGGGCCGGTATCTCTATCGGCTTGTCAAGTTCTACTAAATAGTTTTTTGTGCTATTTCTCTCGCTTGCGGTTAATGCGTATTTTTCATCTTTATCAGCCAATACGCCGTTAAAAACAAACTTACCATCTGCGCCTGATAAAGTATTGAAAAGAGCAAGTTCCCCTGTTTTAAAAAGTAAAGATACGCGTGCCCCGGCTACCGGCCTTTTTTTTGTGTCTAATACCACCCCGCTTATATTGCCATGTTCCGGCGCGAACAGGGCAGTTTTCAACTTGCCCGCTAAAACATCCGGCCAGGTAAATCTGCGCCAGCCCTGGGTTAACATCAGATTATCTAAGTGCTTTTGCTTCATGGCAAGGGTATCAGCAAAATAATAATTAGGCTGCTCTATATAGCCTTTCAGGTCAGATGTGAGCAACATATCAGATAATATTGTTACTTCGTCATCCTCGCTATACGGAACCTTGCCCGCATTAGTAACAGCTATTGAAAATGCGCCAGTAATGGGTTGTCCGGCATCGTCTGTAGCGGTAATAGCCATACGCAATTTGTCACTTATGTTAGCGTTGCTCACGTTTATATTAAGTTGTTGTTTAGCATTTCTGATAAATACCAGGCGTTCTGCCAGCGGCGTAAAGTTTTTACTAAAAACGGTGATCTGAACTATACCCTCAGGAAAACGAGTTTTCGGTAAGGCTCCTAAAAATCTGCGCCCTCTAACGGCGGCCTGCCCCGTGTAATAAACCTTATTATCGGCCTGGGCAACAATATTCAGCGTGTCATCAGGTAAATTTGCCGATGAAATTAATCTTAAAATGATATTATTATTGTCCTGGGTTGCAGATAAAGAATAACCCTTATCCTGTATAACAGGCATTGCAATCCGCTTATCTGCACCGTTTATTTTAAATAGAGCGCTGTAATGGTTAGCGGCATCAGGCGTCATCCTAAAAGTACCCATTCCCGCATGCTCCGAGCTGAAGCTTACTATTTGATTGTTATTTTGATCAACAACATAGCCGTTCACTTCTCTGCTAAGTCCATCCGCACCAATAGCTTTAAATGCTACCGTTGTGGGTAAACCACTTATCAGGTTACCGCCTTCGGGGAAAAAAGATAAGTTTATATCATCAGGCACTTTTGTTGTTGATTGCGATACCTGTAAATTAATTCCTGTTGTATCGGTTTTGCTTGCACTACGCAAACTTGACGGTAAAGCATTACCGATTGTTAAAGCACGGTAATAAAAATAATCCTCATTAAAATTGCGCATTACATTTGTATACGCTTGCAGGTTGTAATTACCGGCAGAAAATATTGAATCTGCCAATACCACCGTCCCCCATCCCTCGCCGTTGGTTAAAGGCAGTGCAAAGCTGGTTTTTGCAAAACCTTTATCGTTTATAAGGTCCAAATGTACCATGCTGCTTAAGTCGGAAAGCTTATTGTACTGGCCTGTTACGTAAGCCTTTATCCAGATCGTATCGCCTAATGAATAAAATGGCTTATCCAAATGTAAATGGACCTTCTCTATCGGGAGTGTTTTATTCAGGCTATCTAAAGTGGTAACTATGCTGCCGAAACGGTCGTTTGTGTTTTGGGCATTTACGGTTAAACTACTGAAAAATAGAAAAATAAGTATAAATTTTTTACCTATCAGATTAAAAAGGTGATTGTAGCAAGGCATACCTAAAGTTAAAGAGAAGTATTTGAACAAACAACGCTACTTTACCTTATTAATTATAGTTTAAAGCAAAACAAGATGGGTATTACAATTGTGTTTAAGCAAACACAACAATATGCCTGCTTTATTAACCCAGGTTGCCTGGCTTTTTTTATTGGCCATACCCACCGCCTGCATAGCCTGGACGGTTACGCACGAAGAAGTATTTAGGGAACCGCGCGAATATTGCGTTAAGCAAAGCACAATCCGTAAAACTATATTGGGCCGTAAGTTTTTCTACCTCTTCACCTGCGAATACTGCTTTAGCCATTACGTAACACTTTTTATGCTGATACTTACAGGTTTTAAGTTTTTATTGCCCGATTGGAGGGGTTATCTGCTCGCCGGTTTTTCATTGGTTTGGATAGCTAACATGTATATGAGCATTTATGCTTTGATCAAGATCGACATAAAAAAGGAACGTGCCGAAATAGAAAAGCAGGATAAAACCAATTAAGGCTTTAATAATTTTAAATTTTATAATAGCTTTATCGGCATACTTACATCCAATTAAATACCACAAATGAAACTGATAAGATGGGGAAGCGCCGGTAAAGAAAAAACGGGCGTTATTATTAACGATAAGCGTTATGATACTTCGGCTTTTGGCGAAGATTATAATGAAATATTCTTTGAATCAGACGGGTTAAGCCGCCTTGAAAAATTTGTAGCTGATAATGAAGGCAAACTATCGCCGGTTGCAGAGGGTGAGCGTTGGGGCAGCCCGATAGGCCGTCCGTCAAAACTTATTTGTATCGGCCTTAATTATGCGGACCACGCAAAAGAAACCGGTGCAACACCGCCTGCGGAACCTGTTATTTTTATGAAAGCAACCAGCGCCATTATTGGGCCGTTTGATGATGTTGTTATACCCAAAGGTGCGCAAAAGGTTGATTGGGAAGTTGAGCTGGCTGTGGTTATTGGTAAAAAAGCAAGTTATGTTGAAGAAGCTGATGCATTGAATTACGTTGCCGGATATACACTGCACAACGATGTTTCTGAACGCGAATTTCAATTAGAACGCGGCGGTACATGGGACAAAGGCAAGGGTTGTGATACATTTGCCCCGATTGGGCCGTTTATGGCTACTGCCGAGGAAATTGCCGATTCGGGCAACCTGAAGTTATGGCTCTCTGTTAACGGCAAAATGATGCAAAATGGCAGTACATCTAACTTTATTTTCGATGTGCCTTTTGTGATTGCTTATGTAAGCCAATTTATGACTTTGTTACCCGGTGATGTAATTACAACAGGAACACCTGCCGGTGTAGCCATGGGTTTTAAACCGCCAATTTACTTACAACCCGGCGATGTTATGGAGTTAGGAATTGATGGATTAGGGACCTCAAAGCAAACTGTAAAGGCTTATTAAAAAGTTTAAACCGATTTTATCAAACCTAATATCATGAAAAAAAATCTGCTACTGCTGCTGTGTTTAACCGCGTTGGTTATTAACGTAAAGGCAGCTAAAGTTGACACCGTTGAAACCTACAGCGATGCCATGAAGAAGAAAATTAAGGCAGTAGTTGTTACCCCAAACAAATATGCAGCCGGTACACAATATCCCGTAGTTTATTTATTACATGGGGCAAGCGGCAATTATTCTGATTGGGTTAAAAAGGGTGGTAAAGGAGTAGCAGAGAACGCTGATCTGTATAACGTGATTTTGGTTTGCCCCGATGGCGGTAACACCAGCTGGTACTGGGACAGCCCGGTTGACCCTACTTACAAGTATGAAACTTATATAATAAATGAACTGATACCCTACATAGACAAAAGTTATAAAACCATAAAAAGCCGTACCGGGCGGGCTATTACCGGCCTTAGCATGGGCGGCCACGGTGGCTTGTATTTGAGTATAAGGCATCAGGACTTGTTTGGCGCTGCCGGTAGCATGAGTGGCGGGGTTGATATACGCCCGTTCCCGAAAAATTGGGATATGGCTAAGCGTTTGGGCGATCCGACTACCAACGCTGACAATTGGGAAAAATATACCGTTACCAATATGCTGGATCTGCTTAAGCCAAATGCCTTGGCTATAATTTTTGATTGCGGAACAGACGACTTTTTCTTTAAAGTAAATACCGAATTACATGATAAGTTGTTGGAACGGAAAATACCGCACGATTTTATCATTCGCCCGGGCGCGCACAATTGGCCATATTGGTCAAATGCTGTTAACTACGAGCTTTTATACTTTAGCACTTTCTTCAAAAAGAACAATCCGCAGTAAAATAAGCATATAGTAAACCTTCAGTTATGTCTTACAACCCATCAACGGGCCGCTACCAACAAATGGAGTACAAGCGCTGCGGAGCGAGCGGCTTAAAACTGCCCAGAGTATCTTTGGGCCTGTGGCAAAACTTTGGCGACTATGATACGCCGCAAAATTGCAGCGACATTTTACGAACTGCTTTTGATAACGGCATAACACATTTTGACCTGGCGAATAACTACGGGCCGCCGCCCGGCTCGGCCGAGGAGAATTTTGGAAGAATATTACATGCTGATTTTCGGGACCATCGCGATGAATTGATCATTTCTACCAAAGCAGGCTACACCATGTGGGACGGGCCATACGGTGACTGGGGCTCTAAGAAATACCTTGTTTCCAGCCTTGATCAAAGCTTGAAGCGTATGAAGCTGGATTATGTTGATATTTTTTATCATCACCGGCCCGACCCTGACACACCACTGGAAGAAACCATGGCGGCTCTTAACCTGATAGTTCAACAGGGCAAAGCGCTATATATTGGTATATCTAACTATAAAGCGCCCGAAGCCAGGAAAGCGTTCGCGTTGCTTAAGGAGATGGGTACACCGGCAATTATTCATCAGCCTAAATACTCTATGTTTGAAAGATGGGTAGAAGGTGGCCTGTTAGATTTATTGGAGCAGGAAGGAGTGGGTTGCATACCTTTTTCTCCGCTGGCACAGGGCTTGTTAACGGATAGGTATTTGCAAGGTATTCCGGCCGATTCACGGGCGTTAAAGGTTGGCGATTTTTTGACTGTAGACAGCATAAAGCCTGAAGTTATTGAAAAGGTAAAAAGACTGAATGAGATAGCGCAGCAACGCGGACAGAAACTGGCGCAAATGGCGCTTTCGTGGATACTTAAAGATAGCCGCATTACATCGGTTTTAATAGGAGCCAGTAAACCATGGCAGGTAGTTGATGCCATACAAAGTGTTACTAAAACTAATTTTGACAAAGAGGAACTGGTTTTGATTGATGAGATTTTGGCGGCAAGCTAAGCCGGTTAACTTCAGGGTTTTGCAGGCCTGTACCACTTTTAGCTATTAATATCTTATCTTTGGGAAGCATAACACTATTGCTTCCACTCCGTTATTCTTTCATGTTATTAATCAAATTTTACGGTAAACAATTTCGGTACTTGAGTAAGCTGCTGAGATATACTATCGTTTTATTTGCCCTATGCCAAAGTGCCTTCGCCATGACCATACCCGTTCACCCGGTGGCAAAAAATGGCATACTTGATCTGCGCTCGGCTCCTTTTACCAACAAGATAGAACTTAATGGCGAGTGGCTTTTTTATTGGCGCCAATTACTGGCACCGGGAGATAAGCCAGCAGCTAACCCGAAGCTGGTCAATTTTCCATCCCTGTGGAACAAATGGGATAAATTAAACGGTGAAGAATTACCCGCGTACGGTTATGCAACTTATAAATTAACCATACTATTGCCAAAAAGCCACGGCGAACTGCGTTTATCCGTTCCGGATGTTTACTCGGCTTATTTGTTATATGTAAACAATGAGCCTGCTGCAAAAAACGGTAAGGTGAGTACAACAGCAGAGAACTTTGCGGCCCATTGGCAGTATAAAACATTTGATATAGCAAAAACTACTGATACCCTAAGGCTGGTGCTTCAAATAGCCAACTTTGTGCATAGCAAAGGTGGAATAACAAAGCCGCTATACATAGGCGATAAGGAAGTTGTAAGGCTTGACAGGCAGCGCGACGAAGCAATTGATCTGTTGCTTACCGGTTGTCTGATTATGGGCGGTCTGTTTTTCTTTGGCCTTTATTTGTTTGGCAACCGCGATAAAGCTATTTTACTTTTTTCGATATATGTAATTGTTTACAGCTACCGCATTATAGGTATTGACAATTACGTGCTGCATACCATTCTGCCCGATCTGGATTGGCGTATAACTGTGCGGTTGGAGTATATTACTTTATTTGCCGGAATAGGCTTATTTGGTTTATATAGCCGCTATTTATATCCGGTAGACGTACATAAGATTGTAGTTAATGCAATTAGCGGAATATGTTTTCTGTTTGCAGGTGCCGTTTTAATATTTCCGCCCTATTATTTTACGCAGCTTATCAATCCTTTTTTAGTGTTGATGATATTTTGCCTTGTATACATACCTTATGTATACCTGTTGGCCTATAGAAGGGGGCGGCCGGGTTCAATATATTCGCTATCAAGTTCTATTTCTCTAATGATTGTATTTGCCATATCGCTATTTCACTATTGGGGTTTTATTCCGCAACTACAGGTGGTTAGCTTTTTGGGTTATGTTAGCTTTTTCTTTCTTCAATCGCTGGTTCTTTCGCACAGGGTATCATTTGCTTTAAAGAGCGCTCAAAATCAGGCAGAGCAAGGCCTTAAAGTTAAAACAGAGTTTTTAAGTACAATGAGTCATGAGATCAGAACACCGCTAAACTCGGTAGTTGGAATGAGCCATTTATTGCTAAAAAACAATCCCCGCCATGACCAGCGTGAACAATTGGATGTAATTATATTTTCTGCCAATAATTTGTTGGCTATTGTAAACGATATTCTTGATTATAACAAAATTGAGGCAGGAAAAATATCCTTTGAGCACATTGAAATGGATGTTGTTGCAATTGCCCGTAACGTGGTAAATAGTTTGCAAGTATCCGCAGAAGATAAAGGTATAACGCTGAAATTGGTAACAGATGAAAAGGTAAAAAGTAAAGTGCTGAGCGATCCCATCCGCATGTCGCAGGTTATTACCAATCTGGTGCATAACGCAATAAAATTTACTCCGTCGGGTTTTGTAGAGGTAAGCATAGATGTTTTAGAACAAAGCGACTCAACTATTAAACTGAAAGTAGCTGTTAAGGATACCGGCATAGGCATATCAAAAGATAAGCAGGCCCTGATATTTGAACGTTTTACCCAGGCCGATTCATCAACATCCAGAGGCTTTGGCGGAACGGGCTTAGGGCTTGCAATAAGCAAACGCATCCTCGAACTTCAAAACTCAACGCTACAAGTGATAAGTGAAGAAGGCAAGGGATCAGTATTTTATTTCATCCAAACTTTTGACAAGGCAGGCGAGTCGCTACCCGAAAAGGAGTTTAAAAATCAACTTCCAAAACAGGGAAAACCTTTTGCGGGAATAGATATATTACTGGTAGAGGATAACCCGTTGAATGTAATAGTTGCTCAAACTTTCCTTAAACGCTGGGGCGCGGCAATTGATGTAGCTGTAAACGGCCAGGAAGCGCTTGCCCGGTTAGATCTAAGCAAACATAAACTCATTTTAATGGATTTACACATGCCGGTGATGGATGGCTACCAGGCGGCCCGTATTATGCGTGAAAAAGGAATCGCTATTCCGATAATTGCGTTGACGGCGAACCTGCCAGACGAAGTGCGGCAAGATATAGCGGCTGCAGGCATAGATGACATTGTGGTAAAACCCTTTTTACCGGATGAGTTATATAGTAAGGTTTGGCACCATATATTTAAATAGATTGGTGTCACGTCACAGAGATCTTGTAATCTATAGTATCGTCAGTATTTAACCGGGTGTTATGTAACAGGCAGTTCTAAAGTCGTCCATTAACAATTGCACGGTCCAGGCATGATTTGGTGTCGAAAATAATAGAACTTGTATTTTTTTTAAGCGTGCTGTAGTTTAAATCTTTAAAACTATCATGACACACAGTAAGTACAATAGCATCATATTGTTTATCAATATGATCCATTAATTCCAGTTCATATTCTTTCTTTACTTCTTTTTTATCAGCATAAGGGTCAAAAACGTCTACCGTTAGCCCGAATTGAGACAATTCATTATAAATATCTATCACCTTAGAGTTTCTGATATCCGGACAGTTCTCTTTAAATGTAACCCCCAAAATAAGCGCGTTTGCGCCTTTTACTAAACCGCCGTTACTAATTATCAGCTTTACAACTTTGTTGGCCACAAAAATGCCCATATTGTCATTAACACGCCGTCCTGACAGGATAACCTGGGGTTGGTATCCTAAAGCTTGCGCCTTGTGCGCCAAATAATAAGGATCTACGCCTATGCAATGCCCGCCCACAAGGCCGGGGGTATATTTCAGGAAATTCCACTTTGTGCTTGCTGCCTCTATTACGTCAGTAGTGTCAATACCCATTTTGTCAAAAATCAGGGCAAGCTCGTTCATAAAGGAAATGTTTATATCGCGTTGCGCGTTTTCTATTGCTTTTGAGGCTTCGGCAACCTTAATGTTAGGTGCTTTGTGCGTACCTGCTGTTATAATACTTGAATAAAGCGCATCAATCTCATCTGCAATTTGAGCGGTAGAGCCTGATGTAACCTTTTTGATCTTTGTAAGTGTATTTATTTTATCGCCGGGATTGACCCGCTCCGGAGAATAGCCACAAAAAAAGTCGATATTAAATCGTAAGCCGGAGCTTTTTTCTAATACCGGAACACAATCCTCCTCGGTGCAGCCGGGATATACGGTGGATTCATAAATAACTATATCTCCTTTTTTTAATACGCTGCCAATCATTTTTGATGCGTTGAGCAATGGGCCCAGATCGGGAGCTTTAAACCTATTAATTGGGGTAGGTACAGTTACTATAAATATATTGCATTCGGCTATGGAACTTAGCTGGCTGGATAATGTTAACCCGTTTTCGGTAGCAGACAAACGCTGCTTTAATTGTTGATCGTCTACTTGCGAAGTAAGGTCTAAGCCCGATAGCAGGCTTTTAACCCTTGTTGGGTTAATATCAAAGCCCACTACCTTATATTTCTTTGCAAATTCAACCGCCAGAGGCAATCCAACGTAACCTAAACCAATTATTGCAATTTTTTTCATTTCAAAGGCGTTTAAATTTCTATATCCTTGCCCAAACACAAACATAAGCTTTAAAGAAATGTGTGCAACAACCTGGCGTATTTTGTAAGAACTTTTAATGAGCGATATTAATATTTTAGACTCTTAGAGTAGTTAGCTTTTACTTTTGTAAATTATATATTTGCGTACCATGAAAAAAGCAAAGGTATTGGTAACGGGTGGGCTGGGTTATATAGGCTCGCATACGGTAGTAGAATTGTTAAAGGCCAATTACCAGCCAATAATAGTAGACAATTTAAGTAATTCTAAACTTGGAATGCTTAAACAGATAGAAGCGATAACCGGCGTTAAACCAGATTTTTATAATTTTGATTTATGTGATGAGAAGCTGGTTGCCGAGTTCGTTGCCGGCGAGAAAGATCTGGATAGCGTTATACACTTTGCCGCTTATAAAGCCGTAGGGGAGTCTGTAGCTGAACCATTAAAGTATTATCGCAATAATTTTAATTCTTTATTGAGTGTACTGAAAGCGTTAGAGGAAAGACAACTTAAATTGGTTTTTTCATCATCATGTACAGTGTATGGCCAGCCGGATAGCTTACCGGTAAATGAGTTCGAAGCTGTTAAGCAGGCGGAGTCGCCATATGGTAACACAAAGCAAGTTGCAGAAGAGATATTGCAAGACATAGCCCGTGCTGATAAAAGTAAGAAGGTTATATCCTTAAGATATTTTAACCCGGTAGGCGCGCACGAATCGGCGCTTATTGGCGAGTTGCCTTTAGGCATACCCCAAAATCTTGTTCCGTTTGTAACGCAAAGCGCAATTGGCATACGCGGACCAATAACAGTTTTTGGCGATGATTATAATACGCGCGATGGTAGCTGTATAAGAGATTATATTCATGTGGTTGATCTTGCCATGGCGCATGTTGCTGCCTTGAAATTTGAAGGGAAAGACGGGGCCAACCAAAACTTTAACACCTTTAATGTAGGTACGGGTAAAGGCTATACGGTGCTTGAACTGATAAAAGCTTTTGAAAAGACTACAGGAGTTAATCTAAACTATAAGATTGGCGCACGCCGCGCCGGCGACATAGAACAAATTTGGGGAGATGTTACCAAAGCTCAAAAAGAATTAAACTGGGAAGCACAATTGGGTATAGATGAAATGATGAAGTCTGCATGGGCGTGGGAGCAATATTTGCAAAACCATCAAATTGATTAAGCTATTTTAAATCCTTTTAATACAGGAGTAGGGTTCCATCCAAAAGCTTTGACGGCGCTACTATCATCAAACGTTAAATCGGAGAGAATTTTATTCAGACTTTTTGAATTGATAGGAAACTTGTTTCCAATTAAATCACCGGTCCCTGCCATCAGTTTTGCAATAAATAGAGGCATACTCAAGGGTTTTGATTTATTAAGCTGTTTTGCAATACATTCAGACAGCTCTTTAAAACTGGGATGATAACGATCTGTTAGATTATATGTACCGCCTATCTTTGCAGCAGTAAGCACAGTTTTGGCTATGTCTTCAGCCAACACTATGCTTTTTTTAGCGCTCCCACCAGAAATGTTAAAGTAATAACCTTTTTTTATTCCTTTTATCATGGCACCTAAATTACCCGGAGGGTTAGTACCGGCTAATAAGGGTAAGCGGAGTACTGTACAAACTACATTGCGTTGGGCACACCATTCGTAGATGAGCTGTTCGGCCCGAATCTTGCTTTCGCCATATGGATCTTTTGCCTGTAATGGCGCATTTTCAGCTATTAAATTTCCGGTTTCCGCTCCGTAAACAGATACAGAGCTTATAAAAACAAAATATTTAGGCAGGTGGGGGGCATTGTCTAAGGCGTTAAGCAAATTTTGGGTGCCTGTTAGGTTTACATCAAAAAAATCTTGTTTTTCTGCATCTGTTTTTGGTACGGAATGGGCCTTGCCTGCAGCATGGATGATATAAGTATAACTCTCTGTTAAATGCGGTTGATCTTTGGCGAGGTCAACCACTATATCAGCTTTTTTACGACCGATCGTATCTACAATAAAATCTGTCGATAAATGAGTTGCTATGCTTTTACCTAAAAAACCATTGGCGCCTGTTAGCAGAATTCTAGACATTATAATTAGTGTAATACCGGCAAATTATTTATTAAATATTCTATTCATCCGATTGTAGAGTTTGGATGGCCAATTTTTATCCATGCAAGGTCGTTCGCAATACAGGTAGAAAATAAACGAGCAACAAAGCACTACAACGATTGATAAAACCATATGAAAGGCCCATTCAAAGTAAAAAGATTTAAATACCAGGTGACTGGTAACCTTCATTAAAACAAAAACAACTGCGTAATGAAGCAGGTATATTGAGTAACACATACCCCCTATAAGCGAAATTAATGAATTACTAAAAAAACGGTTTGTTATTACGCCTTTAAAGCAAGTAATCATTATTAAAAGCATAGAGAAATCAAATAAGATATAGCTGTGCGTTTTTGGAGGGTAGAAAAAGTATAAACCTAATACGCCTACCAAAAAACCAATGTCGAATAAATACGATTTTTGTACACGCTGCCAAACGTTACTGCCATAAATTGAAGCCATTAGTATACCAACATAAAAATGGCTTTGATACACAACTATACATTTCTCCAAATGTTTATTTGTGTAAAAAATGCTGCCAGGACTTAAAAAAATGAGTGGTGTAACGATAATTAAAACGGCAAGAATTATGTTTCGGTAGCTGTCTTTAAATTTTGAAAATAAGAACCAACCCACAAAAGGGGCTATCAAATAAAATTGTACCTCAACTTCTAATGACCATGTTACCGGGTTAATAACAGACCATTTTCCGAACCAAAAATAATGTGTGTACGTTAACGTAGCTATTAGATTGGGTATTAAGCCAACCAGATCTTTCACTACAAACAAACCCACCACAAAAAACAGAACTAAGGTTGATATTAAAAATGGCGGCTCAAGCCTTGTTAGCCTGCGATAATAATAGGATTTGAAATTAAAGGCCCAGAGGTTCTTGTTCTTTTTGTAAAACGATGAAAATGTGTTGGCTAAAACAAAGCCACTGATGGCAAAGAAAAATCGTACCCCCAGCTCACCGTAGTGTATTATTGCATTCAGATCAGAATCAACAAATGACTTAGGTGCTTCAAAAGAGCGAAGAAAGTTGGTATTAATGTGCATTAATACAACAGGCAATATTGCAATAAAACGAAGACCGTCTATCTCGGGTACAAATTTCCCGGTACTGGTAATACGACGATATGATTGTAACATGCTCATAACAGGATTTAAATCTACTTTTTAAGATACTTATATAACGATTTAACCACGTATATAGAAAATAAATAGGAGGCTCTTATTAACGGAATTCTTTCTTCCATCCTTAAAATGTGCCATGTATAGCCTGCAGCAATTAATTTATTAGAAGAAACCGTATTAGCATGCACTCTGTAAGATGCTAACACTTCGTCTAACCCGAAACTGGCGTGTCCGGTTTTTAAAATTTGTAACCACGCAGCAAAATCTTCGTGCCCAATTTTTGGAAAATAGAACTTACCCAATTTAGTAACATCATACATAGCTGTAAGGCATCCTATCTCGTTATGTTGTAATAGTTTATTGTAATCAACCTTGTTGGAAACGCCTATTTTTTTAACCAAAGTATTGCCTTCAGAATCTATTTGGCGATAACTTGTGTGGGTAAAAGTATAATCGTTTTTAACCATGAACTGCACCTGTTTTGCCAGTTTATTTTCATCCCACAGGTCATCGCTGTCCAGAAATGCTATAAATTTTCCTTGCGCACTTTTTACTCCTTCATTACGTGCGTTGGCAACGCCCCCGTTTTTATCTAATAAAACCAATTTAACCCTGGGGTCTGATCCGGCTGTTTGCTTAACAATATTCACAGAGCCGTCGCTTGAGCCATCGTCTACAATTATATGCTCCCATTCAGTATATGTTTGTCTTAATACAGAACCCATTGTTTCCGAAATATATTTGGAGCAATTAAAGCAAGGGGTAATAATTGAAACTAGCATCTAATTTTTAAAGTAAATGGCTTCATTAATCATTCTTAAAAGGTCAGCCATTATATTTTGCGAATATTCTCTTTTTTTATAGGCGTAAAAAACGCTCATCATTAGGGCAAGGGGTCTGTTATATAACTTGCTGAATAATGCGCCCTTTCCTTTAAATATATATTCCTTATTACTCCACTCGGGCTTTTGATGATATACAATTGGTTTTGGGAAATATAATATCTTAACGCCGGCTTTTATAGCGTCAAATAAAAATATATTTTCCTCGCCCGAAGGGAATGCGGTACCCAAACCAAACCGTTCATCAAAGCATATTCCTGAATCGATTACTGTTTTAGGTACAAAAATCTCGATAGAGGATATCTTTAAAGACTGACGTAAACTTACCTGCTCAAGCTTATTTGGCTGATATTCTTTGTATGGCTCGTTTTTTAAAGGATCAAAAATTTGATAACAAATACTTGTGTTGTATTGCTGATAATCTGCCAGTACAGTTGCAACCGTGTCTAGAGGATACCAGCAATCATCATCAGAAAAAGTAACTAAAGTAGCGGCATTACTAATTAACCCAAGGCTTTGGTTACGGGCATATGATAATCCTTTTTTGTATAGGTTACATATTTTTATAGGGAATTGATAGGCTAAAGTAAGTTGCTCAATTTGAGCATGATTGTCTTGTATAGCCAAAATTGCCTCAAATTCCTGGCATGTCTGTTGTGCCAGGCTATCAAATAACCGGGTTAATTCAGGAATTTTTTTACCTATTGTTGGTATAATAATAGACAGCATTAAATAGCAATATTGGTTTGATTCTGTGTTTCTAACTCTGACTCTGACTCATAGTCAGTAGTTAATATCAGTACTAAAACTATCTGCCCCGCTAAGGTGAACATTCCGCCATAATGGAAAGCGCCAAGCAGTAGCAAAAGCAGTGGAAAAACAGTGTACTTGTTTACTTTATTGATAAAAAACATAATAAAAAGTGTAATGCCACCCAAGCCTAAACATATAAACATATCATTCCAGGCAAAATCACTTTGTAAGGTAATATCTGCCTTTGATTCAAACGCTTTTCCTATAAACATTGAATTCCCAGGCTCATGTAACTCTGCAATAACATCCTCAACCTGCTGAGTTTTATAGTCTGACAAGAATTGGATATAACCTGCGGAAACCTTTTGAAATATACTATCCGGCGCAATATATTCAGAAACGAGCGGGTAATACAAAAACAAAAGAATTAGGATGGAAAATAAAATCAAAGATCTTTTAACAGTTAGAATATTAAATTTAAATAAAATGTAGAAAAAGTACAGGATAAGCCCGACACCAGACGCCATCATTAAAACAGTTATCAGCCCTAATAACTCAATTTTACGATCAGCAATAATTAACCCTTTTTTAACTAAAACATCTCTATAAATCATTGCTGCACACAAAACTGTAGAGGATGCGCTTGAATTCATACCTACGCTGTAAGGCCTTTGATAAAAGCCCATAAATTTGGTATAGTGGCTTGTTAGATTATTCTCGTATACAGAAATAGGGTAATTTGGCAAGTAACGAAAGGGGTCAAAAAAAATGTTAATTACTACGGCCTCAATAATAACGCAAACACAAAATGCAAAAATTAGCGTTTGAATATCCATTTTGATATCATATACTTTAACGAAGTGATATAGTATAACTGCCCCTAAGTAATATCTAAAAATAGCTTCTCCGGTACCGAAACCAACTTGTGAAAATTTTATTAATAAGAACAGTAATAAGACAACAATGTAAATAAAATCGTACATCGTAATTTTAAAACTCTTATCCACACGTAGTATGGTCAGGAAAATTATTATTGCATAAGCAGGTGATATAAGCCCTATGTAAGGAATAAAGAAAGAGGCAAACAAAAGCTTTCCACCTACGTCGGATGCTTTTAAATTTAAATCCATTTTAACCACCTTTAAATAAAAAGCTAAGGTAGGATTGTGTAAAGAAAATAGTAGCCTTAAGTTTCATTTTAAAAGATCTGCTTAAAAATGCATTTTTTAAACAACTAACAGACTCAGCATACATACCTAAAACCGAATAGTAACGCCCAATTTTATAATCTAAAATCCTTTTTGCTTCTTTTTGATCGTCATCATTTAGTAGCAGGATATGTTTGTTAAAAATAATCTGTTCCTTTCGTATTCTTTCTAAAGATATATGCGAAATATTTGATCCGTCGCCCCAGTTATAGGCTCCTAATGATTGCTCTATAAATTTAAATTGTTTAGTGATAGACGCAACTCTTATCCACAGATCATAATCTTCCATAGCTATCAAATCTTTATCTTCTGATAACTGCCCCACGGCATCCAGTATACTTTTTTTTACACACACGCTTGAGTTGGCTAATCTATTACCATTAACAAGCAAATCTGTCAAAACATTTTCTTGTAACGGCTCGCTTACCTTTTTGCCGGTGTTTTTTGTTGAAATTATATCAAGCTGATGATAAATCAAATCGTAAGAATCAACGTATTTTGAAACCTGCTCTAACTTTTCGGGGTACCACCAGTCATCCGAATCTAAAAAACAGATCCATTTGCCGGTACAACGTTTTATGCCCTCGTTTCTGGGTCTGGCGGGACCGCCCCAGTTTTCAAACCACAGATAGTTGATGTCTAAGCTTTCTTTATAACTATCAACAATATTTTTAGTATCGTCTTCCGAGCCATCATCGCAAACCCAAACCTCAAAATTTTTAAAAGTTTGGTTAGCCAAATGATCTAAATTATTTCTGATCTGCTCGGCCCGGTTGTAGGTAGGAATAATTACAGAGAATAATTTAGACATTACTTTGTATTGCTTAAATTTTCAATAATAAAACCTGTTTTTTTGAAAGCTCCTTTCATTAAATAATAAAGCAAATGTTTGTGCTCTACTGAAGCTTTTTTATAAAAATCAATGATAGACGCTTTAGCGTTACGCGGGTCTTCTAAAAAATAATTGAACCAGATGCTTCCAAACCCTACCATCATGGCATTTTGTTGGGTTTTGTTTAATCTAAACTTTAAGCTATGTTCTGTAAATACATTTAAAATTTCAGATAATTGCTTATCCAGTTTAGTTTTACTGCGTATTGTTGCTGCGTGCTGTCTGAAATTATTTAACACTTCAGATACATAAAAAAAGTCTGTCAATTCTGATAGCGCCAACCAAAGTGCCCAATCTGCCGCCATGGAAAATTTTTCAGGCAAGCCCCCGGATTTAAAGTATAGATCTCTATTAATTAAAGCGGCACTTAAGTTAGGAATTACGCATGCATACGATAAAAACGAGCGCATTTCTTGCCCTTGCAACAGGGTATCACTTTTACACCTTTTCTTAAACGACATATTACGTATTTGGTAATCGTCGCCCAGATTTTTTCCATCCTGGTCAATCAGTCTGCTTTTTGAAAATATAACGCCGGCAGAAGGAAACTGTAAGGCCTTTTCAGCCAGCACAGCCAATTGTTCGCTTTCAGAAAAATCGTCGCACTGCGCAAATAAGATATACTTGCCTGTAGCCTTTAACGCCCCTAAATGACTTGATTTTACATAACTTCCTGTATTCTTTTCAAGCAGATTTAACTTTACGTTAGGATGTTGAGCGTAGCTCTGTAAAATAGTCCTACTATTATCAGTGGAGCAATCATCTATTATAATCAATTCAAAATCTTTAAACGTTTGGCCTATCAGGCTATCTACGGCTTGCTTTAGGTATCGTTCGTGATTATAGCTTGTAAAAACTACACTTATCAGTGGGGCCACATTAGCCATTAAGTAATCCTCTCTCTTCTAACTCTGCTAATGACTTTTCGTAATCTTTCGTGTCCTCTGGCAGCTTTTGTTGCTTTACCCAATTTAAATACGCGTGCAATCCATCAATAAATTTCCATTCAGGAACAAATTGCATTACCTGGCTAATTTTTTTCAGGTCAGAAAAGTTATGTCTGATATCTCCTTCTCTAAAAGCTCCGGATACTTTAAGTTTAGAACTGCTTGCAAAAAAACTTACAATTTCTGTAGCCACTTCCATTACCGAAACAGGTAATCCGGTACCCACGTTTAATATATGTTGCCCTTTAATATCATCCCTTAAACAGCTTACAGTTGCATTTACTACGTCATTAATAAATACAAAATCCCGGCTTTCGTTGCCGTCTTCAAATATGTTAATGTCTTCGTTTCCGATGGCCAGTCTTGAAAAAATGGATAAAATACCGGTGTAGGGGTTATTTAGTGATTGCCCGGGGCCGTAAACATTCTGGTATCTAAGCGCAAACCCATTTATGGCTTTCATTTTTGCAGCCAAAATAACCATTTGCTCCTGCACCTGTTTTGTTATTCCGTAGTACGAAGATGGATGTATTTTTGAATCTTCATCAGTAGCTCTTACATTTAAAGTGCTGCTTTTACATTTAGGGCATGTTACTTCGAAGTTTTCCTGTAGCGTTGCAAAGGTGCGTCCCGCAGGATAAACATCGCCACAAACATCACAATGATACTTACCTTCTCCGTAAATAGATCTGGAAGAAGCAACAATAACTGTTTTAATTTCGTTGCTTTCGTTAATTATATAATCGCATAAAATAGCAGTTGCCTGGATATTTACTAATGTGTAGCGCGAAACATCATACATAGACTGACCTGTGCCGGTTTCTGCAGCCAAATGTATTACAGCATGCTTGTTTTTTAAGGCCGCGTAAAAAGCTTCCTTATCAGTTACATCTCCAACAATTAATTCTACATGTTGCATTATGTCTGCCGGGAGCGAACGGACGTCGCCATGTATCTGTGGGCTAAAATTATCGAACACTGTTACATTAAATCCCTGCTTTATTAATTGGCGCGAAACGTTTGTGCCTATAAACCCGGCTCCGCCGGTTATTAGAATATTTTTCATGTTTTTTTAACTTACTGATTGCCACATATTAGTTGTGAAATCAAACTTCTTAATAATACGGGCAGGACTTCCCACAGCTACACAATAGTCCGGAATATCCTTTGTTACGACTGAGTTTGCGCCTACTATTGAGTTTTTACCAACGCTTGCGCCCATAATGCAAACATTTTCACCTATCCAGGCGCCGGTACTTATTACCACCTCTTTAGCATATTGTATAGGCTGGTCAAGTACAGGTAAGTTTACATCAGTAAACTGGTGCGTATTATCGGCTATATAAACTTTATTGGCTATTAAAACCTTGTCTTGTATTATAACCTTTCTAACTGCTGCAATATGGCAGAAGTCGCCAATTGCGCATCTGCTACCTATAGTTAATTCAGGGTCATGATCATCTATTTTTAAAGCAAGCAGCCAACCATGTCTTTGCACCACCGTACGATCAGAAACGCTGATATATTTTTTTCCTTGCACCCTCACGCTATAGAATACCCGAGCTTTAAAATGCAGTTTTTTATAACTTATCGCATTTAAGCAAAAGTATATAAGCATTGATATTCTAATAAGTATATAATTTGCCATAGTTAATCCAGATCTGTAATTGAAAAAAACTTAGGTGCCTGCTTTTCAATCTCCTGTTCAGACCAATTCCACCACTCTAATTTAAGCAGCTTTTCAATTAACTCAGAAGAAAATCTATATTTTATAACTTTAGCCGGTACTCCTGCCACAACAGCATATGGCGGCACATTTTTAGTTACAACTGCCCCTGCCGCCACAATTGCCCCATTTCCAATTGTCAATCCATCTATTATAATTGCGCGTTCACCTATCCAAACATCATTTTCAATGGTAACGGCTTTATAAGGATTAAAAAGGTCCTGGTTAGTATAAGTTTTAGTTAAGGGCGTATTTTTTAAGTAAAAAGCCGGATGCGTGCTTAATCCATCTGTTTTATGTACACCCGGGCCAATAGAAACATTTGAAGCAATAGAACAATATCTGCCTATTTGTGCATTTACAATAGTGCTGCGTCGCTGTACATAAGAATGGCGGCCCAATGCTGAATTTATAAGATCCACCTCGTCAAATAGAACGTTATAGCCTTCAAGAGTAGAATTGATCAAAACCACTTTATTATGAAACTTGCAATCAGGATATTTAATTAAGTACGATGCACTTACTTTAACGCGTAGTAAACTTCTGCGAATATCTAATATTAGTAATTTAAGATATATAAGACAGTTTTTCATAATAGCGGTGTTTGGTGCCTAAGAAACCTGAACCTTTTTCTTAAAAGCGTTAATTAATATTTTATCAACAAACGTTTTAAAAGTTATCGACGTAAAGTAATAACATAAAATGCCAGCGCCGATAAAGCAAGCAACATAACCAAAATAATAAGCTAAGAAAACCTTACCGGTTTGTAACGGTTGAAAATCTCTTGATAAAAAAAACAAAAGCAATATTACAACTAAAGGTAACAGAGCTGGTTTTATAATAGCCGTTAAAAATTTAAAAATACTAATATTTAAAAAACGGCACACAATTACTGTGTAAACAACGGTTTCTAAAAAAAATGCTAATAGTTTAAAATAGGCAAAAGACATTAACCCAAGCGTAGGGTAAGTTATAATAACGCCTACCCAAAATATTATTGGCTGCAACGAACTTGTAAAATACAGTGCTCTTACACTTTCATTAGCCATAATTAGTATCCCTGAAGGATAAGTAATGAAACTAAACAGATAACAAGCAACCAAAATTTGAACTATTGCAATTGAAGGAACATAAGCAACGCCTACCCATGTCAGGATAAAACTTTTAACAGTTAGCAATACTATAAGAACCGGGAAAACCGTGACCGGAAAAAATAAAGTTGTTACTTTGAGAAAAAATGCCCGCAGCCCATCTTTATCATTTAAACCAATAAAATGGTTAAACCTGGCAATAAACGGGGTAAACAAAATCCCAAAAAGAGACCTGAAATATGATATTACGGTAAGCCCGATTGCATAAATTGCCACCTGTGTTGTGCCCAATAGTTTTCCGATAGCAAACGGATCAAGCTCATAATATAATATCCAACTTATGGTTAGGAATATGCTGGTAAATGCAAGTTTTTTGGTTTTATTATAAATTCTACGGGAGAAACGCAGCGAACGTAATAAAAGTTGTACGTTATAATTGAGAGAAAATTTAAGCATAACACCTCCCACAATTACAGATACCAGTAAGCAAATTTGCGAAAACAGGAAGTATTCAACAATCATATATTTGCCATTGGAAAAGAAAATAACTGTTGAACAAATTTTAATGATATTAGAGATAATTAAAACGCGCTGAAATTTGTAATCTAACAAACGGATGCCATAAATAATTTGAATTATTCGCTGAAAAACTAATATGGGGCATGAAAAAGCGAGTATAATAAACATGTTTCTGGCAGTAACCAGTTCAGACTGATCAGAAAGGTTTTTTATCAAAAAAGAGGGATTGTAGGCCAATACTAATATCAGGAGCGCATATAAGCTCACAAACGTTAAAAAAACAGCGCCCGAAAAGCCAATAACTTTTACTTCTTCTTCCTCATCTTTTTGAGCATAATGTTCAGCAGCATATTTCATTCCTGCGCTAAGGAAGCCGAAGTCGGCATATGATATGAAAAGATAAGCAGAAACTACAATAGTATAAATGCCGTAAAATGCTTTGTTTGATGAAATAAACGGCGTTACAATAAATACCGAACCGAAATTCAACAATATTGACACTAGCTGCCAGATGTATATTTTAATGTATTTACCCAAAGCTATGCCTTGTTAATATTCTGGTTAATCAAATTATGAACAAAATCTATATTGCGTTTCAAGTTGTTGCCATCTAACGGTCCAATATATTCTTCCATAATCTCTTTTTTAAGAAAATTGGAGTACATGGCATCGTTGTTATAAAATCCAAGTATTTTCTCCTGTAATTCTGCTACGTTATTTGCTGTTACTAATTGGCTCTTGTTGTTAAACGGTTTGTGAATATATTGCGTATCTTTTTTATAGTATATTGCCGGAATACCTAAACACGATGCCTCAAAAATGGTTTGTGAAAAAATACTGATGTATAGATCTGCGTTTGTAATTACGTCGAAAAAACTTTTGTCCTGAATAATTTCAACCGGTAGATGGTCAAAATATTCGTTCACAAACTTTTTATAAACGTCAGTATAACCATTTGCTCTTACTTTAAGCACAATTTTAAAATTTAAGCCTTGGGTTTTTATAAGGTTCAGGGTTACTAATATATCGTATAAAAAATCAAACTCGTACGCTAAATAAGAATTTAGATCAATAGAATCATACCCTGCGGTACCAATCACAATCAACGGAATATTTCTGTCAATACGCTTATGCTCTAATACAGTGTATTTGTCCATTCTGGGGTCTCCCAGAGCGAAAACATTAGCGCGATTATTAAAGTATTCTTCTTTTATTGATACGCTATAGGAATTAACATAGTCGCTATCTTTCGCATCGTGCATGTAGGATATGTTAAGCAGCCCATTAATTATCATGTATATTGGTACAGAGTTATTGCGGCAATAATTCATTAATAAGCGGTTTTGTACCCAATAGTTTGTAACCGGGACCATCACCTGCAGTTTGTATTTTTTGAAATAGGTTTCTATATCGTCAGCGGCACTAATAGCTTCCTTTAGCTTATCATAAACAGTTTTGTCAATCCTCTCATAAATATAACTGTCTATAGGATAGCCCATAAACGTCCATTTTTGCTTTTTACTGTTTTGATACTTATTAAATAAGTCGCTAAACACCCGGTTATTTTTCTCATTATATGAGAAATGCACCCGGCGTTCTTTTAATATATGCGAAATGCCCGTATAATTTTGTGTAACGATTTGTACGTCGCTATTCTGTTTAAGCGTATTAATAAGTTGTTGCGTGCAGTGATACTGCTGTATATATATTCGCTTTTTATTTTTGTTAAACGTGCGATCTAACCCATCGAAAACCAGATCGAACGCATTTGCGATGATATTTTTTAACTTAAATTTTAGGGAAATAGAATTTTCGGTTTTCTCCTTTACCCATTTTGTTATTGGAAACAGGTAAACCGGTTTTTCAGGTAGGGGGATAGCTATTTTTATTGTATCGTAATTTATTTCTGCCTTATCAAGGCATTCAATAATTATAGGCTCGGTAGCGGCAACAATTATACGCTCGTAACTAATAGACTTTAACCCAATGATGTTAAAGAAAAAGTGGCAAAAAAAAGTAACGTCGTTAATTAGGTATAATAATAACGAGTCTCCTAGGCTATAGTTCTTATATAAAAGCAAGTCTTGCCCATTCTCATCCTTAAACCAATTATTCAAAAAGTCGTGCATTGTAAAGTTAAGTTGCTCCAAAAAGGATTCTTGAACAAGATGGTCCAAAAACTCAACTTCATAACCTTTTAGTAACAACTCTTGCTTCAGGGCAAAATCAACGCAAAGCACCAGGTCTGCGGCTTTGTCACATTGAGCTTCGCATAAATCCCATAAATTTCGATTTTCTACTATAAATAAGTTACGATATTTAGGTTTTACGCGTATGGGAACAGTGGAAATCCACGACATTGATATTAGCTATTAAATAGATAGGTCTACTAAGCAGACCTATCTATTATAAAATTAGAAAAAAATTTATCTGGTATTTATATTACCGTCTTTTATTATTGTAACTACTTCTTACTGATTAAAAAAGCGTCGTTAATATAAAGGTAATTTAAGCCCGAATTTTTAAAAGTGTATTCCACTTCTGACAGACCCGAACAGATTGGGTCGCCATGCAAATTTAAGCTCGTGTTTAATACGCCAGGTGTGCCTGTTAATTTATAAAACTCGTTAATCAGGTCGTAGTATTCCGGATTGGCTTCCTTACGTAAAATTTGAGGACGGCAAGTTCTATCATATGGATGCGTGCCTGCTTTAATCCTTTCATAGTTCTCAGCACGTGTTTCAAAGCCGATGGTCATATAAGGTGAATCTAAGCCTTTATCGTTTTCAAGGAAGCTATCTACATGGTCGGCCATTATTGATAGGGCAAAAGGCATCCAGAAATCTCTGTTTTTAATGGCCTCGTTAATGGTTTTTACCACTTCGTGATTATTAGGGCTTGCAATAATACTTCTGTTGCCTAAGGCCCTGGCACCAAATTCTTCACGTCCGCGCGCAACAGCTACCACATTGCCTTCTGCTAAAATCTGAGCTACAGTAGCATGATTTACATTGAACTGAACATTGTAGTCTTGTTGATTAAACATCTTCTTGATGTTTTCTTCATTTACATCGTCGTTTAAATTATACCCCAGGTAGGTATTATCCAACGGTTTAGAATTTTCATTTTCGTAAAAATAGCAAGCTCCCATACACAATGACTCATCAGATCCGGAAGCCGGGACATACAATCCCTCAACAAAATCAAGCTGAGAAAGGATCATATTCATCTTTATATTCATTGACACACCTCCGCTTATACAAAAGTGTGTTGCACCGGTAATTTCATGTACCTGGGTAAATAATTTTATAGCTATCTCCTCAACTAATTTTTGTGCCGCACCCGCAATATTATCAAATCTGTAAGGGCGCAGTTTTTCAAGCAGATAAGAATACATGTCGGCAGGTCTGTTGTTATGTAGCACACGGCCGTCTTCAACTTTAAGCAAAGGCTCAAACACATCTTTATACACTACGTCTACATAGTCTGATTTGGCATAAGGTGCTAAACCCATTACTTTATATTCGTGCTCATCGGGCTTCATAGCTAATACTAACGTGGTTATCTTGTAGATCCGCGCTAAATCGCATTGATTTGATTGCCTGATTTTTTTATTGTCGCCGTTGTTAAATGTCCAAACAGTTTGGTTCATTCCATCACCATCGCTATCCAAAGTAATTACCGCGCAATTGTTGCTTTTACGTTTACTCGCATAATATCCGTAATGGGCGTGGCAAGAGTGGTGATCTATAAATTCAACTTGCTCAGGCGCTACATTACATTGTTTAGCGGCGTACTCGCGTTGAATTTTTCTAAATTTCTCAACGTCATTTACTACTTCGTCAATGGTCGCAAATTCTTCGTATGGTAAATATCTTGGCGCTTTATTTTTTGAACTCTCATTAATAAGGTGCTGATAATAATCATCCACATTTTCATTCAGCAGCTTTTTACCGTAAAATGCTTCACCGTAAAAAAGTTGATAGTCTTTCATTTTAAAAAAATGCTGAAGGGGATAGGCAAACCAAAAGGCAACGTTATTTACTGTCGAAAAAAGTACTTTATCAACAGTTAAATTATTGGTTTTAAGATAATCCAGGCAATAATCTATTGATTGTTTGGGGTAGCCAACGTAGTTTTTAAGTTTTGTAAAACGTTCTTCCTGAGCAGCAATTACAATTTTGCCGTCAATCATTAAACAAGCACTTGCATTATGGCTTACATTTATCCCTATAATATTCATGTTTTTATATTTTTATCAAAGTATTTATTAAAAAAAGATATTTTCTGTTTCGCTTTTCGGAATAGGTTTATGATCTTGAATAAGTTTATAAAGATCGTTTAACCATTTAACATCTTCTTTGTTTTTTTGAAGATATACAATTCTATCTTTACGTATTTGTTCAAGGTGTTCCTCAACGTTTGAATCTGATAATAATGTGCCAAAATAAAGCGGATCTTTTTTTTGCGGATCAAGCATTTGGCTTATCATTAAATTTCCTATGGGTTCTTTAAAATGTGATGAATCCCAATAATGCTTCATTGGGGTTGCTAATTTTTCGGTAGTTACGTAATTATACCCCGAAAAATCCCACAAACTGGTGTTGTACAACGTTGCTATGTGAGTTATACGGCGCTTAAAATCTTCCATATTTCCCCATAAACCAGTTAAATGCAGGCCTTCTCCATCCAATAGCGCATGTGCCGGGGTAATAAAGAGGATACATTCTATTTTATTTTTCCTACAGATATCCAAATATTCCTCAAAACATTTAAAAGTTTGTTCATCAACTTTGTAACGACCGTAGTAGGGGGTACTGCTGGTATTGGATAAAAAGGTTCGGTTAGTATAATAGTGTAGCTTCTTATAATCTTTAAGATGATAAAAAACAGCATTGCCCGGCCGGTAACCGTTATTACGAAACTCAAACCTGTCAGGCTGAGTATAGCTGATCTTAACTGTATTTATTATATCTGTTATAACGTATTTTGAAGGAAGGGATGGCCTTATAATATCCATGTAATTTATTTGCCTGCCAACCAGCGTACTGTCAAACGCAGGGTTATATTTCTCCAGCGCGTTGAACATGAAAAAGTCTAACCCGAAAATTACCCTCTTCACCTTGGTGTTAGCTATTGCATGCAATAAATATTTTTTTGCTTCATTAATTCGCAGCATATCTATGCCGTAATTATATACCGGCGTATACTGTTGTAAAACGGGCATTGCCGGATTAATGCCATCATGTACACGCGATGAACCTACCAGGATAGTTTGAGGTTTCCTCAAAGAAATTTCTATAGCTTTTACGTAGCGTATTACAGATCTAACTCCTTCCTTTTGCTGGTTAAATTTCTTTATACTCAAGATATTGTAAAAGCCGTACGGATCAATCAATACACAGCAAAGTATTAACAAACAGAAATTTATAATTAGCCCGATAAGGAAGGTTTTGTATTTTAACATTGCTAAAAATTAAAGTATAAAAATTTAGCAAGTTTATCCCATGTAACCAATGATATAGTCATAAAAGACATAATAATAAGCCACACATAGCTTGGGCGCCATCCATCGCCAATTCTGAGCACATTAACCAATAAGTTTAATATCCTACTTTTAGGTGCTTTATATTGATTGCACATAATTTCGCGGGAGTTAGGTAACCCCATGGCGATAAATAGCAGCAAGGCTAGTGTTATACAAACAGTTAAAATAGGACCAAGCACGTCATGATTTACCGTTGTTAAATTTATGAAATTTTGTAACGAGGATAAATGTAGTTTGGAGACAATAGCAGCCGGAACGTAAAAACCATTTAATCCCGTCATACCCCGCCACATTGTTAAGGACGAACTTATATCAACAGAACGAAACAATACCCAGCCGAAGGATACACTTACAAATGTTATTAATCGGTTTAACCAGTTAAGTTCCATTGTAAATGGTTTTGACCAGTTTTCTGGTAAACCCTTTTTAAAAATCCCCCAAAAACGATTTATAAATATCAATGCGGTGTGGAACAACCCCCATAATATAAAGTTGACGGTAGCACCATGCCAGAGTCCACAAATAAACATGGTAACAAATGTGCCTACTAAATAGCCGTATAACCCAACGTTTTTGCTTAAGAACTTGTAAGATCTTGCCTTTTTGTTAAATCCGTAATTTATAGGTTCAAAAACGTAATTATTTAGCCAATTTGAAAGTGATATATGCCATCTGCGCCAAAAATCAACAATACTTGTTGCTTTATACGGCGAATCAAAATTCCAGGTAATATTTATTCCGAGTATCCATCCCAATCCAATAGCTATGTCTGAGTAGCCCGAAAAATCAAAATATAGTTGCAACGAGTATGCCGTGGCGCCTACCCACGCCTCGTAAAAATTAATAGCCACGTGTTGATGGGCTGCAGAAAAAACCACATCGGCAATTTCTGCAGCCGTATCGGCAAATATAACCTTCTTGGTTAACCCAATTAAAATGAGGCAAATACCACGCGTTGTGCGCTCAATATTAAGTTTATCTATTGTTAGTTTTTGTAATTGTTTGCCTTCGTGATCATATTGCATTATGGGACCCGACGTAACCGTGGGGAAAAAACCGGCAAACAAGGCATAGGTGCCTAATTTTTCCTCAGGTTTAGAGCCCTCATAGATATCAAAAAGATATCCCATTTGAGCAAACGAATAGAAAGAAATTCCCAAAGGCAAAGAAAAGCCTAAATTGCCCTGATGCAAAGCCAGGCCAATTAACTTAATAACATCAGTATACTTAAATATTGCTATTAATGCTATATTAAAGGTAATACCTATTATCAGCCAGCTTTTATTTTTTATTTTTTCGCCACCTATTTTTTTACCTATAAAAAAATTAAGTACAATAGATATAAATAATATACTAACAAAAACCAGATTAGTAAATGAGTAAAAAATGACGGATGCCAGTAGCAGAACCGGTATTAAACTCTTATTTAATTTGAACCTGGTAATTAAAAATAATACCAGGCCCAGTAGGGGCATAAAGTAAAATAAAAAAGTTAATGAGTTAAATATCATTCTCTTTTAGCTTTTCATCAACTAAGTCCTGCAATTCTCCAATACATGCCAGTTTTCTAACCTCTCTGCCTGGTAATCTTATATCATACGCTTCTTCTATTGCAAGAATGATGTTAATGTGAGTAAGCGAATCCCAGCCCGGTACCTCGTCTGCGCGTGTTTCATAATTGATTGTATAGTCTGACAATTCAAGCACAGCCAGAATCGTTTCTTTTAATTTTGCGGAAATCATTATGTGTTTTGTTGTAAGGTTCTGATTTTATTTTCTGACCGGCTTAATTTTCCGGATGAGCTTTTTACTAACCATCTGGAAGGTTTGATAACAACTTTGTGTATAAAAAAGCTCTCTCCGGCAGCTTTTTTAATTATTGTTTTAGATAATTCGGCATGTTCATTTTCAGGCAAATGGCTTTCTACAATAACATGTATTTGCTCTGTTCCAATTTTGTCTTCAAAATTTCCGAAAGCCATTACCCTACCCGGTATTACGCCTTCTATTTTTCCAACAATAATTTCAATGTCTTCCGGATAGATGTTTTTTCCAGCTACAATAATAATATCTTTTTTTCTTCCTATTACAAAAAGTTCATTTTGATAAAAGAAACCAAAATCGCCTGTTTTGAACCAATTATCATTTAATACTTTTGATGTTTGCTCCGGATTGTTCTTATAGCCATTAAATAATGAAACAGATGATACCATAATATCTCCTACTTTACAATCAGGCAGCTCTTCATTCGCTTCTGTTACAATTTTTACCTGGCATCCCTTTATCACCATACCCGACGATACGCAAACACGTCCCTTTGCCTCAGGCGTACGATGCAATATTTCAACTTCGCCTTTTGCAAGCTTTTCCTGGTCAGTTAAAATTTCCATTGCCTGCTCACCCGGTTTTGTTTGTGTTATGGCGTAAGTAGTTTCGGCCATAGCATAGCAGGCTGTTAAACATTCTCTACGTAAACCAACGTCTTTATATTTTTGATAAATTTTTTCGTGTGCTTCGTGGGTAACCGGCTCACTGCAATTAATCAGCATGCGCAGCGATGACAGGTTGAGATCTTTAACATCGTCACGGTGTACTTTATCTGCCAAAACATAATAGGAAAAATTAGGAAGCCATGCCAAAGTCGCGTTAAATTGACTGATGGTTTGCATTAGCATCACTGGTTCTGTAACCCAATCAAAAGGGTCTATTTGTATAGTGGTTACTCCCTTTATCAGAGGTATCGTAAATGCGGCTATCAAACCCATGTCATGATAAAGCGGGAGCCAGCTTACAATTTTATCATCACCTAATAAAATTGCTTCTGAGTAATTTTCTGCATGTTGTAAAATAGCCTTATGTGATAGTGAGACACCTTTTTGCAGGCCTGTGGTGCCTGATGAGTGTTGAAGCAAAAAAATATCATCAGCTTGTACATTAAGCCAAAGGTTTTGTAACCCTTCTAACTCCTTATCAATGTTGATTTTTTTATCGTCAAATTCTTCTGTGAAATTTAGCGGGAAAATCAATCCCTTAATTGTACTTCCGTTTAAACCTACTGCCGGCATTAACATCTCGCTAAGCTCCTGCTCTGTTAATACCCAATCCAAGCCAGATCTTTTGGCAATGCCTTCTAACCCCGCTCTAAATTTATCGGGATGTAATCTGGAGTTTTTATAGGCTAAGACAGTTGTTACAGCACCAAGCATAGAGGCGCCAAGGTATAACGGATAAAAATATATATTATGTTGAAAAACTAATCCACAAACATCTCCCTGTTTTACACCTTTGTTTTTAAGCAAAGTCATAAAATGCAATGCTGACATGATCAGACTGCGATAAGTCCAGATGTAGGGCTCTTCATCAAAGGTTATGTGGATAATAGCCTCATCATCCGGCTTATTATAAAAATGATCAAGCCACTTGTTCCAGATTAAGTCTTTTTGATTTTTAGTCATAAGTTTAGATTCAAATTAAGCCGAAGCGTTAATTCCACTGTGCAATATTTTCACCTTCATCCAAAATTTTCTGCCGCGCATTTGGAAGCCCATTTCCCATAAAGTTAAATAAATTGGCTGTAGCTACGGCACTTACCCCTGGCAACTCAAGTCCGGTTTTAAGATGTGCTTCATTCCCCGCGCCCCCCGCAATGATCAAAGGAACGCTTATTTCTTTTGAGGCATTTTCTATAACTTCCATATCATATCCAAACCCGGTTCCGTCCTGATCAATAGAGTTCAAATAGATCTCACCTATATTAAGTTGATGCAAATAACGCAAATACGATGAAAGATCGTAGTCTAGCTGTGTTTGCCCATCATTAATAAACACAGCGGGGGTGCCGCTGATAATTTTATAATCTATTGATGCTACAATGCTTTGTGCACCGTATATCTTCACAAGGTTATGCACCAGAGGCGAGTTTTCATGTAGAACGCTATTCAAAACAATTTTGTCAGCGCCACTTTTAAAAAGCAACTCAGCATCTTCTAAACTTCTAATTCCACCCCCTGCAGCAATGGGTATAAATACATCGTTTACAAGTTCGCTTACGGTTTCGGCAAATTTTTCGATGCATTTATTCTCTTTAGTCGCGTCTAAAACAACTAACTCATCTAATGAAAATGCAATCTTTTGAAACTTATAGTTACGCTCCAGCCATTTAATATCTCCAACTTTTTGCAACCTGAAATTTCTGCTTTGCATAAAGAAACCATTGCTGTAAATCAGAGTAAAAATTATGCGCTTTCTTAACATACCTGCCAGCCGATCAAAATTTCTCCAGAAAATTCTTTAACAGGTGCAGCCCATTTTTCTGACTCAGCTCCGGATGAAACTGCACACCCGCAATATTTTTATACTCAAAAGCGGCAACAAAACGCTCGCCGTATTCGCAAGCAGACACGTTTATATTAGATTGAGTAAGCATTTTATAACTGTGCGTAAAATAAAAATCGGGATTTGCGGCCATGCCATCAAACAACCTACTATTTTGAGATATCGCTATCTGATTAAATCCTACGTGGGGCACTTTAATATTTGGAGCGCTAAGGCGTGTTACTTCGGCATCTACTAAACCTAGCCCTTCATTGTACCCATCCTCAGTGCTGGAGTTACCTACGAGCTGCATACCAAGACACACGCCCAACATAGGTTTGCCGCTATTAACAACCAAGTCTTTTAAATAGACATCTATTTTTCGCTCCCTGATTTGCTGCATTGCTTTGCCGAAAGAACCTACCCCAGGAAGAATAATTTTATCCGCTGATTTTAATATTTCATAGTTATTTGATAGAATTACGTCACTTACGCCCAAATATGTTAAGGTTGTGGTTAAAGAACGGATGTTACCCATGCCGTAATCTACAATTGCTACTTTCATATATAAAAGTCTTCGCCGGGCACAAACTTAGGTTGCCATACACCGTCAACTTTTTCAAAAAGATCTTTATTTGCGTATTTATCCAATATCCCATCAAATTCTCCTCTGGACATTTGATAATAATCGAGGTAAGTATCAATCAGGTCATAAGGGTATGAGTTATCATACATTTTAACAAGGTTTAACGCTTGATCGCGGGTCATAGAGCCTCTTCGTATTTCTATTCCTGCATCTTGAGTAGCTCTGCCAAAACCAAATTTTAAATACATCAGGTAGGCATGCAGTGCATATAATGCCTGGTCATTTTGTGAAAAGTTTGTGAACGTGTCTGTATTGCCTTCGTCTTTTTCTGTTAAACCACAATGCTCTTTGGCTACAACGTAGTTTCTGTAAGAATCCCAAGGCTCAAAGTATGACCAGTGCGCAAACGACATGCCTTTTTCCGAAATCTCGCTTTCATCCGGAAATTTAAAGAATGATAAATCAGCCTCTGTTATATCATCATCCTCTTTTATCCTGTCAAATACCTTTTCATAGCCGCCTTCAAAATAAACCCGTTTCATGTAACTGATATCATACAGGGCTTTATTTTTGCTTTCCGTTGAACCTCCATATTCAATTTCGCCGTCTTCTCCATAAAACAATAACGGAATCTTAAAATTGGCCGCTGTTCTGATCACCGCCGACATGATTGCTATTAACCAACCATAGTAAGGAAATCCCTTTTCAATAAAGCCATACTTGTTAAGCCTGTCTAAAATTTTTGGATTAGCACTGATATGGATGTGATTAAAGCCGGAGTTAATAAAGTTGATCAGATTGCGATCACCTATTTCTAATGATAGGGCCGGGCGTACAGTGATAGCCAGGGGATTCATGCCGTATTTATGCTTTAACGTATAGGCAACATAAGAACCATCTTTACCTCCGCTTACCGGAACTATGCAATCAAAACTTCCGTCCTTTGACCGATTTTTCTCTAATAAATCTTGTAATTCCTGCTGGCGCGGATTCCAATCCATTACCTTTTTTTCTTCCATCCACTGGCATGCATTACACCACCCTCGCGTATCGAAAGAAATACGCGGCCTTGTTGACATATTAAGGCAATTCTGACACCAAAAAATCTTTTTGCTCATTTATTTATTTAAACTTATATACTAGTCCAACCACCATCCACAACAAGATTGTGCCCGGTGATATATTTGGCATCATCTGATAAAAGAAAGGCAACAGCCGGCGAAATATCAGCGGGTAAGCCCATTCTTTTTAGTGGCACCTTATTGTTGTAATTTTCTACGAAAGTACGATTTTGATTATCAAATATTCCTCCGGGTGAAACACAATTTACCCTGATATTGTTTGCGCCTAAATAAGATGCTAAATATTTTGTAAAGTTGATTAAACCGCCTTTTATGGCAGAGTAGGCAGCTGGCATAGTCATACTTGTGCCGTTATATACTGAGAAATCCGGGCCCACCACTCCATATATAGAAGCCATGTTTACTATGGAACCTTTTTTGGCTACAGACATGTGTTTTGATATAGCCTGAGTAAAGTAAAAATAACTATTTAGCTGCCAGTCTACATTTGTCTTCCACGATTCGTAATTGATATCTTCAAACTTATTTCCCCAGTCTTTAGTTCTGGGATATGCATTATTAACCAAGCCGTCTATACGCCCATGCTTGGTTATAACCGCATCTATACATTGCTGTATTGATACCACGTCTGTTACGTCGCAATTTATTCTTGTCAGATCATCAGATGTTGAATGATTAATGTCAGCATTAATACAAATGGCTCCTTCCTCTGTAACCCTGGCTATTATTTCTGAGCCCAGTAAGCCGCTTCCCCCGGTTACAATTATAACTTTGCCCTTTAATCTATCCATTAACGCTAATCTTTAATGTCTGTATTGAATCTTCAAAAGTATTCATTGACTCTCCATTAGGTAATACGTTTTGAAAAAAATATTCCATCTGTTCTTTATAAGTATCTAAAATATTGTATGTGGAGTGTTCAAAAATCAAACCATGGGTATCAGATTTTATTGTCGCCCGTAACAAGTCTACTTCCCAGGTCTGATCCTGAAACAAAATTTCAATGGTTCGTTTTGCAGTTACGCGATAGTAGTTTAGAACTATAAATATATTGAAGTTTTTGTATTCAAAAATATAATTAGCGCAATCTATAGCGCTTATATTTAATGTGGATTTATTACTGGTATAACCCCTGTGCTTTTCTGGTGGTCCAAAAAGCCATATTGCATAATCCAGTTCGTGAAATAGGTCCAAGTGCACGCCTCCGCCCATTTCTTTATGAGCGCTGTATACATCTTTGTAGTTCTTTGTTGGACGCCAGCCTGGTAAATAAGATCCGCAATAAACATTCACCTCGTTAACCAAAGCCTCATTATTCTCAAAATATGATTTTAAAAATTTTATGCAGGGATGAAACCGTAAATTGCATGCCACATACGTTGGAATTTGGCTTTGGTTTAATCTGGCAATAAGCGCTTCACTTGCTGAAAGCTCATGCAACGGAGGCTTTTCTATAAACAACGGAACCCCAAGATGCATTACAGACAAAATTGCATCATAATGCAAATTGGTTGGATTAGATATAATTACAAAGTCTGGGGTGGTATTTAATGCTGCTAAATTGTAAATATTTGTTACTCCTTCTACCGTTTCATTGCCTGCATTGCGTAATGCATAAAGCGTTATGTCACTTGTAATTGATTTCAGTGCTAAAATATGCTTGTAAGCAATTGACCCTAAACCAATAATTAATACTTCCATATTGCAAATTCAAGTTTGTTATTAGTTAGCAGGAAGTCTAAAAATTCAAAATCTATAGGGTGATCAAGATCAAAGCAAAGATGCGGCATTAAGTAGATGAGCGAGCGTTGGCTAAAAACCGTTTTATTATTTTGCTCAAAGAATGCTCTTTTGTAAAAATAGAACGACGCGTTTAAATCAAAAACCTGAGGTGCAGTTTGTCTTGATAATATCGCCCCTTCTCTTTTAACAAGATCATAAAATCCTGTTTCCTTTTTTTCAACCATATTAAAATATGGATTTCTTGCTGCAGGGTTAACAGAGAAAAGATTGAGCGCCTCACTATTTTCCTCAATTATTTTAAACGCGGCATTTAAATCTGCTATTGTGCGCAAAGGCGAAGTAACGTCTAAATCTAAAATATAATCGTATTTTTTGCCCTGATTATTTTCCTCATACACTAAAAGATCAAAAATAGTATCAATTTTACCGGCGGTATCTGTAGCAAATAAAGCTGGCCGGGTATAAGTGGTATGTAAACCAAATTCCAGAGCGGCTTGCTTTATATCTTCATCATCTGTAGAAATAGCTATATCTGCATTGTGTTGTTTTGCAAACTGTTGTGCAATCCAAATAGTATAAGCTATAAGGGGTATACCGTTTAACAATTTTATGTTTTTACCTGGTATGCCCTTAGACCCACCTCTTGCGCAAATAGTGATCAACGTGGTCATGTGCATTATATATTAAGGTACTTGATATCCTCCTGCGCCTTTACATAGTCGTGATGCTTGCCTATATCAAGCCAATAGCAAAGCAATGGATAATGAACCAATCTGTATCCTTCACTTTCAATCACAAAATCCATAAGATCTGTAGCATTGAAAAATGAATTGTAATTCAAAATGTTTTTCAGCGCGAATTTCATAATGTATATCCCGCCGTTAGAGTAATATGTATAGGTAGGCTTTTCTGTAAAGGAAACCACAGAATGTTGATCGGTTTCTAATACCGCATATGGTACATTTACTACATACGGAATACTGGCTACAACCATATCCGCATTGTTTTTTTGATAGAACTCAAAAAAATCTTCAAAATCAACATTTGTTAGCACATCAGAATTCATCACTATCAAATGATCGTAATTTGCTTTTTCAATCAGTGACAATGCTCCTATGGTACCCAAAGGCTCCTCTTCAATTATATATTTTATATTAACACCTTTACCAGACCCATCTCCGAAATAATCCATTATTTGTTCCTGAAGATATTTAACACTGATATATATATCTGAAACACCAAATTGTATTAAACGGTCTATGTTATGCTCAATTATGGGTTTATTGCCCACAAGAAGCATAGGTTTTGGTGTTTTATCGGTAAATGGTTTCAGCCTTTCTCCGCGACCACCAGCCATTATTAAGGCAGCTGCCGGCAATAGCGTTCTCATTTGAGTTAAATCTATAATATCAACTATCACTCCATCAATGCCCAAAACGGGTACAAGTTGTATTTTCGCTGCTCTGAGTGCTTTTAACAAACTTACATTCTCATCATTTTTATGGATGTACTTAAAATCCTTGTTCATGAATTCAGAAATAGGATGAGAAATTTCTAAACCATTTAACAACCCTCTCCGTATATCACCATCGGTTAAGGAACCTACCATACGGTTGTTGTCATCAACAATAAAAAGAGTTTTGCTTGCGTTTTCTAAAAGTGAGTCTATAGTTTTTAAAGCCAGCCTTGCGGGCTCTGTAAGGTTAAGAATATATTGATTTAGATTTTTCATTCTTATTTATCAATATATTTTATCAGCTGAAACGCCTCTGCGTAACCTACTCCTACCGATGCTCCTCTAAAATGCGCTAAAGCTTTAATGTTGTCCAAACTTCTGGGGAAAGGATGTTCTCCTATTTCAGATTCATAAACTTTCATAATTTCGAGCTTTTTCTCCAGATAGGGGGTGATGTCAACAAAAAAATTGGGAATGAAAGCCTTCTCTGGTAAAGCAGGTGCAAATTCCGTTTCAGATATGCACTCATACATCAGTACTTGCTTCACGTACGGATATCTGAATGATTTGGTACAAGACATTACTGCATCAAAAATAATTCGATGGTCAGAATGTGCGTCTGATCTGTTAAGGCAGTATACTATTTCAGGCTTAATTTCTTTAAAAACATCAGAGATATCAGGAACTAATTTTAAAAGTGAGCTACTAGATAAGGTCATGGTGGGATAATCTAGCTTTATAGCTTTTTTTACACCCAATTTTGACACTACCTCTTTAATTTCAATTTGTCGGCTGGCTACTCTCTCCAAAGAAAATCCCTGTTCTGTAGATATATTAGTAACAAATAATATAAAAACATTATCGCCATTTTCAACGTGCTTTAATATTGTACCGGCAACTCCCAGTACTTCGTCGTCCGGATGAGCGGATATTACTATAACATTTTTCATAAATATGTACCTACTGAGGGTATTTGTGTAAATTCATGTTCGGTAAGTATTACGGCCCCATCAGCCGTTTTTACTTTTATATGGTTATCACTAACGTTTAGGATTTTGCCGGGTTCGATATTTTCGTTTGGATGATCATCTATAATTATAGCCCAAACCTTTACATCCTCGCCATTAGCTAACTCTATATGGGCACCAACGTAGGGGAGGGTTAGCGCCCTTACAAGATTAAATATAGTTCGACTGTTCATTCTAAAGTCAATTCGACCGTCGCTTTTATTTCTTTTTCTCCAGCTGTTACCTTCAGCTATTCGCTGTTGTACTTTAGTTATACTTCCCGTTTGCAACGCAAGCGTAAACTCCTTAATTTGAACCAGCGCGGTAGATACAATTCTATCATACAGCAACTGCGAAGTGTCTTCATCAAATATCGGAACTTCTTGCTGAGAAATGATGTCGCCTGTATCTGCCTGGCTATCCATAAAAAAAAAGGTGGAAGCGGTTTTATTCAAGCCTAAAGCAAGGGCCCAAACAATGGGATGCCTGCCTCTATTATAAGGCAGCGCGGCAGGATGAAATCCTACCACACCTAACGGTGGTATTGATAAAATTTCGGCTTTTATTAGGTTAGACCATCCAAAACAGTAAATTACGGTTGGGTTCAGTTGTCTAATGAACGCTTCATTGTTAGGATGATTAATATCATTTACATATTTATACGGCAAGTTATGTTCCAAACATAAAGGTGTCAGGTCTGCATAATCGGCATTAAAAACCGAGGTTTGCCTAGTAATCACACCTACAACATTAGCTGAATCAGCAATTATTTGCTCTAGCGCCTTGTAGGAGAATATTACCGTACCTATAAAAACAATCCTCATTGGTCAATATTGTAAAATTTTTTCTTCAAAAGCGACTCTAGATCTGCACTTTTCAAAATTGGCAGAATTACTTCTGATGCATTTTTTTGCCCATACTCGTTGACGCTATTTTCTAAACTTCTAACAAAATTTGTATCAAACGCGTTTTCAATAGCACTTTTGATGGCTGAATAATTTGGTTCACAGTCAATAACGCTTACACCTTTTATACGCCCTGATTGTCGGTCGCCTATATTAACGGTTGGCTTTTTAAAAGACGGGGCTTCAATTAATCCGCTGGAGGAATTTCCTACTACAATATCTACATGTCGTAATGCTGATAAGTATCTTAATTGTCCCAGCGATGTAAAAGCCACAGCTTTATCCGGATGATTTGCTGCGTATTTGTCAATCATCACGTTTATTATCCGGCCATCGGTATCAGCATTTGCTCTTGTAAAAATGGTTGTACAATCTTGCAATTCACTTATTGCATCAAGTAGTGCCTTAAACTGTACTTCGGCGGTTGAAAACTCTAAAGTAACCGGATGAAATGTTACAAGGATACTCCGCTTATTAAGTTTGAAAGCAATGCTGTCCTCAAATTGCTCTCGATCAAGAAGCTCCATTTTGTTGATGTTTTCAATGCCGAGTGCCCCTGTATTGTATACGTGTTGGGGCTGTTCTCCCATTTGAATAATTCTGTTACGATACTGTTCTGTAGACGTAAAGTGTAAATGAGACATTTTAGTTATCGAATGTCGTATAGCTTCGTCTATTAAGCCTTGTGTAGCTTCGCCACCATGGCAATGTGCAACAGGAATCCTTGCAACCATAGCGCTGGAAACGGCTGCAAATATTTCGAATCTATCTCCTAAAACAAGTAAAATGTCTGGTTGTAACTCCTGGTATGCATCAGAAAACCCTATCATACCTAACCCCATACTTTTACCAATACCTACAGGGGTATCTGATGACAGTAACGTTTCTACTTTCTTGTCAATCACGAAGCCGTCGGCCTCAATTTGCTTATAGGTAAGACCAAACTCTGGTGATAAATGCATGCCTGTAGCTATTATCTGCAGCTCAACATCTTTATCATTTTTTAAGCTTTTCATCACCCAATACAATAAGCCGTACTCCGCCCGGGTGCCTGTAATTACACATACTTTCCTTTTATGCATCAGATAAAAATTACTTCGTCCGGTAAAAAATCTTTCACAGCTTTTCTACCAATTATCTCGTCCCATTTCATAGGGGATATTCCAATGCCAGCTCTCTTAACTGTTAGGTTATCCTCAGAAAAAATTTCGTCTTTAGCAATGGGTTTTAATGCTACTATGCATTTTCTAACAATTGAAATATTTTTACTTTCAGATTCTGACGGAACTTTTATCGAGGTGCCTAACGCTTTTTCAATATTCCTGATTGCCTTAACCATAGCTGTCAACTCTTTGGGCTCCAAAGATGCGGCGTGGTCCGGGCCAGGCATAGTTCTGTCTAAAGTAAAGTGTTTTTCTATTACTGTTGCACCTAACGCAACAGCGGCAATAGGTACTTCAATTCCTAACGTATGATCAGAATAACCAACTTCAACTCCAATCGAATCCTTAATTGCATTCATTGCCAATAAATTTACATCACCAAAAGGGGTGGGGTATTCAGTATTGCAATGAAGCACAGTTATTTTGGTATCACTATTTTTTCTAAGTACCGCTACAGCTTGTTCAATCTCATCAATTGTGCTCATACCGGTTGAGAGGATAATTTCATCAGCAATTTGAGAAATTTTGCGTAAATAGGGCAAGTTGGTTATCTCTCCGGAAGGAATTTTAAAAAGGGTTAAACCCAGCTTTTTAAGTAAATCCAAACTATCAAGGTCAAATGCGGTTGAAAAAAAGCGTATGTTTTTTTCCTGGCAGTAGCTGATCAGCGTATAGTGATCTGCTTCTGACAGCTGCAATTTTTGAAGCATCTCAAGCTGGCTTTCTTCAGCCTTTCCGATATGGTTTTGTATCTGATATTCGGCCTTACGGGCCACTTTACTGACAAGATTAGTGGCCTTAAATGTCTGAAATTTAACATAATCAACACCTGCTTCAGCAGCAGCGTCAATTAGTTTTTTGGCAATTTCTATATCGCCATTATGGTTAACACCCGCTTCTGCAATAATTAATGTCTTTCTCATTTATTTTATTCTCCCCGGGTTTCCATAAACAATCGTATCGTCGGCAATATCATTTAAAATTACCGATCCGGCGCCTATAATAACACGCTCGCCAATTTTAACTCCCTGCTTAATTACTGAGTTTGCACCTATAAAAGACTCTTTTCCAACGGTAACGTTCCCTGCCAAAATTGCACCGGGAGCTATATGAACAAAATCATTGATTATACACTCGTGCTCTATAACGGCGGCCGAATTACAGATAACAGCATTGCCTATTTTAGCGCACGCATTTATAATAACGCCTGGCATAACTATAGTTCCCTGCATAATTTCTGCCGAAGCAGACACGCTGCAATTGGGGTGTAAAACAGACGGACAGGAAATTTGTTTAGATAAAAGCTTTTCAAATAGTTTTTTCCTTATTTCATTTGCCCCAATAGAAATAAAAACGTCGTGCTGAAGCAAAATATTAAGGTTGTCAGGATGATTTTCAGAACCCAAATATGATAGTTTATACGGGTTTTTTTGATTTTCTGTTAGATCACAATAACCTTTTATTTCGTAATTATTACTTAATAGTATATCCAGAACCACATATGAGTGGCCCGAATAACCTACTATTATGGCTTTACGGCTCATTTACGTACGCTGCTAGGTATATTAACAAGCCTGTCGGCAATCCATTCGGCGTTAACTTGTTCGTCGCGTTGGGCATGCATAAACATAGGTAATTTATGCATTAGTTCCCACACCGGTCTTGACATCACGCCATGGCTATTCATATACTCCAAAAAAGCCTCCCTGGTGTTTCTGTCTTTAAGTAATATTGCGTTTAACCAATAGTTAGATTTGGCGCCATCAATTTCCCTGCAATATTGAATCCCTAATTTTTCAAATTCATTTTGATAAAGCGCCGAGAGTTCGCGTTTGTTTTCGATGAAACCGTCCAATTGCTCCAACTGCGCGCATGCCAGAGCTGCATTAAGATTAGGCATACGATAGTTGTATCCAACTTCGTCATGAACAAAGGCCCACGGATGTGGAACTTTAGCCTGTGTGCTTAAGTACTTCGCCCGCCTGGCTAAAGCCTCGTTATTAGTTACAATAGCACCGCCACCCCCACTTGTAATGGTTTTATTTCCATTAAAGCTAAAGGTGCCTATTTCGCCGTATAAACCTGTATGTATGCCTTTGTAGTAACTTCCAAGAGACTCAGCAGCATCTTCTACAAGCGTTATATTCCACTTATTACAGATCTCTCTTATCTCGTCAATGCGGCATGGTAACCCAAAAGTGTGCATTGGAACACATGCTGCAATTCTGCGTCCGGTAACCTTATTATAACAATATTTATCCGCCCGCTGATCTGCATTTTTAAGCAAAAAAAGCTCAAGAGCTTCAGGCGATAAACCCAGCGTGTCTCTATCTATATCAATAAAAACGGGTTGGGCCCCAATATAACTTAAGGCGTTATATGTAGCTATAAAGGTTAAACTTTGCCCTAAAACCTCATCTTGAGCATTAACACCCGCCAATATCAATGCTAAATGCAGGGCATTGGTTCCATTTACTATAGCCACTGCGTACTTAGCACCAGTTATGTGGCACATCATCTCCTCAAATTTGTCTACATATGCTCCAACCGACGATACAAATGTTGATTCGATCGTGTCCAGTACATATTTTCGTTCGTTGCCATTAAAAACCGGAGCGTGCAGGGGAATAAATTCTTTACCCGGATACAGCCCTTTTATAAACGAGGCAACTCGGTCAAACGGAAACTCCATTATTAAATATTGTAGATATCAGATTTGTATTTTGATAAATTAGCAGGATTTTTAAACCACGCAATAGTTTCTCTCAGGCCTTCTTGTAAGGTGTATGATGTTTGCCAATCAGTATATTCTTTAATTTTACTGTTAGAACCAAATAACCGAAATACTTCGGATTTTCCGGGTCGCAGTCTGATGTCATCTTTCACCAATTTAGCATCAGGATTAATTTGATTGATGATTTCTTGCGCCAAATCTCCTACCGAAATTTCTGACTGTGTTGCAATATTGCAGTCGGCGCCAATTAGTTGTTCTGATTTTGCTATAGCTATGAAGCCCTTTGCTGTATCTTTAACAAAAACTAAATCGCGTGTAGGTGTTGTATCACCAAGCTTAATTTCTGTTTCTCCGTTTAACAACTGAGTAATAATGGTTGGAATTACAGCGCGTGCCGACTGCCTTGGGCCGTATGTATTAAACGGCCTCACAACGGTTAACGGCAAATCAAAGCTCCGATAGAATGACTCTGCAATGCAATCGGCACCAATTTTAGAGGCCGAATACGGAGATTGAGGCTGACGGGGGTGGTTCTCATCAATAGGAACATATTGAGCAGTTCCGTACACCTCGGATGTTGATGTGATAAGTACACGTTCAGTTTTTAAATCTTTAGCCGCTTGTACAATATTTAAAGTGCCTTTAACATTGGTGTCTATGTACGAATCGGGAGAGTGATAACTAAATGGAATAGCAATCAAAGCCGCTAAATGAAATACAACGTCAATGCCTTGCATTGCCAATCGAACGCCATTTGGATCTCTTATGTCCCCAGAAAATATTTCTATTTTTTCCAGCTTGCTTTTGGGTAATGTATCAAGCCATCCCCAACTGTTAAAAGAATTGTAGTATACGAATGCCCTAACCAAACACCCTTCATCAATCAAACTTTCAACTAAGTGGCTTCCGATAAAGCCATCGGCACCTGTAACTAGTACTTTTTTATTTTGTAATTGCATTATTAACTCATTATATTTTTTGCAACGCGTACAAGCGTCAAATACATGATGCAGAGAAAAGCTCCTGCAAAACCTCCTATTATGAGTCCCTTAAACTTGCCAAGCCCTTTCTTTTGTAATGGATAAGTAGGATTGTCAATAATCTGAATCAATGGAGTTTCCCGGCGCAATGATATTTTAGCTAATTCCAGATTCTGAACTATTTGACTTAGAATTGCTTTATTTGCTTCTGCACTAAATTGTGATCTTTGAGCCCTTGTGCGCAATATTTGTCGGTTCGGATTTAAATTTGGTGTAGCGTCTGATACTTCAGCAGTTGTTGAAATGGCATTATTTAAAACGGATTTTACAGAGTCTGCTGTGTGCTGTAAAATGGTTAAGTTTTGTAATGCCTTTTTTGTCTTGGTTTGAACGTAAAAGTCATTTACTGTTTTAACAATCTCATCATTGAATACTTTGGAAAAGTGCTCGTCATTTGATGTTACTTCAACTTTTATTATACTCAATTTTTTATCCGGCCTATTAACAGCCAGGTAGTTTTGTCTGATATCGTCAACAACATTTTGTAATACGCTGTCTTGCTCTCGACCGAAAGACTCTTGAACGCTAAAATCCAATTTTGCAATTTTAGGGTTTTTGTCTAGCTCATTAATTTTAAAGTAGGAATTTAACAACGAATTTGATCCATTTTCCCCTTTAACATTACTCAGCAATGCCTTTTGTATCATCTGCCGGGATTTGTACAGTTCTAATATGTTATCTCCATGAAAAAGACCGTTTGCTCCCCCAACATCAATTCCAACCATAGATGCCAAGCCAGAATATTGGCCCAATACTCCGCCAGTGTTTTCACCCTCTTCTAAAACAAAGGTACTATCAGCAATATATTTAATTTTTGAAAAAAATGCTAAGCAAACACCTATAGAGGCGCACAAGAAACTAACCAGTACAATAATGCGCCATTTTGAAAAAAGATAAGATGTAATTTTCGAAATTTTTAGAATTAACTCTTTAAGAGAAAGTTCTTCCTTTTTTCTCAATGCATTACTTTCTAAAGCATTTTCTGAAACCATATTTTCTATTAACAATACTAATTGGGTACAGCCATTTAAAAGTTAGACCAATAAAAGATCTTAAAACGTGATAAATAGTTGCAGTTAAAATCAGTGTTATAAAACCTTATTTATCGTAATTGTTTTAACAACTTCATCAAATAGTTTTCCAATTATTTATTAGCGATGAATATTTAAAACACATGCGAAACTAGTAAAAATTCGCAATCATTTTAAAATTACCTTATTTGTTCTGAAAATGCAGGATGCATGTTTTTTAGTATGATGTAAGTCAATAAAGTGCGCGTAAATATTTTAGTTAAGGGTAATCTATTACTGAGTTTAATGAAGATGCCTCTTGTGCAGAGGTAGTGTTTTTAAGCTGACAATAAGCAAAAAAAGTTCTTTTTCAAGAGGTTTTTACTTTAGAACGTTCGGAATATACCATTTTTCAGTACTTTGAAATAATATAGAATACAATACTTATAGTTGTAAAGCATACATTTAATTTTAATTGATTACAGCAAGCATTAATGAAATGACGGAATTTTTTAATAATCTTAATTTAATAAACTCACTTTCAGAAAACGCACAATCAGACCTTATTACAAAACTAAAAAGGGCTGAATATCAAAAAGGTGAGATTCTGATTAAAGAATTATCAAAATGTGATCATTTATTTTTTATTGAAAAAGGGCTTGCCCGGGCTCGTTATTTTAAAGACGGAAGGGATATTACCGATTGGTTTGCAGGAGAAGGGAGCGTAATAGGTCCAATCATCCGCCATCTTCCTATTAAAATCGGTACTCATGACGTTGAATTGCTTGAGGACACATCTGTCATTACTATCCATTTTCAAGATTTGCAGGAACTTTATGATAAACATCATGAGATTGAACGCCTGGGGCGAATAATTGCAATACAGGCTGTGTTTTTATTACAGCAAAAAATTGATTCAATTCAGTTTTTTACAGCCAAGCAACGCTACAATGAATTTGTAAAGGCTAATCCAACGCTATTGCAACGCGTTTCCTTGGGGCATATAGCTTCCTATCTGGGTATGAATCAGGTTACGCTAAGCAGGATCAGGAAAAAATAATTTTTTAGCAATTGTTAAATATTCGGTATGTGCAAACTATTTTCTTTGCGAATAAAATATCACAATTGAATATAGGAATCTTCACTTACGGAACAAGGGGCGACGTTCAACCCTACATCGCTTTGGCATTAGGTCTTATTAAAAATGGCCACAAGGTAATCATTGCAGCACCTGAAAACTTTAAGGAATTAGTAGAGGGGTTTGAGATAGCTTTTCATCCGTTACCCGGAAATGTAGAGGAAATGATGAATGGGCCCGAAGGTCAATACTTGTTAAAGTCAGAGAACACCATCAAATTGGTTAAGCATTTTTATAAGCTACTTAGCCAGGCCAAGGTACCTTTACGCAAAAGTTACATCGAAGCTTTTAACAAAGTAGATTTTATTATAGCAAATGCGGCTACAATACCAATAACAGCTGCAATTGCCGAAAAGCAAAATAAGAAGTTAGCCATTACTTACTTTATGCCACCGGTGGTGCCAACCACGGAATTTCCTTTGGCTGACTTTGATTTCCTGAATTTTCCGTTATATAATAAGTTGACCTATAAATTAGTACATTTCCTTTTTTGGAAATTTTTAAAGAGCGAAGTCAATGAGTTCAGGCAAGAATTAGGTCTGCCCGTTTTAAAAGAAAATCTTTTAGCATACATTGATAGACAAAAGCCACTCGATTTATACTGTTTAAGTTCCAGCCTTATTGCTCAACCTAAAGATTGGGATGATAACCACAAAATAACAGGCTTTTTAACCGTCTCCCAAAGGGAAACGCCAGGGGATTACAATGACGAATTAAACAACTGGCTGGAGCAAGGAAGCAAACCCCTGTATATGGGTTTTGGCAGCAATGGCGTTGGTAATACCGATAAGTTTATAAATGCTATTAGTGAGGTTTTGAATAAAACCAACGAGCGCATTTTGTTTTGTACCGGATGGGCAAAATTTGACAACCTGCCTGTACACGACAATCTGTTTGTAACCAAGTATGTGAACCACACAGCTATTTTACCTAAATGCAAGGCAGGTATTTTTCACGGCGGCGCAGGAACACTGGCAGCTATGTTAAGGAATGATCTGCCTGTAATTATCATTTCGTTTTACACTGACCAGCCCACGTGGGGCAAAATTGTTGAGAGAATGCAATTAGGTGTCCATATTCCTGTAAAAAAATTCACTGCAGCAAAGCTTATATCGGCCATTGCCAATGTTCAAAAAAACCAGGTGAAACATCGTGTAGCAGCTATTGGGCAACAGATAAGGAACGAGGCGGGCCTTGAAACAGCAATAAGAGAAATAGAAATTTTTTTTCAAAAATGATCCTTGCCGGAAAGGTGCAAAAAAACGCCGTTTAAGTGTTCTCCGGGTTTAATTTGGCATGCTAACCTGCTGTTAAATGCGGCATCGGGTATTTCATCCAAAGTTTCCAATTCCTGTTCTGTTATTTGGTTGAGTTGGTCGTAGCCGTTCAATATTTTGCAATGGCAATCTGCGCAAAGGCCCATGCCACCGCATGTTGCCCGCATCTTATAACCAAAGGTTTTAAGTATTTCCATGACGTTATATTCCGCATTGGCAGGAACATCTAAAACCCGAACTTCATCATTTCTGTTTTTTACAGTCAATTCCATATTTTAAAACTCGTTCACTCCATAAACAGTAGTGTATTTAAACGTTAACTTTTTATCCGGATAAACATGATGATAAGCTGTTTGTGCCATCAAAGCGGCCTCATGAAACCCACATAAAATCAGTTTTAGTTTACCTGGATAAGTATTGATATCGCCAATTGCGTAAATTCCGGGAATGTTAGTAGAATAATCATGGGTGTCTACTTCTATTGCTCCGTTGCTTAAGTTTAAACCCCATTCTGCAATCGGTCCGAGTTTCGGTGTCAGCCCAAATAATGGTATGAAAAAGTCTGCTTCAACATTGGTTTTAGATAGATCCTTGCTCAGCACCTCAACGTGTTGCAAATGTCCGTTCCCAGATAATGTAGCCACGTTGGATTGGAGCAATAAGTCTATTTTACCCGCTTTAGCAAGGGTTACCACTTTATCAACAGAGTCAGGCGCGCCCCTAAATGATTCATTGCGGTGTACAAGAGTAATTTTTCTTGCAACCTCACTTAAAAATATCGTCCAATCCAACGCAGAGTCTCCGCCACCTGCAATCACAACATTTTTCCCTCTATAAAGCTCAGGATTTTTTACAAAATAGTTAACTCCGTTTCCTTCGTACATAATAAGGTTTTCAATACTGGGCTTCCTCGGCTCGAAGCATCCCAATCCACCGGCTATAACAATTACTTTTGCCTCAACAACAGTGGCCTCATTGGTTTTTATGAAGAACCTGCCCGGCTCAGGCGCTGATATCTCATCTACGCGTTGCCCGAGTGTGAATGTTGGTTTAAAAGGCGCTATTTGCTCCATCAGGTTTTCTACTAAGTTTTGAGCATTTATTACTGGAAAACCAGGAATATCATAAATGGGCTTCTGCGGATAAATTTCGGACAACTGCCCGCCTACTTGAGGTAGTACATCTATAATATGACAGCGCATTTTAAGCAATCCCGCCTCAAATACTGCAAATAAGCCGACTGGGCCGGCCCCTATAATACATAAATCTGTTATGATTGGTTTTTCCATTTGGTTGTTTTCTTTGTACAAAAGTGAACAACCAGAGCAGCGGATTCAAATGATTAAAAGTGATATGCCATCACTTTTAGTTATGATGGCTTAAGCAGAAGCGTTTGAAAAAGCTTATTAATTTGGAGTTGTTTCCATGTAGTTGGATAAACTGAAAATCCCGAAGAATTTGCAAGTCTTCAATGTCCACAATGGACAACTGCTGATACTTTAATTCGTTGATTATCGACTGAACTGAAAGGAATGAGGCTGCCTCAGAATACAGTAAATACTCCTTTATTGCGATGATGCTTTCAAGTTCAATGTCTATATTAAGTTTTGATAGCGTAAGTCCTGCTGTCTGTAACGCTTGCTGGATAACCTCGAGCGTTCCGGCACCTGCTTCGCGCATTACAAGCGGCAACTCATACAATTCTTCTACATTAATTTCGCCCTTTTTCGCAAGTTTAGTTTTAGAGCCCGTCACCAAAACTAGTTCATCTTTTAAAAACGGTGAATAATTGATAAGCGGATTGTGTTTTGATCCCTCAACTATAGCAATATCTATTGCTTCGTTAATTACCTGTTGCGTAATAAAGTCAGTGTTTCCCTGTACAAATGTGAAGGAAATTTTAGGATGATTTTTTTTTAATAACGCCAATAATTTGGGAAGCACAGTCTGCGCTACGGTAGTACTTCCTCCGATATGAATTACACCGCCTGATATATCTGCAAGTTGCGACAACTCTGATTCGAGATTATTGTAGGCGGTAAGAATTTTGGAGGCATACACAAGAACTAATTCGCCTGCTTCTGTTATTTTTATATTATTTCCGTTACGGTTAAACAACCGAACGTTTAATTGCTGCTCCATCTCTTGAATATGCTTACTCACAGCAGGCTGTGTTATACTTAATTTTTCAGCAGCTTTCGTAAAACTTAAACGTTTTGAAACCTCGTAGAAAACCCTTAACCTAAAATCAAAATTCAGCATAACATTTTTAGAAGAAAAATTATGAATATATGGTTTACTAAAATAAATAAATTGATTCTGTTTTTTAATTACAAAGACCCTACATTCTTAGAAAAGTGTTAGAAAATAAAAGTTCATTTCCTATTTAGCCTCTTTTTAAAAACACCTGCCTCATAGTTTATAGTCAGCAACCAATTGTGGCGGTTACAGATTTTTTATCCCAATATTCAGGATGGATTTTTCGCGCGGGGAAAACTCCGTACGGCCACCTTTTACAATTACTTGAACATAAGTTGGCGCTAAATCTTCTTTGGTGGCTTTCTGACGAGATTTTATGAAAAACGCGGAATTTGTTTCATAAGAAGTTGGTTTAAACAAAAAAAGCCTCTTTTTCAAGAGGCCTTACTTCAAAACGTTCGACCTGTTGGGTGGTCTTTGTGATCCCGCTGGGACTCGAACCCAGGACCCCAACATTAAAAGTGTTATGCTCTACCGGCTGAGCTACGGAATCATTTAAACGATTTGTTTAAAGTGGTGCAAATATAGGGTTTATAGAAATACGCTGCAAGGTATTTTTTAATATAATTTTAAGCGCTTCATTCACAGTAATCTATAGTGTCAAAATGCCTATTTTACCTTTATCTCCGGCTAATAATACCAACTTTCCGCGCTTTGCTTTGCGACAAACGTTAAAGCTGTTGGTGTCAATTTGATGCCAAGTATGACCGTTATCTTTCGTTAAGTTACTGCCTGAAGTACCTGTAGAAAAATATGTCTCCGGGCCAATATTTTCAACACAAGACTGATAGCCGGAAGGAATGCTACTTTGTTTATATGCTATGCCACTGGTGGTATCATAATAAGCAGCTGTTCCCTCAGACTTTTTATTACTTACATAATCTCCACCGACAAACAAAGACACGGTTCGATCTAAAGAAAAAGCGCCTTGGCTGTCTTTACCTTGGCTAACCGGAAGAGAAGTATACACCCAGTTACTATTTTTAGGCCCAGTTGTTATGAGTCTTGATATTTTTCCTCCCGTTACAAAACCCACTGCCTCTTTATCACCTATCCTCAAACATGTTCCGCTGGCTGCAAAAGCAGCTTCCCCCTCCTCAGCATCAGGCTGATTAGCAAATTTGTGCCAACTGTCACCGCTATCATTCGTTTCAAGTAACAGAAATTTTTTATCAATTGGGTCACCTAAAATTAAGCCGTGCTTTTTGTTAGAAAAATCCATTGCGTCTAAAAAATACGCTTTATCATCATTGCGATATTTCAGTTGCCAATTGGCGCCTCCGTCAGTAGTTTTTAATATCAATGCCGGTGTACCCGAACTCATAATTATAGCTTCCTTATCAGAGAAAGCCTCGATATCCCTGAAATCTGACTTTTCAAAACCTTTAACCTGCTGCCAGTTCCATGTAAGGCCGCCATCAAGGGTAATTGCCGTATAACCGCGACTACTACTTAACCAAGCCACTTTGTTATTCACCACAGATAAGCCTCGGATGCTTACCGATTTATTTGTTTCAATTACCCAGATGTTTTGTGCATTTAACAGGGTAGCTGTTGCTAATAAAACCAGCACAGACGAAAGCAGATATAAAAGTTTCATAATAAGCGGCGTTTTACCTAAATTAAGGTATTTGCTCTAACGAAAATTTGCGTTAGTATATTTTATTTATTTAAACGGCAAATTAACCTAAACCGTTATATTTGCATCCCCGAATAAGCGCGGGTGTTCTATTCGCTTATATGCCCGGATGGCGAAATTGGTAAACGTTGCGGTCTCAGAAGCCGTTGAGAATTGTCTCTTGAGAGTTCGAGTCTCTCTTCGGGCACATCCAAAAAAAAGTCCGGATGCATAAATCTAAGTTTGATTTAGCATCCGGACTGAATAATTAAAGGCCCGGGTGGCGAAATTGGTAGACGCACCATCTTGAGGGGGTGGCATTCGTAAGGATGTACGAGTTCGAATCTCGTTTCGGGCACTTCTCTATTATATTTATCCGAATAATCTTCCTAAGAAACCGATTTTTCGGACAAGGAGAATCAAACCAACTACTAATAATACCACCATAAATAAGTTAAAGCCGATTGAAGAATTTCCTTTTGTTTCCTTTTCAATATGTTGGGTTGAAAAACTGGTTTTACCTTTTTCAAGCTTGCTACCTTCGATCTTAGTGTTTTCTGTTTTGGTTATATCATTGTACACGGCAATGCGTTCAAAAGCATTTGCTTTTATAGTTTTTCTTCTGGGAATTGCTGTGGCCGTTGCGTTGCCCACTCTATCAATTTGAAGAATTAGCTCAAGGTCATCATTTTCAAAATGCGCGCTCGTGTCTTTATTTAACCATTTGGATGGGATTAAATATCCGCTAAGCGATTGTCCGGTAAAGACTATGTTAGTATCAATAGATCTGTTAATGAAGGTGATGGTTTTGTCCGTTGTTGAAGTTGTTTTTTGTATAGAAGTATCGGTACTGGTTTTAATTTGATGCGAAAATGTATTACTGTCAATTAGTAATGTTTTTTTAGCGCATGCCGAAAGTAAAACACAGAATGATAATAAAAGATGCTTGTGTTTCATTTTATAAATCGGGTTACGGCATAGATCTGCCTGGTTAATCTAATTTTTCTATAAACCCCATCACCTTCTCGGCTGCCTGCTTCATTGGTATTTCCTTCAACCGTATTTACAGTTTTGTTGGTCCAGTCGTCAATAAAGCCAACACTTCTGCTGAGTTCTTCATAGGTAAAACAATGTTTTTAGTTTAAGGGAAGCTAATCCAGTATTACATCCCGCTCGTTTGATACAGGTGTTTGGCCGGTTTCCACAAGTTTTATGGTAAGTGATGTTGCAATGTTCGGAGTTGTTTTTTCCGCATCTGCCTTTTCACTCCACCCCATATTTTTTAAGGCAAACATAGCACCGCTGGGCGAGGGCTGCAGTAGCCTTTTTTCGTATGCCGCTTCAACCCGCAGCCGGGCCCGTTTTAGTATAGCAGCGTATAGCCCTTTTTTTTCCATTGCGTCAAACTCTTCGCGGCTGTTGAAGCCCAAATGAAATACCAGCGAGGCAATTGTAGCCGGTTCAGCTTCTCGAATAGTAATTTTCTGCGTTGTTGGCTGTTCGCCGTCCTTTTTTGCCGGCTTGTTTTCTATGCGGTATTCTCCTTCAATATACTTAAAGTATCCGTCTACCAGCACGCATAACTCTGCCCGGTTTTTAAATGATCTTTTAAAACTTTTCATTATGATTTGTGTGCCGTTTGGCATAGAAGTGATACAAATATAACTAAAATATTTAGCATTTTAAAGTGATTTTGAAATTATTTTTCTTTACAGTGTTAAATTGTGTTAAACCTACACCTGCATACAACAATTATATTATATTTGTTATCTGTGGCTTTGCCTATGAAAGTTTTTAAAAACATAGTTTTTCTCTTTCTTCTTTTGGCCGCGTTCTCGGCTTGCCAAAAAGAGGATGAGGTGCCTGTTGGCTTAAAGGCCGGTGCTAAAAACGATTCGCTCAATACGGCTATAAATTTAAATGCTCCCGGCACCTTTCTCGCCCTTAAAGGCCTTTTAAAAGTAGATATGGGAGATTCAACTTATGTTTTTGATGCAGCTACAGATTCCATCGCCTTTGTAAGTGTTGATCTGGATAGCAACAAATATTTCGGTATTACTGCTATAAACAAGGCACATACCGTTAGTTTTGGTATTAGCTCGGCGGGTGTGGCCAGGGCTGACACTAACACAACTATAGCGGGAAGCCAACTGCTGTTTAGTAAAGACGATAGTCCTGCAGTGCAATACACCCTATCAAAATATATAAGTGTGCGCGATATGGGTAAAATTAACCTGACCAAGTTTCAACAGGACAGTACCCTTACCAAAGGAACTTTTTATACGATACTTTCCAGGCAAGGAAAAGCCTCATCGTTTTATAAAACAACCGGAACTTTTGATCTCCGTTTAAAATAAACTTTACTTTCTTGATCCAGGTGGATACAAATATACGAAAAAATTATGATTAATATGCTAAACAGCATATTTAATTGCGGTATCAGCCACTTCGTTTTCTACAAGTTGGGTTAGCAGCGTTTTTACAACCGCCTCCCTGGCCCATTGTTGTTCGGTTAATGATGCATCTTCTTTATACCAGCGTACAGGTTCGTTTACTTCTATGCGGGTTTTATAAATAAACCCTTTGCGCGGATGCATTTTTGTTCCCTCGTAGCTATTCATGCCTTCGGCCCTTATTACTTTAGCCAGCTCTTTTAACGGAAGGGCCAGTTCCAGGCACTCTTCTAACGTATTTTTAAAGTCGTGTTTATCCTCCAGCCAAAGCGTTAACACATCGTCACTAATTTCATGGTCAGCTATGCTTATGCGGCTGTAATCGTAATCTACTGATATGATCATCCACCATATCGCGTCTTTTGTTTTTTGCGAGATCTTTATCATTTTTTTAATTTATGTGCCCCGGGCGGGGCGGTTATTGGTTTTGTTTATTCACCTGTCAAAGCGGGGCTTCCAATTAGGGAAGTACTTTTGTATGGCGGCAATTTCATGCCGGTATTTTTCGCACACGGCTTTATAAGCGTTATAACGCAAGTGCTTTTCGTTTGGGGTGGTTTGCTCTTCGGTATCAGGTGTTACCGGGTGCTGTAATGCAGAATAGATAAGGTACATACTATTGTATTATAAGTTTTTACTGGTAGTTTACTGGCAGGCTGGAGATGTTTATGGTGGTAAATTCATTTTTATCTTTATTTTCTTTATTTTATTTGGATAAATTGATTATATACCTTAATATTGCTGTGTTGAGCACAAATATATAAAGAATAATCTTTAATTTAAAGAAAATTTTAAATAAATTATTAACATTATGGAAGCCACAGAAAAGCCAAACAAAATAAAAACCGTAAGGCCCGAGACATTGGAATTTATCATTCTTTATAACCAGCTCAAGGGTAGGGCTTTTACCGGAAACGCCCAGTTGGCGGAGATACTTGGTTTTAATTCCGCAAGTTCTATTACAGAGATAATTAAGAGCCGACAGAATATTGATCCCGAAAAATTCAGAATATTTAAAGAATATTTTAAAGATGTGCTGGAGCAAGGCAAGCCTGCCGAAATTGCTATGGCGCAACCAATGGGGCAGGGTATACCTATGTTTGAAGTTATCGCCACGGCATCGGGCGTTGAAGTGTATAATGATATAAACGATAAGCAAGCCGTTGGCCGGATGAACTTTCCCGGAATTGAAGATTGCGACTTTGCTTTACCCGTTTGGGGGCATTCCATGTATCCTTATCTGGAGAATGGGTGCTGGGTTGCGTTAAAGATAATTCACGATAAAAAGATCCTTCCCGGCGAAGTATATTATATAGAATGGGGAGACTATCGCATGTATAAAAGGCTTTTAGCCGGCAACACCCCCGATGAGGTAATTGCCCACTCAGATAACGTTACAGAAATGGTTGGTAACAGGCTTAAATACGCGCCATTTGTTATTAAGATTGACGACATAAAGAAACTTTGTCTGGTTAAGGATATCCATAAAAAACACAACCATTAATTAAAATAAGCGTACCTGCTTTATAGCTTTTTGGGTTAAAGTATTTGTAAAAAATATCTTTAGCCCCTTTTTTTGTAATTAATATTTTAATAATATTAACACACCAATTGTTACCTTTTATTTAACAAGCTTTTAAGCATAAAGCAAACCATTAACATTAAATTCATTATGGATTACCTACCTTATTTTATCGGATCAGGATTTCTGATTGTTATAATAATTGTTTTTAACAGCAGAAAGCAAAAAAGCAGGCTAAAGGAATTTTCGATAGAACCAGAAGAGGCACCATCACTATTAATGGTGCAGTCGGTTGAGCGTAAGCTAAAGGCAATTTATGGTAAGTTATTTGAGAATGGCGTTAAATCCGGCGATAACAACGGCCCTGCCGCATCACCCCGCAAGCAACAGCTGATAAAGGAACTGGAGCAGTTGGAAGCTGCCTATGCAGATAAGAAAATATCGCTAAAAGACTATAGTGAGAAGCTGCAGAACCTGCAAATGAAGGTAATTGACCTTTAAACAATTTGCGCTGCTTTATATACTGATGTATTTCTGTTTTGCATATACATTGTTTATAATTGCAGCCATATGTTGTCTGACGAGGGTATAGTAAAACGCATTAAAATAATAGTAAAGGAGCATGGCGGCCAACTGGCACTTGCCGGTGTTATTGGTGTCGATCAGGGTTTTATAAGCAAGGTAATTAACAAAAAACAGGAGGTTAGCTATTACCTCATCCGCAAACTTTGCCTGCAGTTAAAATATTCGCCCGAGTGGCTGATTTTAGGTACCGGGGAGAAAAATATCGGCAAGCCCGAATCAGCCAAATTAATTACCGAAATACAAATGATGCGTACCGAACTTGAAATTCTGCATGCCCGTATGCGCGCCTTTGAAATGGAGATAAAAGAGCTGAAAGGCGATCAGGATAAAGGCGAACGTAAAGCAGCGGGATAAAAAAATCAAAAAACTTTCATTACCCAAAAACCTGCTGACATAGGGCTGTCACTGGCGTGTGGTTTCTTTGTATCAACAAAAACAACAAGCCATGACAATTATCGAAATCCTATTAAAAGAAATTGAGCAGGAAGCTCAAACTACCCGTAAATTCCTTAAACTGGTTCCTGAAGACAAGTTTGACTGGAGGCCGCATCCTAAAAGCATGAACCTTCAGCAATTAACCACTCACATTGCCGAACTGCCTGCATGGGTAACTATGGCTATCACTACTGATGGTTTAGATTTTGCAGCTGTACCCTACGAGCCAAGTACAATAGATAATACGGCTGATCTGCTCGAATTCTTTGAACAATCATACGCCGATGGCCGCGCGCATTTGCAAGCTTTTAACGAAGCAGACCTTGAAAAACCCTGGGTATTGCGTAACGGCGATCAGGTATTGGCTGATATGAATAAATATGAAACCATCAGAATATCAATCAGTCAGACTATTCATCATAGGGCACAGCTGGGTGTGTTTTTACGCCTGCTGGATATACCCCTCCCGGGCAGCTACGGTCCAAGCGCGGATGAGTTAGGTAAATAATAATGAATGCCCCCGATACAGGGGGCATTCATTATTTAGTAGTATCTCGTTCTACCAGGTCCATGCCGCACTTTGAGCAAACACCGGGCTTATCAGCTCCAATTTCGGGATGCATAGTGCAAACGTATTTATATTTCTTCTCCACTTTCGTCGATTCAGAACCGCTGCAAGCCACCAAACTCAGCAATACAAATGCAAATCCGCCAATAATTGATTTCATAACTATTTATTTTTTATAAAGGCTGTAAGGCCCAATAAAGATACTATCAAAATGCCAAGCGCGGCAAGCATGCTTACTATATCGCGTATGTCTTTGCCTGCCCAGGTCATCCAGAAAAACTTGTGCAAAAATATAAAAGTTAGTCCCTCTGCGCGGTCTATCCCCGTCACTTTAGTAGCCAATTTTGCCGATGTGGTTTCAATATACCAATCGTCGCCGCTATCATAGCTAACCTGCTCAACCGGCAGGCGCTTGTTAATAAAGCCATAATCATTGGTGAACTGCTTTACAGGTGTAACGGTTACCGCGTTGGATAACTGGCCGCTTTCTGTATTTCCGCCGTGCCTGAAATTGCGGTAATAAGCTGCCAGGTAACGGGCATAAACGGCATCACCGTCTTGCAACTCCTCGTTATTGGTTGCATCAATATAGCGTACTTGCTTTTTGTTGGTTAATACCTGGTAATAGGTTTTGTCATTAAATTTAGCCAGGCCCACCCGCAGAATGCTGCTATCTGCAATTGGCAGATCAAGATTAGAAACTTTTAAGTCCTGCACATTGATCAATTGCTGATAATTGTTGCTTTTTTCGCTGTAATTGTGCAATGTAATATATAAGTGAAACCCGCCGCTTACAGTAAAGGTTAACATCAATGCCGACATGATGAGCCCTAATTGCCGGTGATAGCGGTGAATGATACGCTTATCATCCCTACTGTTATTTTTCTTCTTCTGTGTTACCTCTTTAAATTTCTTCCAAAATAATCCGTAAACAATTAAGCCGCTCAGCATAGCGAGGAATATCGAACTTACGGCGACCATCAACACAATTATCCTTAGCTGCTCACCGCCAATGTCAGCCAAAAAATTCCAGGTGTGCATTTGTTCAAATAGCACCAGAAAAAATTTGCGGGTATTATTATTAAAAGTACCCATGCGGCTTTGCGCGGTTTCCACGTACACGTCCATTCCATCCGGTCGGTCAAAAGTTACTTTCCAAACGGGTAACAACCGGTTTATGGGTTGATAATGGCTATCAAACGTATTTTGAAAAGTCATTTGTTTTATTGCCGATATGCTATCCTGGGTAAAATAACGGGCCAGATACTCGGCATAGGCTTTATCGCCGTGGGGCAGAAAACTACCATCGGCAACGGAATAGTAGTTAGATACGCTGTCTTTGTCCAGTATTTGATAATACGCGCCTTTGTTAAACTTTATTAAGCTGAAGTTTCTAACCTGTTGAATGTTATGCATAGCCAACACCTGCTGCAGCGTAACCGCCGGAGCAATTTTATCTTGTGTTGCCGGGGCAAAAACTTCTTTGGGTATTGCCGGTCGCAGCCAGTTTGACATTAGTGGATGTGAAAGGCCGCTTATTGTCCAGCCTATTATAGGAGTAAGTGCTGTTAACCCTATTATTCTGTGCCATTTATAAAAACGCCTTTTTGCTGCCTGATTGTTGGCTGTGCTTTTTTTCATCATCAGTTTTTTGAGAAGGAATAACTTAGACCCAATGTGTAGGTGCGCGGTGGTGCTGCGGTATAGGTATCGCCATACTGGTTGCTGGTAACGTTGGTGGCATACAACTTGTTGGTTAAATTTAATACATTAAACCATATGCCAAAGCCCTTTAGCGCGTTTTGCTTGGCCTCATAGCCTAAACGCAGGTTATAAATATCATAGCCGCTATAGCTTTTTGTATTGGCAGGGTTGGTAAAAAATTTCGCAATATGCTGCCATTCGCCGGCTATTCTGAAGCCCGGAATGAATCCTGGCTTGTATGTAAGCTCGCTATTGGCAATCCAGGCCGGTGCATTATTCATTCGGTTACCGTTGTAAACTGTCACTGTACTGGTATTTGTAGCGAAGTTAGTGCTTACCTCGCTATAGTCTAAGTACGAATGTTTGGCGTTGGTACCGCTAAACCTGAAACTTAATTGCTGCGATGGCGCGTAAGTAACGGCATATTCAATGCCACGGTGACGTGTAGCGCCCGCGTTTTTATTTTGCGTGGTGTTATCGGGCAGTAATTGATTAATGATCTCGTTGCGTCCTTCCAGATCGTACAAACTCACTTCAACATATATTTTTTTGTTAAGTGCAGAGAACCATCCGCCAACTTCGTAATTATTAAAAGTGGCCTGCTTAAGCGGGGTTAACTGCCTTGCGCTGTAAAGATCGCCCGTCTCGGGTGGTTGAAAGCCGACGCTGTAATTGGCGTACAAACCTGTATTACTGCCAAAATTGTAGGTAAGCCCAAGCTTTGGCGCCACAATATTAAAGTCGTTAACCTCGTGTTGTTTGTATTTGGTACCTGCTGTAAGGTTGTTGTTAAAATTGTAATGCACATGGTCATAACGTAATCCCAAAACTATCCGTAATGGTTCAACCGGGTTCAACTCATATTGAGCATAGGCCGCGGTATTAAATAGCTTTATGTTATAATCATCTAAGTATGTTCCGGTATTAGTAAAACCTGTATAATAGTTTTTGGCCACATCCTTCTGAATATCTAAAAACTGCGAATAAAAAGAACTGGGACTGTTATCCAGATATCCCCCAATAATTAATCGCGATTTAAGAAAATCCATATTTATACGGTGCTGGGCCAACAGGCCATAGCTTTGCAGGCGCTGATCATTAACCTGCCCGTTAGAGCTTAAGTACGCACCCGTATTACTGCGCACATCTGATATAAAATAACTTGGCAATTGCGCGGTAGAATTAGCGCGCGTAAAGGCTGTGATAAACGTGCTGCTCTTTTCGCTCCAGCTATGTTCCAGTTTAACCGATGCCCTGAAAGCTTTTACCCGGCGATAGGTAAAACGCTGGTTGCTGCCATAACTGCGGCTGTAAAACCTGGTTGCGTCCAAGCTCCCCGGAGTTTGTGTATTCAGGTAATTATAGGCCGATGCAAAGGTCAGTTTGGTACGATCTGTAGCAGCATAGGTCATTTTTAGGTTGATGGAGTTTTTATCAAAATCTGAATAGTCCTGCCAGCCATTTCTTTGCCTTACCGCATAGCCACCTACAAACAAACCAAACTTGCCTTTTGTGAATCCGGCATCTGCATCCACGCGCCGATAATTGTAATTATCACCTTGTATAGCTACGTTACCCGCATAACCGGCAGGCGGGCTTTGTGTAATAAAGTTGATGGCTCCACCAATGGCATTACTGCCATATAATGAGGATGCAGGCCCCTTTATCACCTCTATATCTTTTACGCCCGACATGTTGATCTCATACAGTGAGTTGTGGTTAAATATACCCGTTGGTCGTATAGGCAGGCCATCTTCCATATAAAGGTATAATGCATTATAAGTAATAGGTTGCCGTATAGACATGGTGTGCTGCTCGTTACCCAGATTTACCATATAAACCCCGGGAGTTTTGTTTATCAGCTGATACAAAGCCGTTGCCTTAGTATCTTTTATTAAAGTGGAGTTGATCTTGCTGATGGCGATAGGAGCATCGCGGCGGGCCTGGCCCTCGCGGTTAGCAGATACAATTACGGTTTGCAGATCAGTTGTTGAGGGTTCCATTTCAACAGTAACAGAAGCGCCATTAACAGCAATAATGGTACGTGGGGTGTAACCCACCATGCTTACTTTTAAGGTTGTTAACGATTGTTGCGAAAGGCTAAATTCTCCGCGCGTGTTTGTTTGCGCAAGGCTGTTGGTGCCGTCGCTTATAACCGCGCCGGCCAGGGCCTCGTGTGTTACGGCATCTGTAACGGTGCCTTTTATTTGACTGAACGCTGCAATTGTAAGCAGGTTCAGTAAAATGAATAAGTAGTACTTTTTCACCAAAATATTATTAGGGGAGATTTTCTCCCCGGGATTAGCATAAAAGAGTTGATTACTTAGGGTATATTATAGATCAAACGACAAACGGAGCAAGCCGTAGATGCGAAAAATACACTAAGAGAAGAGAGAATATTATGCTAATTGCGGAGGCTGAAATACAACGCCCGGAAAAGGTGTTGCGCCGGGCATTTTATAAGGGGTAGCTATAATACTTACCACCTTTGAAAAGAATTTTACAGAATTGGACGATTTTACAAACACCTCCTGAAAAAGGTTTTTTTGCGTTTCGCGCTCATTGCTTTTTTCTTTTTCCTGTGCCTGCTTAATTTTTTTCATAAAGTAACAATGCCCGTTGCAATGCAGCAGGGGTTTGTCTTTATTCTCGCAAAGCTGGGTGGCAATGTATTCTTTGTTAAGTTCAAAACCGGCATATACAAACAAACGCGAAAAGTTGGCCGATAGCAGCGCAACAAGTAAAACGATGGAGGTAACGCGGTTTAACATGCGTTGCAAAAGTAGCGCAACAAAGGGGTAAAAACAAAAAAGGCCGCAAAAACATTTGCGGCCTTTTCTTTCATTGCATACGGTTATTGAGCACGTAGCAATTTAACGTGGGTTTTCTGGCCCTGGAACTCTGAAGTTATAACAGTTGAGTCGCCATAAAATTTACCGGTTTGCGGCATTTGTTGGCCTTGAATATCTAAAGCAAAAGTAAAATCACTTCCTTTGATCTTGCCATTTAAAATAGGCAGGTCGCCCTGCTCTGTAGAGCAAGCGCCAGTTACAGTTTCGCCGTCAACTTTAAATGTATAGGTTAGCGGCAGTTCAAAATCGCCAAATTTTAATGTGCCTTTCCATTTTCCGTTCAGGTCGGCAAATGCTGCAAATGCAACAGCGAAGCTGCAAACAAGCAGCGCGATAATTGACAGTCTTTTTTTCATAATAATAATTGGGTTTTCGGTTTATTTAATTTAATGCTTATGGTATACGTGTAAGTTTAATTTTAGACTTATTACCATTAAAATCTTGCGTTATAATGGTTGAATCACCATAATACTTACCCACATTCGGTATTTTATTGCCGTTAAAATCAAGCGAGAATGTAAAATCGTTACCTTTTATTTTTCCTTCAGTAATTGGAAACTCACCTTGCCCGGTACCAATGGAGCCGGTAAGATTTTCGCCATCAACTTTAAAGGTGTAGTTTAATTCAATTTCATTGTCGCCAAATTTTAGGGTGCCTTTCCATTTTCCGGTTAGGTCGGCAAATGCTGCAAACGCAACAGTAACGCAGCAAACAAGTAGCGCTGCAACAAAGATTTTTCTTTTCATAATGATTTTCGGTTTATTATCTTTTTATCCAGCCGGTTTTAACCGGCTGGACTACTCTTTATAAGCTGTTATTGGGCGCGGGTAAGTTTAACGCGATTTTTCTGGCCCTGAAATTCGGAAAAGACAATAGTAGAATCGCCATAGTATTTACCTGTATGAGGTATTTTTTCTCCGTTAAAATCCAGTGTAAATGAAAAATCGGCGCCCTTTATTTTACCCTCAGAAATCGGGTTTTCGCCTTGGTCAGACCCAATTGAGCCGGTTAGTTTTTCGCCGTCAACTTTAAATGTATAGGTTAGCGGCAGTTCAAAATCGTCAAATTTTAATGTGCCCTTCCATTTTCCGGTAAGGTCAGCAAATGCCGCAAATGCAGCAACAACACAGCAAACAAGCAGCGCTGCCATGGTAAATTTTTTCTTCATACTGTTTTATTTTTTCGGTTTTCTAAATATAGATGTTTTTTTAACAAAAATGTTACGGCGTTTTATAATAAAATATCGGGGCAAACACACCCTCGCTTGTGGTGTAAAAGCCCTTACCATCAGCGCTGAACGCTATAGATTCGCCTAATCTTTCCTCTTCGTAATTCGGGTTAACCGGCTTTCTTTGCATAGCCTGCCAAATGCTTTCATTTGGTTTGCGTTCCCAGTAGTAGATCTCCTGGTAGCTTTTCAGTAAAATATGCCTGCCATCTTTTGAAATATCGCCGGCGGTTATCCATTTTAACGGTTTTATACCGCTAAATGATAGAGTGGACCGTTTGGTTAAGGTAACAGTGTCGCCTGCGTTTGAATTTAATGGAGTTGTATAAACGCCAACAGCATCACCTCGCTTGGTTACAATATAAAGTAGCTTTTCAAGCGGGTCTATCATCAACGTTTCAGCGTCCTTTGGCTTGTCCGGATATCGTAAATATATAGGGCTGGCTTTCGCCGTTTTACTTGCCCCGTTTAGCAAACTCTTTTTTTCTTCTATCCGGTAAACAATAATAATGGGTCTGTTAGCACCATTGTCACCAATGTCGCCAATATAAATATAGCTTTTGCCGGCTTCCGGCCCCGGCCCTACAGCAATATCTTCGCAATCATCAACACCTTTTGTAAGCTTATCATCGCCATTATAATAAACCGTATTAAAAGGTTTTCCTTCGGCATCTATAACAAAAAAGCGGCTTGTATCGCCGCTGTCGTTTTGAACATAAAATAAGCTATCGCTAATACCTGAAGCCGCCATGCCCGATGTTTCGCTCATGGCTCTGTCCTTAAGCAACCCTGTTATGGTAATTTTACTACGTAAATAACGGTGGCGACCATAAGCCCCAATAAACAATAGTATTACTACGATAGCAATGTATCTGCGCTTTTTGCTCTTGCTCATCCGGGGGAATAACATACCGCAAAAATAGCGTAATAATTAAGATGGTCTTAATTTAGTTGATCTGCATTTCAACATCAGGTTTTGACACGTCTGTTAAAGCAACTTTACCTCGCTCTTTGCGTAATATGCGGTTAAACAACGATATCTCTTTATCAAAAAGAAAGCGGAAGAACAGCATGGTCCATGATTTATGATAGAACAAAGTATCATAATACGCCGGTGCTGTTTTCTTTATCTCTGGCAGCTTATTCCAGGGGATAGAAGGAAAATCATGGTGCTCATTGTGAAAACCCACGTTAAATGCTACGGTGTTAAGGCCGCCATAATAGCTGTAAGTTTCCTGCTCAACACTATGGGTTAAGTAATGCTCCTGTATCCAGCGTGCACCCAACGGATGTAAACCTACCGAGAAGGAAAAGCTTAAAAGCAGGAATGCCAATGAATGCCAACCCATAAAGTAATATATGGCAGCAGTAAAGGCTACCTGTACCAACAAGTTAGTTACTATCCATATATCAAAAGTTTGTATTTCGCGTAAGCGCGAAAGGCGGAATACCTGAAATAACGGGTAAAAAAGCAACCAAAGCGCTTTGCCTAAAAACGAGTTGTTTATTAGTTTAGCCTCCCATTTGTTGGGTAGATCAGCATCCAGCTCATGCACGCCTTGAAAAGAGTGATGTTTTATATGATAACGCTCAAATGATATGGAACTTGGGAAAATTTGCGGCGTATTAGCCAAAATACCGGCCCAGCGATTGGCCGATTTATTTTTAAATATCAACTGATGGGCACATTCATGTATCATTACAAACAAAGCATGATCAGCAAAGGCACCTAAAAAATAAGCTGCCCCAAACACCAACCACCACGACTGGTCACGAAGAAACCATGCTAAAACTACCTGGAAAGAAACTAAGCCAATTATAGCCCAGATTGTATTGGGGTTTTTGCCTATCAGGTTTCTTAAGCCAGGAAATTCCTTTAAAATTTGTTTGGTGCGTTTACGGTGCGGTTCAGAAACTTCTGAGTAAATAAAATCAGTTTTTTTAGCCATTATATCAGTAGAATAGTCAATCAGTAAAGTTTGCCAATGATTATACAAACTCAATTTCTCAAAAATAATTATAAAATTTTACATAAAAGTTATAAAAATTTAATTTGTGATAAGTGAAGTATTTTAATCTATCTTGCTTATAAATAGTTGTTATATAACTTATGTGGTGGATATATGCCTTACTATCGGCGCTTTTTGCGGCCCTGACCGCGCTGTTCGCGAAGGTCGGAATCAAGGGAATAGACTCAGATCTGGCTACGGCTATTCGTACCGTAGTTATTGTAGTTTTGGCTTGGGTTGTAGTTGCCTTTAAAGGAACAGGCGATACAATTGCTACGCTAAGTCGCCAAAATTGGATATTTCTTATTCTGTCCGGCATTACAACAGGATTATCGTGGTTATGCTATTTTAAAGCCCTGCAATTAGGAAAGGTTTCTCAGGTGGCTCCGGTTGATAAATTGAGCGTTGCCCTGGCTATTGTATTATCTGCATTGTTTTTAGGCGAACCTATTACTTTAAAAACGGGCATTGCCACAGCGCTTATTGTTAGCGGTACATTAGTTCTGATATTTTAGTTTTTGGAGCGTTTAAAAAATAATTTCAGCTTATTCCAATAACTTTGCAGCAATTGTGCTAAAAAGATCAACCGAACACCGAACCCCGCAGCAATTACGCCGGGCAAATGCAGTTTTCTTTTTCCTGTCGGGAATTGGGTATGCCACCTGGGCATCGCGCATCCCTTATATTCAGAAGCAACTCAACTTAAACGAAGCTGAATTGGGCGGCATTTTATTTGCCATGCCCATTGGCCTGATGGTAACTGTACCCATAACCGGCCACTTGCTAAGCAAATACAGCAGCCGCGCAGTTATGTTGATTGGTGGAGTTCTGTTTGCTGTGGATCTGGGCTTGCTTGGGTTTTGCACTACGGTATGGCAATTGGTGCCCGTGTTGTTCCTTTTGGGCGCGTCGCGTAATTTATTTAATATTTCCACCAACGCGCAGGCGGTAGCGGTACAGTCGTTATATGACCGTTCTATAATGGCTAACTTTCATGGTATATGGAGCCTGGCCGGTTTTGCGGGAGCGGCCCTGGGCTATTTTGCAGTACACTATGGCCTAAGCACATCATACCATTTGCTGGCGGTAAGTATTTTACTTATTGCGTGTTCGTTCTGGTTTATCTCCGGTACCATTTACCAGCCACCCATACCTCAGCCCAAACGGAAACTGTTTACACTACCCGAAAAATCGTTGATCACATTTGCCCTTATTTGTTTTTGCTGCATGGCCTGCGAAAACGCCATGTACGATTGGAGCGGTGTATATTTTGAGAAGGTTATTCATGTATCAAAAGGCAACGCTACCGAGGGCTTTGTTGTTTATATGATTGCTATGGCCGTGGGCCGCTTTATTGGCGACGCGATAGTTAACCGCTTTGGCATTAAAAATATGCTTCGCGGCAGTGGCTTGTTTGTGTTTGTTGGTTTAATGTTGTCTGTTTTATTCCCTAACCAGTTAACTGCAGCGTTGGGTTTTGTTATGGTAGGGTTTGGCGTATCGTGCATAGTACCTATGATATTTCAATTGGCCGGGCGTTCAAAAACTATGAGCAGCGGTACTGCGCTGGCATCTATATCGTCAGTTGGTTATCTGGGTTTTTTGTTGGTTCCGCCATTTGTAGGTTTTGTAGCGGAAGCCATAAATCTGCGCGTCTCGTTTGGTTTGATCTCTTTGCTGGGTTTAATGATAGTGTTACTGGTTTACCGTATTGATGAGGAACACCAATAAGCTATTTGCTGATCAGGTAAACCTTATCCAACACCGTATTCCGTTTTGCCTTACTGATAAAGCCTGGCAATATACGCTCCTGCGGATAATTGGTAAATGATGCAAGTATGGTAAACGGAACGCTTTGCTGCTGCAGATAGTCAACGGATTGCTGGTTGGCATAGCAGATAATATTTGGAGATACCCGCCCCTTTAATTTATCTAATGGAAGGTAGCCTACCGGCTTGTCGCACTCAAATTGAAAAACATTGTTTTGCTGTTTCAATGAGTAAACGCTGTAGTTATTAAACTTTGGTTGTTGTATAAATTTTGCCGCTGCTATTTGTCCATTATACGCAGTTAATAGCGGATATAGGTTAGTTACCATATAAAAGTTGGCAAACAATGCCGCCGCTACAGCAATAAAGAAAACCTTTTTTACGCCTTCTGTTTTTACCCTGTTGTTGATGAACGATATCAACCCGAAATAAGCAACGCAGGCTATGGCAAAGAACAGGTAGTTATCAGGCTGTAAAAAGTAATTGATAAAAAACACGCCCAGCGTAAACAGCGCTATATACAGCCACCATGATACTACCCTGATGCGGCTTCCCCAGGTATTTAACCTATCAAAACAGTAAGGCGCGGTAATTAAGGCAAATAGCGGGAACATAATGTTGGTATAAAAAGGCAATTGAAATCGCGATAGCGAAAAGAGTATCAATAAAAGCACGCCGCCGCTCAAGGTATAATATTCCACTTGTTTTTCACCTTTCACTATCCCGCGTACGCGTTGGTACAGGGCATAGTAAAACATGAGGCACCAAGGCGCAAATGCCCAAAGCAGGGTATGGATGTAGAAAAACACATCCCCAGATTTTTGCTGACTGATGGGCCCGCTATTAACAAAGCGGCCAAACTGGCTATCCCACAAAAACCATTTGATGCCCGATACACCCTGCCTGCCAAAAACTAACTTTTCCGGATGCAGATCAAACTGGACATATAAGGCATATATTTCAGGCACGGTAAACAAAACGGTAAGCAAAAACAAGCCTATCCATTTTAAAGAAAATATACTGAAAAACTTTTTTTGAAACAGGAGTTGCCCCAGCAAACTGCCGTAAATAACCACCAGCACAAATACGCCTTTGGTCATTACCGCGCAAGCGGTTAGCAAAGCGGCAAGCACTAGGTCTTTGTAATTAAATCTATCGTTAATGCAGGTTATATGGTAGATCGCGCCGGTTATCAGGCCCATTAAGTAGGGTTCGGCACGCACATCGGTATTGCTCATTATAACATACTGCGATGTAAGCACTATCAGTACAGCAATAAAGGCGATCTCCTCGGTATAGAATTTTTTGCCCAGTAAATATGTATACCAAAGGCTCATTGAAAAAAACAGCAGCCCCGGCAGGCGATAGGCCCAGGCGCTTATACCAAACAGCTTAAAGCTTACGGCGGCCATCCAAAAGGGAAAATGTGGTTTATCCAGCCAATCCTGTCCATAACTGTATAACGATAACCAATCATGCTTGTAAAGCATGTTTTTGGCAATGGAGGCGTACAGGCCAGGGTCGTCAGTAAAAAAAGCATGATTAATGCCGCTAAGGTTAACGGCAAGGGCAAGCAGTATAAACAGCAGGTAAAACAGCTTTTCCTGTTTTTTCATGCTTCAAATTAAGGTATAATAATGGTTTGTTGCTACGGGCAGGTTAAAATAAAGCAGAAACAAAAAACCCCTGCCTCACGGCAAGGGCCAACTCACAACAATTGTTTAACCTTAGGGTATGGTTAACCTTACGGTCAATTCCTAACTGCAATGCAAGTCACATATATAAACACAGCACCTTAATATTTAGTTTTTAAAAATTAACATATTTTTTAAAAAATGGCGTTTACTAACTAATCAGTTATATTAGCGCCAACAATTAATAATTTTATATTTGTTTACAATCAATTTTAAGCTTAAAAAACCAACCATGAAAAAAGTATTACAGTTAGTTGCAACTACATGTTTTGCAGTTGCAATATTGCTAACAACATCAACAGCGTTTGCACAGCAACGCACAAGCCCGCGCGACAGCGTAAGCGCGAAAATCGGCGGCGCAAACATCAAGATCAATTATGGCAGCCCTGCTGTAGATAACAGAACTGTATGGGGCGGATTAGTGCCTTACGATAAAATGTGGAGAGCAGGTGCAAACCAGGCCACTACATTTACTACCGATAAAGAAGTTACTATTGAAGGCAAAAAATTACCTGCGGGTAAATACACCCTTTTTGCTACACCTACAGCTAATGAATGGAAAATAACTTTCAACTCTGAGGTTGGCCAATGGGGTATTAAAAGAGACGGTACCGCTAACGAAGATCCTGCAAAGGATGTGTTAGTTGTTTCGGTTAAACCAAAGGCTGCGCCAATGACAGAACGTCTTAAATACGTTACATCAGCAAGCGGTTTCTCACTAGTATGGGAAAAAGTTGAAGTACCGGTATCAGTAAAATAATTGCAACTAATTTGCTTCTAAAAGCGTCCCGATCAATCGGGACGCTTTTTTTGTGCTCAATGCCTGCACAAACCTATATTTGTTGCAATGCGCAAAATCAGCCCACATATTAAACGGTGGATAGCTATAGCGGCCCTTGCTTTAGTTATCTGGCTGCTCAATGTATTTACCAATTACCCCGCTGCGGTTGAGCGCTATTACTCGCAGGGCTTTTATGTGGCGGTTTGTTATGTGCTGCATCCTATATTGAACTTATTCCCGTTTAGTGTGGGCGATGTGCTTTACATAGTCGTTATCATTTACCTCATCTATTTTATTGGCCGCCTTATCTATTTACTGTTTAAAGGCAGGTTTAAGGTTGTTGGCAAAGCGCTGCTCGGTTTGATAATAGGCATACAGGCCGCGTATATTGTGTTCTACTTATTTTGGGGGATGAACTACTACCGCCCCTCTGCTGCAGAGCGGCTTAACCTGCGCGATACATCCTACACTACCGCTCAGTTAGAAACTGTTACCCGTGCAATTATTGACAGCGCTAACGCCACCCGCACTCTTATTAATCACCAGGACACGCTGCAAACAAACACCCAAATTTACAACACCGCCTTATTGGCCATAAAAAAACTATCTGCCGATTCGGCCAACTTTCGCACGTATTATCCGGGGATAAAATCGTCTATGTTAACGCCGTTGGTTAACTACCTGGCTACCTCAGGTTATTACAATCCATTTACGGGCGAAGCACAGATGAATTACCAGATGCCGCTTTATGCCCGCCCCGCAGTGGCTTGCCATGAACTATCCCACCAAACAGGTTTTGGAGCCGAAGACGAAGCCAGCTTTGCCGGCTTTTTAGCGGGTGTAAACTCGCGCGACAGACTGCTGCGCTATTCTGTATACCAAATGGCATTAGGCGAATGTATGTGGGCCATGCGCCATCGCGATACGCTGATCAGTAACGAGCTAAGGTTGCGCATTTCGCCAATTGTGCGCAACGATTTTATAACCGAACGCAAGTACTGGCTGTCTTTCCGCGGTAAAGCGGGTGCGCTTAGCGGCATGTTTTACAACGACTTTTTAAAGGCCAACAATCAGCCCATGGGTATGGATACTTACAACCAGATGGTGCTGTTGCTGGTTAACTGGTATATGATTAAGGATACTCCTCGCAACTAAATGCTTCTGCTATAGATCTTTTTTCGCCAATGTCGCAGCCATAAGCCGGTTAGTCGCGGTTATATACGGCCTGGTATACTTTAATTTTATCATCACCCAAAGCAAGCTATCTTGTAGTGATTAAAAATTGCTACCAATAAACCTAAGCATTAAAACCATGAAAAAAGTACTTACAGTAGCCATTTTGCTCTTGCTGCCCGCCATTTTGTTTGCGCAAGCCGTTAAGGGCCGTGTTACTGATGCCGCAACAGGTAAACCGCTTGAAAACGTGAATGTTTATTTAGAGGGTACTTACCAGGTAACTATAACTAACAGTGAAGGTAACTTTACGCTCAACCCGGGCAAAGACACCAACTCCGCCCTTACGATAAGTTATGTAGGCTATCAATCGCAAAAAATTACTGATTACGCGGGTAAAACTTTAAGTATTGCTTTAAAGCGTAAAGTTATAATGCTAAACGAAGTAACCGTTGTTGATCGGCCAGATGAGGAAGATTAAAGCGACGCGGACTGGCGGCAGTCGATTTTTCTGACGCGCGCAACGTGGGTATGTGGATGGCGCTTTTTTTGGCGGGGATTTGCGCGCTAAACACATGGGCAAGACAAATCAATAATCGCAAGTGTTGGTCTGCAGGTGCAAGTCCGGTGTACAATTAAGGGCTTAACAATCCCACTTAGTTGGGTAGTATTGTTACAATTTTAAAAGTAGAATATTTATTATTATTGTATTACAGCCATTTATCACCTTGAGATCATTTTGCAAAATCCTGTCAGCAACAATACTTCTCTTTTTGCCCGCCCTTTTGTGCGCCCAGCAAATAAGGGGTAGGGTAACTGATGCCGGAACGGGCAAGGCCATTGAGAACGTAAGCGTTTATTTGGATGGCACATCGCAGGGCACTATAACCGACAGTGAAGGCAACTTTGTGTTAAGCAATAATCTGCAAACCAAAGCACTGCTTGTTTTGAGCTATTTAGGTTACCAAACCCTGATGCTTAAGGAATATGCAGGCGACAATTTAAACCTGGCGCTAAAGCCAAAAGCAATTGCATTAGCCGAAGTAACCGTTAGATATGATAAGATAAGCAGGGGCAGGGCAATGCGGATATTTATGAATGAGTTTATTGGCGTTAACGACAATGACTGTGTAATTGCAAATCCGCAGGATATAAATTTCAGGTATGATAAACAGCAGGACCTGCTTACCGCCGATGCTGATAAGCCGTTATTGATAACTAACAAACTGCTGGGGTATAAGATCACCTTCTTTTTGGCAGGCTTTAGTCGCACTCCCTTAAAAACACAATACAAGGGGAACTATTTTTTTACTGAAGATACAGCGGGCCTTAAACCGGCAAAGAAACAAGCCATAATTAAGGCCAGGGATGATGCTTATTTTGGTTCGCGAATGCATTTTATACGTGCGCTGTGGGCCAACCAACTGGACCAAAACTATTTTGCCATGTATAAAACCCCTAAAGACAATATTTATTACGATGTAGAGTACAGGTTGGATGAGATAAGCAGAATTAAGTACAACCACATAGTAAAAACCGAGGATGGGCAAAAATTTATTATGCTGGGGAAAGATGCTAACCCTAATGAAAAAAAGTATTCTGACAGTGAGGTTTATATCACCTACCGCCGGGCAAACCCAGCCTTTATGCTACAGGATAACGCCAATGCAGGCGTTATTATAGACAAAAACGGGTTTTACGACACCGGGCTTGAATGGAAGAAAAATTTAGGAGCCTACCGCGTAAATAAATTGCTGCCATTTGAATTTGTACCGTCATATAGCTATTGATTACCATTTGAACAGAAAACCCATCACGTCCTTGCGAGCGGGAGCGAAGCAATCTCTATGCGATAGGAGGATTATTACGGAAGCACAATTTTTCCGGAACGTTCATATGTCTTTTATCCAAGTAAAAAATATATTTAGATAGCTGAAGCTCACGCCATCTCATACCGGGCAACATACAGGCGGTATTCCATTTGCACGCCGAGCCAGTAGTGGCACTTACGTTTAAAAGGTTTTCCAGCTTTAAAGCAACTTTTGGCAGAAACTTAAATGATTCGTTAAAATTTCTAATGCCTTAGCAGCCTATCTCTTCAATCACTCCCACAAAAATGTGCCGTGTTGAAAACGTGTATTTGTTTAGTCACCATAAGTATTTATGGAAGTGTCAAATCTAAATGCTAGATAATTCTTTTTTTCAATATCAACATAGTGATCTAATGAGTATTCCACGCCATTCTTATCTTTTAAATCATAGACTGTGGAAGGGCCGGACTCATCCGTCCATTTTTTAACGACAGATAAATCTTTCAGTATTTTGTCATTGATATCACAAATCAAAATTCGCGAATCAGAAATTTTAATTTTATACTTTTCCTCTTTTTCAAGAATTGAGTTTTTATCTAAATCAAACTGAGTTTTCTTTCTGTTTTTAAATGAGAATTTTTGATAGGCATTGCCAGTAGTAAGTGTTTTAGTATTAATAACAACATATCCTGAATCCGACACGACAGAAGCTTTATATTCTGACTTAGCCACTACAGGAGTTTTAGCATCAGAATCAGTCAATTGGTTGGTTTTTTCAGACGGATTTTGGCAGCCAAATAGCAAAATGCAAATTATTGCCAGAAAGTTAAAATAGTTATATCTCATTGTGATAAAATTTTGATCACACAAGATATCATTTTTTTAAATTTAATCAATGTGATTTTTACTGCAGAAAATTACACGTCTTACCATTATGAAGTTGAAGATATTTGGAAATATTAGGAACTCCGCTGTACGAAGTTTTTAACTTCGGACGCCTATGCCGGTAGTCTGCGACTACCGAACCTTAGTGTTCTCAAAATTATCCCATTTGGTGGCCCAAACGGGACAAAAACGAGCAGATTTTCAATTCGTTTAAAATCAATTGATTGCTAAAATTTTACAGCCAAACTTACGGACTTAAAAGTTGTCCCAAATCCGAAAGTTCAATTTATAAGTTGTTGATAATCAGAAATAGGGTGTCCCGATAATTTATTGATTTGCATATTTATTTGGAACAGCTTAGTGTACTGCAACAGTCTTTTCCTTTCGCCTAAGCCTCATCTTGATCCCTATAAATATTATCCCCAACACCGCTAAAAAGCTACCTATTTTGGGCAGGTAATCGCCGTGTTTAACATAGAAGGTAAGGTCGCTGTTCAGGTTAATGTCTTGCTTAAGCGCCGCCCTTACCCACCATTTGCTTTGCTGCACGATATCGCCACGCTGGTTAATAAAAGCAGAAATGCCCGTGTTGGCCGAGCGGGCAACCCACCGACGTGTCTCGATAGCGCGCAGTTTGGCATAATCCAGGTGTTGGTCCTTACCCGAAGTGTTTTCCCACCAGCCGTCGTTGGTAATAATGGCAATGAACTGTGCGCCATCGCGCACCGCGCCGGCCACCCATTCGCCCCATATAGATTCGTAACAAATAACCGGAGCCGCGCCAATGCCGCTTTGCGCGTACAATACACCGGCATTCTCCTGCCCAACATAACTACCCACCGCCCCACCAATGTGCTCAAAAACGGGCTTTAAAAATGATAAGGCATTACCAAACGGTAAAGACTCTACGCCCGGTACCAGCTTTGATTTATGATAGAACTGCACCTGCGCCGAGTTTTCGATATTTACAGCGGTATTGTAGTTCTCTATTCTATCACCTGCGCCGGGTTCGGCAATGTCATCGTCGGTACCTCTGAAATACTTTCTTGTTTCGGCACCGGTAATAACGTTACCATTGCGGTATTTGCTTAAAAACTGCAGTACCTGCCGGTAATCAGGATGGGTGCGGATCTGATCTTCATCAATTCCAGGGCTGTCCGGAATAGCGGTTTCCGGCCATATAAAGTACTCGGTGTTTACCTGTCCTACAGAATCAGATAAATGCGTCAGGATTTGGATCTGCTGAGAGGTGTTTATATAGCCATTTTTATAGTAGGGGTCTATATTGGGCTGTACCACAACTATGTTAGATGGATCAGCTTGTTCCTTGTAGTTATTGTATTTGTACAACGAAAAAATAAGCGGCAGTGTCAAAAAAGCTAATAAAAAAGCTGATAGCTTTAATCGCGTTTGTTTTAGCTGTGCCTCAGTAAACCCTATATAAATAAGGAAGATCAGAATATTTATCACCCAGATCCATATTGTACCGCCATATACGCCGGTATATTCATACCACTGCACCCATTGATGCGTTGCAGCAAAGCCATTGCCCAACGTCATCCACGGGAAGGCAAGGTCCCAGCTTTGGTGCAGGTATTCATAGGCAATCCAAAAGCAAACTAAAGCTATGAGGCCCTTACTGCGGTTAGTAGCCAACCTAAAGCGGTAATACAGCCAAAACGCCGAAGCCATTAGCAGGGGCCCAAGCGAGTACGGTATTAATGAGATGGGAACGGCAACCAACTCTCCAACAAACTTTATAGAGTTATATACCCAGTAAATACTGAACGTGTTCCAAACAAAAAAACCCAGGAAGGTCAATTCAAATATCTTGGTCCCTTTTTTTGTTGAGGTTGATTTGATAATGTTCTCCACCGCAATCAACATAGGCACCATCCCGAAGAACAAAAAGAAAGTGGTGTAATGCATGGGCGGCCAGGCCAGCCAAAGCAGTAAACCCGAGAATACGGATAACAGGATGTTTTTCTTCATTTGGTAAATTGATCAGTCGGGTTTTTAAACATCTGCGCATTAAAAGCCTGCGATTGTCCTTTAGGTATAGTTAAAGCTTTCCAGTTGTCAGCACGCATTTTACCAATAAGTACTATCTGGCCAATATGGTAAGGCACATGCGCCAGTTGCCGGTTTATGGCATCAACAACGCTATGCGCTTCGTTGCGGATGTAAATTGTTTTACCCCAGTCGTCATCGGTTAGCGCTTTCAGGGTTGTTAGCATGCATTCCCATCCCTCATTCCATTTCTGCATCAATTCATCACGGGTATTAATAATTTCTTCAAACTCTGCATCGCGGTTGCGCCAGGGTTTTTCGCCATCGCTGGTTAAAAAATCCGTCCACCGCGAAAGCATGTTGCCATGCAGGTGCTGTACAATAATGGCTATGCTGGTGCATTCGTTATTGGCCTGCCAAAACAGGTCGGCATCCTTAAGTTGGCTCATGGTTTTTTCGCCGACACCTTTATAATACTCAAACTGTTTTATGGCACTTTTTAAATAGATCTCCATGGGTATTAATTTTTACCGGCAACACATATAACAAACTCGCCTTTTACAGGGTGTGTTTCATAATACGTTTTAATTTCGGCCACAGTGCCTCTAACGGTCTCTTCAAACATCTTGGTTAGCTCGCGCGATACGGATATTTGTCTGTCGGCACCAAAATAAGTAGCCATTTCATCCAGCGTTTTTAACAAACGGTGCGGCGACTCATAAAGTATTATGGTGCGTTCTTCGTCGGCTAAAAACTTATAGCGGGTTTGTCGACCTTTTTTAAGCGGTAAAAAGCCTTCAAAACAAAATTTATCGGTAGGGAAGCCGGAGTTAACCAATGCGGGTACAAATGCCGTTGCACCGGGTAAGCATTCTACGGCTATGTTAAACTTCAAAGCCTCGCGCACCAGGAAAAAACCCGGATCGGATATAGCAGGTGTACCGGCATCTGATATGAGCGCGATGTTTTGCCCCATCAACAAAAATTTAATGATCTCGTTACTGGATTGATGCTCATTATGCTGATGATGCGCGAAAACTTTCTTCTGGATATCAAAATGCTTTAACAGCGGTGCCGATGTGCGGGTATCCTCAGCCAATATCAGGTCAACTTCTTTTAAAACGCGTATAGCCCTGAAGGTTATATCCTCCAGATTACCTATCGGTGTGGGGACTAAGTAGAGTTTACCGGTTTGGTTCATGGTTTTAAGTCGATAGTCCATGGACGATAGACCATAGTATAGCATGTCTCGAACAACAAGAAAAACTATGGACCATGGACTATCGGCTATCGACTAATTTATATCTTTGCGTAAAAATTATAATAATGCTGCAAGTTAGTTATATCCGCGATAACCGCGAACTGGTTTTAGAACGTTTGGCTGTAAAAAATTTTAAACAGCCCGAACTGGTTGATGAAATTATTCAACTGGACGATACACGCCGCTCAACTCAAACTAAACTTGACAACACTTCGGCCGAGGCCAATGCTGCTGCCAAACAAATTGGCGAATTGATGCGCACAGGCAAAAAGGACGAAGCGGAAAGCATTAAAGCTAAAACCGGCACGTGGAAAGAAGACATAAAACAGTATAACGAGCAGCTTACCGGCGTTGAAGCGGCGCTTTATGAGAAGCTGGTGTTGCTGCCCAACCTGCCACATTCATCTGTGCCAAAGGGTTTAACGCCGGAAGACAATGAAGTGGTTTTAGAGAAAGGCGATAAACCAGCCTTGCCAGACGGCGCTTTGCCGCATTGGGAACTGGCTGCAAAATATAAATTGATAGACTTTGAATTAGGCGTTAAGGTAACGGGCGCGGGTTTCCCGGTTTATACGGGCAAAGGCGCTAAATTGCAACGCGCCCTGATCAATTTTTTTATTGACGAGGCCGAAAAAGCAGGCTACAGCGAAGTTGGCGTGCCTTTAATGGTGAACGAAGCATCAGGCTTTGGTACCAGCCAACTGCCGGATAAGGAAGGGCAGATGTATTTTGTTAATGAGGATAATTTTTACCTTATTCCTACTGCCGAAGTGCCTATTACCAACCTTTACCGAGATGTGATTTTAAAAGGCGAGGATCTGCCGATTAAAAACTGCGGGCATACACCTTGTTTCCGCCGCGAAGCGGGCTCATATGGCGCCCATGTGCGCGGTTTGAACCGTTTGCATCAGTTTGATAAAGTAGAGATCGTACAAGTAGCGCATCCGGATAGTTCATACGAGATTTTGGAGCAAATGAGCGCGCACGTACAGGGTTTATTGCAAAAATTAGGATTGCCTTACCGTGTGCTGCGCCTTTGCGGCGGCGATATGGGCTTTGGCTCTGCCTTAACTTATGATATGGAAACCTGGAGCGCGGCCCAGCAACGCTGGCTGGAAGTATCATCAGTATCTAACTTTGAAACATTCCAAAGCAACCGTTTAAAGCTGCGTTTCCGTAATGCAGAGGGTAAAACACAGTTGGCGCATACGCTTAATGGCAGCGCGTTGGCCTTACCGCGTATAGTGGCTACTTTGTTAGAGAATAATCAAACAGAAAAGGGTATTAAAGTACCCGAGGCTTTGGTGCCGTATACTAAGTTTGGGTGGATAGATTAATAGGCTATAAAAACATCATCGGTCAACCTAAATGCAAATATCAAACGAGCTTAAATGAAATGAAATCCATTTAATCTTGTATTATCTATACTTATAGTTCCAGCAATCTTCAAAATAAATTTTCTTGTCGCCATTGGTCCAAACACTGTATGTTCTGCCGCCGGTGCTTTCTAAAGTTTCTTTACCTCCTTTGAAGCCTAAAATGCCTTTTAAAACCAAATCGTCTTCAATATTGGCTATTTTGATAGCGGTTTCTCTTGTTTTTCCGTCACCTGTTTCTAAAATTACTTCCATTACCATTTTTGTTCGTAACACTAAAAACAAACTGTCCGGCTCATCATTTTTCTCCCGGCAACTGTTTACCGGAAATAATGTTGTTAACTCAACAGGGTTTTTATGCAAAACAAAATATCCAAGCTTTAATACTTTATCGCACTTATTTTTTGACACCGCTTTTCTGAACTCGTTTCCTTCCGGATCATCTAAAAAACCAAGTCCCGTACCCTTTTTATAGATCTGACCATAATATAAATACTTAATTTCTTCACGGGTAATTTTATCCGGCTCCTTATTGATCTTGTTTATCAGATTGGCATAATAGAAAGCGGAGGATGTATTTTCAATTTCTTTACGTACCCCGTCTTCAAATGCAAATGAGTTTTTACCGTCTTGCCCAAAGCAATAGTTAAAAAGCAGTAAGAGTATAGTGGTGAAAGTTGCGTACCTGGTTTTCATTTTGTAAATAATAGGCCACCCGCTGATAAAGGCTGAGATCAAATATAGGCAATTTAGCGTTTTTGACACTCAAAAGCTTAAACCAATAAAAAGCCCCGCTAACTTTATGGGTAGCGGGGCTTTTTTATATATGTTGAGTTTAATATAGCTTACATTTCTGCGTATACAGGTTTTTTAACACCGTTATCATACGCTTTCAGGTTTTTCTTTAATAGCTTACGTGCTACGTGTATGCGGGTTTTAACAGTACCTATAGGTATAGCTAAATGATCGGCAATCTCGTGATACTTGTGGCCTTCAAAATACATAGTGAAGGGAACATAGTAATCAGCAGGTAGCCTGTCTAAAGCTTTTTTAATATCATCCATTACAAATTTGGCTTCACCCTGATTTTTAGTTGAACTGAATACCAGGTTAGGCGATGAAATTTCGTCAGACTTGGTTACAAAAGTGCTCATTTTAACAAAACGGCGATAGTTGTTAATGAAAGTGTTTTTCATGATTGTATACAACCAGCCTTTTAAATTAGTGCCTTCTTTAAACTTATTATAATAAGTAATGGCTTTTAATATAGTGTCTTGCACTAAATCGTTCGCGTCGTCTGCGTCGTGTGTAAAGTGTAAGGCATATGACCTTAATGAACTTGCTTGACGTAATACCAGGGTGTTAAACTCAATTTTTGTCATTTTGCTATGGTTTTGTATAGCTTTTAAGACAAAGTTGATACCACAATGACAATTTGAGTGCTTTTAATAAGGGACGGCTCCGTTTAGCCAACACTGCTTAAGTGATAGTGTATTTTAAACACAATATTGGATATTATACATCTGTAAATCAGATATATAATATACAATATTGTTGAACAAAAAAGCCCTTTTAGGGGCTTGGTCCGTGTAACTATTAATAATAAAAAAAGTTTTTATCTTATTTAATAATATTCACTTCGCGTTGTAGGTTAACGCCAAATTTAGTGTACACACTGTCTATGATTTGCGACGAAAAATTGTACACCTCCTGTCCGGTAGCGCCGCCGTGGTTAACCAACACAAGCGCCTGGTTCTTCCATGTACCGGTATTTCCAACCACTTTTCCTTTCCAACCGCATTGCTCAATCAGCCAGCCTGCAGCCAGTTTAATTAGGTTATCGCCGGCGGGGTAGTGCACTACGTCGGGATGATTTAATAAGATAGGGGCAAACTCAGCAGCGGTAATAACCGGGTTTTTAAAGAAGCTACCCGCATTACCAATGGTAGACGGATCCGGCAGTTTACTTAACCGGATATGCGATACTACCTGTGATACATCCTTTATTGTAGGGTTAATTATACCACGATGCGCCAGCTCCTGCTCAATTGCTCCATATTTTAAATTTAGATTGGGGATAAGCGATACATGGAACTTTACTGACGTGATAATAAATTGCTCTTTCAGCTCATCCTTAAATACGCTTTCGCGATAATCGAATTTGCAGTCGGCTTTACTAAAGGTTTTAAATTTGCCGGAGGCTATTTCAAAGGCTTTGCAACTTTCAAAAACATCCTTCAGTTCTACGCCATAGGCACCAATGTTTTGTATGGGCGATGCACCTACCGAGCCAGGTATTAAGCTTAGGTTCTCCATCCCCGCAAACTCATGCTTTACGCAATAATTTACCAGGTCGTTCCATACTTCGCCGGCCCCTGCTTCAACAAAAACCTCGTTATGGTTAATGCGATGCTCTATACCGCGAATATTAAGTCGGATAACTAATCCGCCAAAATCATTTATCAGCAACATATTGCTGCCGCCGCCCATTACCAGCCGCTCGGTGTGCTGCCATTGCGGGTCCATAAATAACTCAACCAGGTCGTTTTCGTGGTTAATTTCCACAAAAAAGCGGGCGTTAACATCAACGCCAAAGGTGTTAAAGTTTTTAAGGGATACGTTTTCTTGTATTTGCAGCATGTGGGCTAATTTCGGAAATATATTTGGAGAAGGCGAAAGTTGACAAAAAAGAGGCTGTCCTTTTGAGACAGCCTCTTTTAGATATCAGAGAAATCACCAAAAAATCAGTAAAATCAAAACAACTTACTGCGCCTTAAAATTCCATTTAGAATTGTCACTGGTAGGATCAAACTTGCCCAGTGCAGGCGTACCATCGCCGAATGATACGAGCGACATTTTTTCTTTTGAGTTGGGCACCTGTTTAGGCATTATACGATAGGTACCGTCCGTTAACTGATCCAGCATCCATAATTGTTCTGCCGAGCCGGTATATTTTGGTACGGTTATCACTTTTCCGTCTGCTGTTGCTGCCAGTGCCCTATCTGTACCTGCTATAACTATTTTATAGTAGGGGGCACCCAAATACCCACTTGAATCGGGCGCCGGGGAAATGCTCCATTTTTGATGCGGACGAGACATGTATTCAATTAAGCGTGTGGTAATGTCGCCTGTTGGCCATGTGCTTATAACATCGCTTACCTGCAAAAACGGAACGGGTTTTATTGGCGCGTTAGCATTGCCACCACCGCCAAATCCGCCGCCGCCACCTTGCATACTCGGCATATCAACAGCCAGGCCCAATGCATAGCCTCTGCGCTCTGATTGAATTTCGTAAGTTCCGGCTTTCACATTTTGTCCGGCAATAGGCCATCCGTTTTTCCATACTATCGGCAGTATACCTAAAGTGCTTCTACCGCCCATATTCAGGTCTGCTTCCCAGTGGAAAGACATTTTTTCAACTCCTTTTTCAATTATCATGCTTCCAAAGTGGCCCGGACCGATTAAAGCGCCATCGGTTGTGGCAACCATCCGGCCGCCGCCTTGCAACATAGGTCTGCCTACGTTATCTATGTACGGACCAGTTACCGTTTTTGAACGGCCAACTAAAATGTTGTAGGTAGAGTTAGGCCCGGCGCAGCAAGTGGCATGCGTACCCAACAGGTAATACCAGCCATCGCGATACATCAGCGCCGAAGCTTCGCAGGTAATTGCAACGTTAACAGGTTTGTTGCCTGCCACGCGTTTTCCTGTTTTAGGGTCAAGTTCTACCATGCGGATATAACCAAAATAGGTGCCGTAAGTAAGCCAAAGTTTACCCGTTGTAGGGTCAAGCATCATGCCGGGGTCAATGGCATCGTTATCTTCATAACCATCGGATGTAGCTACTATTTGCGGTTCGGTATACTTAAAATCAGGCGATTTAGGATCAAGTGTTTTGTTCCACATGGTGTAAATAATGCCTTTGTAATCGCGGCCACCCCCGGTTGCGCCATAGGCTATCAGGTAGCGGTCGCCAATTTTAAGGGCGTCGGGCGCAGCCCCGCCGCCGGGACGCACAGCGCCGCTGGTCCACTTCCAGCCGTCATCAGACATTATACCGCCTCCTCCTGTGCCAAATGAGTAATATTTGCCGTTATCTTCAACAACCGTTGATGGGTCGTGTATAAATGGTCGTCCTATTTGCGCTTTTATAGTTTGTGTTATCGATGCTAGCATAAAGGCAGTCAAACCGATCAATTTTATTCTTTTCATTATAAATCTATGATGGTATTTAAATGGATTAAGACTATTCGTAGCTGGTGGTGAAGTTTTTTACCGGTGATCCGTTTTCATTTAGAAAGCGAAGGCAGAAATTAGCCATGCCTTGCCCGTTCATAATAGCCACACGAACAACATTCTTGCCCTTTTTAAGCGTTAATGGCGAAGAGGTAGCCAGATCTGCTATCACATCCTTATCTCCCGGTACAATTAGTACTTCATTTCCATTCACCCAAAACATACCCGCCGAATTTGGCCCGGCAGATAAGCGTACGTTTTTAATGTCTTCGTTGCAATTGATAACCGTAACCAACCAGTACAGTACGCCGTTGCGCGTAGTATTGGTTGCATAGCTTAAATGGAATAAATTGAAGTTAAAATCCCTGCTGTCTAAAGCGCGCCATTTCAGGTCCTGGCCGGCAAGCCGTATGGTTTCGCCGTTTGTAGGAATGCTGTTATAATCTGCAGAAAAGTTATTAGCGGCAAGCGTTGTTTTTAAATAGCTTTCTGTCATCAGGCTATTACCCTTATCGTTTTTCTTAACAGGTTCAAGCACCAGCCAGCGTTGAATAAATCCACCGGCGTCTGGAGCCTTTTTTATTGGGGTGGATGGGGTGAAAAACCGGGTTATGGAGTGGGAGGTATCGCCGGCCAGCGGTATGGGTGGCAAGCTTGGTCCGCGTCTGGCGCCAGCTGCGCTGGGACCAGCAGGGCCGCCCGGGCCGCCCGGGCCGGGCCCTTGTGCAAAAGCGTTAATGGCAATTGTTTGCAATCCTAGTAAAACTGCAAACGCCACGGCAGGCAAAAGTAATTTTTTGTTCATGTAAATATGGTTTATAATAATTGTTAATGATTTACGAAATCGATAAAGTAAACTTACAAAAATGGTGTTTAAATAAGTGCAGAGCCATTCACTTATTTGTATATCAGATGGATGTAACGGATTTGTTAAAGACCATTAAGCGTAATTTTATATCCATTAGGTGAGATGCAAAAAATAACCTGCTAAGTGTTAATTTTGCCCGTGCTAAAAGCGATTGTACCTTCCACCATCCGCATTAAATATTAATGAGCCACACCAAGCAACTAAATTTTAGGTATGATATAAATGCCTTAAGAGCAATAGCTGTTATAGGTGTGCTGCTGTTTCATTACAAAGTGCCTTATTTGGATGGTGGTTTTGCCGGGGTCGACGTTTTCTTTGTTATATCCGGCTACCTGATGAGTAAAATAATTATCAACGGCCTGCACCGCGATAATTTTTCCATCTTAGAATTTTACGGCAGGCGATTTAAAAGAATTGTACCCGCACTATTGGGTTTGGTGCTCGGGCTTACAATTGTTGGCTTCTTTATTTATTTCCCGGTTAATTACCAGGTGAATGAGCAGAATGCAGCCGCCAGTATTTTGTTTATCTCCAACCTGGTTTACTGGAAAAGTGCGGGTTATTTTGCAGATGCGTCTGACACCAATATACTTCTCCACACCTGGTCCTTATCTGTAGAGTGGCAGTTTTATATTATTTATCCCATCATTTTACTGCTGGTAAACCAATTTATTAAAAGCAAAGCGCAATACATCTACGCTTTTATAGCGGTTACACTGGCAGGCTACGCGGTAGCAATATGGTATACCACAGTTGATAAAGACGGATCGTTTTTTTTACTACATAGCCGTGCCTGGGAAATGATGTTAGGCGGACTGGCTTTTTTGTGCGAGGACATGGCGCAAAAAATCAAATTACTTATACGGCAGATAATAGCCATTGCAGGTTATCTGGCCATATTTTTGTGTTTCTACTTGTTAAAAAGCAGCATGGATTGGCCGGGCGGCTACACCATTATCCCGGTATTCGCGGCGTTTTTGATTATTGCGGCGAATTGCGGTTTTAAGGCGCTGCGGTTTGGCGTTGTGCAGTTTACCGGTAAAATATCTTATTCCTTGTATTTATGGCATTGGCCGGTATATGTTATTGCACAGTATCTGGGCTTTTCGCTAAACCCAACAACAGTTATTTCGTTAACGGCAATCTCTTTTGTTCTGGGTTATTTATCATTCAAATACATCGAATCATTTAACTATAGCGGTAACAGGCCTATCCTGGTTGGAGCGCTGGTGCTGCTAATAGTTACCGGGTCATTCTCTTATTTCGAGGTAAATAAAATAGCGTTTAAGCACGATGCGCTTATGGTTGCCGGTTATATTAAACGGCACCCGTACGATACAAGAATCGATAGCAGGGGATGCTTTTTAACAACCAAGCATAAAGTTATAGGCGAGTTTAACGAAGCCGCTTGCCTGAGTATAAGCCCGGCAGGTAAGAATTTTTTGTTGATAGGCGATAGTCATTCGGCAGATCTGTCTGAGGCTTTCAGGGCGCGTTTTAAAGATCAGAACATTAATATAATGGTTGCTACGGCAAGCGGATGTTCGCCTTTTATAGATCAGAAAAAAGGAAAGAGACTTTGCAGGGAACTGATGAATTATACCTTTAAAGTATTTGTAGCAAAAAATGCGGATAAAATTGATGGCGTGATCATTAGTGCTAATTGGGTTAACAGGGGTAAGCGCAGTGTGTTGCAAAAAGACCTGGATTCTACGTTAGCTTACCTTAAAACATTCAATATAAACACCATTTTAATAGGCCAAAACGAAATTTACAGTGTTACCTATCCGGTATTAAAGGCCAAGGAACTGCAGTTTAATAAAAAGCTAACCGACGTTTATGTTAACAAAGACTGTTATAATGTAAACAATTTTATGAAGCAAAAATTTAAGCCATATTATATAGAGATCATTAACAAAACTACCTTGCCGGCACTGGGCACTGATTATGGCCCTTACATGTTTGACAAGGATCATTTTACGCCCTACGGAGCAGGTCTGGCTATCACTAAGATATTGGCCAACCCCATAGCTAAACGATTTTTTAATTAACTAAAAAGGCTTCCCGAAAACCGGAAAGCCTTTTCTTAATCAGTGAAATCACCCAAAAACCGGTGAAATCACATTATTGCTGCAGCTTAAAATTCCATTTAGAATTATCGCTATTCATATCAAATTTGTACAATGCCGGTGTGCCGTCGCCTACTGATACCAGCGCAAATTTCTCTGTAGAGTTTGGAATTGCCTTAGGCATTATGCGGTAGGTTCCGTCAGTTAACTGGTCTATGCGCCATAATTGCTCAGGCGCGCCGGTAAACTTAGGTACGCTTATTACGTTCATGTCGGCAGTTGCTGCCAGTGCCCTGTCTGAGCCGGCTACAACTATTTTATAGTACGGACCGCCAAGGTAACCGCTTGAATCAGGTGCAGGACTAATGTTCCATTTTTGGTGCGGACGACCTACATAATCGCTAATTCTAATAGCGATGTCGCCGGTTGGCCAATTTTTGTTGGCGTCAGCTAACTGCTGTACCGCAACAGGTTTTACCGGGCCTGCGGCACCACGGCCACCTCCGCCAAATCCACCGCCACCGCGTGCCATATCTACCGGATCAACTGCCAATTCCAGGCTATAACCTCTCCGTTCTGATTGGATCATGTAATTGCCGGGTTTTATATTTTCGCCTGCCACGGGCCAGCCGTTTTTCCAAACTATGGGTAAAATGCCTAACACACTGGCTCCGCCCTGGTTAAGGTCCGCTTCCCAGTGAAACGACATTTTTTCAACACCTTTCTCTAACACCACGCGCCCAAAGTGACCGGGAGCGATCAGTGTTTCGCTTGTGGTAGCCGCTACTACTTTACCACCACCTTCTAACATGCTGCGGCCTACGTTGTCCATAAACGGACCTGATACGCTTTTTGAGCGGCCCACTACAATGTTATAAGTTGAGTTAGCACCGGCGCAGCAAGTGCCATGGGTACCCAATAGATAGTACCAGCCGTCCTGATAGATCATATCCGCGGCTTCGCAAACTATGGCTACGTTAATAGGTTTATTGCCTGCTACACGTTTTCCTGTTTTAGGGTCAAGCTCTACCTGGCGTATGTAGCCAAAATAAGTACCATAAACCAGGTATAACCTGCCTGTAGTGGGGTCAAGCATCATGCCGGGGTCAATGGCGTCATTTTCTTCATAACCGTCAGATGTGGCAACAATAACCGGCTCGGAATACTTAAAATCCGGCGATTTCGGATCCAGCGTTTTGTTCCACATGGTGTAAATGATGCCTTTGTGGTCGCCGCCGCCTCCGGTTGCGCCATAAGCTATCAGGTAGCGGTCGCCAATTTTAATGGCATCGGGTGCAGCACCACCACCGGGACGAACACCGCCGCCGTACCATTTCCATCCATCGTCTGATATTATGCCACCACCGCCGGTGCCAAAAGTGTAAAATTTGCCTTTGTCTTCAACTATGGTTGATGGGTCGTGAATGCCGGGTCTTCCTACTTGTGCAGTTATTGTTTGCGTTATCGATGCTACTAATAAGAGCGTTAGACCGATGAGTTTATTTTTTTTCATTATAAATTCTGTTTCAGAATGAGTTTTTACCTTAAATGGACTAACAATCTTTATTCGTAGCTAAGGGTGTAATTTTTCACCGGCGCGCCTTTGTCGTCAATAAAACGAGCTACAAAGTTGCACAGACCCTGTCCGTTTATAATTGCCGCGCGAAGCACGTTTTTACCTTTTTTAAGCGTTATAAGCGGAGAAGCTACGTTATCCACAATAATATCCTTATCGCCCGGAATGGTAAGCACCTGGGTGCCATTTAACCAAAACGCGCCGCCGGAATTAACGCCTGCAGCCAATCTTACGTTTTTAATCTCTTCGGTACAGTTAATAACTGTTACCAGCCAAAAGAATACGCCGGCCCGCTGCTTATTTGTAGCGTAGCTAAAATGGTATAAATTAAAGTTAAACGATTTGCTGTCTAAAGCATGCCACGCCAACTCCTGGGTGCCAATTGTTACGGTTGAATTGTTTTTAGGGATCATGTTATAATCCTGCGAAAAATTCTCTGTAGCAAAGCTTGTCTTAAGGTAGGTTTCGGTAATGGCGCTGTTGCCGCGAAGATTTTTCTTGATAGGATCTAATACCAACCAACGCTGAATAAATCCTTTTGCATCAGGTGCCTTTTTAACAGGGGTAGATGGGGTAAAGTGTTTGGTTATACTGTGGGTGGTATCTTCTGCCAACGGAATAGGAGGAAGCCTGCTTCCCCGGCCGCCGAAACCGCCCGGGCCGCCCGGACCACCCGGACCTGCGGGATTGATAGGAACCTGACCACCGGGAGCACCCGCACCCGGACTGCCTGCACCCGGACCACCCTGGCCCGGACCTTGTGCCAAAGCGTTACCGGTGTTCAATTGTAGTGCTAATGCAACTACAAAAGCTATGGCCGGCAAAGAGAATTTGTTTGTTTTGTTCATGATTAATTTTAGTATTGGGTTGTTTTTTTAATTACGCAATCGATTTAGCAAACGTACAAAACCACGCCTAAAAAAAATATTGTGCTTCGGGTTTGTTACGGTGTAATACACTAAAGTAACAAATTTGTTATTTACTAGGGGGCTTAATATGGCGCAGGTAGCCTTTTATTTTGTCGCGTTAGCCCGCTTTAAAAAAGATGCAATGCTTTACTTTTGAAGAATATCAACCAATATAAAAACTAACTAATGAGAAACCTGATTTTCTTTATGCATACCTCGCTTGATGGCTTTGTAGGCGGGCCTAACGGCGAAATGAATTGGATAACTATAAACGACGAGATATTTGATTTAGTTGATACGATGACGCCAAATGCCGACACTGCACTTTACGGCCGGGTGACGTACGAGATGATGCAGGCTTACTGGCCCACTGCCGCCGACAACCCAAATGCTTCCAGGCATACCATAGCGCATGCAGCTTGGTATAGCCAGGTTAATAAAGTTGTTTTGTCAACAACGTTGAGCCAGGAGGGATTGGTTAACACCACAGTTATTGGCGACCATCTTGCTGATAACATTAACGATTTGAAAAACCGTGACGGTAAGGATATTTTGATCTTCGGCAGTCCGCGGGCTTCTCATTCCTTACTCAAAGAGGGATTGGTTGATGAGTTTTGGTTATTTGTAAACCCGGTTTTATTAGGACAGGGAATTCCGCTGTTTAAGGATGTACCCGCAATAACCAAACTCAATTTAATAGAAACTAAAACATTTGCTTGCGGGGTAGTTGCCATGCATTATCAAAAGCAGATTGGCTAATATATTTTGATCTCAGTGTCTGCCTTGCTGACTCTGCGGTAAAATTAACCACTGAGTTCGCAAAGCAGACGCAGAGACGCTGAGAATTTTTAGTTATTAAGTGAATCCAGATATTGGTCTAACTTGTCAAACGTACCGCTAAAGCCTTGCTGCATATTGTCTTTAATAGATGCGTAGGTTTGCTCCTGTGCGGCTGTTGCATTAACCGGATGGCCCTGCAATGTTAGTGTTGTTCTACCGTCAGCCTCGGTTAAAGTTATTATATTAAGAATCTCCAACGGAAAATCCATAGGGAAGGGAGAGGTGCATATATTACCCTGCTCGTCAGAAAATGAGCTGATAAACTCGATCATGTCTGGTCTGTTAATACTAACATATCTAAACAGACCCCACATAATTTGACCATTAGCTTCCAATTTATAATGAAATTTTCCGCCGGGGATAAATTCAAATTCGTTAACTAATATTGACATACCTGCCGGCCCCCACCATGCGCCCATTGCATCGGCGTTGGCAAAAGCCTCAAATACTACATCTTGCGGTGCATTAAAATGCCGGACTATTTTTAGCCCTTGTGTTGGTTGATCTATCATTTTTTGTGATTTTTATTTTGTACGTTTTTTATGTATTGGTCCAAAGAATCTAACCGCTCCATCCAGAATTGGCGATATTGATCTATCCATGTTGACACTTCGCCCAAACCGTCAAGCTTTGCTTCGCAATAGCGCTCCCTGCCCCGCTGCTTAATAACCACCATGCCGCATTCTGTTAAAATTTTTATGTGGTTGGATATAGCCGGTCTGCTGATGTCAAAATTTTCAGCAATGGTATTTAAGCTCTTTGGCTCAAATGCTATTAATCCTAATATCTCGCGCCTGGTTGGATCAGATATTGCCTGAAAAACGTCACGTCTTGCTTCTGCTGCCATAAATGTGTAATCATTTGATTACGCAAATTTATATGTAAGTAAATGGTTACGCAAATTTATTTGAAAAAATATTTCTGTCACTTATGTGATGAAACGAGATGCTGTAGTAAGCGCTTAAAGTTTTGAATATTGGAGTGCCATACATCCTGAGGGAAGGTGTTTCCACTCTACCAGTTTCAGGTTAAACTGATCAGCAAAATTAGTATTAATCAATAATCGTCTGCCTTCTCCGGCCAATACAGGGTGAATCACAAAGTAAAATTCATCTACCAGGCCAAGAGCAATTAATTGCGATGGGAGGTCGACTCCACCAATAGAAATATTTTTGCCGGTTGGTTTTTAAGTTTTACAATCTCATCAGCCAGATTACCACGAATTATAGTAGTATCTGCCGGAGCATTTAGCAATGTGCGCGAAAAAACTATTTTTGGTATAGCGTTAAATGTTTGTGCAAACTCAATATTTGTTTTTGAGCCTGATTGGTTCATGGCCGCATCGGGCCAGTAAGGCACCATTAGCTCGTATGTAATTCGGCCATATACTATCAGGTCTACATCTTTCAAAAGGTTGGTAAAATATTCGTGAATATCTTCTCCGGCTATACCCTTGGTGTGGTCGCAGCAGCCGTCGGCCGTTAGGTTGATCCCGTAAACTACTTTTCTCATTTTGTATTTAACTAATTACTCCAAAAATAAAGTATCACAACTGTTGCGCAGGGGCCGGTTTGGACAAATACAAGGCTGTTCGCGTCGCGTTAACTTGCCTTCCCGGTATTTAACAATGTTTAACATCTGCTGCAATACCTAATAGGCCGAACAGGCCGTTTAGTTTTCTTTATTTAACAAAACTAAATATCATGAAAACCAAAACATCAAAATCATTAAGCGCAGTTTTAGTGGCATTAACGCTATTTATATGTGTTAACGCAAAGGCGCAGTCTGTCCCGGCAAGCAAATTCCGGTTCGGTATCGGGGTAGAGGGGCTTTTGCCGGTAGGTAATACTGCAGACGTTGCCAATTTCGGGCTGGGTTTAACCCCACGGTTACAGTACGGCTTGTCAGACAAGGTTGCTTTAACCTTTACCAGCGGTCTCTACCATTTTTTTCCTAAAACGCGTACTTACCCCGAATATGGTTACTATCCGGGCGCTGTCTCTAAATACAAATCAGACATCATTCCGATTAAAGTAGGTGTCAAATATTTTGTAGGCGGCAACTTTTATATAGCCGGAGAGGTGGGTGCAGCATTCGAAGTTGCTGAGCGCGGCCAATCCAAACACTTTTTATGGTCGCCGGGTATAGGTTACGCTACCAAAAAATGGGATATAGGCGCGCGCTTTGAAAACTTTAGCGGCAACAATTACAGCGATGGCATAATTGGTTTGCGCGTGGCTTACGGTTTCGGCTTGTAAAAAAAGTAAAGCCCCTGATGGGCAGGGGCATTTACTTAACCAATTATAAACCAAATGAAGAGAGAGGCGTGAGAATGGGTTCGAACCATTGTAAAGAGTTTTGCAGACTCCCACCTAGCCACTCGGTCACTCCGCCTTGTATTATTTAATTCTTCCTGTTGGCATAAAAGGTTTTACTATCAGCATAAAATAAAGCGTTAACCTTATCGTCTGTATATATCATGTGCCCCGCATAGTAGTAGTTGCTGCTTATTTGCGCGCCACCGGCATCGGCCACTGCTTGCTTAATGGTTTCAACAGGAGTAGCCAGATCATAGTAACCACCAACCACATGTACTTTTAGCGCGGCATTGCCTTGTATAAGCTGTTTAAGCGTTGGCACCACATTAAGGTAATAATCAGGTTTTTTTGAGCCGAAGTTCCAATCGGCAACAGAAATAGTAGCGCGATAGGGGAGCTCATTTACATACTTTAGCTCTGTTTTAAAGTAACGCGTAAGTGCCTTAGGGTAAATAGTGCGTAAGGCAGCTTCGCTTGGGTCGCCCTTTTTATCGGTGCCTGCAACGCGGGCATCAAAAATTCCGGTTTTGCTGCCGCCCTCGTTTAATACCAGGCGGGCAAACTCATGGTCTGTTATGCGGCCATTGTGTTGCTTTAGCCAGGTTTTATCTATGCCGGTAAAATAGCTAAGTGTATCTAAAGTATGCGCCAATGCTGTGGTATCGCCATTAAGCAGATCAAGATATGTGCCGTTGGCAAAAGCTTTAGCCTTACTTGCTAAAGCTTGCGGACTAAGCGCTTGCAGCTTCGGCGTTAGCCGGTTGTGGTATTGCGCTATCATAGCGTAAGTGGGTAAGTAAAGTGGATAGGCATCATCTTTACCTGCCTTAAAACTAAGGCTTTGATAATTTAAGGCCGGCGAGATCAGTGTTAACCCCGTCACCTTTATTTTGTAATTGTTTTGCAGCTCCGCCGCTAAACCCACAGCGCGGGCACCGCCATAGCTTTCGCCTGCCAGGTATATATCACTCTGGCCACGGTTAGTACCTTTTAAGTATTGATCAACAAAGTTGGCTATAGCGTTTACATCTTCATTAAAACCAAAGAATTGGTTTTCGTTAACGCCTTCGGCAGCACGGCTGTAGCCGGTGCCTACGGGATCAATAAAAACCAGATCAGTAAAACCCAACCAGGTTTGCGGGTTATTGCTATAAGCTGCATTGCCGCTTTTAACCCTTACCGGTGCTAAAGCCCCCATGTGCAGCCATATTGAGGCAGAGCCAGGGCCGCCATTAAACACAAAGGTAACAGGGCGGTTGGCCTGGCTGTTTAAGGTATAAGCCGAGTAAAATATTTTGGCAGCAAGCTTGTTGCCGTTTTTTATTGGGAGATACCCGGTAGCAGCATTGTAGATATATTGTTTGTTATTAAAGGATATAGAATGGACGCTTGTTTTTGCGACAAATGAATTGCCTGGCTTAAAACCAGCCCATGAGCTTAGCAGTATTGATAAGGGTACAGCCAAAAAGCTTAGCGTAAAAACGCGTGCTGTAAACCTGAAAGAAGATGTGAACATGGAAAATTGATATTAAAGTATTTTTACCTGATGCATTAAGCGGTTAAACCGCGGGAGATTAGCAGCAACAGCAGCAACACATGCCGTGTTGTGCTATGCGCATTCGCATCAAAAAATAGCTTATAATATCTTTAACTGACATACTGTGTTTTTCTATCTGCATCAGCAGACACAACAAATGTAAATGGCATTTTTAATATATCCAAGAAAAATCTATAAAATCTATCTTTTTTATAGATTTTATTTTAAAATGTCTCTTTATCACATTATTAAATATGCCTTAAAATATTTCTGACTATCCTGCTAAGATTGCACAATAGCCAAAATGAAGCCATCATAACCTTTTTCACCTACGGTCTGTATAGCGGTAGCACTTAACCGGGTTTCTTTGGCAATCAGTTCAGTAAATTGCTGCACGCCCTTTACGTTAGCATCATCGCTGTCAGCATTGGTTACGGCTCCGTTTCGCACCACATTGTCTGCAAAGATCACCGTGCCGGCGCGGGAGAGTTTTAAGGCCCACTCTAAATAAATGGGATTGCTGGGTTTATCGGCATCAATAAAAATAAAGTCAAAGGGGGCATAGCCTTTTGCCGCCAAAGTTGGCAGGGTATCAACGGCAGCACCTGTTATAATCTCAACCTTATTATCCAAGCCTGCCCTCGCTATACTTTTACGAGCAACCTCGGCCCGTGTGGGGTCTATCTCAAGAGAAATAACCCGGCCGCCCTCGGGTAAAGCTCTTGCTATCCAAATAGTGCTGTAGCCGCCCAGCGTTCCAATTTCAAGTACAGATTTGGATTGGTGCATACGCATTAACAGCGCGATCAACTGACCCTGGCTGGGGCTTACGTTGTGCATGGGCATTCCTGCTTCAGCAGCATCGCTTAGGGCAACATCAAGATATTGGTCGGCAGGGAGAAGCAGGTTATTAAAATAGGTGTCTACCGCCGTCCAGGTTGTGTGACTGTCATTCATAAAAAACGTGTTTAAAGGTTGCGGTATAAAGATAAGGGCAATTGACCAAATACCCCTAAAGCAAAACAGGAGCCCGCATCTTGCGATGGGTCTCCCGTTTCAAACTTTAGCTCAACCGTGGCCGGGCATAAAGTAATCAGGTTTTTGTAGCTATAACCGGCTTGCTTAGGCGGGCGTTCCCTTGCGGGTGCTGCCTGGTGCGAAGTCATTATCACCGCTGCTTATCTCCGTAAAAATAGCAGGGCTAAATAATACCTTATCCAAATTACATTGCAGTTTCTGCGGCTGTCGCCGTTTTTGTTTTGTGTAAATCAGGCGGTCCCATGATCTTTGACGCTTCCGAAGATTTGCCCGATTCACTTTCCGTTATTCCTGTAAGGCTGTTAAAGTACGTCGTTCCCGATGATTCTAATATCGCAAGGCCCTATTGGTTTTGCAAATTTTTTTACGCGTTTTTATAAACAGGTTGTTAACAGGGGAGGTGGGGTTGTTAACATGGGTGGGATCTCGGATTTCGCATGTCGGATCTCGAATTTATGGGTCATCGCAGGGTTTTAGATTGCTTCGTACCTCGTAATTACGAACGGTTGTTAACACTCAACTTATAAACAGTAAATGCAGTTTGAGGGGATTCTTGTAGCAGAAGAAAATCTTAAAATTGGGAATTATCGTTTTAAAATATTTGAGTACTACTCTTTAGGAATAACTTTCCGTCCATTTTTATCCAGGTAATAAATGCCTCCCGAAAAATGAAAACCCCCGTAATAAACAATTAAATCACCTTGGAAGCCAAGGTAGCAATGCATGGGTACTTGATTAACAAGCTGACCTTTTATATTAATTATTGCATCCAAATAGAAATCATTTATAGTAACAAATGGTGCATAATGAATCCGTACCCCACATAAGCCATTTTCAAATCTGTCAACTAAATAGAATGTTGGTGGGATAATAACGTCGCCTTTTAAATTTTTAAATCCCCATAAGCTGTCCTGTTTGAATTTAACCAAAGTATCTTTATTGGCTTCAACAGGATCGGCCAATTTGCTATTGACAATGATTCGTGAATAAGTTGAGTTTTCTAACCTCTTTCCATTTGTATCTATTGGATAAAAATCAGTGAATTCTACATCACTTACGAAAGCTACGCCATTTTTGAAATTTCCCTGGCCATCTTTCCATGTCTTATCAAAAACTTTTTTACCCTTCTTGTTAATGAACCATTGTTCTGTAAAACTACTTATTCTGGCAAAGCTTTCTCTGAAACCGGTTTCAGGAAAATTGTCCTTTATGTCAAAAACCTCATTTCCTACAGTGTCAATACATATCCATTTGTAGCCTTTTGATGAAACTTCTTTAGAAACAAAGCACAATCCATCGCTAAAGTCGTTAACGCGCAAATAATTGGGTTTTACTTTAACATTACCATACTTATCTATAAAGCCATATTTATTATTTTTTCCAATGAAAGCGTAAAGCCCATTACCCTGACCTAGAGAAGAAAACGCAAAAGAAAAAAATATAAGTACAGTTAATATTATTAAACGCATATCATGGTCGGAAGTGTTTTAAAGCCTATTTAATATTTTGATCAAAAGCTCCCCAACTATCAAAATCCGAAATTGAACATCCGAAATTCGAAATCAAAAAATCCTTTAAAAAGCAAAACGGGAGTCCGGCTCTTTCAAGTGGATCTCCCGTTTTTAACTTTATCGTCAACCGTAGTCGATTATAAAGCATCAAGTTTTGTGTAACATTACCGACCTGCTCTCATCTTCGCTTCATCCAACCGCTTACCTACAACCCGAGGGTTATTAATAATTCTGGTTTCGCTTTACTTGATCTGTTGCTGCCCGCCTAAACGGACTAACCTATCTTTCCTGCGCTACCGCTGATCTATCATATGTCCTTGCGGATTTTTAATAGTTCCCGATGGTTTTAGCTCCAATTGCTTCAAGGTCATTATTTGCGCTGCTTTCCTCCATAGAGTAATCGTTTTGCTAATAATACCCCGCTAACCGTACGCTTTGTCATACCCTCTCGGGCTTGTCATTTTGTATCAGTTCAGGCTTTCCCGTGATCCTTAGCTCCTCCGAAGATTTGCCCGATTTCACTTTCTGTTGTCCTGTGAGGCTGTCAATGTACGTCGTTCTTGATGATTTCAATATCGGGACAATGTTCAATTTTTGCAAATTTTTTTAATTGCTTTTATAAACAGGTTGTTAACATGTAAATTGTAGTTATTAACATTTTTATCAAGGTTTATAATTGTGATAAGGATTTTATTCATAGCTGAATAACCTATAATTACCATTAAGTTGATTGTGGGTTATTAACATTTTTGTAATTCACAATTTGCCTGTAAAAGTAGGTTTTTAGGCGGGGTAAAAAAGTCGTAAATCAGGCGGGTAACTTCTGGCTATTGATTTTAACCTTGATTCTCCCTTTCAAGTTTAATGAAACACAAGTACCGAAAGGCTGTTGTATTGTTATGAACTTTACAGAATTTAACGCTACGTTAACCGGCTCGGATGGCCAGGTAAGCGGTGTGGTAAAACATATGCCTAATGGTGTTTACCGTTTTACATCAATTGACGAATCGCTCATACTTGTTATTGCTAAAGATGCTGAGGCGCAATGGCAGCGTATTGACGGCACAGAACCCTATTTTGCAAGTTGGGTTGAGGAGTTGGCTGCTCAGATAAACCACGGTGATTTATAATGAATAAAAAGCCCCGCTTATTTAATAAGCGGGGCTCTTTCCATTTATGATAGAAAACTGATCTCTAATCAACTAGTCTCTAGTCAACTAATTACCACACCCTTATCCTATCGGCAGGTGCTTTGTACATTTTATCACCCGGTTTAACATTAAACGCGGTATACCATGCATCAATATTAGTGATAGGCGCGTTAACCCTGTGCGAGGCAGGCGAGTGCGTATCTGTTGTTATCCTTTGTGCAGTTGCCTCTGGACGCATAATGCTGCGCCAAACCTGCGCGTAAGCCAAAAAGAAACGCTGATCAGGCGTAAAGCCATCAATTTTCTCGTTTGAATTACCTTGTTTGGTTTTTTTGAATGCCTGGTAGGCAACATTAACACCACCAAGATCGGCAATGTTCTCGCCCAGGGTTAACTTACCATTTACGTGTAGGGTATCCAAAACCGTAAGCGCGTTATACTGACCCACAACCTGATCTGCCCGTTTGGTAAATTTGTCGTTATCGTCTTTGGTCCACCAGTCGCGCAGGGTGCCATCAGCATCAAATAAACGGCCCTTGTCGTCAAAGCCGTGGGTCATTTCGTGGCCTATAACCGCGCCTATGGCGCCATAGTTAAAGGCATCATCGGCACCTTCGGCAAAGAACGGGAACTGCAAGATCCCCGCAGGGAAAACTATCTCGTTATTCTGCGAACTGTAATAAGCATTTACAGTAGGCGGGGTCATGCTCCAGCGGCCTTTGTCAACCTTTTTACCTAAGCGGGTAATATTATAGTTATAACGCCATGCTGCAATACGGTTAACATTGCCGAAGTAGTCGTTACGGTTAATAACCAATCCGTCATAGTTCTCCCATTTATCAGGATACCCTATCTTAACCGTAAAAGCGTTTAGCTTTTTAAGCGCTTTGGTCTTGGTTTCGGGGCTCATCCATTCCAGTCCCTGCAAACGTTCGCCCAGCGCTACTTTAAGGTTGTTTACCAGGTTTAACATGCGTTGTTTAGCAGCAGGGGTGAAGTATTTTTGTACATATAGTTGCCCCAATAATTCGCCTACGCTGCCATCTACCAAATTAGCCATACGCTCATTGCGCGGTGCTTGTACGGTTTGGCCGGTAAGCACTTTGTTAAATGCAAAGCGGGCATCAACAAAGGGCTTACTTAAAGTAGCGGTGTTGTTTTTAAGGATGTTCCAGGTTAGGTAAACTTTCCATTGCGATACCGGGATGGTTGCCACCATTTCATCTGCAGTTTTAAAAAAGTCGGGGTCGTCTACCAGGATGCTGTCTTGTGGCGTCGCTTTCATCAATACGCTTAGCTTGGTCCAGTTTAAATGCGGCGTTTTCTTGTTAAAATCGCTCACCTTATATTTATGATAAGTAAGGTTAGGGTCGCGGCGGTCAACCCGGCTCATTTGCGCTTTGGCCAGGGTAGTCTCCATGCTCAAAATTATATCCGCATTTTTTTCGGCCGTAGCTCCTTTTGAGCCGGTTAGCGTAAACAAACTAACAATGTATTTTTTATACGCTTCGCGGATTGTTTTTGTACGGGCATCGTCTTTTAAATAATAATCCCGATCGGCAAGGGTAGTACCTCCCTGATCGGCATCTATCATATAATGAGCCGGATTTTTTGAATCGCGTGCCACGCCAAAGCTAAACAGTGTGCCGCCTTCGCCGTTTACACGGGCAAGTGCTACCTCGTTCAATACGCCATTAATGTCCGTTATTTTATTAACGCGTGCCAACAGTGGTTTTATGGGGTTGTAGCCACGCTTTTCAATGGCAATGCTATCCATACCGCTGGCATACAGATCGCCCACGCGTTGTTTTAAGCTTCCTTTAGGCTGTGCAGGCATTTTGCTTACGGCGTCAACCATTGCAATTAGCTTGTCTGTGTTTTCCTGTATCAACACGTTAAAACCACCCCAGGCAGTTTGCTTAGCCGGGATAACGTTGTTTTTGGTCCAGCCGCCGTTGGCGTAAGCGTAAAAATCATCTCCGGGTTTAACCGAAGGATCCATATTAACCGGATCAATATATTTTACAGGAAGGTCGGACTGCTGATTGTCAATAATAAATGCTGATGCGACAAGGCATACTATGCCCGTCGCTAATAAATAGGTTTTCTTCATGGAAATAATAAAATCAGTTAATGCAAATGTAGCAGATAAAAAGACAAATTAAAACTTAAGGGTGTATACAAGTTGTTGTATAGCGATGGGTTTCAAACCCATCGCTACGTGTAATGTTGTTTGATTTTTAATGCTACCCTAAACGTTAACTCAATCCCAGCAAATAAATTTTAACAGTTTATCTGTAAAAAAATTAATTTAGCGAAGGATTTTGTACTTAGCTAATTGTTAACCTATAAACCCAACCAAAAGTACCCAGCTTTTATACTCAATAAACAACAACCATTATGAGATTTAATTACAGGCATTTATTATTTGCATTGATTTTTTTGCCCTGCACGCTTTTAGCGCAAACGGCAAAATATCCCTACCAAAACACAAAGCTTAGCTTTACCACCCGCGTTAACGATCTGGTTAAACGCATGACGCTTGAAGAAAAAGTTAGCCAGATGCTTAATTCTGCACCAGCAATAAAGCGCCTGGGTATACCGGCCTATGATTGGTGGAACGAGGTGCTGCACGGCGTTGCCCGTACACCGTACAAGGTAACCGTATACCCGCAAGCTATTGCAAATGCTGCCTCGTTTGACAGGAACGCGCTGTTTACAATGGCCGATTATGCCGCTTTAGAGGGTAGGGCGGTGCATAACAAAGCAGTTGAGCAGGGCCGTGATAACGAGCGCTATATGGGCCTGACTTACTGGACACCCAACATTAACATTTTCCGCGACCCACGTTGGGGCCGTGGCCAGGAAACTTACGGTGAAGACCCGTATCTGACCGCAACTATGGGCAGTTTCTTTGTAAGAGGCCTGCAGGGTAACGATCCAAAATACCTTAAAGCGGCAGCATGCGCCAAGCACTACGCCGTGCACAGTGGTCCGGAGCCTACCAGGCACGTTTTTAATACGGATGTAAGCAATTACGATCTGTGGGATACTTACCTGCCTGCTTTCAAAAAATTGGTTACCGAAACAAATGTTGAAGGCGTAATGTGTGCTTATAACGCATTTCGCACCCAGCCTTGCTGCGGCAGCGATGTGCTGATGGTTGACATTTTACGTAACCAGTGGGGCTTTAAAGGTTATGTAACTTCTGATTGCTGGGGTATTGATGATTTCTTTAAAAACCATAAAACACATACTAATGCCGAAACTGCTTCGGCTGATGCGGTGTTACACGGTACCGATTTAGAGTGCGGAACAGATGCTTACCTATCATTAATTGCCGCCGTAAAAAATGGCCGCTTATCTGAAAAAGATATCGACGTTTCTGTTAAACGCCTTTTTATGACGCGCTTTAAACTGGGTATGTTTGATCCGGTTTCGATGGTAAAATACGCGCAAACACCTTCATCAACCCTTGAAAGCGCAGAACACAAAGCACTCGCATTAAAAATGGCGCGCCAGTCTATAGTAATGCTTAAAAATGCCGGTAATGTTCTTCCGCTTAAAAAAACTATAAAAAAGATAGCTGTAATTGGCCCCAATGCTGATAATGGCATCGCCATTTTAGGCAACTACAATGGTACACCTACCGATAGGGTAACCGTGTTACAAGGCATTAAAGCCAAGTTGCCCAATGCAGAGATAATTTACGAAAAGGCAATTAACTTCACCAATGATACTTTGCTGGATTACCGCGATGTTTCCCGCCAGTATAATATTGATGGACACCAGGGTTTTAAGGCTGAATATTTTAACAATGTTGATCTAAAAGGAACGCCGGTTGTTGCGTCTGAGCCTGAGGTTAACCACTTTTGGCAGGAGGGTGAAACGGTAAACGGAGCTATCAAAGCAAACAACTTCTCTGCCCGTTACACTACTAACTACACCGCCGGTAACGAAGGTTTTATCACTTTTGAAATTGATGGCGATGACGGATGGCGCTTTTCTGTTGATGGCCAGGAGGTATTAAACATCTGGACCCGTAACCGTTGGGGTGCACAACAGTATAAACTGGTAACCCAGCCGGGCAAAACCTACAAACTGCAACTGGAGTTTTGGCAAGGTGATGGCAAGTCTAACATCAGAATGACTGCCGGTACCTACAAAAAAACAGACTTTACCGCATTGGTTGAGCGTGTTAAAGATGCCGACGCTATTGTTTATGTAGGCGGTATCTCTCCGCAACTGGAAGGTGAAGAAATGAAAGTGCCTTATCCTGGTTTTGATGGTGGCGACAGAACATCTATTATGTTACCATCTGTTCAAACACAACTGATGAAGGCCTTTAAAAATACAGGCAAACCGGTTGTATTTGTAATGATGACAGGTAGCGCCGTGGCTATTCCATGGGAGGCCGAGAATATACCGGGCATTGTTAATGCATGGTACGCCGGTCAATCAGCAGGTACCGCTGTTGCCGATGTATTGTTTGGTGATTATAATCCTGCAGGCAGGCTGCCTGTAACCTTCTATAAGGGCGATAGCGATCTGCCCGATTTTAACGATTACTCTATGACCAACCGTACCTACCGTTACTTTAATGGTACGCCATTGTATGGCTTTGGTTACGGTTTAAGCTACACTAACTTTAAATATGATGTTATTGCAGCGCCAACTGCCGTTAAAAAAGGTAGTAAGGTTACTGTTAAAGTAGCTGTTACCAATACCGGCAAAATGGCCGGCGACGAAGTAGCACAGCTTTATTTAACTTATAATAACAACGCTAAAAAAACTCCGCTTAAAGCATTAAAGGGTTTTAACCGCTTATCATTAAAAGCAGGTGAGCGCAAAGAGTTTACGTTTACTTTATCAGCTGCAGATCTTTCCCTGCCTGACGCAAATGGTAAAATAACGCCGTTAAAAGGTAAATTTACCTTAAGCGTTGGCGGTTCGCAACCCGACGAGAAAAACTTAACATCGGGTAATATTGTTAAAAAGACAGTAACGATGTTGTAAAATTAAGATCCATATTAAGCAAGAAGGCCCCGATTCGGGGCCTTTTTGCTTAACGCTTACTCTGATTTGTCATTGCGAGGTACGAAGCAATCGCGAACTTTGCATGTAATTTTTCTCCGTGCGATTGCTTCGTACCTCGCAATGACATTTGTTTGTATGTTGCAATGTAAACGAGTTGCAGGTTGAGAATCTTCTAAACGGGTGCCGTGATTAATTAAAGCTTCGCCGAGTTAACAACAGGGCTCTGGCTGGCATTAACCTGGTAAGTGTTAATGGTATTATCAGCAGAAACCTCAAAAATGCGATAGCCCTTGTAAGCAGTTCCCCAATTGCCGCCAAAATGCGCGTCGAATATGTGCGGCAATTTACCGGTATAGCGTATCACATCAAGCGTGTGCTCGTGCCCGTGTAGTACGGCTTTAACGTTGGGGTAGCTATGCAGCAGCTCAATGGTATCCGGGCAACTCACAAAGTTTGCCTTTTCTTCGGGTAGCCATTGGTGCGGTGGTACATGCAGCACAACAAAAACAATGGGCTTGCTTTTAAAATCATCCAGCGATTTTTTTAAAAAAGCCGGAACAGGACAAATGTATTTGCCCATTTTATCCGTGGTGTTAGCCAATACAAAACCAATGTCGCCTTTATCAACTACGTGATTATCCTCATAGCCAAAAACAGCCTTCCACATAGCCGCGTCAACATGGTCGTGGTTGCCGGGTACGGTATAGCACGGCACGGGTAATTTATCCAGGTAGGTTTGTTTTATTTTAGGCAGCAGGTCGGGGCGGTCGTGCACAAGGTCGCCATTGATGATTACCAGATCCAGGTGATTATCCTGATGCTCTTTGTTCAGCCATTTTATCAGGTCGCCGTAAAACTTATCGCCGTCTGTGCCCGGCTGCGCATAATGTCCGTCGGATGCTACCGCAAAGCGCAGCTTAAGATCAGCCGGCTTTTTTATTGATGCAGATGATGGGCCGGCAAACAGATTGATAGACGGCAAGAAATTTAAACCGGCAAGGGCTACACCCGATTGAAGAAATTTACGGCGACTGTTCATATAAATAAAGGTAGCGTTTACTTGTTAAATCAAGTTTAAATTAAAGTACAGCTAAGCTTTAAAACTGCGCTTTGCCTGGGCAATATGTGCCAGGTGATGTTTTCCATGCCATGCGTAAATGCCAAGAACCCGCCTTAACGGTAAAGTAACGTTCATTTCGGGATGAAAAAAAGTACGGTTCCAATCGTCGGCTGTAAAGCTTTCAAACAAGGCGGTGAGGCGTGCGTGTATACCCTCTAACATTATCAGCGATGGCTCAATGGGTAATTTATAATCAGCCAGTTTTGCCCAGCGGTCTTCGTGATAGGCTTTAATTGTAGGATTATCCTCCGTCATTGTCCATTTAAAACGGATAATAGAATTGATATGGCTGTCTGCAACATGATGCACCACTTGCCTTATGGTCCAACCGCCGGGGCGGTAAGGGGTTTCCAATTGTTCGTCGGATAGATCTTTAACGGCTTCGCGCATCAGCGCCGGAAGCGCTTTAATATCTTTTTTCCATTGAGCCATAAGTTCGTCCGTATAGGCCTCTGGTACTATAAATTTTCCAATGGGGCATCTGAGTGTTTCGTCTGTCATGTTGGGTAAGGGTTATTGGCTATAATAATTTACAGCTTTATACAAGCTTTGCGCTAAATTAGCGTTTTGTAAACGCGCTTATCTCAGCCAATGGTAAAAAAACTACTTGTATTTATCCTGCTTTTTGGCTGCGGCCTTACTTATGCCGAAACCATTAAAACAGATGTGGCGGTAATTGGTAACAATACAAGCGCTATTGCAGCGGCCATTCAGAGCGGGCGCAGCAAGGTGAAGACCTTATTGTTACTTAACGGTCCATGGCTGGAGGAGCTGTCATTACAGAAAATGATAACCCTTAACGAACCTCATTACGCGCCATCAGGCATTTGGGAAGAGGTGGATAAAGAACTGCGCGACTATTATAAAAAAACACCGGGATACGATACCTTATCAAAGACCTTAAAGTTTGAACCCTTCGCCGCAGGAGCCGCCCTGAAAAGAATGGCCGATTCGGTAAAAATGCTTACCTCTAAAATTAATGTTGCTTATACATCCATAGAGAAAGATGGCACAGGTTGGAAGCTTGAGGTAGTAATAAAAGGCGAAAAGGTAACCATTAAAGCAAAGGTACTGATAGATGGTACCGAAGACGGCGAAATGATAACAAAAGCAGGCGCAACTTTGCCACCTGATATTAAAACCTGGTTGGAAAAGGGCGCTTCAACGCTCTATCGCACATCAATAGCGTCGGGTACGTATGATGATAAAGGTAGCGCGTCAGTTTATCCCAAAGGGCCTGTTTATTATATACCCTTAAGTGCGGTAGCCGTAAAGGATGCTGATAACTTGTTAACGCTGAACAAGGCAATGTTCCCAACGGGGGCGAACAACCTGACAGGTAAAATAGCCTTGGGGCAGGCAGTAGGGGCGGTAGGCGCGTTTTGCGCTTTTTTTAAAACTACCACCAAAAAGCTGGATGTTAGGGTTATACAGATAGAACTGCTTGATTTTAAATCCTCATTATTATATTTTACTGATGTTGAACGTGCCGACCCTTATTATCGCTCCATACAGCAAATTGCGGCAACCGGATTATTGAAGGGCAGCAAGGAGAGTGGAGGGGCAGAGGCTGCAGGATCAGAATTTAGTTTCATGCCCGACTCGGCAGTTACTACAGCCGAAATAAAACCGGTGCTAACAGAGGTTTATTCGCGCGTATTTTTATGGTTGAACAGGGAACAACCCGGCGAAAAGTTTACGGTGGGTAATTTACTTTCGCTGATAAGCGAGATTACTTTAACTGACCCTAACGACTTTAAAATAACCATGCAAAAAGCATGGAAAGCGCAATATAAGTTCCAATCAGATTTCGACCTGAACAAAGCCGTTACGCGCCGCGAGTTTGCCATATTGGCTAATCAATACCTTAACCCTTTTGCAAGGACAGTTGATATTAATGGGGCGATAGTTAACTGATCGCGAAACCGAACTGATCAACTACTCACCAGTCACTGATCAACTAACTACGCATCCACGCTATCAGTAACCATTACCCGGTCAACATACTGCTTAACGTAATTAGCCAAAAAATCCTGGTGAATAGGGTCTACCTGGTATACATCATGGTCTTCCTTGCTGTTAAATAAGGTAAGCAGCGATACATGGTAAGAGCTCTCTACAATCGGTTTTTCGCTCGGTACGGGCACACCTACATGCACATCGCGCAGCTGGCTTATTTGGGCAAGACCTTTAACGCCTTCAACAAAAGTGTCAATATCAGCAGGGTTTTTTAACCAGAAATATACGGTATGTACAAAAGTATCTTTAATAAACATGTTGTTATGGGTTGATGAAAGCGCTAAATTATAAAAACAACCAATAAATTAATTGAAAAGAGCAGCCAATTTTTTTACGCTTAACGCTGTAAAATCATTTATCACCATGGCGCTTGGCTGTAGCTTTTCGGCGGTATTGCCTGTGGTTATGCCAATCACTTTCATACCCGCGCCGTTGCCTGCTTTTATACCGGCTATTGAGTCTTCAATTACAGCGCAATGCTCAGGCGGAGTTTGCAAATGTGCCGCAGCTTTTAAAAATATTTCAGGGTTGGGTTTTCCCTTGCTAACCTGGCTGCCATCAATTATCACATCAAAATAATCGCGCACATGTATTCGGTCTAATACGAAATCAATGTCATGTATTGACGCTGATGATGCTATGGCTATTTTAATGCCGTTTTGTTTTAACTCATCTAAAAAGGCAATCAATCCCTTTATAGGAGCGGCATGTGGGGTGTAAAGGCGTTGATAAATCGTTTCTTTTTCGTTCACCAATTGATGCAGCCCAACGCTATCCCGATCACTAAAAATGCGTTGTACGGTGTCAAAAACCGGCACTCCGCTAAATTCAGCATAATAGGTTTGTACCGGTAATTCTCCCATGCCGTACTTCTCAAACATAACCTGCCAGGTGCGGTAATGGTAAGGGGTATTATCTACCAATGTACCATCCATATCAAAAATAACGGCGAAATTTTTCAAGCTGATTTTCTTTTAATGCCTGTTAAGCATCGCCAAAAATATTAAAATAGTCCGCTACAATGTTACCCCGGTGTCAAATATTGGTTATAAAACAATAATTAATCTAAATAATATGCAAATTTGTTGATCTAAATTCATCTAACTGCCCGCGTATGTCGATATGAGTGAGAGAACAATTTTGGTTTGGTTCAGAAATGATTTACGTATTCACGATAACGAAATACTGTTAGAGGCCGTGCGTAAAGCCGATAAGGTGCTGCCCGTATATTGTTTTGATCCGTATTATTTTCAAAAAAACGCTTCGGGCTCACCCAAAACAGGCAGCATTAGGGCCAGGTTCCTTTTAGAGTCTGTAGCAGATCTGCGCAAGAACCTACGTTCCCTGCAAAGCGATTTAATTATCCGCATAGGTAACCCTGCCGAAGTTTTACCGCAGCTGGCGTTGGAGTATGGTGTTAACGAAGTATATCATCATCGCGAGGTGGCGCACGAGGAAACCGACGTATCTGAACAGGTTGAAACAGCCCTTTGGAAAATAAAATTGAACTTAAAACATTTTATAGGCCATACCCTTTACCACAAAGAGGATCTGCCCTTCCCTATAAAAGATATTCCGGATAGCTTTTCCATATTCAGAAAGAAAACAGAACGTGAGAGTGCCGTGCGCCCGGTTTTAGATACACCTGATGTAATCAATACGCCAACTATAAATGATGCAGGCGAATTACCAACCCTTGTACAATTAGGACTGGAGCAGCCGGTAGACGACGCGCGGTCTCGCACCCGGTTTATTGGCGGCGAAACCAATGGACTGTACAGGCTTGATCAATATTTTTCTGAGGATATACAGCCAAATGCAGGTAAAAGCACGCGCAGTGCTTCTAAGCTTTCGCCCTGGCTTTCATTGGGCTGCCTTTCTATGCGGCAAGTGTATTGGGCGGCTAAAAGTCATCATAGCGATGCGCTGGTGCTGGAGTTGTTGTGGCGCGACTATTTTAGGTTCATGTTTAAAAAACACGGCACCAAATATTTTAACGCGGGCGACAGTGCTGTAGAAAATGACGCGCCCGGTGATGGCCTGTTTGAAAAATGGAAATGCGGTAACACCGGCGTGCCCTTTGTTGATGCCAGCATCCACAAGTTGAATGCAACGGGCTACATCAGCAATTTTAGCAGGCAAATGGTGGCATCCTACCTGGTAAATGATCTGGAAGTTGACTGGCGCCGTGGTGCCGCCTATTTTGAAGAAAAACTGATCGACTACTCGCCGGCAAGCAATTGGGGTAATTGGGCGTATGTGGCAGGCATAGGGCGTAACGCCCGCGACGATCGTTATTTTAACACAGGAAAAAATTTAAACGAGCTGGATATCAAAGGTGATTTTATTACCCGATGGCTTCCTTCAACTCCTGCAGGTCAGTCTCCGCTGGCGCAGACCGTTTAATTTTTTACATGTAATCAACAACATTTTCCCGGTGCTTGCGTATATTTGATATATGAACTCTTTCGAACAATTTACCATCATTATAGGCCTGCTGGCTGTTCTTTTTGAGGGCATATCTTATGTTCGTTCGTTTTTAGCAAAGTTTCTGCACTAATAATTTAACGAAAAGGATGTAGTTCATTCATCCGTGCTTGTAAAAACCAATCAGAATATTGTTTTTGTAATACAAAAAGTATTAAATCATTTACAATTTAATGTAAGGTTTATTGCACGTTATGATTACTTTTGTAGCATTGTTAAGAATGGTCGACCATGAATAGCCTCAATTATATAAATCAAGGAAACGCAGCATTTATAGATTCTTTATACGAAAATTACAAGCAAGATCCCGAATCGGTTGATTTTGGATGGCAGAAATTTTTTGAAGGATTTGATTTCGGCAGAAGCTCTGAAGCTCCCGTAGTTAGTGCAGAAACACCACAGCACTTTTTAAAAGAAATTAACGTACTCAACCTTATAGACGGCTACCGTGGCCGCGGGCACCTGTTTGCAAAAACAAATCCTGTACGCGAGCGTCGTCACTATTTCCCGGGTAAAGAGTTGGATACGTTTGGTTTAAGCGAAGCCGATCTGGATACCGTGTTTAACGCCGGTCACGAAGTTAAATTGGGTCCTGCCAAACTGCGCGATATTATACAAATGGTTGAAGATACCTATTGCGGTACAATAGGTGTTGAATATAAATATATACGTAACCCTATAAAAGTTAAGTGGTTTGAAGACCGCATGGAGAGCACACGCAATAAGCCGTCGTTCTCTAAAGAAGATAAAAAGCTGATGCTTAAAAAGGTAAGCGAAGCGGTGATCTTTGAAAACTTTTTGGGTACCAAGTTTTTAGGTCAGAAGCGTTTCTCTTTGGAAGGTGCCGAGGCGCTTATCCCTGCAATGGATTCTGTTATTCAAAAAGGCGCTACGCTTGGTATTAAAGAATACATTATTGGTATGGCTCACCGCGGGCGTTTGAACGTGCTGGCCAATATCATGAAAAAAAGTTACAAAGAGATCTTCTCTGAGTTTGAAGGTAAGAATTATGATATGGATTCTCCTTTTGGTGGCGACGTTAAATATCACTTAGGTTACTCAACCGACGTTGACGCGGAAAACGGAAACAAAGTGCACTTAAGCCTTTGTCCTAACCCATCGCACCTGGAGGCTGTTGCCCCGGTTGTTGAGGGCCTTACCCGCTCAAAGATCGACTTTAAATATAACGGAGACCACACCCAAATAGCACCTATAATAATTCACGGCGATGCTTCTGTAGCGGGCCAGGGTATTGTTTACGAGGTGTTACAGATGGAAAAACTGGATGGTTACCGCACAGGCGGCACCGTACACCTGGTTATTAATAACCAGATAGGTTTCACCACCAACTTTAAGGATGCCCGTTCAAGTACTTATTGTACTGATATTGCTAAAACCGTACAGTCGCCGGTTTTCCACGTAAATGGCGATGATGTTGAAGCTTTAGCATATGTCATTAACATGGCTATGGAGTATCGTCAGATCTTCCATGAAGACGTGTTCATAGATATTCTTTGTTACCGCCGCTATGGCCATAACGAGGCTGATGAGCCTAAATTTACCCAGCCGGTTTTGTACAAAGCTATTGACGCGCACCCAAATCCGCGCCAGGTATACTTAACAAAATTGTTGGCCGAAGGCAGTATTGATGAGGCTACAGTAAACCAGATGGAGAAGGAATTCAGAGATCTGTTGCAAAAACAACTGGAAGAAACTAAAGCGGAAGAGCGTATTACTGAATCAATAGAGATGTTTGCCGGTGCATGGCAGGGTCTGCATTTGGCAGAAGAGCAAGACGTTATTAAATCAGCCGATACCACAGTTGATAAAGAAACCTTGTTAGCAATTGGTAAAAAGCTAACAGATCTGCCTAAAGACAAAGAGTTCTTTAAAAAGATAGAGAAATTGTTTGAGGACCGTGCCAAAATGGTTAACGATACCCAGACTTTTGATTGGGCAATGGGCGAGTTAATGGCTTACGGTTCATTGTTAAACCAAGGCAACAGGGTTCGTTTAAGTGGAGAAGACGTTAAGCGTGGTACTTTCTCGCATCGTCATGCGGTGGTAACACTACCTGATACGGAAGAGGAGTATACACCGCTGGCAACTATAAATGGTGGCGAACGTTTTCATATCTATAACTCGTTGTTATCAGAATACGGCGTTTTAGGTTTTGAATATGGTTATGCTTTAGCCAACCCGCATGCCTTAACCATATGGGAAGCTCAGTTTGGCGACTTCTTTAATGGTGCACAAACTATTATTGACCAATACATTGTAAGCGGCGAAACCAAATGGCAAAGGGGTAATGGTTTGGTAATGTTGTTGCCACACGGTTATGAAGGACAGGGCCCGGAGCATTCATCAGCGCGTATTGAGCGCTTTATGGAGCTTTGCGCCGATAATAACATAATAGTTGCAAACTGCTCAACACCGGCTAACTTCTTCCATATATTGCGCAGGCAATTAGCCCGCGATTTCCGCAAACCATTGATCGTGTTTACACCTAAGAGTTTGCTGCGTAACCCTAAATGCGTGTCGCCGCTTGCCGACTTTACTGATGCAGGTTTCCGCGAGGTAATAGATGATAACTTTGCCGATAAGAAAAAAGTAAAACGCGTGTTATTCTGCTCTGGTAAGATCTATTATGATCTGTTAGAAAAACAACAGGTTGACGACCGCAAAGACGTAGCCATTGTACGTTTAGAACAACTGTATCCAACCCCGGTAGATCAGTTAGCTAAAATACGTGCCGGATATCCTAAAGCAGAAGATTTTATCTGGGTACAGGAAGAACCGGAGAACAGTGGTGCATGGCCTTATCTGTGGCGTAAATCGCGTACAGAAGATGCTTTGAAATTTGATGATGTTCTTGCCCGTTTAGAAGCCAGCAGCCCGGCAACAGGCTATGCTAAGCAACACGCAGCGCAGCAATTGCATATTATATCAAGAGCGTTTGAATCGCCTGCAGGTAAAAAGGTGAAAAAAGTAATTAAAGAAACTGCCGAGAAAATGGCGGTAGCAGGAGCGGATTAATTTTATTTTTGGTTGTAAGTTGCGTGTTGAAGGTTGTAAGTACAAACTTGTATGCCTAACTTCAACGGTGCATTACTTACAACATACAACTTGTAACATACAACTAACGACATAAAACCTACAACTATAATATAATGAGTTTAGAGATCAAAGTTCCGCCGGTAGGCGAATCAATCACTGAAGTTACCCTTGCTAACTGGATAAAAAAAGATGGCGACACGGTAGCTATGGATGAAGTTATTGCCGAGCTGGAATCAGATAAAGCAACATTTGAGTTAACTGCCGAAAAAGCAGGTACTTTAAAAACTTTAGTTAACGTTGGCGATGTAATTGCTATAGGCACCGCGGTTGCAAGTATTGAGGATGGTAACGCACCTGCTGCGGCTGCTCCTGCACCTGCAGCACAAGCTGATGCCGCTCCGGCTGCTCCTGTAGCTGCTGCTGCTCCATCAACAGGAGGCGCTGCATCTGCAATAAAAGTACCACCGGTTGGCGAGTCGATAACCGAAGTTACCTTATCGCGCTGGTTGAAAAAGAACGGCGAAACGGTAGCAATGGATGAAGCTATTGCCGAGTTGGAATCAGACAAAGCAACATTTGAATTGACTGCCGATAAAGCGGGCGTTTTAACTACTATAGCCAACGAAGGCGATGTATTAGCCATCGGTGCCGAAGTAGCCAGTATATCAGGAAGCGGTGCTGCTGCTGTTGCACCTGCCGCAACTGCACCGGCCCCTGCTGCTGCAAGCGCTCCGGTTATCGCCGATAAAAATTACGCGTCAGGCACGCCATCACCGGCTGCCGGTAAAATATTAGCTGAAAAGGGAATTGATGCATCTGCTGTAAACGGCAGCGGTGTAAATGGCCGTATCACTAAAGAGGATGCTGTGCAAGCTAAAGCTGCTGCACCGGCGCCTGCTGCTAAACCAGCTGCTGCCGCTCCGGCCGCCGCTGCTCCGGCAAAAGCAGGCGCGCGCGATGAGCGCCGCGAAAAAATGTCGCCATTGCGTAAAACAGTTGCCAAGCGTTTGGTAACCGTTAAAAACGAAACGGCCATGCTTACTACTTTTAACGAAGTGGATATGCAGCCAATAATGGAACTGCGTGGCAAATACAAAGATAAATTTAAAGAGAAACACGGTGTTGGCTTAGGCTTCATGTCGTTCTTTACCAAAGCAGTTACCGAGGCGTTGAAAGACTGGCCTGCAGTTGGTGCCCGTATAGAAGGCGAAGAAGTGGTTTACAGCAACTTTGCTGATATCTCTATCGCAGTATCAGCACCAAAAGGCCTGGTTGTTCCGGTTATCCGTAATGCGGATAGCATGAGCCTGGCAGAAATAGAAAAAGCCATCATCACACTGGCCGGCAAAGCCCGCGAAAGCAAACTGACATTAGATGAAATGACAGGCGGAACTTTCACCATCACCAACGGTGGTGTGTTTGGCTCAATGCTTTCAACACCTATCATCAATTCGCCACAATCGGCTATTTTGGGCATGCACAATATTATTGAGCGCCCGGTAGCAGTAAATGGTCAGGTAGTTATCCGTCCGATGATGTACCTGGCATTGTCATATGATCACCGCATTATTGATGGTCGCGAATCAGTAAGCTTCCTGGTAAGGGTTAAGCAATTATTGGAAGACCCTGCAAGATTGTTATTAGGCGTTTAATCAGCTTTATAATATTGAAGAGGCCCGGTTTATCCGGGCCTTTTTTGTTTAGTTGTTTTACCCCCGTTGTCATTTCGACGAACAGCGATGCGCTGAGCTAAGCGTGAGGAGAAATCTTTTCGAATATGCAATCGTCGTTATTGTCGCTTCGAAAAGATTTCTCAGTCGCGCCATTGCCCGGCCCTCCCATGCTCTTTCGAAATGACAATATTATCTAACCAAAATCTCACCCCTCAAATAAGTAACCGCTTTCCCACTCATCAACACACGGTCGCCTTTTAATTCGCACCATAGCTCGCCTTTGCGGGCAGATAGCTGGTAAGCATGTAATTTATCCTTCCCGAATATTTTGGCCCAGTAGGGGATGAGGTTGCAATGCGCGGAACCTGTTACGGGGTCTTCAGGTATACCTGCCCCCGGTGCAAAAAACCGCGAAACGAAATCGGAGTTTTTGCCTGGCGCGGTAACAATTATGCCCACTGTATCCATTTTTGATAGCGCGAACATATCAGGCGACAGATCTGTTATTTCCTCTTCTGTATCATAAACCACAAAATAATCGCGGGATCGTAAAATAGCTGTTGGTTCTGTGCCACCTAATGCTTCCACAAGTCCGTTTGGTGTTTCAATAGGAATAGGAGTTCGGCAGGGGAAGTCCATAGTGTATTTATCACCATCGCGCGTCACTGTAAGCGTTCCGGCTTTTACGGTCTCAAAATTTATAACATCACCGCCGTAAGCCAGCTCTGTAAATAATATATGGGCAGATGCCAGTGTAGCATGACCGCAAAGATCAATCTCATACTCGGGTGTAAACCAGCGAAGCAGATAACCGTTATCTTTCTTTACAAAGAAGGCGGTCTCGGCTAAGTTATTCTCTTTGGCAATTTGCTGCATGGTGTCATCAGACAGCCAGTCAACAAGCGGACAAATTGCCGCCGGGTTGCCGCCAAAAAGTTGAGCGGTAAAAGCATCGGCTTGATAAATAGGGATGGTCATAATGTTTTGGGGCTTATGTACCACTAATGTAATGATAAACAGCTAAATCGTCAACGCTGTTAATGGGTTTAGTGCTGCCGTCGTTTATGAGGATTATACGGTCGCTGATATCCATAACATTGTGGTATTGGTGGTCGGTTACTATTATACCCTTTGTTTTTCCGACGGTTTTGATGATCGGTTTAAAATAATCACACTGCACGGGCGTAACGTGGGTAAAAGGCTCATCCAGCAAAATAAACCTAGCCTTGCTATACAATATCATTAGCATTTCAAGCTGCCGAAGTTCACCCCCTGACAATTGCTCCGCCTTTTTATGGTGGTGGTTTTTATAGATGGTGAGCTGCTCAAATTCATACCAATATTGGTCATCAACCATCATTGCTGCCAGTTGGCGTATTGGAATGCCGCGTGGCAGGTAATTATGCTGGGGCAGATAGGCTATTTGGTTGTCAATATATCCTTTATAAACGAAAACATCATCAATGGCTACGTACTTGTAGTCGGGCTTGAGTGTCCCGAAAATTATCTTCAGAAGCGATGACTTACCGCAGCCGTTACGCCCCAGCAAGCCCAGAATTTCGCCCTGCCTGCATTCCAGGTAAATATCCTGCAATATTTTTCTATGGCCGAACGCCAGTTGTACGCTATCAACCTTTAGTGTAGGCATCTATTAAGTAATATTAACAGCGCATAAAGTGCCATATCAATAGAAAAAGCATTTAGATATAGCCTCCACATACTATAACCAGAATTAAGAAAATATAAATAACTCTGTTTTGCGATAAAATGATAAAGCCCGGCTGCAGATACAACTCCTATTATTTTAGCAAAAAGAAAACTTCCCGACGTAATTTGAAAACTGGGGAAACCGAAAAGGACAACAACCAGGAAAGTAAAGGTTGCGTTGTAAACCAACAGCAAACGGTAATATTGAAAAGAAAGGATTAAACGTTTCAAATTATATTGTGATAATAACTGAAACAGAATAAACTTGAAATTATTGTGCAACAAAAAAGCCGCTCCTTTTATGGGAACGGCTTCTTAATTCTTGAATCTTGCTTCTAAAGCTTACCCTAAGTATGATTTCAGGATCTTGCTTCTTGAAGTGTGACGCAGGCGTTGTAATGCTTTGTCTTTTATCTGGCGTACACGCTCGCGGGTAAGGTTAAATTTCTCGCCTATTTCTTCTAATGATAGGGGATGGTTAGTGCCTAAACCAAAGAATAATACTATTATTTCGCGTTCGCGCTCGGTTAATGTTGATAGCGAGCGTTTTATTTCTTCTGATAATGATTCGTTGATCAGGATAGAGTCTGTATTCGGCTCAGCGTTTTCCAATACGTCTAATAGCGTATTTTCTTCACCCTGAACAAATGGCGCATCCATTGATACGTGGCGGCCAGAGTTGCTTAATGTATCAGAGATCTTGTCAACAGTAGTTTCCAACATATCAGCCAGTTCTTCAGGCGATGGCTCACGCTCATACTCCTGCTCTAATTTAGAGAAAGCCTTGCTTATTTTGCTTAATGAACCTACCTGGTTCAACGGTAAACGAACGATACGTGATTGCTCTGCAATGGCCTGCAAAATTGATTGGCGGATCCACCAAACGGCGTATGAAATGAATTTGAAACCCTTGGTTTCGTCAAAGCGTTTGGCAGCTTTTATCAATCCCAGGTTACCTTCGTTAATAAGGTCGCCCAAGGTAAGGCCCTGATTTTGATATTGTTTTGCTACTGATACCACAAAACGCAGGTTGGTTTTGGTTAAACGCTCAAGCGCAGCCTGGTCGCCTTCCCTTATTTTCTGTGCTAAAATTACTTCTTCTTCGGCAGTTATCAGGTCAACTTTACCAATTTCGTGAAGGTATTTGTCAAGCGACTGCGACTCGCGATTGGTAATGGATTGGGTTATTTTGAGTTGTCTCATTTATTATAAACCTCGATTCTTTTTATTTAGAATTGAACGTGCAAAGGTATGAAAAGTTTCGCCTATATTTTGAACTAAAAAAAATATTACATTATATTCATTTTCAGGTGATAATTGCATGATTTTTGTGGTAAAAATCACACCTCATTCAGCCTAAAAACTTCGTTCAAACGTATCCCTTTTTCGGTGTTCTTTAGCGTGCAGCACTCGTTTACCGAATCGTGCTCCAAATATAAAATGTAATCGTTTGTAACCGCCTCATTTAAAATATTTTTCTTCTCCTGCAGCGTTTTCACCGGGAACATATCATAACCCATTACATAAGGTAACGGTATATGCCCTACAGATGGTATCAGATCGGCCATATATAATACCTGCCTCCCTTTATAATTGAGCTGCGGTAACATCTGCGCCTCGGTATGCCCGTAAATAAAACGCACTTTTATGTTCTCAGTAAAACTAAGGCCGTCAACCTCTTCAATAAATCTCAGCTGTCCGCTTTCTTGTATGGGTAATATATTCTCTGTTAAAAAAGAAGCTTTTTCCCGCTCATTAGGGTTAATTGCCCAGTCCCAATGCTTCGCGTTGCTCCAGTAAGTTGCATTTTTAAATGTTGGGGATAATACTTCACCCTTACGCTCAACAGCGCCGCCCACATGATCAAAATGCAGGTGGGTTAAAAATACATCAGTGATATCATCACGGTGAAAGCCATGGGCCGCTAATGAGCTATCCAGCGTAGCTGTGCCATGCGGATAGTAATAACCGAAAAACTTTTCGCTTTGTTTATTACCCATACCGGTATCAACCAGTATCAGCCGCTTGCCATCTTGTATAAGCAAGCAGCGCATGGCCCAGGTGCACAGATTATTATCATCGGCCGGGTTGGTCCTGTTCCATATACTTTTAGGAACAACGCCAAACATAGCGCCGCCATCAAGTTTGAAAAAGCCGGTGTCTATTGAGTATAAGTTCATGCCCCCTAACCCCCTAAAGGGGGAACTATAGTTTGATAGTTTTTATTAAAACGTTAAAACCGTTGTTCCCTTATAGAAAACAACGGTTAGTAATTTATCAATTATAAAGCCCCTTAACCTTTTACTCCCCCTTCAGGGGGCCGGGGGGCTACAAGTGTATACACTCCCCATACGCCTCTGCAGCCGCTTCCATAATAGCTTCGCTCATGGTTGGGTGCGGGTGTACGGTTTTAATGATGTCGTGTCCGGTAGTTTCCAGCTTGCGGGCTGCAACTACTTCTGCTATCATTTCGGTAACATTGGCGCCTAACATGTGGGCACCTAAAAACTCGCCGTATTTGGCGTCAAATATCAGTTTTACAAAACCATCCTTAACACCACCCGCGCTGGCTTTGCCCGATGCTGAGAAGGGGAACTTACCCACTTTTATCTCGTATCCGGCTTCTTTAGCCGCCTTTTCGGTATAGCCTACTGACGCTATTTCGGGGCTGCAATACGTACATCCCGGGATATTATTATAATCAAGCGGCTCCGGACTATGACCTGCTATCTTTTCAACACAAATAATACCTTCGGCAGATGCAACGTGTGCCAAAGCCTGTCCTTTTACTATATCGCCAATGGCATAAACGCCTTCAACGTTAGTTTTGTAGAAATCATCAACCAGCACTTTGCCCTTGTCGGTTTTAACGCCGGCTTCTTCAAGGCCAATACCTTCTATGTTGGTTGCAATGCCCACGGCAGACAATACAACATCTGCCTCTAATACTTCGTTTCCGGCTGCGGTTTTAACATTTACTTTGCAAACCTCGCCGCTGGTATCTACAGATTCAACGTTTGAGCCTGTTTTAATATCAATGCCTTGTTTTTTAAGTATGCGGGCCAGGCCTTTTGATACTTCTTCGTCCTCTAAGGGTACAATGTTATCCAGGTACTCAACAACAGTAACTTTGGTGCCAATTGAGTTATAGAAATAAGCAAACTCAATACCTATAGCTCCTGATCCAACCACGATCATTGATTTTGGCTGCTTAGGTAAAATCATAGCCTGGCGATAGCCAATAACCTTATTACCATCTTGTTTAAGGTTAGGCAACTCGCGCGAGCGGCCGCCTGTGGCTAATATTATATTTTTAGCGCTGTATTCTTTAACGCCGTCGTTTCCTTTTACCTCAACCACGCCTTTGCCTTTTAAGCGGCCAAAGCCCATCAGCACGTCAATTTTGTTTTTCTTCATTAAAAACTGAACGCCTTTGCTCATGCCATCAGCAACGCCGCGGCTCCTTTTAATAACAGCCTCAAAATCTACTTCGCCCGGATTGCTTATTTTGATCCCATAATCAGCCGCGTGGTTAATGTACTCAAATACCTGCGCGCTTTTTAATAAGGCTTTGGTTGGTATACAACCCCAGTTAAGGCAAATGCCACCCAGAGATTCTTTTTCTACTACTGCGGTTTTTAAGCCAAGTTGCGAAGCGCGTATTGCGGCTACATAACCACCCGGACCCGAACCAATTACTATTACATCGTAGTTCATATCAGCGTATTATTCGTTTAAATTTTGAAAGCCAAAGCTAACTAAAAGCGCTGAAAGCAAAAAACTACATCTATCATTAAATTATCATTAAATAGCCTATAAAGTCTACTAATAATAGGGATTAACTTTGGGTTAAAAAACTATAAATTAATATCAAATTTTTATTATTTCCATCATATTTTTTGGGGACTTATGCAATTGGTTGTTAAATGTTGATAAATACATAATAATTTTTTAAATTAATTAACATTGACTTAATATAAGAACGTGTTTATGTATCTATCTTTGTGCCGGTTTAGAATTCCATTTATTCACAAGTTAAAAAACAAAAGAACAAGCATGAGAAAGTTTTTACTTTTATTAATCACGGCTGTTTTTACTACTGCTGCCTTTGCGCAGGTTACTACCAGTAGTATAACGGGTACAGTTAAAGACAGCAAAGGTCTTGCTTTACCAGGCGCCACCGTTAAAGCAACGCACGAGCCATCAGGAACGGTTTACGCTGTTGCAACCAACTCTGATGGTTTTTTCAACATCCCGGGTATGCGCGTAGGCGGGCCGTACAATGTTGAAGTTACCTTCGTAAGCTTTTCCAAGCAAACTTTTTCTGGTATTACATTACAATTAGGTCAGCCTTTCCTTTTAAATGCTGAGCTTACTGAAAGCGGTACCGAACTAAAAACAGTTAACATTAGTGCCGTTGGTACAAAAAGAATTGTTACTGCAAAACTAGGTGCAAGTACAAATATTAACCGTACGCAATTGCAATCACTGCCAACGTTTTCACGCAGCATTACTGATTTTACCCGTTTAACGCCACAAGCTAACGGCGGCACAGGTTTTGCAGGTAGAGATGCCCGTTATAACAGTATTACTGTTGACGGTGCTAACCTTAATAATACATTTGGTACATCAAGTGATCTGTTGCCAGGTGGTGGTGCTCAACCGGTTTCTATCGAAGCTTATGACGAGATCTCGGTTAACATTGCTCCGTTTGACGTTCGTCAATCAGGCTTTACCGGTGCGGGTATTTACGCTACTACTAAAAGCGGTACCAACACTTTCCATGGTTCTGCTTATGGCTTTTACAAAAACCAATCATTTAACGGTACCAAAATTGGCGACCTTGATTTGAGCTTACAAAACGCCAAAGCAACTACTAAAACTTACGGTTTCTCATTAGGTGGTCCTATTCTGAAAAATAAATTATTCTTCTATGCCAACTTTGAGAAAGAAGTTGCTACCAATCCGGGCATCAACTTTTCGCCAAAAGGGGGTTCTGGTACAGGTATTGTTGCCGAAACACCTGTAGAAGACCTTCAAAAAGTTTCTGCTTATCTAAAGGACAAATTTGGATATGAAACCGGTGGTTATGACAATTTCTCTGCCTTCCAGCCAAAAAATACTAAAGCTTTAATACGTTTTGACTATAACATTAACGACAAAAATAAGCTGACAGTAAAGTATAGCTATTTAAAAGCAACAAGCGATCAAACTGTAAATAACGCAAGTACGCCAAATAATGCTGCTTATAGTGTTACAGGTTCTAACGGCTCGCCTTTGTCACGCGGCAGTGGTGGTTTGGTTAACAACCGTTACAGCAACAGGTCTATCGCTTTTGATAACTCTAACTACGGTTTCTTAAATAAAGTACATACCGGTACTGCCGAGTTAAACAGTACCATAAACGCAAAAATGAGTAACCAGTTGCTGGTAACTTTTAAAAAGTACGGTAACCCACGTACTACAAAAGGCGAAACTTTCCCAACCATTGATATTTATAATGGTAAAGGTGATAACTACATTACCGCAGGTTCTGACCCATACACCAAATACAATGATGTTGTTGATAATACAACTACTGTGTATGATAACTTCACCTATTACGCCGGTAAGCATACCTTAACAGGTGGTGTTAGCTACGAGTATCAAAAAGTGGGTAACGCTTTTATGCCCGGTGCTGCAGGCTCATACATCTATAATAGCCTTGACGACTTTTTAGCAGACAAACCACCGGTTCAGTTCACTTATAACTATTCATTAATTCCGGGCCAGGATAAAGTATTCTCTGCTAACCTGCGCATAGGTACACTTAGCCTTTACGCTCAGGATGAGTTTAACGTAAGCCCTAACTTTAAATTTACTTACGGTTTACGTGCAGAAAAATCAACCTATCTGGAAAACCCGGTTGAAAACCCTCAGTTAACCGCTCTGCAATTTCCTGATCCTTCATCAAACACAGGTGGTATGATGAGCTATAACTCTGGTGTATGGCCAACGTCGCCATGGATGCTTTCACCACGTGTTGGTTTCCGCGCTACCTTCCTTGACGATAAATCTTTGGTACTACGTGGTGGTATGGGTATCTTCAGTGGTCGTGTACCGTATGTGTTCTTAACTAACTTACCATCAAACAGTGGTATGTATAATTTTGGTGGCGTAGCTACTACCGCGCAATTGGCCGGCATTAAACTGGTAAAAGACCCAAGCACCTATGCTAACTTGTTCCCGCAATCAGCAGGTACAGCTTACCAGTCTGCAAGTGTTGTTTTGGATAAAAACTTTAAATTCCCGCAGGTATTCCGTGTTAACTTAGGTATTGATAAAAACCTGGGTAACGGTTTCAATGCAACTTTTGAAGCTTTATACACAAAAGACATTAACGCGGTACGTATGCGTAACGTTAACCTGAAAAACCCAACCGGTACCATTCAGGAAGGTGAATACACCCGCGCCCGTTATGTAGGCACAGGTACTGCTACACCTAACAACGGCTTTACCAGCGTAGGCGTAACTGCTCAGGACCGTAACATTTATCCAAACAACCCTGCATTATCTGTTATCGCTTTAGAAAACACTAACAAAGGTTACGCTACGTCTTTAACCGGCCAGTTAAGCAAAACTTTTGATAACGGTTTCAATGCATCAGTAGCTTATACTTACACTGCTGCTAAAGAGGCTTTCTCTACAGTAGGTACTACTGCAACCAACGTTTGGACCTCAACTTCTAACGTAGGTACTTCAAATGACGTTGAATTAGGTAACACCGCTTTCGTTATACCTCACCGTATAGTAGGGTCAATCTCTTACAAATTCAACTACCTTGACCATGCTTCAACTTCAATAGGCTTATTCTATCAGGGTTCTGCCCAGGCTTCAGTTAACGGCGGTTACAGCTACACTATCCAGGGTGACCTGAACGGTGATGGTAATGCTTCAACAGATTTAATGTACATTCCAAAAAGAGCAAACGAAATTACATTCCTGCCGTATACAACTACTGTTAATGGCGTAGCATATACTTACACTGCCCAACAACAATCTGCAGCGTTTGAGCAATTTGTTAACAATACACCTTACTTAAAAGATCGCAGAGGTAAATATGCAGAAAGAAATGCTGCTTACTTGCCATGGTACAACCGTATTGATGCTGATATTAAACAAGAGTTCTATATCAAATCTGGCGGTATGAAACATACTTTGCAGATCAGCGCTACCATTGTCAATCTACCTAACTTGTTAAGCAATACCTGGGGTATCCAGAAACAAACTACAACTATGCAGCCATTGGCGCTGGTTGGTGTTGATGCAAACGGTAACGCAGCTTACAACATGCGTCAGTTAAACGGATTATTGATCAATACACCATATCAAAATATTCAATCTACAAACACAACATGGAGTATTTTGATGGGTGCCAGATACAGCTTCTAATAACAAGGGATAATTGTAAAACAATAAAAGAAACGAAAATGAAAAAATATATAATCGCTTTTATGGCACTGTTAACATCAGCAACGTTCTCGTGCAAAAAAGAAGCTGATGTTGCCGGTACAGAAGCAAAACTTCCGGCAATACAATTGAGCAGCCTTGGCTACACTCAATTAAGTCCGTTCACGCTGGTAACGGCAACAGCAACTGCAACAACCCCGGCTACTATAGCCACTGTTTTGCAGATAAACTTTGGCGCTACCCTTACCAATAAAAAAACAGGTAAATTTACACTTGAGTTTTTTGACGGAACATCAATTGGCGCTACCGCAGTACCTGTTAAAACAGTTACGTTTAACAGCTGGAGTGGTAAAGATGATAGCTCTACAGCTACTACTACTGTGCACACTATTGCTTATACTTTGTTGCCAACTACTTACCAAAACACCCAGGTTATTGGTGGTACTATGCTTATCAAATTAGGCTCGTTAGGTTTAACAGCAGGCAAAACTTATTCAGTTAGAGCAACAGCTTATACTGATGACGCTAAAACCTCTGTTTTAAGCCAAACATCATTCTTTAAAACCATATAAGGTTTAAAGAATAAGCATAAAAAACCCCGGTTGGATATTCCAACCGGGGTTTTGTTTTTTAAAATTTGTTGCAACAGGATCTCATTTCATGTTATTACTTATCAGAAAACAAGAGTAAAAGCCACACAACTTATCCTCGTTGTCATTTCGACGAACCGTGTAGGGCTGAGTGGGGCGTGAGGAGAAATCTTTTCGAACTGGCACTTTATTGTCGCTTCGAAAAGATTTCTCAGTCGCGCTACAGCTTTTTCCCTCCCCCTCCGCTCTTTCGAAATGACAAAACATTTAAAAAACTAAACTCACCGACGAATATGTCTGTTGCAAACTGTTGCATGTTTGCACATTTAATTGTTGTAAGATATTTATAATAAGTTACTTGCAAAAAATATTGTTGCAAGTGTTGCAAAGTGTTGCCTATTCTTTGCAACAGCGCAATTTTAGTTATACACAAACTCCCCAAACTCAGAAGTAACGGTTACCTGCTTTTTCTCAGCCGCCTCAACACGGCCTATGACCTGCGCGTCTATGCCGAAGCTTTTTGATAAAGCGATCAGTTCGTCGGCGATATCAGCAGGTACATAAAGTTCCATACGGTGCCCCATATTAAACACCTTGTACATTTCCTGCCAGCTGGTTTTTGATTCTTCCTGTATCAGCTTAAACAGTGGCGGAATAGGGAAGAGGTTGTCTTTAACAATATGCAGGCCATCAACAAAGTGCAGCACTTTGGTTTGCGCGCCGCCGCTGCAATGCACCATACCGTGTATTCGGCTGCGGTAGCCATCTAATATCTGCTTAATAACGGGCGCGTAAGTACGCGTAGGCGATAGCACCAGCTTGCCCGCTGTAACGGTTTGCCCGTTGCCAATATCTATAAGGTCTGTAAGTTGTTTGCTACCCGAGAATATCAGGTCACTAGGCACTGCCGGATCATAAGCCTCAGGGTATTGGTTAGCTATGTTCTTATTAAATACATCGTGCCGGGCAGAGGTTAGGCCATTTGAGCCCATGCCGCCGTTGTATTCTTTTTCGTAGTTAGCTTGCCCGTATGATGCCAGGCCTACAATAACATCACCGGCCTGTATGGTATGGTTGCTGATGACATCACTGCGTTTCATTCGGCAGGTTACGGTTGAGTCTACAATTATGGTGCGCACCAGGTCGCCCACATCGGCGGTCTCGCCGCCCGTTGAGTAGATGCCTATCCCTGCTTCGCGCAGTTCGGTCAGTATTTCTTCGGTTCCGTTTATTATGGCGGCAATTACTTCGCCCGGTATCAGGTTTTTGTTTCTGCCGATGGTAGATGATAACAAAATGTTGTCAATAGCCCCCACGCAAAGCAGGTCGTCCAGGTTCATTATGATGGCATCCTGGGCAATACCGCGCCAAACAGAAATATCGCCGGTTTCGCGCCAGTAGGTATAAGCTAATGATGATTTTGTACCGGCACCATCAGCATGCATAATATTGCAGTATTGTTCGTCGCCGGTTAAAATATCAGGCACAATTTTGCAAAATGCCTGCGGATAGAGGCCCTTATCAATATTTTTTATAGCGTTGTGTACATCATCTTTTGAGGCCGAGACGCCTCTTTGATCATATCTTTGCGAAGAAGTCATGGGCAAATATACTGCTTAAAATAGTTTTGACCAGCCAAAAATGCTAGTTTTGCAATTCCTATGGGCATTCCTGTCATTGTGAAAAAAAGCGGCGCCGTTGTCAGAGCGCATTTAAAGGCTTCCTATGATCGGTTAAACAACCGGCAGCTTAAACGGAATTTACTGCAAGCAGTGCCATTTTGGATAGCGTCAGTAATAACAGGCTTAATAGCAGTTGCATACGCTAAATTATTTTCGTTGGCAGAGGGGGTTACGCATTTTGTTTTTCAGTACAATGCCTGGTTGATCTTTCTGGTGTCGCCGGCTTGTTTTGTTGCTGCATGGTGGCTGGTTAAAAAATATGCGCCCTACGCCCGGGGCAGCGGTATACCGCAAGTAGCCGCCGCGCTTGAAATAACTAACCCTAAAAACGAAAAACTGGTTGATAAACTTTTAAGCGTCCGTGTAATTATTGTAAAGCTTTTTTCCAGCCTTACAATGGCCATAGGCGGCGGTGCAATAGGTCGCGAGGGGCCAACCATACAAATAGCAGCTACGGTATTCCGTAAAATAAATAATGTATTACCTGCATGGTGGCCAAAAATTGCTAAAAGTAATGTAATAGTAGCGGGGGCGGCGGCAGGTTTGGCGGCCGCATTTAACACGCCGCTTGGCGGGATAGTATTTGCGATTGAAGAGCTTACTAAAACGCATTTCAGTTATTTTAAAACGGCCATTTTTTCGTCGGTTATTATTGCCGGGTTAACCGCGCAGGGAATGATAGGGCCTTATCTTTATCTGGGCTATCCAAAAATTGCCGGTTCATCGGCGTTTGTTTTTGTAGATGTAATTTTAGTGGCTTTGCTTAGCGGTTTAGGTGGCAGCATTATGGCAAAAATTATACTGGGCCTATTTAAATGGAAAAAGAAATTTAAGTTTAACTACCAGTTTGCTTTGTACGCCGCTGTATGCGCTGTAATTTTAGCCGCACTCGCATTTTTTATAGACCGCATTGCAATGGGGTCTGGTAAAGAATTGATGGAGCGCACGCTGTTTGAAAGTAATAAACGCGTTGAATGGTTTACCCCTTTAATCAGAATTATCGGGCCGGTTATATCATTTACATCAGGCGGAGCGGGCGGCGTATTTGCTCCGGCTCTAAGTGCCGGGGCTGGTATAGGGGCCATGGTATCTGGCTGGTTTAGTTTAGGCGAATCCAACACCAATTTGCTTGTACTTGCAGGTATGGTAGGCTTTTTAACGGGAGTAACACGTTCACCGTTCACCTCGGCGATATTGGTGCTTGAGATGACCGACCGCCATAACATTATTTTTCATCTGATACTGGCCGGCATGGTGGCCAGCCTGGTGGCATTGCTGGTAGACAAACATTCCTTTTATGATCATATGAAAAATGAATATATCCATGATCTGAAAGCGGAAGAAGAGCCCCTTTAGTAGCCGGCAAAAAAAAACAGCGACCTGGTTTCAATAAGTCGCTGTTATATGCTTAAAGTTTGCAGGCTACTATTTAAAGAACAATAACTCCCTGAATTTTGGCAGTGGCCATATAGAATCGTCAACTATCTGCTCCAGCTTGTCAACGTGGTAGCGGATGGGTTGGAAAAAGCTTTTTACCTTTTCGTCATAATCAATAGCTTTCTGGCGCACATCGTCAATTTTGTTGGCCTTTTTACGCTCCTCAACCATTTGCTCAACATTTGATTTGATGAAGTTAACATGCTCTGCAATTTGGTTAATTATGCTCAGCTGCACCTGGTAGCTTGATTCATCAAGCCCCAGTTCTTTCAATCCGCGTGCGTTTTCAACTAACTTGCTTTGATAGCTTAGCGCCGCCGGGATAATAATATTAACTACCATATCGCCAATAACGCGGGCCTCTATCTGTAGTTTCTTATAAAAACTTTCCAGTAATATTTCGTGCCTTGCATGCGCTTCGCGACGGGTATACACGCCGCTCTCGGCGAACAACAACTCAGATTTTTCGGTAACCATGGCATCAAGCGCCTTTGGCGTGGTGCGAATATTGGCTAAGCCACGTGCTTCTGCTTCTTTCTCCCACTCTTCGCTGTAGCCATTGCCTTCAAACCTGATAACTTTAGATTCTTTGATGTATTTTTTTATCACCATTAATAAGGCTACATCTTTTTTCTCGCCCTTCTTTAGCAATTTATCTACATCGTGCTTAAATTTCTTAAGCTGATCGGCAACAATGGTGTTCAGCACCGTCATTGGGCTGGCCGAGTTAGCCGACGAACCCACCGCGCGCAGCTCAAACTTATTGCCGGTAAAAGCAAAAGGCGAGGTGCGGTTACGGTCTGTATTGTCTTTTAATATCTGTGGTATTTTAGGTATACCCTGCCATAGCATGGCGTCGTCTTTTATTTTTTTGCTGATGCGCGATGTTTCTATCTCATCAAGCAGATCGCTCAATTGCGTGCCTAAAAATATAGATATAATGGCTGGCGGCGCTTCGTTGGCACCAAGGCGATGATCATTATTAACAGACGCGATAGAGGCCCGGAGCAAGTCGGCATGTTCATAAACCGCTTTTATAGTATTTACAAAAAAGGTAAGGAACATCAGGTTGTTCTTTGGCGTTTTGCCCGGCGATAACAGGTTTTTACCTGCATCGGTTATCATAGACCAGTTGTTATGCTTGCCTGATCCGTTTATACCCGCGTAAGGTTTCTCATGCAATAAAACCTGGAAGTTATGCCTTTTAGCCACACGGTCCATAATGTCCATCAACAATTGATTATGATCAATGGCTAGGTTTATCTCTTCATATATAGGGGCGCACTCAAATTGTGATGGCGCTACCTCGTTGTGGCGGGTTTTTAAGGGGATACCTAATAATAAGGCCTCGGTTTCCATATCCTGCATAAATGCATAAGCCCTGCTGGGTATTGAGCCAAAGTAATGGTCTTCTAACTGCTGGTTTTTGGCAGACATGTGCCCAAACAACGTGCGGCCTGTTAAGTGCAGATCAGGCCGTGCATGGAAAAGCGCGCTGTCAACCAAAAAGTACTCCTGTTCTATACCTAATGATGCGTTAACTTTTTCAACGCTTTTATCAAAATAGTGGCAAACATCAACCGCGGCCTTATCAAGCGCGTTAACGGCTTTTAGCAGTGGTACTTTATAATCAAGCGCTTCGCCGGTGTACGATACAAATACGGTAGGTATGCATAAGGTGCGCGCCATTAAAAAAGCAGGCGAGGAGGGATCCCAGGCCGTATATCCGCGTGCTTCAAAAGTATTTCTTATTCCCCCGCTCGGGAAGCTTGACGCGTCGGGCTCCTGTTGCGCAAGCGCGTCGCCGGAAAATACCTCTATAGCGCCGCCATCAGATGTTGGCTCAAAAAAGGCGTCGTGCTTTTCGGCAGTAGTGCCTGTAAGCGGTTGAAACCAGTGGGTATAGTGCGTAGCACCTTTGGCAATGGCCCATGATTTCATAGCAGTAGCAACATGCTCAGCCATATCACGCTGTATTGGCTCGCCCTTTTCAATAGCGGTAATTATACTTTGGTACGCGTCTTTCGACAGAAAATCTTTCATTTTCTGCATGTCAAAAACATTCGCGCCGAAATAATCGGATATCTTTTGAGAGGGCGCTTTTACATCAGGTGTTGTTCTGGTTAGCACAGCCTCCAGGGCATGAAATCTAATATTAGGCATAATTTAATTTTAGAATTGGTTTTTAAATCAAAATTAGAATTATCATTTAAAAAATCGCCTAAATTTTTAAGTATTAAATTTTGTAAAGCATATATAAGGTGTGGATTTACAGAAAAATTCGTTTTTTGTCAGTTTTCTCCATTTTAATTTCAAAATTCTCTTCTAAAACACTTAATGGCTTAAATAAATCGCTCATATCTATGTTTTAAAATTTTTTTAGGCATTTTTTTAATCTTTAAACTAATTATTATGCTAATTAATTCATTTAATGTGTAAAATTTATTCTTATTTGCTGTATAAATTAGTATTTATTTAAAAAATGAATGTAATAATTGCATGTTTTTTAAATTATTTTAATTTTTTTCTTGTTTATTATAAAATACATCCATACTTTTATCATAATTATAACAAACTGTTGTTATTAATGGTAATTATTTAAAAAATATAACTGAATTTTTAAATAAAACTATTGCCAATAGTCAATTTATAAGAAGAAATAGTTTAAAAATTTATAAAAAAATAAAAAACAGCAGTTTATTAAAGAATTTATCAATCAATTTTCATCAAAACTTATCAAATTAAACAACATGAAAAAAATCTTACTATTATCAATCATCGCTTTAGGAACATTTACTGTAAAGGCAGCCAGCATTGGCGCTAACAGTAGGTTGACTATGGTTGCCGATACCGGCGACACCCCTTTGACCATTTCAGGTTCGGTTGACGCGTACTACAAATACGATTTTGCTAAATCAAGCCAGATAGGTACAAGCTTCGCAACTGACCACAACTCATTCTCAATAGGTATGGTTGACATTGCTTTGAAGAAAACTACAGGCAAAACATCTTTTGTAGGCGAGATTTCTTTTGGTCCACGTGGTCAATCTCAATCTATTCCTGATCAGGCAGTAACCGGTGGTGCAGCATCAAGCTTCCACATCCAAAACTTATATGTAAACTATGCCGCTACAGACGCGCTTACCTTTACTATGGGTTACATGGGTACCTTTATAGGTTATGAGGTTATTAGCCCTGCAGCTAACTTTAACTACTCTACCTCTTACCTGTTCACTAACGGTCCGTTCCAAAATGCAGGTTTCAAGGCTACTTACGCTTTCTCTTCAAAAGCAAGTTTAATGGCAGGTATATTTAACGATGGCTGGAACACTTACACCTCAATGGGTAAGATAGATAACTTCGGTGCTCAGTTATTCGTTTCGCCGGTTGATGGCTGGAATGCATACTTGAACGTATTAACAGGCCACTCTGCCGGAACTGAATTTGACTTAACTACGTCTTACCAAATAACTGATGCATTTAAGTTAGGCTTAAACGCTGCTGATTATACGCTTCCTTCATACGTTGGTAAAGGTGGTTTCAGCGGTGCTGCATTATATCCTCAGTTAGCGGTATCATCATCAGTAACTTTGGGCTTACGCGGCGAGTATTTCAAACCTAAAGCAGGCGTTGCTGGTTACAGCTTTGTAGCTGCAGGCACATCAGTAACTGCTTTAACTGCTACTGCTAACATCAAATCTGGTAACTTAACTATCATCCCTGAGATCAGGTTAGATAATGGTTCTGCTAACACTTTCTTAAACAAAAGCGGTATGCCAACTAAAAAAGCATCACAAGCGCTTTTAGCAGTTGTTTATTCTTTCTAATATTTTGATAGGTATATAATTGTTTGCAAAGGCCGCCTCAAAAGGGTGGCTTTTGTTTTATATTTACAATATGAAAAAAATAGTATTAGCTACGCTTTGCCTTATTTTTAAGCTTGCTACAGCTTCGGCCCAGAGCGATTCATTGGTAATGGACGAACATAATAAGTATATATATTACCAGGTTGTTGCCCAACCTGCCACCTCTGCCGATAGTTTACAGGCGCGTGCATTAACTTTTGCAAAAAAGGCTTTTGAAACGAGTAAGCTAAAATTTAAAGACAGCGATAAAGGTACTATACGTGCTACCGGCGGCGTATTGGTATCAAAAAAATCATCGGTAGCTATGCACGAGGATGCCCGCATTGATTATACCATGACCATTGAAGTAAAAGACAACCGCTACCGCTACTGGTTTACAGATTTTGTGATAGTACCTTACGCCCGCGACCGTTACGCCAATTTTGTACCCGTAACTGGTAAAAACGTAGCGCTGGAGAACGGACTATCCACCCTGTCAAAAAAAGATCTGGATGGTTACATGGCTAAGCTGTTTGCTAATGTTAAAAATATAGGTAACAAGCTCACAACTTATATGAAAGCTCCGGTTGCTCCTGTAAAAAAGGAAGTGAAGAAAACGAGTATACCGGCTACTAATTGGTAGGGTAATTCATTTTCAACGTCTTTAGACAACCCGCCGTCCTGTTCCGCGGGGAATGTTCGCAGGAGATCACAATGCTGCGCTTCGTGATGATAAATGGGATTGTACCGACCGAGTTCACCGCGTCATGGCGAGCGCAGCGTGGCCATCTCTTTAAGCTGAGGCACCGTGTATGTTCGCCGCAAATATCCGCCGGCTTAGCTTCTTTTTTTCTCACCTCCCACCGGCCCGTAAAATAATACCCAGGTTGCAAAATCATCAGTAAAGTTTTCAAATCGGTGCTCAGTTCCCGCCGGAACAAATAAAAAATCGCCGGGTTTAAAGGCCCAGGTTTTATCGCCGTTTTTAAAAGTGCCGGTTCCGGAGGCAACTACATAAACTTCATCGCGGTCATGCGGTTGCTGCAGATCTACCTTATTGGGCTTGTAAAATTCAACCGAGAGCGTGCCATGTTTAAACACCTCTGTAAAGACACAGCCACTGGCATTAAGTAATGTTGTTGCATTGTGTATTGATATCTCTTGATCCATGCTTAAATGTAGGCATGATTTTATGCAAAATTTGTAAGTATCTCCCAAAATACGCCGCCAACGCGCAGAATTTTGCCACTTTTTAATTTTAAAGTTCTTCAGGTACAAAAAGCCATTTTTCTATAGGTCATATTTATTGCAAATATTATAACTAAATATTTAGTTAATTGCATAAAATGATGTTATAATGCAATATTGTTGCAATAATAGTAAAATGCAATAATGTTGCAACAAGTGGAGTTTTTGATACGTTTTAATAGTAAATTCAATCAATCTAAATTTAAACAAAATGCTTATCTCAAACTTCAATTTATACAAGAGCGAGTGGCTCGATCTTGTATTCGACAAACGCAACAAGGAATATGGCGCTTACAACATCAGGCAGCATTACGCGGAAAATTTGACAAGGGCTTTGCTTATCTCTGTAGCAGTGGTAGTAGGCGGGGCGGTGGCTTTAGGGGCGGCAATTAAGGTGGAGCCTGTAATAAGCGATGGCCCGGTGGTAGTAGTTGATCTAAAAGACATTAAGCAGCCATCCACTCCACCTAAAAAAGAGGAGCCGGTAAAACCTGAATTAGAAAAGCCTAAAGCTGCAGAACCTGTAAAAACCAGGCAGTATGTAGAAATGGTGGTTACTGCGAATCCAACGGAAGTAGAACCTGCTACCATTGCCGAATTGCAAAACGTAGCTGTTGGTCCCCAAAATGTTGAAGGCCCCGCAAACGGCCCCACCAGTGTACTGGTAGAGCCCGGTGCAGGCAGCGGTCCCGGCGAAGACATAACAGAAAGTAACGTCCCCGTTTCAACAGGTGTATTAAGTGTTTTACCTGCTCCCGTTGGAGGCGACGAAGCCTGGACGAAATTTCTAAGAAAGAATCTGCGTTATCCTGAGCAGGCAATGGATGCCGAAAAAGGCGGAAAGGTTTGGATAAGCTTTGTTATTGAGAAAGATGGCACCTTAACCGATATAAAAGTGTTAAAAGCCGCAGGTTATGGCATGGATGAAGAAGCCCTGCGCGTACTAAAAAAAGCACCCGCCTGGACACCCGGCATACAACGCGGCAAACCTGTAAGAGTAGCGTTTACCCTGCCAATTAATTTTTCATTGGGTAATTAAAGTTGAGTGGTGAGCAGCGAATAGTGAGTGGTTAGTGTAGGAGAGTGAATGGCGAGTAGTGCGCGGTTTATCGGTTGACTGTGCAAAACTTGCCATTCTTTTTTTAATTATCACCCTATGATATATTGCACTACTCACTAATCTCCAATCACTAATCTTTCTGCCTTTACATCTCCCGCAAACCTTTTACCTTTTACCTTTCACCTTTTACCTTAAATTACCTACTTTTGGGCTTCCTTTCAAAAAACGTATAATATTGGAGACCCAGGAACTTACCACCGTTGAAACAGCCAAAGAATTAGGCTTACAGCCCCAGGAATTTGACCGCATAAAAGAAATATTGGGCCGCACCCCCAACTTTACCGAACTGTCTATCTTCTCGGTAATGTGGAGCGAGCACTGCTCTTATAAAAACTCTATCACCTGGCTAAAAACTTTACCTAAAGATGGTCCGCGTATGCTGGCCAAAGCGGGTGAGGAAAACGCAGGTTTGGTTGACTTAGGCGATGGCATTGGCTGCGCTTTTAAAATAGAATCGCACAACCACCCATCAGCTTTAGAACCTTATCAAGGCGCTGCTACAGGTGTTGGCGGTATTAACCGCGATATCTTTACAATGGGCGCACGCCCTATAGCGCAGCTCAACTCACTGCGTTTTGGCGATCTGACCCAGGACCGTACCAAATGGCTGGTTAAAGGCGTAGTAAAAGGTATCGGCGATTATGGTAATGCCTTTGGTATTGCTACCGTTGGCGGCGAGTTGTTTTTTGACGATTGCTACAACGTAAATCCGCTGGTTAACGCCATGTCTGCAGGTATTGTTAAGGCGGGCGAGACCGTTTCTGCAACATCGTACGGTGTGGGTAACCCTGTTTACATAGTAGGTTCAGCAACTGGTAAAGACGGCATACATGGCGCGGCTTTCGCGTCAAAAAATATAACAGAAGACTCTATAAATGATCTGCCTGCTGTACAGGTAGGTGATCCCTTCCAGGAAAAACTATTGCTTGAAGCAACCTTGGAGGTAATAAAAACCGGTGCTGTTGTGGGTATGCAGGATATGGGCGCCGCAGGTATCATCTGCTCTAACTCAGAAATGTCTGCAAAGGGCGAACATGGTATGAAGATCAACCTGGATGCCGTACCCACTCGTCAGCCAAATATGCAGCCGTTTGAGATCTTGTTATCAGAATCTCAGGAACGTATGCTGATCGTAGTGCATAAAGGCCGCGAGAAAGAAGTAGAAGCCGTTTTTGACAAATGGGACCTTAACTGCGCCATTATTGGCGAGGTGACCGATACTAAACGCCTTGAATATTACGCGGGCGGCAAATTAGTTGCTGATGTTCCTGCCGATGACCTTGTTTTAGGCGGCGGCGCGCCGGTTTATACCCGCGAATACCGCGAACCTGCTTATTATGCCGAAAACCAGAAATTCAAAATTGAGGATGTTCCTCAGCCCGAAAATTTAATAGATGTTGCCGAGCATTTGATCTCACATCCAAACATCGCTTCTAAACGTTGGGTTACTGATCAGTACGACTCAATGGTAGGTGTAGCTACCATGACCACCAACCGCCCTTGTGATGCTGCTGTAGTTAACGTTATTGGTACCGATAAAGCCATTGTGCTTACAGTAGATTGTAACTCGCGCTATGTATACGCCGATCCGCAAAAAGGTACCGCTATTGCTGTTGCAGAAGCTGCACGTAATATCACCTGCGCAGGCGGCGAGCCGGTAGCTATAACCAATTGTTTAAATTTTGGTAACCCTTACGTGCCCGAAGTGTACTGGCAGTTTGTAGGCGCTATTAAAGGTATGGGCGAAGCCTGTACCAAGTTTGAAACCCCTGTAACCGGCGGTAATGTAAGTTTCTATAACCAATCATCAGATGAAGGTCCGGTTTTCCCTACGCCTACAATTGGTATGCTGGGGGTGATGGATGATGTGAGCAACATCATGACGGCCGACTTTAAGCAACCTGATGACCTGGTATACCTGATAGGTGAATCAGTTAATGATATCGCTTCATCACAATACCTGGCATCTTACCATAAAATATTAGCTGCACCGGCACCGTATTTTGATCTGGACAAGGAGTACGCTATGCACCAGGTGATAAAACAACTTATCCAGCATAAAATGATCCAATCGGCGCATGATGTTGCGGATGGCGGTTTGTTCATCACCCTTGTTGAGTCGAGCATGCCAAACGGATTGGGCTTCGATATCGCATCAGATAACAGCGTGCGTAAAGACGCCTTCCTGTTTGGTGAGGCGCAGGGCAGGGTAGTGGTTAGTGTTGCCCCGGCAGATCAGGAACGTTTTGTTGAAATGATGGCCACCAGCGAGGTTGAGTTTAGCCTGTTAGGTACCGTTAGCAATGGTTACATGCATGTAGATGAGCAGTCGTTCGGGCATATAACCGATGTTAAACTGGTTTATGATAACGTGCTTCACGCCATATTAGGAGAATGATACCGCGGATAAACCGGATCCACCACATAGCAATTATTTGCTCAGACTATAACAGATCCAGGCACTTTTATACAAAGGTGCTTGGATTTGTTGTTTTAGCAGAAGTTTACCGTGCTGAAAGGGATTCGTGGAAATTGGATCTGCAGGTAGGCGATCAGTACCAGATAGAGCTTTTCTCTTTCCCTGATCCACCCGCCCGGCCTTCGCGACCGGAAGCGGCAGGCTTGCGACACCTGGCATTTGAGGTGGATAATATTGATGATGCAGTTGCTGCGGTACAGAGCCATAACGTGCCCGTTGAGCCCATCCGCGTAGATGAATTTACCGGCAAGCGCTTTACTTTTTTTGCTGATCCGGATGGGTTGCCGATAGAGTTTTATGGAAGGTAGTCCTCTTCGAGCGCGGCTTGTCACCCTGAGCCTGTCGAAGGGGCGCGCGTAAAGGCCTGCCCGCTATGGTTCGACATGCTCACCATGACAGGCCGCGCTCCGTCGTTTTCTCCAAAAAGATTGTCATTCTGAACGCAGTGAAGAATCTTATCAAACTATACTAACCGCGTGGCTTGGGTGGTGCATAGGATTCTTCACTGCGTTCAGAATGACAATATAAATAATGCATGCGTGCTTAATACATAGCTGTTATTTACCTCTTATAGTCCCGGTATTTTACAACTCAAGAATAACAACGGGCTTTTCTATTGCGAATCTATTTTTAAAGTACTGCTGATCAATCCGTTTGATTCCGCTTTTATTTTTATAGCCCCTGACCTTCCCGCTTTTCCGCGCACAATCACCAATGCGTAACCGTTAAAAGCCTCCCGCTCATGCGATGGGAAGGGAATCATGTTTGCCGCGTCGCCATTATCGGTGGCTACTATCTCGCCCGGGCCTTCAATAGAAAATTTGATGGCGTTTTTTGCATCAGGTACGGTTAGGCCAGCGGCGTCAGTAACGCGAACTGTTATAAAAGACAGGTCATCGCCATCAGCTTTTATGGTTGTACGGTCGGCAGCCAAAGCCAGTTTTTGAGCCGCGCCGGTAGTTTTGATGGTTTCCTCAGCCCATTTGTTTCCATTTTTGTAGGCCACAACTTTTAGCTCACCCGGTTGGTATTTTACATCGCTCCAGCGGATACGGTACTCATAAGGTGCCATCTTTTTGCGCCCTAAAGATTTTCCGTTTAAAAACAGTTCAGCCTCATCGCCGGATGTAAATACATGCACCGGAGTGATCTCTCCTGCACGGTTGGTCCAGTTCCAATGCGGTAATATATGCGCCATGGGCAGTTCCGCCCGCCATTGCGACTGGTACAGATAATACCTGTCTTTCTTAAATCCGGCCAGGTCTATTATCCCGAAGTACGAACTGCGCGATAAAGAGTAGGGGGTGGGCTCGCCCAAATAGTCCCATCCGCTCCAAACAAAGCCGCCTGCTACAAAAGGATGCTTCGCCATTGTAGCGAATACTTTATCTGCCGATGAACCAAAATCTACGGTATAAAGATCATAGGCACTCACCTGTCGTGTTTTTGCATTACCGCCCTGCCCATCTTTTATCGGCGAACTATCCCCATCATACACAGGGAACATATACTCGCCGCGACTGCTTACGGCGGCGGCGTTCTCTAAGCTTACAATTACCTTATCGGGAAATTTGTTGTGAAACGCTGGGAATGACGGCGGCGCAGTTATCCCTTGCAAACCCGAATAGGCCGGGGCATTGCGTATCCCTTCGCCCTGGTAATTTAAGCCTATCACATCCACAACTTGCGGCAAAGGCATATCCGCTTTGGCGTAATTCATAGATAGGGTATAAAGCCGGGTAGGATCCTCATCTTTGGCTATGGCAATTAAACGGCTCGCTAATGCTGCGCCCTCTTTATCGGTGTATTGTTCGCCAACCTCGTTACCAAAGCCCCATAATATTATTGAGGGGTGGTTTTTATCACGGCGGATCATGGCCCGCAGATCCTGTTCCTGCCAATCCGGAAATATCAGGTGAAAATCAAGCGCGGTTTTTTTGCGCTCCCAGCCGTCAAATACCTCATCCATTACCAAAAAGCCCATTTTATCGGTCAATTCTAATAACTCAGGATCGGGCGGGTTATGCGACATGCGTATAGCGTTACAGCCCATATCGCGCAGTATTTCCAGTTGTCGCTCCGCTGCACGCCGGTTAAAGGCCATACCCAAAGCGCCCAGGTCTGAGTGTTGGTTAACGCCCTTTATTAAAGTTTTTTTACCATTAACCAGCAAGCCTTTCATGGCATCGAATTGAATATCACGAATGCCGAACGGGGTGGAGTAAGTATCAAGTGTTTTGCCGCCGTTTGTAACGGTGGTTATGGCCACATAACGGCTGTGTATTTTGGCCGGTAATGGCTCCCAAAGTTTGGGATTTAAAATGGTTGCGCTACCCAATACACTATTGGATGATCTTGCCTTTACCGTAACGTTTACCGGAGCTATGTTAGCCTCAATTTTTTTTATACCTGTTCCGTTGGTTAAGTAGATGGTTGTTTTAACGCTGTACGTGCCATCTTTTTCTGAGTCGTTATCAATAGTAGTTTTTAAATTAACTGTTGCCGATTTGGCCGACACCCTCTCTGTTTTTATAAACGTACCCCATTGTGCTACGTGCACAGTGTTGGTTTTAACGAGCCAAACGTTGCGGTAAATCCCTGCTCCCGGGTACCAGCGCGATGAGTTGGCAGGATTATCTACACGTACGGCTATTTTATTTACTCCGCCCGGCCTAACATATTTGGTAATGTCAACCCGCCATGAGTTGTAGCCATAAGGCCACCCACCGGCAAGCTTGCCATTTACCCATACCATTGCGTACGACATTACGCCATCAAAATCCAGGAATATTGATTTTTCAGCATCCTGCGCCGCTATATTTATGCTGTGCCTGTACCATGCCACACCCTGCACGGGCAGCCTGCCCATACCGCCACCTATAATGGTACCCTGGCCCTGATAAAAGGGGCCCTTAATTGCCCAGTCGTGCGGCAAGGTAACATCTTCCCATTTTGAATCATTAAAGGTGTTTTGTGTAAACTGAAAATTGGCGCCGGGGTTGCCGTCAGGGCGTATGGTGCGTTTGGTTTCATCTTTTAAAAAGGCGTTACCTGTAGGTAAAATGTAATACTTTAAAATACCTTTTGCGGCGGCCATCTTTATGGCCTCTGTAGGTTTGGCATCAGCAGCAATACCATCGCTGTTGCCGTTGGCATCGGGCCGGGCATCATAGATCAGGCTATCTGGTTTTTCATTAGGGCCGTATTTGTAAAACTTCCAGCCCTTGGTTAGGGGTATTCTGGTTGTTTGGGCAAGGGCGCCGTCGAAGTAGAATAGCAACGTAGCGCATAATAGTAATAAGCGGAGGGAGGCATATTTTGAAGAGACAAAATTCATCGGGATATTCAATTAATTAATTGCGACTGTTCCAGTACACGGTTTCTGTTGTCATCTTGAGCGATAGCGAAAGATCTTGTATAACCTGACCGGTAATCCGTAGACAAGCCGCAGGATCAGCAAGCGTATAAGATCTTTCGCTATCGCTCAAGATGACAAGAAGTTTTTTTCTAAAATTCAATTCTTAGGTAATCGGGTTATATCAAAAGTACCACAAACAAATGTTTTATATTGCGCTTTTAAAATGGAAACTGCGAAAACGTAATAGACGTGCAAGTAGATGTGGGGAAATGTTAACGGCGGGGGTGTAATTGGTAATAACAAGTACTGTCATGCTGTCATATATAAAAAAATAAAATATTAATAATCAGATATATAAACTATTGAATATAAATAATTACATAACATCAAGCTGCACTATCAGTAACAACGAGGTAAGCAAAGACGGAGCCGTAGTTTTTAAACACGAGGGGGCGTCACCGGCCGATTTTTTACTGTCGGTGTATCAAAATTTTCAGCTCAGCTATCCTAAGTTTTATAAAATGGATGTACTGAGCAAGCTGGGCTGGCTGGCTGCTGAGGTGCTGCTGATGGACAGTTTTGACAAAACCGCTTACTCCCCTGCCGAGGTAGGTATAGTGTTGGCCAACGCCAATTCGAGCTTAGACAGCGACCTTAGATACATGAAGAGTGTGGCTGATATTGCAAGCCCGGCCTTGTTTGTTTACACCCTGCCTAACATTATGATAGCCGAGATCAGCATTCGCAACGGGTTTAAGGGAGAAGGCGCTTTTTTTATATCTGAAAAGTTCGACGCGGGTTTTATAGAGAACTATGTAAATGATCTTTTTAACAACGATAATCTAAAATGCTGCATTTGTGGCTGGGTTGATGTTTTGGGCGATGATTACAAAGCCGCGCTGTTTTTAGTTGAAAAAGAGCAAAGGGAAAAGGCTATGCTGTTTTCAAAAAGCAATATGGATAGTATATTTGGCGGCGATAATTAACAGCATGGGTTCAGCAGTATATATAGCAGGCGTTGGGGTTATTTCGGCCATTGGCAACAATGTGGCCGGGAACCTGGCAGCGTTTGAAAAAGAGCAGGCGGGGATAGGCGCGATAACCCATATGAATACCAGGCACAAGGGCGAGTTACCTGTAGCGGAAGTAAAACTGGATAACGAGGAACTGGCCGCGCTGGCGCGCATGTCTGCAGAGACCAGCCGTACCAAGCTATTAAGTGTGGTGGCCGCGCGCGAGGCTTTGCGCGACGCCGGCGTGGAGAACATACCCGGCCTGCGTACCGGCTTTGTATCTGCCAATACGGTGGGCGGTATGGATAAAAGCGAAGACTTTTTTGTGGAGTTTTTGAAAGATAACAGCAAGGGCAAACTGCGCCGCATTTTTGACCACGAGTGCGGCAGCGTAACCGAAGTAGTGGCCAATCAGCTGGGGATAAGCGATCATGTATCTACCATCAGTACAGCCTGTTCATCATCTGCCAACGCGGTGTTTTACGGTGCCAGGTTAATAAAAAACGATATATTGGATGTTGTTGTAGCGGGTGGGGCCGATGCGCTTACCAAATTTACGCTTAACGGCTTTAATACGCTGATGATACTGGATAAGAACTTTTGCAAACCATTTGATGATAACCGTGAGGGGCTTAACCTGGGCGAAGGCGCGGGATATGTGGTGCTGGTATCAGATAAAGTAGCAGCGCAATTAAGCAAGCCTATGTACTGCACATTAAGCGGTTATAATAACAGCAATGATGCCTACCATCAAACCGCCTCATCGCCTGAGGGTGTAGGCTCTTTTATGGCGATGCAGGGCGCGTTGAACAAGGCGGGCTTGCAGGCATCAGACATAGATTATGTTAACTTACACGGCACCGGAACGCCTAATAACGACAGTGCAGAGGGTACAGCTGTTAAGCGTTTGTTTGGCGATAGCTACCCGGCCATGAGCTCCACCAAATCATTTACCGGGCACACACTTGGGGCCAGTGGTGGTATTGAGGCCGTGTATGCTGTACTGGCTATAAAGCATGGGCTAATTTACCCCAACCTCCGCTTTGAAACGCCTATGCAGGATCTGGATATAGTACCGCAGAAGCATATAGCAAAAGGCAAAAAGATACAGCATGTGTTATCTAACTCTTTTGGTTTCGGCGGCAATTGTACATCATTAATTTTCTCGGCCTGCTGATATGAGTATTTACATCCGTTCTGCAGCAAGCGTATCTGCCCAAAATACTTTAGGTGATAACGGGTTTTTAACTGAACCGGTTAGCTATACGGGTACACGTTTACCCGCCATTGAGCCCGATTACAAAAAATATATAGACCCGAAATTGATAAGGCGCATGAGCCATGTTATCAAAATGGGTGTAGCGGCAGCGCAGGAGTGCCTGAGCAAAGCCGCGGTTGAAATGCCCGGCGCTATAGTTACCGGTACCGCGTTTGGCTGCCTGGAAGATACCTATACCTTTTTAGGCCGGATAATTGAGATGGAGGAGGAAATGCTTCCACCAACAGCCTTTATTCAATCAACCCATAACACGGTGGGCGCGCAGGTAGCGCTGATGCTGAAGTGCCATGCCTATAACAACACCTTTGTGCATAAGGGCGTATCGTTTGAAAACGCGTTGCTTGATGGGGTTTTGCTTTTAAAGGAAGGTGATGCCGATAACGTTTTGGTAGGCGGGATTGATGAAATGACGGATGCCAGCTTTACGGTTTTAACCCGGCTGGGTTTATATAAGCGCAAACCGGTAAATAATCTGGAACTGTATACTGAGGCCTCAAAAGGCACAATAGGCGGCGAGGGAGCTTCGTTTGTATTGCTGACGGATAAAACCTCGCCAGAAAATATGGCTGAACTGACGGCCTTAAAAACGGTATTTAAACCAACCGCTCCAATCAACGAAATTGTTGAAGCGTTTTTAGCCAACGAGGGCTTAAGCGCGGCTGATATTGATGTGGTGCTAACGGGTAAAAACGGGGATACCCGCAATGATGCCGTTTATGATTTTTTACCGGACATGTTTGCGAGCAGCACTATTGCCAATTACAAGCACCTGTGTGGCGAATATCCAACCTCGTCTGCATTTGGCTTGTGGATGGCGGCTAATATGGTAAAGGCGGGCAATGTTCCTGCTGTTACTATACAAAGGGCTACGGACACAGGCAAAAAACCTAAAAAAGTGCTGTTTTATAACCATTATCAAAACGTTTATCATTCTTTAGTGCTACTTTCCGCCTGTTAAATAAATGATACAGCCCGTTTTTAAAATATCATCTGCGGATCACACTGAAAATAGCATTGTGGTGCTGTTGGAGGTAGATGCTGACAGCGATATTTTTAGCGGTCATTTCCCCGGGCAGCCGGTTGTGCCGGGTGCCTGCATGCTGCAAACGGTAAAAGAGACACTGGAAGATGTTTTTAAGGTTTCACTGAGAATGGTTAAGGCCGATAATATCAAGTTTCTGAACATAGTAACACCGGATGCCGTTGACCTGATCTTGAAGATAAGCTATACTTCAATTGACGGTGAGTTGAAAATAGCGGCTGACCTGAGCTCCGGCGAGCAGTTGTTTATGAAATTGCAGGCTGTTTTTAGTGGATTAGTGTAGGTTCGCACAGGTCTCAAATCTGTCATTTCGACGACCAGCGTGGGGTTGTGTGAAAGGGGGAGGAGAAATCTCGCCTCGAAAGAATTTCTCAGTCGCGCCGCCACAATTCCCACCCTTTGCTCTTTCGAAATGACAACGGTGATTATTTATCCCTACTGACTTGTCCTTAAAATCATTAAATGGGACAAAAAATCACCTTTTCGTATTATATCTGACTATCAATTGATTAACCCCAATTTACAGCTAATTTTCCTGACGAATAAGTTGCTTCGCTTTGTTCCGGCTATAAAATTAGAGTCCTTATTATTAGGTATTTAAGAAATATCGTGCTCCGCTGTGTTCCGCTTGTTCCGGAACACAAACTGGACAAAAAAACCAGGTAAGCTGCTATTTCTTGCCGTGTTCCAGGATGTAATCAGCCATGGTATTGATATCCACCAACGCTTTACGGCCCTCCTTAGGGTCGTTAATACTGATGCCGTATTCTTTCTTCAGCAGCACAATCAATTCAAGCGAATCAATAGAATCCAGTCCTAAACCATCGCCAAACAAAGGCTCATCATCTTTAATATCGGCGGGGGTAAGGTCGGTTAAGTTTAAAAACTGGATTATTTGTGTTTTTAGTTGCTCTTTAAGTGCTGTTTTTTCCATTAGGCAATTATATTAAATTTTTTCTTTTAAGGCCCACGTAAGTTATAACCTGCAGGGCCAGGGTAATGATCAATAACGAGGCAATATTGTTTAGGATATCTTTTAATTGCGCGCCTTCTAAAAAAAGGCCATAATAAGCCTCCAACACCCAGTGCATGGGCGAAAAGCTTGCCAGCGTTTTAGCCAAACCCTGCATGGCAAAGCTTGGCACCATTAACCCGCCTATACAGGCCAGTATAACAATGGATATGGCACCAAACCCGTTGGCTTGCTCATGTGTAGAGGCAAAAACGCCCACGCAGATAGCATAGCTAACAGCGCACCAACCGCAAACAAGCGTTACCACAAAGGTTCCGAATACATCATTAGGCAAATTAAGCGCAGGCAACCCAATTACCGGGAACAGCCAGATCCCCATGGAGAAGATCACCGCGGCTTGCAGCAGGGTTACTACCAAATAGGTAATCTGCTTGGATACAATACCCACGGCGTAATTGGTTGGCAGGGTTTTTAAACGGATAAAGCTGCCGCTTACCTTCTCTCTAACCACGCTACCCCCTAACGACATGATGACGAAGAACATGGCAAAAATGGTCCACGCCGGTACGTTATGCTGTGCGGCATTGGGTGTGGTATGGGTGCCATCTTTTGATGCCGGTATCATGTTGATGCGGGTATCAGCACTCAGCATTTCCTTTTCCAATGCCTCGGGCATATCCTTTTCATTGGTGTTGTAATACAGCGTACGCAAGGTTTGGCGGCTTTCTACCATTTGCATGGCGCTTTGTATAGCGCCCTGAATAGAAAAGCGTAACGACTGCTGTAACACAGGATTGTAGTATACCTTAAATGCATCAATAACAGGGGCGCGTGTGCCGGCGCTGTCTGCGCCTCCGTTAAACTCGGCCATAGCTTTGTCTGCGGAGCTTGCGGCTTTTGCTGAAACTTGTGCGGAGTAGTTTTTAGGGATGACAATCCCCAGCATGGCATCATGCTCATCCATATAGGGCGTCAGGCTATCAGCATTAACACGTTTAAACGTTATTACGTTAAACAACCCTATCTTATCAATATCTTTAATAAGCTGAGTACCTGATTTGCCCATATCCAGGTTAAATACTACCGCCGGCAGTTTGTTTTTATTAACCAACTGAAAGGTACTGTTTTGTATGCTGGTGACCACAACAACCAAAACAATGGGCATTAAAAACATCAGCGCGATACCGATCCTATCGCGAAGCAATACCCTAATGTCTTTCTTTATAGATATCCAGAGTTTAAACATTAGTCTCGCAGGGCTTTACCGGTTAGGTTGATGAATAGTTCTTCCAATGTTTCGTGCTTGTGCTGTGCCAGCACTATATCAATATCCCCTTCGGCTATAATTTGCCCGGCATCAATAAAGGCTATATGTTTGCAAAGGTCCTCCGCTTCGCTTAACTGGTGCGAAGTGTATATAAGCGTAGCGCCATTATCGTTTAACATTTGCAGATAATCCATTATGGCGTGGCGGGTATGCACATCAACGCCAACGGTAGGCTCATCTAAAAAAATGATCTCGGGACTATGGATCACACCAATAGCCAGGTTAACCCGTCTTTTCATCCCTCCCGAAAATTTGTCTACCGCTTTGTTGCGCACATCTTCAAGACCCAGAATGTGCAATAGTTCATCAGTACGCTGCGCAATTTGTGTTTTATTTAAACCTGCCCAGGCCCCAAAAAACTCCAGGTTTTCGGCAGGCGACAGTTCATGGTAAAAAGAAAAATCCTGTGGCACGAATCCAAACAGTCGGTTAGCAGCCTTATCAGATGCGTTAACATCATTGCCCGATAATTTGACACTGCCGGTATCAGCTTTAAGCACGCCGGTCATCAGGTTCATCAGCGTGGTTTTGCCCGCGCCATTGGGGCCGAACAAGCCAAAGCGTTCTCCCCTGGCAACTTGCAGGTTGAGGCCCGAAAACGATACATTATCGTTTCCCGGATACCTGAATCCGAGATGCTCAATGCTTACCGCCAAATTGCTTAGTGCCATTTTATATTTTTAAGCGCTTTAAACGCCTTTCTCTCTATTTCGGCAATTTCTAAAAGATAATCGCCCATGGTATTAAAATCATCCTGACTACCTAAGCGGCCCTTATATATACCCGCCGCATGAACCGCAGCCGTGCGCCAAAGGTCGCCGCTGGCGGTAAAGGTTGCTGCTATCTCCAATAACTCATCCTGTTTGGTGTAGGGATGTGCCTCTTGCAGAAAAGCCCCGTAAATGTAGCGAAATCCGCCGCCGCCCGTGCCAATTTCTTCCTGCATGCGCACCAATTGCGCTAAGTACAAGCCGGCCTCTTTTGGGCCTAACTTGTCGCGCCATTTTTTTATGCGTTTTCCTGTGAAAGTAATGCCGTTTATACCTGCAATTGGTCCCGGCATCAGCATATTAAAAGCGTTCTTTTTTATGCCGCTGATGATGCCGCGTTTTATCTGTTCGTCGGTAACCGGTTTGTTTTGTTTGGGGTAATATAACTGCCCTTTCGGTGCTAATGCTCCCTTAGCAAAACGTACCCGTTCCAATTCGTAGGGCGATAATATGTTGGTCCCTTCCATTACGGGGTCGCTTACCTGGTAGTTCCCGTCTTCGGTACCAAAAACAATAATGTTATGGGCATTAAAATGAAAGCGGTATTCTTTTGGGAAGTAGGGCAGATAGTAAACACCCACCTGGCAACCTACCGGATGCCCTTCGGCCAATCGCTCATTCAGAAACTTTTCAGCAGCTTCTTTTGAGTAGAATTTTTTACGCACCACCGGAATATCCAGCGCTTTGCAGGTGCGGTTAAATATTAAACCGGGTAAGGTGCGGAAGGCTATTACAGGGCCGTTATTAATCTTTAAAAAGGGGATATAAACAAAAAAAAGGCCTGCGCCTATTCCAAACGCCAGCGGTTCGGTTATCTGGTTTACGCCGCTATGCCTTAATAAACTGGTAGTAACGCCGTTTTCGCAATGTGCGGCCTGTATATGGTTAAAATCAAGCGTCATTAAAATTCATATTTTGCAGATCAGTTACGCTAACGTTAAATACCCCGGCGTATTTCTGCAGTTTTTTTTCGGAAAGATTTTTAAACGCCTCGGGTTTTAAGTGGCGCTTAACCTGCCATTGCCAAAAGCCCGTGTACTCAGCCAGCAGCTTTACATCCATTAAACCTTTTTCCATAAAAAACAGCAACGGACTGGCTTCTCTATTCAATACTTTTTGCTTCGCAATGTTTATGCGGTCGTCAATATCTTCCCAGGCTTTATCAAGCGCGGTTATCTTAACGTCCCATCCATCGCTTAATTGTGTGGTGTATTTACCTGTTTCGTCAGTAGCATAGCAAACCTCTTTGGTTATTTTACCCAAAGCGCTCAAATCCTGCGGAACGTCTTGTTTTTTCATTAGCCCCCTCTAAATCTCCCCCTGAAAGGCGAGACTTTTAAATTTGGTCAGATTATTTTAAAAATATCATTTGTAAAGCGAGTTTAAAGCCCTCTCCCTTTAGGGGAGGGTTGGGTGGGGCTTACACCACCGTCAGCATTGCATACATGTACGAGAAGCGCGAGCTTTCCGGCACCAGCAGCAATATCTTCTCGCCTTTTTTCAATTTACCGCTGTGGAACAGTTCGTCTATCATTAAATAAACAGATGCTGCGCCAACGTTGCCAACCGTGTATAAGTTGATGAACCACTTTTCGTACGGAATGCCCCCGCCGTAGATCTCCACCAGGTCATAGATCTTACTTTTAAAGAAGTTGCTGGATATGTGCGGTAAAAACCAGTCTATATCTTTAGCGGTTAATCCTTTACGGTCAAAGATCTCTTTTATTTTTTTACCGCCCAGCGCAACAATATTATCGCTTAATAAATTAATATCCTGTTTTATACTGAAGATAGATTTATTCTTGATCTCGTCAGGAGTAAAATCCATAAACCCTTTTATGGTGCCATCTTTTTCTTTCTCGCAGCCCATATACATACAGGCTTCCATCTCGTTGGCGTAGGATACACCTTCAATCCAATCTATACGCAAACTTATACCTTCCTGGTTAGGCTCATCATTGAGCAAAAAAGCGGATGCACCATCAGACAGCATCCAACGTAAAAACTCTTTCTGAAAGGCGATAAAAGGGTTCTCGGTTAATTCTTTCAGCTTTTGCGCTTCTTCCTCAAAAACATCAGCTACTAATAAGCCCGAAAAACGCTCAGACCCTGTAGCTATCACCTGCTTTGCTTCGCCGCTTTTAACAGCCATGTAGGCATATTTAAGCGAATGCATGCCCGCACAGCATACACCCGCAGGCGATACCACTTCTATTGGTCCCATTTCGGGCAGCCAGCCATGCGTCATTACCCCATGCGATGGCATCATTTGATCTGGCGAGGATGTACCGCATGATAGCAATTCAATTTCCTTTATTTTTTCGGGATCGTTTTTAAACAGATCTTTAACAGCCAGGGCCGTCATTTGCGCGTTGGTATGGGTAGATTTGCCGCCTTTTTCTAACGCGTAATACCTGTTGGTAATGGCGTTATTGCGTAATACTATGCTTTTTGATTTAGAGGGTTTCCCGTTAATGTAACCCAGGTATTCTTCCATATCGTTATTAGCGACAGGTTGATTAGGTAAAAATTTAGAGGTAGCGGTAATATAAACGGGCATGCCTGTTTGTTAGTTTAAATTTAAAAAATGTTGTTTCCTTGCCCTGATCCGTTTTGGCGAGGTGAACCTGAATAATATACCATCAAGCGTAATTAAAATAGGTGCGCCCACAAAAAAAGCAATTAACAGGTAATATTTATATGCTCTTATCCAGGGCAGTTTATTTTTTCTTTTTGATATAAAATTGGCCCAAACCTTAAATATTTTACCTGCCGCGCCTTCAATCACCATCAGGTTATAATTTAACACCACTGCCTTTTGCGCATCCAGTTTAGCTTGTAAGCCATCCCAGTTATCAGCATTAAAATGTTCAAGTACGCTTTGTCCAAATACTTTTGTATTCTTTATATCAGCATCAGCAACACCCGGAAGCGGGAAAATGTTTAGCAAACGGTCTTTTTTTCCTTTCAGCATCCAATGGAATATAGTAACGAAACTTACCGGGTTAGGGTGTTTATCAACCAAAGCTATGTTACCTACCAGTTTGGCACCACTTTCCCTGATGAGTTTTTTTACCCGTACAAAAGCGTTCAACCACATATTGCGGGCGCCGGTTGCCGTAATAACAGGCGTATCTTTCAATACCGCCCTTAACTGCGGCGTTAACATCAGTGAATTGAAAGGTATGCTGGGCGAAAGGAACCAGGCCTGGTAACCTAAAAAGATGAGGTCGTACTTTTTTTCTTTAAGTTCAAAGGGCTGCAATGCTGCCGGAACATCCAGCTGACAGTCAGGCATTACGCTAAAAAACGTATCGCCCGTCCAGGGGAAGTTGGGTTCATCTGCCAATCTAACTCGCACCGTTTCTACAGAAATACCCGCTTCAACTAACGGTGATGTAAAGTTTTCAATTATCTCGCCCAACTGGCCCGACTGCGAGTAATAAATAGCCAGTACTTTTTTACCCATATTAATTAAGCTCCTGAGCTGTAAGGATTTTTGAATTTTTGGTATACCCTAAAATTGCCTGCTGCACAATGGTGGGCAGGTTTTTGTATTCTTTTAATATAAACTGCTTATCAGCCTGCAGGTCCTTATTATATTTTACAATTTTGGGCGCATGCTCCTGTATGGCAAAGCGTAAAAAGCGGAATTCAGTATTGTCTTTATCGTTTTGAAGAGCGGTGTCAAACTTTATTCTGCCGGCTTTAAATAACTTCAATTTTTCGGCAGGGCGCTTTATTAACCCGGCCTTGCGCATTAATAACGCTCCCTCATAACCATCTTTATTTGGAGTGGACGATGCGGTGATGACCACCAATTCCCTGTTAACTTCGTCCAAATCGCCCGAAGACATTGCCGCGTAAAAAGCAGCCTTGTCAAATTTTTGCTGTAGATTTTTTCCGTTAACTGATGTGATTATCAGCATAAAGAAACAAATAGCTACTATTTTAAAACCCATAATATAAAATCAGTACAACGGTGAGCAAATATAATTATTTAAATACGGCGGCCTAATATCCGTTAGTTCTCCCTTAAAATATCAGGATTAACCCTATTTTAGACCTTTATTTTTTAAAAAGGTTAAGTGGATAAAGCAATAAAAGAGTTTTCGGGTAATTGGGCCGTTATTTTAGGCGGGTCAAGCGGCTTTGGCTTTGCAACGGCAGAGAAACTGGCCCGCCACGGCATGAATGTAGCTGTTTTATATCGAGAGATAGCAAATGCTGATAAAGCGGTTAAGCAAAGGTTTTTAGAAATTGCCGCTGAACATGGTGTAAATGTACTTCCTTTCAACATTAACGCATTAGATGAAAATGCCCGGAAAACTTTTATAACCGATTTTATAAGCAATAAAAAACACCAGGTTAAATTGTTGCTGCACTCCATTGCCAGAGGCAACTTAAAGCCATTGGCGGCTGATGAAGGAGCCGCGTTAACTGTTGATGATATCCAACTTACCACTTATGCCATGGCCACAAGTATATTGGATTGGGCGCGCGATTTGCTTGCTGCCGACGCTTTTTGCCCGGATGCACGCGTTATTGGTTTAACCAGCGAGGGATCGCACAAATATTGGGAAGGATATGCTGCGGTATCTGTAGCCAAAGCATCGTTAGAGAGTTTGAATACCTATATGGCGGTGGAATTGGCGCCCTTTGGCTTAAAAACCAATTTAATACAGGCGGGTGTAACTGCTACGCCATCGCTACAGCGGATACCCGATAGCGACCGGTTAATAGCAGGTGCCACGCAAAGAAATCCTTTTAAAAGATTAACAAAACCCGAAGACGTTGCAAACGTTATATACCTGCTTTGCACACCCGAAGCTGCGTGGATAAACGGAGCAGTGATACATGTTGACGGGGGAGAGCATTGTAGGTAGCGCCCCACCCGGCCTCCCCTAAAGGGGAGGAGATTAAGCGGCACTGGTAACATATTGTAAATTTAACAAAGTCTCCCCTTTAGGGGAGATTTAGAGGGGCATAATGAACGACATATTAAACTATTTACCCTACAAATCGTCTTTCCTGTTTGTTGATGATATTACTTCATTAGATGATAACGGAGTTACCGGTGAGTATACGCTAAAGGCTGATTCTTTTTTTTACGAGGATCATTTTCCGGACAATCCGGTAACGCCCGGTGTTATTATAACAGAAATTATGGCACAGATAGGTTTAGTGGTTTTAGGTATACATTTAATGTTAGGTGATGCTCCTCATGAGGGTTTTGAGATGCACGAAGATTCTTTTCCGCTGCTTACATCAACCAATGTGGAGTTCTATAAAATGGTATTGCCCGGAGAAAAAGTTGTGGTAACATCAAAAAAACAATACTTCCGTTTTGGTAAACTTAAATGCGCTATAGAAATGCATAACACCCAGGCGCAATTAATTGCAAAGGGTATATTTTCAGGGGTTATAAAAAACGCGACAGTTAATAAGCATGAATAATCGGGTAGTTATTACGGGTTTGGGCGTTGTAGCGCCAAACGGAACAAATGTGCCTGATTTTTTAAAGGCGATACAAAACGGGGTTTCGGGCATAAAGTACTTTCCTGAATACGAGGAACTGAAGTTTAATTGCCAGGTAGGTGGCGTGCCCGATTTTGAGTGGGACGTGTTGCGCAACTATATAACAGAAACCAGTCTGTACGGCCTTAAAGGCAAGGGCATTGCTTACGGAATAAAGGCGGCTTTAGACGCATGGACAGACGCCGGTAACGAAATTGTAAGCGAACAACCCCTATGGGATAGCGGTTGCATATTTGGCAGCAGTGTAGCAGATACTGATGTAATAAAAAACGCCATTAACCGCGTTGACGCGCATGAGTCGAAAAAACTAGGCTCGCGCGTGGTAGAACAGATAATGAATAGTGGCGTTACGGCCTATATTTCGGGTAGGTTGGGTTTGGGCAACAAGATCATCAATAACTCTGCCGCCTGTGCTACAGGCACGCAATCCATTTTTATGGGTTACGAGTATATAAAGTATGGTATGGCCAAACGCATGCTGGTGGGTAGTTGCGAGTTTGTAGATAAGTATGTTTTTGGCGGATTTGATTCAATGCGCGTGCTGTCTCGAAAATATAACGATGAGCCCGAACGCGCCTCGCGCCCCATGAGTGCTTCGGCTGGTGGTTTTGTTCCGGGTTCGGGTGCTGGTGCTTTGGTTTTGGAAGATATGGAGTACGCCCTGGCCCGTGGTGCAAAAATATATGGCGAAGTGCTTGGCGGATCCACCAACTCGGGCGGGCAGCGTAATGGTGGAAGTATGACGGCCCCCTCATCAGAAGGAGTGGTTAGATGTATACAAGAGGCAATGGCCGATGCCGCAATTACTCCCGACACTGTAGACCTGGTATGCGGGCATTTAACCGCTACAATAGCCGATAAAATGGAAATACAGAACTGGGTAAAGGCACTTGGGCGCAGTGGCGATGACTTCCCTTTGGTTAATTCATTAAAGTCAATGATAGGGCATTCCTTAAGCGCTGCCGGCTCAATTGAAACAGTTGCCGCAGTTTTGCAGTTAAAGTATAACTTTGCGCATCCAAATTTAAACCTGGAAGATCCGATGCCGGAAATTTTAGATGCAATTGGATCAAACAATTTGCCCTTAACTAAGGTAGACAGGCAGATTGATGTAGTGGCGAAAGCCAATTTTGGATTTGGCGATGTAAACGCCTGCTTAATATTATCAAAATTTAACTGATGGACAGAAAAGAAATTCTGAATGAATTAAAGAAAGTACTTGTACCGTATACAGAAGATAAAGCAATGCTGGAAGGGATTACGGAACAAACGGATCTTATAAAAGACCTAAAGATTAATTCTGCCAATTTGGTTGATATTATTATTGACGCGGAAGCGCAATACAACATAGAAATAGATTTTGATGCTGCTGAAAAGATGTACAACGTTGGTAACTGTATTGACGTAATTGCCGAAAAAATAAATAAAACCGCCTAAGGCGATCAGTTAAGCATCTTTTATTGCCCTTCGCTACTGTAAAAATTTACTTACAGAAATTTAACAAAGTGCGTTTGTTTGCCGTGCAGGCCCTTTGCACTTAGCAGTAGGTTCATGGCGTAATCGTTTCATTTGCTTTTTTGTGATAATAGGTTAAATTTGATTACCAATTAACCCATAGCTGTTATGAAAAAAGTTTCCTATTGCCTTGCGGCTTCATGCCTGGCGCTATTCACAGTTGCAAAGCTCAATGCGCAAACTATAGCGGTAAAAAACGCGCCTGCTACTGTTAAAATTGATGGTAATGCGGATGAATGGAAAGGATATGAGGAAAGCGTGAACGAGAAATCTCATGTAAACTATATCATATCAAGCGATAAGGATAACCTTTACCTTGTTTTGAAAACAAAGGACAGGAAGAAACAGCAGAACATTTTAGGAGCCGGAGTTACTTTTAGCGTTGATCCAGCCGGCAAGAAAAAAGAAACTTTCAGTACTACCTTTCCTCAGCCGGACATGGATGACCTGAGCGAGTTTGAGCATTTAGATGACGCTAATTTAAAGATGCGCGTTGCAGCAACCGAGTTTAAAAAAATTCGTGCTATAGGCTTTGCAGGTATTCCGCCAATAATGGGTGCTCAAAAAAACGATCAAAATATTTTTGCTTCAATAAAATACACCGCTGACGGAGAGTTGGTATTAGAGGAAGCTATTCCGCTGAAACTTTTTGCTGCTGCAGATGCAGCGTCTGAATGGGCCTTTAACATAAAATTAAACGGCCTTTTTGTAAGATTAGCGCCGAGTTTTGGCGGTAGTGCCGGCGCCAGTGATATTGCTACGCCCCCGGCAGGTGGTGGTGGCGGCGGTCGTCGCGGTGGCGGCGGTAGCACACCGCGCGTAAGCCCGGCGGGCGCCAGTTCAAGCATAGCCATGAACCTGAATAATAACGGTGGTACCCCAATAACTTCGTCGTCAGATTTTTGGGGTAAGCTTGCCTTTGCTAAACAGTAATTTAATTATTTACCTACTATTTTAAACTCTGTTCTGCGGTTTTTGCTACGGCTTTCTTCGCTGTCGTTTGGTGATATGGGTTGAGATTTGCCGTAGCCTTTAAATTGCAGTCTTGCAGCATCAACCTTGCTGCTTATTAAAAACTCGTAAACGGCTTTAGCCCTGTTTTCAGACAAGATTTGATTAAGTTCATCATTCCCAACATTGTCTGTATGGCCCGAGATCTCTATTTTAATAGATGGGTTGTAAGCTAAAAAGTTAACCAATTCCTGTAGTTCGCTTCTTGATTCAGCTTTCAGGTCAAATTTGTTGGTATCAAAAAATATATTTCGCAGCACTACTTTATTTCCTACTTCAATAGGTTGCAGCAACACCTGTATATTGAAAGGCTTATTTGATTTATAGCCAACAAGCGAAAAATTCTCCGAGTAAAAAAGATAGCCCTTTTTTGAAATATTTAATCCATAGTTCCTGTCAGACGTTAGCGTTGCCAAAAAATCGCCCTGCGCTGCCGAACTGTAATTTTGATAAACGGGTTTGCTATCCTGCAAGGCAACAATTTCAACCGTGGCCTCTAAAGGGTTTTTTGTTTCAGCATCAAATACGTAACCTTTTACGTAAGTAACAGATTTTGGCCTTATGTTGCCCGGCATTTTGAAAGAGTAAATATCAAAACCGCCCAACCCTTCCAGTTTGTTCGACGAAAAGAACGCGTAGTCTCCATTGGCGGTTAAAGTTAAGCCTGTCTCATTTCCGTTAGAGTTAATGGGATAACCTAAATTGTCGGGTGTTTGCCATTTGCCATCCTTGTTTAATCTGCTAACAAACAGATCTTGCCCACCCATTCCCGGCCATCCATCAGAACAAAAATATAATGTACTATCATCAGGATGGATAAACGGCGACTGCTCATTGTAGGGTGTGTTGACGGTCGGCCCTAAATTTTCCGGAGTTCCCCAGCCTTTGGCACCCAGCTTTGATTTCCATATATCATAGCCTCCGTATCCGCCCGGCCTGTTACTCACGAAATAAAGCGTGCCGCCGTCTGAACTTATTGATGGCTGCGATTCCCAGCCCGAGGTATTTAACGGCGAACCCAGGTTAAAAGGCCTGTCCCAATCATCACCGCGTTTTTGTACTATATAAATATCGCATCTACCCATTCCATCAGGCCGGTTGCAGCCCGTAAAGAACAGGTACTTTCCATCAGGAGATATGGCTTCAGAGCCTTCATTAAAATTAGGCGTATTTATTTGGGCACTTAAATAAGTCGCTTTTTGCCAAACGCTATCTGTTTTGGTGCTGTGGTAAAAATCTTCATTGGCGTTTATCTGCCGGGTAAAAATAACTGTCTTTTCGTCCGCAGTTATAACAGGCGAGTATTCATCTGCTGTGGTGTTAACAGCCGGCCCAACGTTTGTTGGGTTAAAAGACACCGGATGGCTTAACGCATTAATACTAAAACGGCAATCCTTAGCAAGCTTCTCGGCACGCGCCTTGTCTTTAGGTGATATAGATGGAAAGGTGAGATACTTTTCGATATGCTGTAATGCATCCTGATACCTGGCCTGGCTCAATTCAAGTTCGCCAAGGTTAAGATAGGTTGCCCTGCTAAAATCAGGGTTTAAGCTTAATACCTTTTTATATTCTTCAATAATATTTACCGGGTTTAAACGCCGTTGTCGCATTATATCGGCAAGCAAAGCGTGTGCCTCAACAAATTGATCATCGGTTTCTATTGCCGTGCGAAGATTGGCAATGGCATTGTCGTAATCCAGGTTATCCAGGCGCTGATTGGCCTCTACGTAGTATTTAATGGCCGCTTTGTTACGCGTAGAATAGATTTGCTGCCCGTAGCAAAACACCGAAATAAGTATGAGTGATAATATGGCTGTAAACTTCCTCAACCCCTTAATTAAAACGATAGTTATTAACCTAAGTTACAACTATTAAGGGATATTAAGATATTTATGTGTTTGTAATGATATTTCCCATTTTGGGTTATTCATCACATAGTCAACAATTAGCGGTGTCATTTCTTTTGATCGCGACCACTCTGGCTGCAGGTATAGTTTGCATCCCGCTTTTACCCTAAGGGCATGCTCTTCGGCAAAAGCAAAATCAGACTTATTGAAAATTATCACCTTTAATTCGTTGGCAGCATCAGCTACCTGTTGCATGGGTGCTTTAAACTTTTTTGGCGATAAACATATCCAGTCCCAGTTACCGGAAAGCGGGTAGACGCCTGATGTTTCAATAAAAGTTTGAATACCGCTTTGCTGTAACTGTGCGGTAAGATAATCAAGGTTATATATAAGCGGTTCGCCGCCGGTTACCACTACGGCTTTTGAGGGGTGTCGCTGCGCATTTTCAACAATTCTTTCAGCGGGTGTAAGCGGATGTAATTCTGCGTCCCAGCTTTCTTTTACATCGCACCAATGGCAGCCAACGTCGCATCCGCCCAGGCGTATAAAATAAGCTGCTTTACCGGTATGATATCCCTCTCCCTGTATTGTATAAAATTCTTCCATTAATGGAAGCAATGTGCCGTCGTCCGGAACTTGATGCGCCATAGTGCGCAAAGGTAGTTTTTTAAGCGCAAAGCCTAAAGCGTAAAGGCCAAAGCAGATAAAGTATGACTTAATATTAATAAAGTGTTTTAAATAAAGCTTTTAGCTTTTTGCTTTAACCTCAATCAACTATATTTGATTGACATGAAAAAACGCCTTACCTTTTTGCTTTTTTTTGTAGTGCTTAGTTTCAGCTCGTGTGTTGATATTGAAGAGGTTTACAATTTCAGGGAAGATGGTTCATGCAACGTGGTTTACAGTTTTGATATGGGCCGCGCCATTTCTGTATTTATGAATTTAATGCCCGATTCTGTCAGGTCAACACCTCAGTTTTCGCTCGTTAAAGATACCACGCTTAACTTCTTATCTGCTCTACCGGATAGTTCCCGCAGAAAATTGCGTACTGAGGAAGTAGCAATGGCCGTTAATAGCGACATGTCTGTTACAATGGATCTGAGAAAGAATATAATGAAAGTCGGTATAGCTCACGTTGCAAAAGACGCGAACGAACTGCAATATTATTTAAATCACCTATCCATTTTATCTCTTAATAGCCAATTGGGTGAGATGGCCGGAAAATCTGCTGTAGGTGGCGGAATAGGTGCGCAACCTGCGCTGTCTGCCGGTCCGGATTATTATTCCTACAAAATAACATCCAATAAATTTATGCGGATAATTGATAAGGATAAATTCAATGTTTTCCTTAAAAAAACGCAATCTGCCTTATCTGCCGCTAAAGCCATGCTGATAGATATGCCTTATAAAGTTGTGTTGAATTTTGCCAAACCGATTAAAAAAGTGGATAATCCTAATGCCATATTATCGGCAGATGGCAAACAGATAGTTATAACATCTACTATGGATGAGGTAATAAAGGACCCCAACGTTATGGATATTAGTGTTGATTTTTAATCTTTATGGATTGGCACAAAGCTTATAACGGTAAGTTAAACGCAACAACCTTTTTATTAAGAGTCAAAATTAACGGCAAAAACCTTTGCCTGGTAGGATTTGAAGACAATATTTATGCAGTAGGGGCTATCTGCCCGCATGCGGGTGCCGACCTGAGCGGCGGATGGTGTAGTGATGGAAAATTGATTTGCCCATTTCACCGCTACTCTTATGACATCAAAACCGGGAAGGGCGACCCCGGACAAAACGATTACATAGATACTTATCCGGTACAAGTGCGCGATGACGGTGTGTACATCGGTATGCATTCGTTTACCGACAAGATAAAAATGATGTTTAAATAAAAGCAAGGCCCCAACTGCTCATTTTTTAATGAAAAATTAGCCAAAACCACCTAAAATTTAACCACAGAAATAATTTTTTTTGCTTTCGCACATCCCGGGTCGGGGTTTTTAACTGTTGCGTAAAGATATATCGGTATGTATTATTAAAATAGTAATAATATGTGGTTTTTCGGATGATTTTATAATTTGATAATAGCTAAAGGCTTGCTTATTAGGAAATTTTAATTGGATTTTAATACAATTTTAATAACTCGTAATATTTTTGTGGTTATATTTGAAACGTTAACCCCCGTTACTATTATGACTACCCCCGATCAAGAAAAAAAGCGCTATCCGGCATGCCCGAGGTGTAATAATACGATGGACACACGCATTTCGCGTGGTTTCTTTGTAAGAAATTTTCTGTTCTTTTTGCAGTTTAAACGCTTTAAGTGTTCATCATGCGGCAAAAAGAAATATTTTCTTAGTTAAATATCTTGCCGGGGTTTAAAATCCCCGCTGGATCAAACACATTTTTTATTCCCCGCCATAATTGAAAGTGGATGGGCGAGTATTTTATCGGCATAAATTCGCGCTGAACAAGCCCTATTCCGTGCTCGCCTGATATGGTTCCGCCCAAAAAGGCTGTAAGTTCAAATATCTCGCGGATACCATCCTTTAATTTGGTGTTCCAGTCTTCATCGCTCATATTACCCTTCAGAATGTTAATATGAACATTGCCATCTCCGGCATGCCCATAACAAACCGACTCGAAGCCGTATTTGGTGCCTGCATCTTTAATCCCTTTTATTAATACCGGTAAAGACGCCCGCGGCACAACGCAATCTTCTTCTTTGTAAATAGAATTGGCCTTTACCGAAACTGCCATTATACGGCGCATGTGCCACATCTCTTCTTTTTGAGCTGCGGTTTCGGCAAATAACACGTCGGTGCAGCCAAACTGCTCTAAAACTGTGTTTACTTTTTCGGCTTCGCCAAATATTACGTCGGTATCTGTACCGTCAATTTCTATCATTAAAAAAGCTGCCGCATTATCCTTAAGGTCAAAATAAACGCCTTCTTTTTCTTTAACCCATTCAATACCCCTGCGTTCCATAAATTCAAGTGCTGATGGTATTACGCCTGCCCTAAAAATAGCCGAAACCGCAGACGCTGCCGTTTCATTGTCAGGAAAGGCGGCAAGCATCAGCACATCACGTGTAGGGGCCGGAATTAATTTTACAACAATTTTGGTAACAATGCCCAACGTGCCTTCCGAGCCGATAAACAGCTGGGTTAAGTTATACCCCGAGGCATATTTTAGTGTATTGGCACCCGTCCAAATAATATCGCCTGATGCCAGCACCACTTCAAGGTTAAGTATATATTCTCTAATGGTGCCGTATTTTACCACCCGCGGCCCGCCAGAGCCATGCGCCACATTTCCACCTAAAAAACAGCTCCCTTTGCTTGATGGATCAATCGGGTAGAGCAGGCCAAGCTCTGCAACCTTATTCATAAACACCTCGGTAATAACACCGGGTTCAACCGTTGCCTGCAGGTTTCGCTCGTCAATATCCAGTACTTTATTAAAACGCTCCATGGCCAGCATTAACCCACCCATAATGGCCAGTGCCCCACCTGCAAGGCCCGTGCCTGCACCGCGGGGTGTAACCGGTATGTTATGTTTTCCGCACAAAACAAGTAATGCTGCCACCTCTTGAGGTGTTGCCGGTTTTACAACAACTTCGGGGTAATACTGCAGATCCTCGGTTTCATCATGGCTATATTTTTCCAATTCGACCGCGCCTGTTAAAACATTATCTGCGCCCGCTATAGCAATTATTTCGGCAAGTACCTCGTCTGTTATTTTATTAAATGCCATTCTATCGGGTGTAATTGATGGTGATCTGCGTGTATTTTACTTTAGCACCCGCAAGCGGGTTCAGTTTTTTTATGCTTACAGTTATTTTTTCTGCAAAACTGTATTGGGCCTTAATATCCTCCATAATAAATGTGGCTACGGTCTCTATCAGCTTTTGTGGTTGCTGCATGCGCCTGCCGCATATATGGTAAAGTTCCTCATAATTAACGGTATCTTTGAGGTTGTCTGAGCTAAGGCCATTACTTCCGTCAGGCTCAAACTCCACTTCTATATCAACAATAAAACAATTGCCCGTATGCTGTTCCTCGGGATAAAAGCCGTGATAGGCAAAAAATTCTGCGCCGTGTAAAGCTACAATCATGCTTCAAATTTATATTTTTTTTGATTACTGCGCGGGTTATACGCGCCTGGCTTGCGAAACATTAATTAAAATGGCTCGTTAATCAAATAACCAACGTTTACATATATTTGTTATATGGCTAAAACAGACCAATTTGAATCGCCCGATTATTACCTGCTTGACGAATTGCTTACCGACGAGCATAAGCTGATACGTAAAAGTGTGCGCGACTGGGTAAAAAAAGAGGTGAGCCCTATTATTGAGGATTACGCACAACGCGCCGAATTTCCGAAACAGGTTTTAAAAGGCCTTGCAGAAATAGGCGCATTCGGCCCAACTATTCCTGAACAATATGGAGGTCTTGGGCTGGATTACATTGCCTACGGGCTAATTATGCAGGAGGTTGAACGGGGCGATTCGGGGATTCGATCCACGGCATCTGTTCAAGGTTCGTTGGTGATGTACCCTATATATACTTACGGTTCAGAAGAGCAGAAGATGAAGTATCTGCCTAAGCTGGCCACGGGCGAAATAATGGGTTGTTTTGGTTTGACCGAACCCGACCATGGCTCTGACCCGGGCGGTATGACCACCAATTTTAAAGATGCCGGCGATCATTACCTGCTTAACGGCGCTAAAATGTGGATCTCAAATTCGCCATTTGCTGATATCGCTATCGTTTGGGCAAAGAACGAACAGGGAAAAATACAGGGACTTGTAGTAGAGCGTGGGATGGAAGGTTTTTCAACTCCCGAAACACATAATAAATGGTCGTTACGGGCATCTGCAACCGGCGAGCTGGTTTTTGATAATGTTAAAGTACCTAAAGAAAACCTGTTGCCCAATGCAATTGGCTTAAAAGGACCCTTGGGTTGCCTTAACCAGGCACGCTACGGTATAGCCTGGGGTGCCATAGGTGCTGCCATGGATTGTTACGATACCGCGTTGCGCTATTCAAAAGAGCGCAAGCAGTTTGGCAAGCCGATAGCCGCTTTTCAGCTTCAGCAAAAAAAACTGGCCGAAATGATAACCGAAATAACAAAGGCCCAGCTACTTGTTTGGCGGTTAGGCGTTTTGAAAAGCGAGAATCGCGCTACTCCCGCCCAAATATCAATGGCTAAGCGCAACAGCGTTGAAACTGCAATAAACATTGCCCGCGAAGCCAGGCAAATATTGGGCGGCATGGGCATAACCGGCGAATATCCTATTATGCGCCACATGATGAACCTTGAATCTGTTATCACTTACGAGGGTACCCATGATATTCATTTGCTGATAACAGGGATGGATATAACAGGCGAGGAGGCGTTTAAATAGTTGATTGGTGATTAGTTGAATAGAGATTAGGCAACTTAATGATTTAAGAACTAATCAACTAATCTCAAGTCAACTAGTCTCTAATCTTCAAGCACCCCCTTCAAATTTATATAAGCATAACTGTTATGGTTAATGCCAAAGGTATTGCCGGGCGTTATGTTAAAATAAGTTTTTACATAGTTATCTAAAATAACCTTTATAGTTTCGTTGCCTCCGTCGGGGAGTGCCCACATAGAGTATAAGTAATTTATCTTCCCTTTATAATCTATCACAACTACCAGCTCAGGGTAGCTAAAATTCTTGTATTTATTTTTGATAGTGATATCGTATTTAGGCAGATCGTAATTATCATAATTGTTCATTACACTTGCTTTCACCTCAATTTTCTTTACTGTGGCCAATGGTGTTCTGCTGATAAACACAGGCGAATTAGTGGCAATAAAGCCGCTGTCAGGGTTGGTATTAACCTGCGCAACGCGGTGCTTAATAAACAAAGTATCGGCACGGGTTTTAGCCATTAATGCTTGCGGTACAGTATGTAGTACATCGCGTATATATTTGTCTGAATATAAGGTTAAAAAAACCTGCGACTTGTCCAGGTAAATTACTTTGGATTGCACTTTCATAACCTGCAAAACAAGGCTGTCCTTAGTAATTTTTTTCGCTCTGAACCATGCGCGTGCCACATGAAAAAGTGAATCGTGATCAAGCGTAACATGAAAGCCCAAAAACGCATTCGCATCCGGACTGAACACCTTTGCAGAGTCATCCGAATAAAAAGACAATTTCCACGAAGGGGTAAGGCCATAGCCATACTTGCTTACAGACAGGCCATCGCCAAAGCGGCGTTTTACTTCAATATAATTAACGCCCGCCACGCTTTTAAAAGATATGCGGTTGCGGTCTGTTGGTTTATCAAGCTTACATGCTGCAACTGTTACAGTTAAAAATAACAGGCAGAACCAAAACAAACGGGGCATCCCGGTAGTGAAAACGCGCATGCCGCTAAAATAGCAAACCTGCGCTTAGATAAAATGATGTAACTGATATTTTAGGGAAATTCAGATCAAAAAAAGAAAGGCCGCCCACAAATGGACGACCCCTCAAACTAAACCAACTTACTTATGAAAACTATCTTGAATTTCGGTAACCCAAGCCCGGCTCCGTTCCGCATCATTCAATCTGCACTGCCGGATTTGAGGTTGCTCCGAAATATTATTTTAAAGTGATCTCTCTTGATTGAAACTTTGCTTCTTCTTTTTTGGCTATGTTAAGGGTTAAAATACCATCAACATACTCAGCTTCAATTTTACTTACGTCAGCGCTTTGCGGCAAGGTAAACGACCTGCTGAAGCCGTTGAAGTTGTATTCGCGTTTGCTGAATTTTTTATTTTCATCAGTTGTTTCAGTTTTCTTTTCTGCCGAAACGCTCAATACATTTTTCTCAAGGTTGATCTTAATATCTTCTTTTTTCAAGCCCGGAATGGCCAATGCAATTTCAAATGCATTTTCATTTTCGGCAATATTAGCCGCAGGTACTACAGTGGCAATTCTTTCGTTAAGGAACGAGTCGTTTAACAATGAGTAAACGTCATTAAAAAAAGGGTTTACCAATCCGTTCTTGTGTTCTTTGCCAAATTTTACTAAAGTCATTTTTATATCCTCCTAAATTTTCTTTTTATTATTTTCGTAAGCTATTGTTCAACACTCGTACCAATGCCTGATTTATTGAGGTAAACGACAATTTGTCGCTTAAAACCCAAATCGTGCAGACATATTGACATAAAATGCCTGAAAAATTATCAGAATATAAGTTCAGTTTACCTATAGCCATCCGTTTCTCTGATATAGATGCTGTTGGCCACGTAAACAACGCCGTTTATTTAACGTACTTTGAGGATACCCGCTTTCATTACTGGAAAGATACCATTGGATGGGATTTTGATAAATGCGGCATTATAGTGGGGAGATCAGAGATCAACTATCTTAAGCAAGTAACGCTGTTTGACAAAGTAACCTGTTACGTGCGCGTTGTAAGGATAGGCAACAGCAGTTTTGATATGATGCATGTGCTGGTTAAACATACAGCGGCGGGAGATGAGATCTGCACCACAGGTAAAACGGTATGTATTTGCTATGATTATTCGGCTAAAAAGTCAATCTCAATACCCGAAACAGAACGTAACCGGATGATTGAATATGATGAACCGAGGCTGATTTTGAATACGAATTAAAACGGTTGTCATTGCGAGGAACGAAGCAATCGCAAGGAGAAAAGCGTTAATGCAATGTTCGCGCTTGCTTCGTTCCTCGCAATGACAATGTAAGTACTATTGATATACTTCCTTCTTAGCCGAAGCCAAAGTATTCTTCAACAGCCCAATAATAGTCATCAACCCAACACCTCCGGGTACCGGAGTTATCCATGATGCTTTTGGAGCTACATTATCAAAATCAACATCACCATAAAGTTTAAAACCTGATTTTGTAGTTGTTGATGTTTCGCGGTTCATGCCCACGTCAATAACCACGGCACCTTCTTTCACCATATCGGCTGTAATAAAGTTCTTTTTCCCTATGGCTACGATCAGTATATCGCCCTGCAGCGTCATCGCTTTAATATCTGGTGTGCGGCTGTGGCAAATAGTTACTGTGCAGTTACCCGGAGTAGTATTGCGCGCCATCAAAATGCTCATAGGCGAGCCCACAATGTTGCTGCGGCCAACCACTACGCAATGCTTGCCGGCAGTTTCAATACCATATTCTTTAAGCATCAATGTGATACCATAGGGAGTAGCAGGGATAAATGAAGGCAAATTGCGCTGCATCCGGCCCAGATTAATAGGGTGGAAGCCATCCACATCCTTGCGGTGATCAATACGCTCAGTTACTTTCTCGGGATCGATGTGTTTTGGGAGTGGTAGCTGAACGATGATGCCATCAATATCTGCATCCGCATTTAGCTCCTCCACTTTCTTCAGCAGTTCTTCTTCAGTAACATCGCTTTCATAACGTACCAGGCTTGATTTGAAGCCCACCTTTTCGCAGTTCTTCATCTTGCTGGCTACATAGGTTTCGCTGCCGCCATCGTGGCCGACCAAAACGGCTACCAAATGTGGTTTACGGCCGGTTTCGGCCAGTATTTGAGCCGCTTCTTCGGCTATTTCAACCTTAAGTTTTTCTGATACGTATTTACCGTCTAAAAGCTGCATTATGATATATTTGTTAAGAACTCCATTGGCAATGGTCTTAGGTCTAAACTAATAGTTTCCTCTTTTTTATTTATTAGAATTGAAGGATAACCCTTACCAAAGGATAGCCTAGTCCCATTTTTGATATTAATTTTTTCAACAACACCCTCAATTGTTTCTTTTCCGTTAGATAATAACGAATTGATAAGTTTATTGGATGGTGCGTTATCAAAAGTATCTATGTGATATACGGGCCTTTTTCCATTGTAAATTATCCATTCGCCACAAGTTGGTCCCAAATCGATAATTTGTCGAGTACCTGTAAAAGTCCAAAAACTAATTTGTAGATACTTTCTCATGTTAACGGTGGATTAATCCAATTTCAGCACCGCCATAAACGCGCTTTGTGGTATCTCTACGTTACCTACCTGGCGCATGCGTTTTTTACCGGCCTTTTGTTTTTCTAACAGTTTACGCTTACGCGATATATCACCACCATAACATTTGGCGGTAACGTCTTTACGCATTGCCTTCACTGTTTCGCGGGCTATAATTTTGGCACCTATGGATGCCTGTATAATGATTTCGAATTGCTGACGAGGCAGTAGCTCTTTCAGTTTCTCGCAAATCTTTTTACCAAAATCGTAAGCATTGCTTCGGTGTATCAATGATGATAACGCGTCAACCGGCTCAGCGTTAAGGCGGATATCCAAACGCACCAGGTCAGACGCCCGGTAACCAATCTGATGATAATCAAAAGATGCATAACCTTTTGATATGGTTTTTAGCTTATCATAAAAGTCAAATACAATTTCGCCCATTGGCATTTCAAAAGCCAACTCCACACGATCAGAAGTAAGATACGACTGATTGGTTATCATACCGCGCTTTTGTATACACAATGACATAACCGGCCCCACAAAATCGGCTTTGGTGATGATAGTAGCTTTTATGTAAGGTTCTTCAACACGGTCTATCTTGCTTGGATCGGGCAGGTCTGAGGGGTTATTAACCACCAGCTCTTCACCGCGGGTACTATAAGCCAGGTAAGACACGTTGGGAACGGTGGTGATCACCGTCATGTTAAACTCACGCTCCAAACGCTCCTGGATGATCTCCATGTGCAGCATGCCCAGGAAACCGCAACGGAAGCCAAAGCCTAAAGCTGCTGATGATTCCGGCTCAAATACCAGTGAAGCATCGTTCAATTGCAGTTTTGCCATGCTTTCGCGCAGCTCTTCAAAATCTTCGGTATCAACCGGGTAAATGCCCGCAAATACCATAGGCTTTACCTCTTCAAAGCCTTGTATCCCCTCTGCACAAGGGCGATCTATGGTAGTAATTGTATCACCTACCTTTACTTCACGGGCCTCTTTTATGCCGGATATAATGTAGCCTACATCGCCGGTTTTAATAACGTCTTTGGGTAGTTGTTTAAGTTTCAGCGTACCAATCTCGTCGGCAAAATACTCGCGTTCTGTAGCCACAAATTTTACTTTGTCGCCCTTGCGTATCTCGCCGTTAACAACCTTAAAATACGCAATTATACCTCTAAATGAGTTAAACACCGAGTCGAATATCAAGGCTTGTAGTGGTGCTTCGGGATCGCCAACCGGGGCCGGTACACGTTCTACAATCGCTCGTAAAATATCATGCACGCCTAAACCTGTTTTGCCTGATGCCGCTAATATTTCTTCGCGTTTACAGCCTATCAGATCAACAATCTGGTCCTTAACTTCCTCGGGCATTGCACCGGGTAGGTCCATTTTATTCAATACCGGGATGATCTCCAGGTCGTTCTCTAAAGCCAGGTACAGGTTAGAGATGGTTTGCGCCTGTATCCCCTGCGCGGCATCTACAATCAGCAGTGCACCTTCGCAGGCGGCAATAGACCGCGATACCTCGTAGCTAAAGTCAACGTGGCCGGGGGTGTCTATCAGGTTCAGAACATATTTCTGGCCGTCAAGCTCGTAATCCATTTGTATGGCATGGCTTTTTATGGTAATGCCGCGTTCGCGCTCAAGGTCCATATCGTCAAGCAGTTGCGCCTGACTTTCGCGCTGGGTAATGGTGTTGGTATATTCTAATAACCTATCGGCAAGGGTACTCTTACCGTGGTCAATATGTGCTATTATACAAAAATTGCGTATGTGCTTCATTCAGCGGCAAAAATAGCTTTTTTAAGCGATATTTGTAAGCTACTTTAGTTTTAGCTAATTTGACCCCATGACACCATCCAAGGGTATTACATCTATAATTGAGGATCACCTTGCTGATACCATTACAAGCTCGCGTTTTGTAAGCGGCGGCAGCATTAATATAGCTTACGAGTTGCAAACAACACGTGGCAAATACTTTCTTAAGGTAAACCATAAGGCGCTGTATCCGGGCATGTTTGAGGCCGAGGCAAAGGGCCTTGTGCTGCTTACACAAACCAACACCGTTAAAGTGCCTGTTATTGTATTACAAGGCAGTGCAGGTAACGAAAGCTTTCTGCTGCTGGAGTGGATTGATGCCAGGCGCGGCTCGGTGCAAGCCACACAGGCTTTGGGAGGACAACTGGCGCAGATACACCGCAATACCACCAGCGAGTTTGGCCTTGACCATGATAATTATATAGGCTCTTTGCCGCAAACCAACAGCAGGCACGCCAGGTGGAGCGATTTCTTTATACAGGAACGCCTGCAGCCCATGGTAAGCCGGGCGGTTGATAAGCGCATGCTTGAATACGCCGATGCCGGCAGCTTTGAAAAGCTATATGCCAAACTGCCTGAGCTGTTTGACGAGGAAGCGCCCGCACTGTTGCATGGCGACCTTTGGAGCGGCAATTACCTTACCACACCTGCCGACGAACCATACTTAATAGACCCTGCCGTGTACTATGGCAACCGCGAGGTTGATGTGGCCATGACCACCCTTTTCGGGGGGTTTAGCAACGAGTTTTACGACAGTTATAATGAAGCTTTTCCATTAGCGAAGGGCTGGGAACAGCGCATGGACCTGTGGAACCTGTACCCGCTGCTGGTGCATCTTAACCTGTTTGGCGCAGGGTACCTGGGCAGGGTAAGGGATGCGTTGAACAGCTACCTTTAGTATAGGTTTTGTCCCACGTTAGTGTGAGACAAAGCGGGACAAGGTGGGACAGGATTTTTGCTAAGTGGTTGACAATGAGTAGTTTTTTTGTTTAGCGTGGGACAAAGTGAGACAACTTATTCGTCAGGGAAATTAGCTGTAGATTGCTTGTAATTTACTTGTAGTCAACGCGTTGAAAAATAATGATTTTTTGTCTCACCCATGGGGCGGATTTTAGCCGTTATTCAAACTGCAGTTCCCACTGATCTTCGCCGCCATCTACTACACGAAAGATCTTTTTTTCTACCGTGTGTAACCCGTCTGATGAAACGAGTTGAACAACTTCGTGGTCATGGAATTCTTCTGTTTGATTTACCATAACAGCAGTTACAGTATGTGGGTCGCCGGGGATGGTTATAGATTTCATAATATTGGGTTTATAAAATTAATAACAAGTATTTTTTTAAATAGTTTCTGTTTTACATCGCATTATTGCACTGCACCGATGGATGGCGTTGCCGTATTAAATGGCAGTTTATTAAAATCTAAGGGGTCAATTAAATGCCCGCTCAGGCCTTTGTTTTTAGCTGCGGATTTGTTTGTTAATTTTAAAGTGGTTGGGTTAAAGCCCGCAGCTGTAGCATCGGCATAATAAATATTCTTGTTAGCCACTGCTTGTGCCTGCAAAGCCGCGTCTGAAAATTGAAAAATGCGATGCGGTATGCCTGTTGCTGTAAAAGTGTTATATAACATATTGTTATACACTTCCTGGGTAGACCCCGCAGGCATGGCATAATTATCAACCAGGCAAGCACCAAATCCGCTGTCTTGTTGGTAGTTAAGCTCGCCTGCGGTATTGTTGCTGAGCTTAATGTTTACGTAAGTGGTGTTAGGGGCCGCAGCTACATTCAACCCTTCGGTTGATTGCCACTCAAACGGACTATACTTGCGCGATCCTATGGCAATGTTATTATATATTAAACAATTAGCAGGCGTAGCACCAAAACTTAAAGACCATAGCCTTATCATGTGCCCCTGGTAGCTTTTAGCGTAATTACGGTAAAAGTTGGTATTGCCTATTATATGGAACAAGCCATTATCGTTATTATTAGTAGCGTTAATGTTGGTAAAAGCGTTATCATGTATGCTCATGGCATCTGTAGCGCCTGCAAATACCAGGTCGCCCGCATCGCAATTTGTCCATTGGTTATAAGCAAATTCAATGTTTTTAGTCAGGTCGGTAACCTGGGTTGTTGTTACCTGGCCCGTTAACTGGATGGTGCCGTTGCAAGCATCAAATTTATTCCGCAAAAACTTAAGGCCCATGTTTTTGACAGACGCGTCTGTTCCGTCCCACATGGTGTTGCTGCCGTATACAATCATTGGGTAATCGCCAATGTTTTTGTAGGAAAAGTATTGCAAGGTTACATTTTTATTGGTACCTGCTATGGAAGTAGGGCGGTAACGATTATCATGGATGTAAAAACCAAAATCATCTTTTGATCCGTTTCCGCTTATCAGCAAATTGCTACAGTTGGTATAATTCAATCCGGCATAAATGTTTTCATTTCCGCCCGCATAATTGCAACCATCCATGGCAACAATACCCTTGCCGTTTTTTATAGTGATCTTTGTTGCGGGGTTGATGTTCTGAATATTTATGGTGCCGTATACGCCGGGTGCAATTACAATAAGCGCATTGTCTTCATAAGCAGTGGAGTTTCCGTCAATGGTTAAATTGCCTGTACCGGCACCAACATTATAAGTTTTGCTATAGCTTTCAAGTATTGTAGTACTTGTCGCGTCTGCTATATCATTCAGTTTTTTACATGAAAAAGCAGTGCCTGCTATAAAAAACATGATCAGAAAAAGGTACTTTTTCATTGTGTAAATTGTAAGATAAGTGGTTAAAAATTACTGCTTTATTTAAACGCAGCCAGGTGTTATACGCAGCATGTACCACCAATGTTCCGTTACGAGGAAGGGTAATTTGTATTGCCCCAGCGGGGCTACCTGTTTATAGAGTATAATTTAAAGCAATCTGAGCTCCGTAGGTGCTCCCCACATTCTCTCATTTAAATTCAGGAGTATAGCATTTTGCTCCGCATGGTGCCTTTCAGCAGAGTGTGCCGGAACGAAAGGTTAACATAGGAAGTTCCGTTACTGCACGGCCCCAATTGAAGGTGCTAACACGTTAAAAGGCAGTTTATTGTAATCCAGCAGATCTATTAAGTGCCCTGCCAGCCCTTTATTTTTAGCTGCTGAACTATTTGTCAAAATCAAAATGGTTTTGTTAAAGCCCGCGGCCGCGTCATCACCATAATAAATATTTTTATTGGCCACTGCTTTGGCCTGTATGGTTGCATCAGAAAATTGAAATATGCGGTGTTGTATTCCCGATGGTGTATAGGTATTAAACAGCATGTTGTTATATACCTCCTGGGTAGACCCGGCAGGCATAACATAGTTATCAACCAAGCAAGCGCCAAATCCGGCATCATGTTCGTAGTTCAGGTCGCCCGCGGTATTATTAATAAGCTTTATGTTTACGTAAGTGGTGTTAGGCGCGGCAGCCACGTTAAGGCCCATGGTTGATTGCCACTCAAAAGGGCTGTACTTACGCGACCCCAAGGCAATGTTATTATATATTAAACAATTTGCAGGGGTAGCGCCAAAACTTAACGACCACAACCTTATCATGTGCCCCTGATAGTTTTTAGCGTAATTGCGGTAAAAGTTGGTGTTGCCAATAACAAGGAAAAAGCCATTGTCATTGTTATTGGTAGGGTTAATATTGGTAAAAGTATTATCGTGTATGCTCATGGCATCAGCAGCGCCTGCAAATACCAGGTGGCCCGCGTTGCAATTGGTCCATTGGTTATATCCAAACTCAATGTTTTTGCTTAGGTCGGTAACCCCGGTAGTTGTAACCTGCCCGCCTAATTGGGTAGTTCCGTCGCAATTGTCAAACTTGTTGCGTAAAAATTTAAGGCCCATGTTTTTAATGGAAGCATCGGTGCCATTCCACACAGTGCCACCAGCGTTTAGTGCTATGGGGTAGTCGCCAATGTTTTTGTACGAAAAATATTGCAGCGTTACATTTTTATTGGTGCCCGATATGGATGTGGGGCGGTAAAGGTTATCATGTATATAAAAGCCAAATTCGTCTTTTGACCCATTGCCGCTTATCACCAGGTTGCTGCAATTGCTGTAATTTAAACCTGCACCCAGGTTTTTAGTGCCACCTGCATAATTACCCCCATCCATCTCGACAATACCATCGCCGTTTTTTATGGTGATCTTTGTTTGGGGATTAATGTTTTTTATATTGATTGTGCCATACGTGCCGGCGGTAATTACAATTAGCGAGTTTTCTACATAGGTTGCCGAGTTGCCGTCTATAGTAAGATTACCCTTTCCGGTACCTACATTATATACCTGGCTGAATATTTCCTGTGTTGTTACATCAGGTGGTGCACCCGGTGGGGTACCAGGTGGTACAGCCGTCGCGTCGATCCATTTTTTACATGAAAATGCGCTAAGCGAAAGAACCAGGATCAGAAAAAGGTATTTTTTCATAAACGCTATAGCAGGCTAAGGTACAACAATTTGCAATTTATTAAATGCGCAAATATACCTGCCGGATTTTCTGACCTGCTGATTCGGATTTAAATTGCGAGTGTTAGAAAGATTAAAAAAAGCGGTGGGGTGGCGCGATTCGCCTCTTGAGAGGGGTGTAGGGTGTGTTTTACGTGTGCTATACACACCCCCGCCATAGCGCTTCCTTACGCACCCCCTCTCAAGAGGGGAGTTTTGGCGGACATAATTTCTTCCGAACACATCTGAACAACAAAAAAGCCGCTAAAGCAATGGCTTTAACGGCTTTTTGTTGTGTGCTGCTTGCTAATAAATTACTTCTTATAATATTTCATAGCCTCGGGTATCGCTTTTTGAATGTTAGCTATACGGGTTGCATCAGCAGGGTGAGTACTTAAAAACTCTGGCTGCGACTGACCGTTTTTTTGCGACGCCATGCGTTGCCAAAAGGTAACCGCGGTATTTGGGTCGTAACCGGCCATCGCCATAAAAGTTAAGCCTAAACGGTCGGCTTCTGTTTCCTGGTCGCGGCCATATTTTAATAAAGCCAGCTGACCGCCAACGCCATACAGCGCGTTTATTATATTGGCAGATGATTTATTGTTGGTAGCAGCGCCTACTATGCTGCCGCCTGCCTGTGCTGCCAACTCCTGAGACATACGCTCGGCAGAGTGTCTGGCTATGGCGTGCGCAATTTCGTGCCCCATAACTACCGCAAGGCCCGCGTCGTTTTGTGTTACGGGCAATATGCCGCTATAAATGGCCACTTTGCCACCCGGCATGCACCATGCATTTACTTCCTCGCTTTGTATTAAGTTAAACTCCCAGGCAAACTGGTACTGGTTAGCATAACCATTTTGATTAAGGTATTTTTCAATAGCCACGGCTAATTGTTGCCCAACGCGCTTTACACGCTGTGCATCTGCACTGTTGGTGCTGATCACTTTGGTTTTAGGATCAGACAGTAATTGCTGGTAACTGGCTGCAGCTGCCTGATTTATTTGCGAATCGTCTACCAGGCTTAATTGCCTGCGCCCTGTTAACGGCACGGTTGAACAGGAGTAAATAAAAGTGACGGTTAGGAGGGCAAGGATAAATTTTGATAGTTTCATAGGATAAAAATCACTAAAAAATAGATGTTAATTTCACTATTAACTCAATAAAATACAGAATGTTTGATTGGGAAATTAAACTTCTTTTTTCTTAAAGAAATTAACTTTTGATTCTTTGCCCCTGATAAGGCGCTCAATGTTTTTTTGATGGGTAACCAGTATTAAAACGCACATGCACATGCCGTATATAATAACTGATTTTATATAGGTAGGGAAAATAAAAGTAACGCCGATGGGATACATAAAGCCTGCCATTATTGAACCTAATGATACATAACGCGTGATAAGTAAAACGGCTATGAAAACCGATACGCAAAGCAGGGCCGAGGGAAGGTTAACAGCCAGTATCATACCAAACAAGGTGGCAATGCCCTTGCCACCGCGAAAGCCTGCAAAAACAGGAAACAGATGCCCCATAACAGCGGCTATACCCAAGGCAAGCTGAAAGTTAGTGAATGGGAGTGAGCCAACCGGCCCGGTGGTAGCAAGGCCTATCATATAGGCAAGGTTAGTGGCTGTCCATCCTTTTAAAATATCAAGCAGCATTACAGGTATGCCGGCTTTTTTGCCCAACACCCTAAAGGTGTTTGTTGCGCCTGCATTGCCGCTGCCATACTCCCGTACGTCTATATTAAAGAAAGCTTGTCCTATCCAAACCGCCGTAGGAATAGAGCCAAACAGATAGGCTAAAATAAGTACGGAAATAGAATTGACATTTATCATTCAAAAAACAAATTAAAGGCGATCAGTACACTTAACAAGTTTAGTAATATTTAGCGCGGTTGCGCAATATTTTTTGATATATATAATATTTACAGCTGCAATAAAAATTACTAATAAGCGGCTTTCAAACTCAGATCAAGGCTCTTTACGGAGTGCGTTAGCTCGCCTAAAGAAACATAATCAACACCACAATTGGCAAAATCACGTACGGTATCGATCGTTATTCCGCCGGATGCCTCGGTTATATACCGGCCCTCAATAATATCAACGGCCTGTTTAAGCTCTGCAAAATTAAAATTGTCAAGCAATATCCTGTTAATGCCGCCGGTAGCTAATACCTGTTCCAACTCATCCAGATTGCGCACCTCAATTTCAACAGCCAGTTTTTTGTTTTGTTGAGATAAATATTGGTGGGTGTTTTCAATGGCATTTCTAATACCTCCCGAGTAATCAACATGGTTGTCTTTTATCAGGATCATATCATACAAACCAAAGCGATGATTAACCCCGCCGCCAATACGCACCGCCCATTTTTCAAGGTAACGCATGCCCGGCGTTGTTTTGCGGGTATCTAATACTTTGGTATTGGTTCCTTTAAGCAGGTCAACTATATGCCGGGTTTTTGTGGCAATGCCGCTCATGCGTTGCATGCAGTTAAGCACAAGGCGTTCTGCTTTTAGTATGCTTTGTGCGTCGCCCGTAACCCATAAAACTATATCTTTTGGTTTAACAAGCGTCCCGTCGGGTATTAATACCTCTACCTTCAAAGCGGGGTCAACCTCGTTAAATATCAGCAGGGCAAGCTCTACTCCGGCTATTACGCCTTCATCTTTAACCAATAGTTTAGCTTTACCTTGCGTGCCTGCGGGTATGGTTGCTAATGACGTATGGTCGCCGTCGCCAACGTCTTCGGCCAGGGCATTTGTTATAAACCTTTTTAAAAGTTCGGTATCCAATTGTACAGGGGTTTTTACGCCTCAAAAGTAATAACATTTTTTATATGCAGGCAATTTACAGCAGTAAGATAAGGCGCGAGGGGTGGTGTTGGGTTGATGATTAGTAAGTTACGGTGGTATTTATATCCCTCTCTCAAGACGGGAGCCTTAGTGTAGTATTATTTAATTCGCTATTAAAATCCAAAACCCAACTGCACGCCGCCGTGTATCAATTGAATATTCTGCGAAGAAACGCGGCTAAACGGAACTTTTATAAACGGGGCAAAATTTAGTTTGCCACGGCCAAAGTTTATTTTCTTTCCGGCAGAAAGGGTGTAAAAGCCCACATAGCCACTTAACTTTTCGCTACTTTTCTCGGTGATCTCCTCGGTTACAACGCTTATGGTATTAGCTAAGCCATTGGCCGAAACGGTACTCACAGCACGGTTGTTAAGATAATTGTAAGACAGGTCATTAGCAATTACCGACATGGCCGATACCCCGGCACTAACATAAAATCCGTTTTTTGTTTTGTATTGAAAACTTAAGGGAATTTCAAGGCCAGAGAGGGCTAATTTTGCGCCCTGTAAAGTTTGTGCAGACGTTGAAGATGCAGCTGCCGGTTTTGTACTGTATGACGTGTTATATCCCTGTAAGCTATAATTTGGCGAAGCGTCCATAAGGCCGCCGCCCCCCCTAGTTGATGATGCATTTACATAAGTATAGGACAAACCGCTGCTAACAGAAAGGTTTTTATTGATGTTGTAAGCTACCTCTACGCCGGTACCAAAATTCATTTTCTGGTTCCCTACTGATGGCGATAATAATACCGCGTAACTTAAATTTTTATGCTTTTTCTCATCAACATCAATCGGTTTGGGTTTATTCAGGTTGGCAAGGCTGTCATAATTGAGCCTTTGCGTGCCCCTTTCATACCGCTTAGGCTCAGTATTTACCGTTGGCGGCGCATTAGTAACAGGCGCATAGGTAATAGCAACGTCAGCATCAAGCGAGCTTTTTGATGGAGTAACTGTACCGGCGATGATAGCAGGGTCTGTTTTTACCTTCACCACTTCGGCTACGTTACCTGAAACTGAAGGATTTTTAAATTCATCAGGTTTACTTACCTGCGGCAAGGCTTTTACAACAGCTTTCTCCCGTAGTATTTGTTCAATAGGTGCAGGTTGTTGCGTTGTGGTTAACGGTAAAGCGGCGGTCGCGGCACCGTTATCGCCTTTTTGAGGCACAACAGGTTGCTCAGCAAGCAAACTGTCGTGTCCCGGGCTATTTTTAGGATGGATGTAGGGTGGTTTTGCAGTATTCTTTGTTTGCTGATCTTCTGCGCCATCTTGTTTAACAGGTACAAAAAGCCACGCGGCGTAACCTAAGAATAATAATACCGCTGCGGCGGCCAGTAGCCTTATATATACCAGGCCGCGCGTACGCTTCTTCTTTTTCACAAATTCTTCCCACGCGCCGGGTACGTAAGCATCCTCGTGAGTATGCAGCACGTTACCTATCTCGTTAAACAGATCTTGCTCGTTCTTCATCGTGCGTGTTCGTTACGGTTATAAAGCGCCGCGAGTTTTGCTTTTGCCCTGGTTAAATATACCCGGCTGGTACTTGCCGGAACATTCAGCTTAACGGCTATCTCCTCGTGCGAGAATCCCTCAATTTCGTGCATATTAAATATAAGCTGTTGTACTTGGGGCAGGCAGTCAATAAGCGCTAAAATGTCCTTATAACTCAGGCTGTCGGGTGCTTCTATACCTATATCGGCCTTGCTTTCGTTGGTTATATCTTCCAGGTATATAATGGAGCGCTTGGCGCGTATGCGGTCAATAGCAATGTTGGCGGTAATACGGCCAATCCATCCTTTAAAAGCTTTCTGCTTTTCATCCGGCGGGCCGTTAAACGCGAAACTATCCAACTTTTTAAAGATACGAACGAATGAGTCGTTGATCAGCTCAACAGACTCATTGCGTTCTTTAGTATACCTGTAGGCCACACCTGATAGATAGCCAAAATAAGTTTTGTACAAAAGTTCTTCACTCCTGAAATCCTTTTTTATACACCCCTCAATCAGTTTTTCTAATGTCAGCTCCTTATTTCGCACAAGCAAATATCATAACATGGCCCCTATTTAGTGCAAAAAAAGCAGCCTTACTTAGTAATTTATAAGCACATCGCCGCTTAAAGCTGTGGCGCCTGTACCGGTGTAAAATCCTTTTGCTACAATGGTGTAAATGCGGCCTGCCTGTATGGTTACAGAAGGAAGTAGAACTTTATCAACCGTTGAACCATTTTGGCGGATAACGAAGTTATAGTTTTGGTTACCATCAACAGCTCCAAAGTCACTGCCGGATTTGTACGCGGTGTTGCTTATAACGGAGGTGCCGGTGCTGGTTACAAGGTCAAGCGCCGGAGAGCCGGGGCTCATGTTAACAAACCTTACATTAGCCTTGCCTGCAGGAGGATTAGATAACTTATCCTCTAAAATAACAAACTCAGAAGTTGCCCACGCGCCGGTTAACCATATTGAATATATGGAACCCTCTTTCAATGTTATAGTGGTATTGGTTTTTTTAATTTCGCGCTGATAAGCGGATATCTCTCTGCTTCCTGAATAAGCGTTAACATAGTAGCCGTAAGTACCATACCCTACCGAATCGGTATTTAACAGGCTGCTGTTCAATTTAAAGATAAGTTTTGGCGCATCCGGCGATACATGATAAACCGCAAGAGTTGATGTAGGGTCTGAAGGGTCGTTATTTTGCTTCGCACAACCTGCTGCCAGTAACACCGCAGCTATCCCTAACGCTAAATTTTTAAATGTTTTTAAATGTTTCATGATAGTAAAATTATAAGTTATCGTGGTATTAAACGAGGGTGAACTTCGTTTCGCTACAGCCACCTTAATTTTTTTAAATAGGATAACAATAAAGATACAGCCTGTCTATTTAACTTTTTCGGCCTCTATACGCAATTTAATTAATTGCATGGTGTTGTTTTCATTCTTCAGATTAAAAGCCACACGGTAAGGCCCCTTAGCTGTCGACAAAATAACAACGCCAAAATTGTAAGCGCTGCCGTTATTTATTTTATGAAGCAATTTACTGCCAACAGGTTTATTTTGCGCGAAGAATTTTTCTAACATGGCCGTAGCCGCCGCTTTGGAGTAGGTGTCGGGCTCTGCTGCCGGCATTTCAATTTCAACTTCGGCAGGGAAAAGCTTGGCTAGTTCATGCACGGCACCTTTGCCTATTAGTTGGGCAACAGTGTCTACTGCGTCAGATGGTGATGGAGATATCAGCAAAAACGCAATTAGCGGCAGGTAGAGTAATTTCATAGCAGGTAAGATAAGGTGAACAACGTTTGCGCAAATAAGCGCGGCCATAAATTATAATGTATAGAACGCTACATTTATATTTGCATTGTGAAAAATACGAAAAAACTAGCATTAATTATATTAGACGGCTGGGGTTATGGCCGTAACGATCAATCTAACGCCATCTTAGCGGCTAAAACACCATTTTTTGATCATCTGCTAACTACTTATCCCAACTCAAAGCTTGAAGCTTCGGGCATGGCAGTGGGTTTGCCGGATGGGCAAATGGGCAACTCAGAGGTTGGCCACATGAATCTGGGTGCCGGTCGGGTGGTTTACCAGGAACTGGGCCGCATTAACAAAGCTGTTGATGAGCACCAACTGCCGGGCAATGCTGTGTTAAAAGACGCCTTTAACTACGCCAAACAAAATGGCAAGGCCGTTCACTTTATCGGGCTGGTGTCCGACGGTGGCGTGCACTCGCACATCAAACATTTAAAAGGTTTGTGCGATGCCGCAGGCGAGTATAATTTAGACAACGTTTTTATTCACGCGTTTTTAGATGGTCGTGATACCGACCCTAAATCGGGTTTGGGTTTTATTACCGACCTGGAGCAGCATATCGCGGGCACAAAAGTTCAACTGGCATCTGCCATTGGCCGTTACTATGCTATGGACCGCGACAATCGCTGGGAACGCGTTAAACAGGCTTATGATGTGATGGTTAACGGTATAGGCGAAACGGTTGGCAGCATTACCGATGCCATTAAAAACCAATACCTGCAGGATGTAACCGATGAGTTTATGCCGCCGATAGTTAAAACTAACGCTGCCGGGCAGCCGCTTGCTGTAATTAAAGAAGGTGATGTGGTGATCTGCTTTAACTTCCGTACAGACCGTGGCCGCGAGATAACGCTGGCGCTTACCCAAAAGGCTTTCCCGGAGTACAACCTGCATCCGCTTAATTTGTATTATGTTACCATGACCACTTATGATGAAACCTATCATAACGTTAAGGTGATTTTTACTAAGGATGACCTGACGCAAACGCTGGGCGAGATATTACAGGATGCCGGCAAGAACCAGATCCGTATTGCCGAGACAGAAAAATATCCACACGTTACCTTTTTCTTTTCGGGAGGCAGAGAAGCGGAGTTTGTTAATGAAAAACGCCTGCTAGTGCCATCGCCAAAGGTAGCTACTTATGATCTGCAGCCAGAAATGAGCGCGCAGGGCATACGCGATGCCATTGTGCCCGAACTGCAAAGCGGCTGGGCCGACTTTATTGTACTTAACTTTGCCAATACAGACATGGTGGGCCATACCGGTGTATTCAGCGCGGTTATAAAAGCAGCCGAAACGGTGGACGCCTGTGCGCAATCAGTTATAGAAACCGGTATAGCCAACGGCTACTCGTTCATTATTCTGGCCGACCACGGTAACGCCGATTATATGGTAAACGATGACGGATCGCCAAACACGGCACATACCACCAACCTGGTACCTTGCATTGTTATTGACAATGATGTTACCCATGTAAATGATGGTAAGCTGGGCGATATTGCGCCAACCGTATTAAAAATATTAGGCGTTACTATTCCTGCCGAGATGAGTGGGCGAGTTTTAGTATAAACATATTTTGATATTTATGATAAAAGCCGTCCCCACAGTACTGTGAGGATGGCTTTTGTTGTTTTAACCCACTGTGTTTTTGCGAGCGATAGCGTGGCAATCCCAAAGCGATAGGTAATGAAGCGGTAATAATATGCTGTTGATAATTTAAGCGGTTAAAATTTTGTCGGTCCAAGCTGCAAGCTTGGACAGGCGCGTTATTGGTCTAAGTTGATAAACTGGGGCCTACATGGGTAACACCCACAATGACATCATATAATATTTAAAAAATAAGTAAATTTCGAAATGAATCTTTTATTGCTTTTCTATAGCTGTTTACTGGTACTGTTTTCCTGCAGTGATTGTAATCAACGTCAGGAACAAGATACAAAGCTCTTAAACTACAAGTATTTTACGATGGAGGTGCCTAAAAATTGGAAGCGGGTTGATGTTAAAGGCATCGACTCGTTTGTTGGACGCATTGATATTGATTCTGCTAAATCAATTGGCTTTAACATGGGTTGGTATTGCGACAACCTGGAAGAAGGCAAGTTTACTGATTACTACAATATAGACTTTGGTAATGTATACATTCCGGATACCAGTAAAAAACGAGCTACGGATAACACTACTTATTGGAAATACTTTGGGAAGGCCGACAGAGCTACAATAGCAAAGGTGAAAAGGCAAGTATCAGTTTACACCAATATTGATCAATACCGTGCAAAAATAGTTACGCCTAAAGTAACAGGTATAGGCATTACGGGCGTTTACATTGATAGCTTATGGAAAGCCGGAGATAGCCCAGAAGGGTTTGTGCTTTGCGGTGAAAACCTCACATTTAAGCAACAACGACAACTTTTGTCTGCTATTAAAACTTTAAGGTTTTACCAAAAATCAAAGTAATTTGCTCCGCCAAAAGGGCAGTTTGTAAGCAATTGGGTCTCTAATGCGGCAACCTACCCCTAATCATCCCATACAAATAAGTACCCAGCAACGCACCTATTATTACAATAATCATGGTTATATAACCGTAACCCACGTTTACAAACATAGGGCCGGGGCAGGCGCCGGCTAATGCCCAGCCGAGGCCAAATACCAGGCCGCCGAGGATATATTTTTTCCAGCTCTTGTCTTTATCAACGAAGACAATGGTGTTACCTTCAGAATCATTTACTCTAAACCGTTTTATAAGATACACAGCAAGCGCACCGAGAATGACCGCTGTGCCAATAATGCCGTACATCTGGAACGATTGAAAGCGAAACATCTCCTGGATCCGGTACCAGGATGCGGCCTCTGATTTTACCATCACAATACCAAAAACTACACCGGCAAGTACAAACTTTAATCCTTTCATAACTTAAAATATCAGCGGGAAAAGTAAATGCGTCATGATAAGTCCCCCTGCAAAAAAACCGATAACCGCCAACAACGATGGTAGTTGTAGGTTAGATAAGCCGCTGATAGCATGGCCTGAAGTACAGCCCCCGGCATAACGCGAGCCGAAGCCTACCAGCAAACCGCCTGTTAATAGCAAAAGCACGTTCTTTACAGAAAGCGCCTCTATGCTGTAAAGTTGAGCGGGGTTAAGTTGCCCGTCAAAATGCAGACCCAGGGCATTCAGATCTTTTATTGTTGCGGCAGAAAGTTGCAGCGGCGCGTCACTTTTTAAAAGTGTGGAAGATAGTACGCCGCCCAACACTGCACCTGTTAAAAATAAGAGATTCCATTTTTGGGTCTTCCAGTCAAAATCAAAAAAACTTGTCCTTTTGCCGGCACCCATTATGGTACACAGCGTTTGCAGGTTGGAGGAAAATCCGAATGTTTTTCCGAAATACAGCAATGCAACCATTATAGCGGCAATTGATATGCCCGACGCGTACCAGGGCCACGGTTGTTTTAAAATGTCAAGCATGTTTTAATAGCTTTCTGCCCGGCAAATGTACGTGATAACATTGCGCTTTTTTCCATTGGCCCTAATTTGCAATTAAGAAGGGTCAACTAACGTTTAGAAAAACATATATTTGAGATCAAATCTATCCTGAAAACTTACGGCCAATTACGTTTCTTATCAGTTTGAATAGACGCTAACCTATAAACAAAATAAAAATGCAAACAATTGTACTTTCCGCTGCGCGTGCCGCTGTTAACGGGGCACTTAAAATAATGAGTACGCCGCTGCCGCATACCCTGCATTACTGGAATAATACCAACGATACCATAACCTGGAATTGCGAAATACCACAACCCGGAAAGTATCTCATCAAACTTAACTATTCGTTAGATAAGCATTTAACCGGAGGCATAGTACAGATTGCTATAGGGGAGCAGAGCATAACGTTTGAGACAAGTACCACAGATAGCTGGCTTCACTTTCGAGAGGTAGATGCAGGAGTTATAAGCATTGAGCAGACAGGCAGGTTAAGCGTTGAACTTAAGGGCGTGAAATTGCCTGTGGCAAACGATAGCGCATTTCCGGATATTCATACCGTATCGCTTGTGCTAACGGACTGTGTAACCGAATAAATTAAACAGGAAATTATTATTGTAATGATGAAAGGACTGGTTGTAACAACAGATCACCGGGCAGAGTTAAAAAATATCTCATTACCCAGCCCGGGGCCGTTTGAAGCGTTGGTTAAAATTCTGGCCTGCGGCATATGCTCAACTACTGATAGCGAATTGATAAGAGGTACCCAGCCCAATAATAGCGAATACCCATGTCTCCTTGGTCACGAAGGCATTGGCGAGGTTATACAAATTGGTGCTAACGTAAAATATTTTAAAACAGGTGATTGGGTAACACGCCCTGCCGGAATTTTGCCGGGTACCACCCGCGATGGATTAACCAGCGCCTGGGGTGGTTTTGCAGAATACGGCCTGGTTACCGACTATAAAGCGTTGGCCGAAAGCGGAAGCAAGGCCATGCTTAATGATTATACCGCATTAAGGCAAAATGTATTAACAAACGGGCCGCAGGTTGGCCTTGCAGCCTCTGTGTTGTCTATCGCTTTGGCAGAAACTTTAGATTGGTCTGAAAAATTGAGTATGGCCAACAGTACGGTTTGCGTTAACGGTACAGGTATAGCAGGGTTGAGTTTGGTTTTATGGGCCAAATTAGCAGGTGCAAGCAAGGTTATTGCCTTAGGCAGAAGAACGGAACGCCTTGCATTGGCAAAAGAACTGGGTGCTGATGAATTAATAAACATAAGCGACAAGACGGGAATTGATGAAGTAAAGGCGCTAAGTAACGGAGGGGTAGATGTTTTTATGGAAGCTACAGGCGTGGCCAGCCAGATGGAGGTAGCGATCCGGTCGCTTAAGCCGGGCGGAACGGTTGGCGTTTATGGTGTTGCTACTGATAACATATATAAGCTGGATTGGAGATGGTTTCCGCCGGATATTAGATTTATGATGCACGAGCCGCAGGAACATTTGGCAAGAGCGCGCGTTATTGATCTGATAGCGAAGGGTAAAATACCCGTTGAGAAGCTGATGACGCACAACTGGCCATTAGACGATTTTCAGCAGGCATTTGATGCCGTGCAGGCCGGTAAAGTAGTTAAAGCCATGCTCATCATCGCCTGAAAAAATTAATTTTTTTTTATCATTGCGAGGTACGAAGCAATCGCACGGAGAAAAGCCCGCATGCAAAGTTCGCTATTGCGTCGTACCTCGTAGTAACAACCCGTATCTATTTTACCCTCGAGAGCTATCCCACCAAATCCGGATTGATGAGAAGACTCCTTAGCACTACTTCGTTTTCGTAAAAAATCTGTACATCAACGCCATAAATTGGGTTTTACCGGCTGTAATTTGCAGTTTTAGGGTGCTCAAAACCACGGGCGAAAAAACCATTGTAACCATTATGAAGACATCATTATTAAAATTCATTTTTATACTAACGGCTGTGTTTTACAGCGCTGCCACCTACGCCGAGAACGGTTATGACCTTTGGTTGAGGAAAGGCCCTGCAAAACCCGTTAAGGTGGTTGTATCAGGTAAAAAGTCGGCCATACTGGATGCGGCAAAGCAGGAGCTTACCGAATTTTGGCAGGGTACGCCAAATGCCACAATACAACTGGTAGTGAAAGCAGACAAGTCTCTTAAAACCGACGGCTTTAAAATTAATGGGAACGTAATTACCGCCGGTAATGATGCCGGTGTTTTATATGGTGTGTATGATATGCTGCGCAGGATGGCGAGCGGACAGTCAACAGACAATGTATTGAGCAATCCATCGTACCAGCGTCGCGTGCTGAACCATTGGGACAACCCCACCGGCAATATAGAACATGGTTTCGCGGGTAAATCCATCTTCTGGCGTAACGAGAAGGATTCGGTAACCGTTAACGCCGGCGATCTGAGCCGCTGGAAGGATTATGCAAGATTGAATGCATCAATAGGTATTAACGGCGCGGTTATTAATAACGTAAACGCGCAGCCAATGATGTTATCTGCCCCTTACCTTAAAAAATATGCTGCCATTGCCGCGGCTGTGCGCCCTTACGGTATGAAGATCTATATGGCGCCTAACTTCGCTTCGCCTATACGCCAGGGTGGTTTAAAAACAGCCGATCCGTTGGATCCGGAAGTTATAAAATACTGGCAGGCAAAAGCAAAAGAGATCTATGCCCTGATACCCGATTTTGGCGGCTTTTTAATAAAAGCCAACAGCGAGGGCCAACCCGGTCCGCAGGATTACAAGCGCACCCACGTAGACGGTGCCAATATGCTGGCAGACGCGCTTAAACCTTACGGCGGTATTGTTATGTGGCGCGCGTTTGTATATGCACCAAACGATCCGGACAGGGCAAAACAGGCTGTACAGGAATTTATGCCTTTTGACGGGCAGTTTAGAGATAACGTTATTATCCAGGTAAAGAATGGTCCGGTTGATTTTCAACCGCGCGAGCCATTTAGTCCGTTGTTTGGTGCCATGAAAAAAACTTCGGTAATGCCGGAGTTTCAAATTATGCAGGAGTACCTTGGGCAGGCTAAGCACCTGGTGTTTTTATCTACCATGTGGGAGGAGTGCCTTAAAAGCGATACTTATCAAATGGGTGCAGGCAGTACCGTTGGCAAGGTTACCGATGGTAGCGTTTATCCGCAGAAATATACGGCTATCGCCGGAGTATCTAATATCGGCTTAGACAGCAACTGGACGGCTCATCCCTTCGCGGCGGCTAACTGGTACGCCTTTGGCAGATTAGGCTGGGATAACACACTTACCAGCGCGCAAATTGCCGACGAATGGCTGAAGCTAACCTTCGCGCCGGTTACAGATGAAGGCAAAGCCGCTATGGCTGGTAAAAACTGGGATGCCGGCTTTTTGGCCCCGGTTAAAAAAATGATGCTGGATAGCCGCGAAGCAGCTGTTAACTATATGATGCCGCTGGGCTTGCACCACCAGTTTTCGGCTTATGACCATTATGGCCCCGGCTCGTGGTATGCCCCGGCCCGTACGCGTGCCGACTGGACGCCGCCATACTATCACAAGGCCGACAAGCAGGGCATTGGTTTTAACAGAACCGAAACCGGTACCGACGCGGTTAGCCAGTATCATGAGCCATTGTCCAGTACTTTCTCGTCATTAGAGAATGTCCCTGAGATGTATTTGCTATGGTTCCAGCATGTGCCGTGGACGTATAAAATGAAAAGCGGCCGCACTCTGTGGGATGAACTTTGCATTAAATACGATACCGGTGTTAAACAGGTAAGGCAGTTTCAGGTAGTTTGGGACATGGCACAACCATTTGTTGATAAGGAGCGTTTTGAAAATGTACAAAGTCGCCTGCGCATACACGCGCGCGACGCGCAGGTATGGAAGGATGGCAGCATCCTGTATTTCCAGACATTTAGCGGCATGCCCATACCATACGAAGTTGAACGCCCCGTGCGCGATCTGAGTTATATACAGAGCGTAGCGCCGGCGAGTATCAAGTAAAGTTACAGGTCATTAAAAACAAATAGCGATGGGTTTTAAACCCATCGCTATTTGTTTTTAAGCGATAGGGAAATATGCTATTCGCCTGTAGTCTTGCAATAGGAAATGCACTTAACTTGTCGCTCTTATTAGATCCTTCGCTATCGCTCAGGATGACAAATAGGATTTCTGATATTTGTAACACTGCCAAATAACCCTAATTTAGCGCAATGAAGCACTGCTTACATAAGTCTGTTTTTATGATGTTTGGAATAGTTGCGACAATCTTCTCATTCCCTTCCTGCAAACCCGACAACCTAAAGCAAGGTGCTGTAAAGGAATACTTTGATATTAAAGGCTACTTTGAAAATAGCGCTGCGCATTTAAAAAAGGAGCGTAAAACCATTACCAAAACCGTTGTGCATAACGGAAAATCCGAGAGCAAGCAGGTTGAAATTGGTAATTGGGAGGCTGAGTTGGCTTTGTTTACAGAGTCTGACATTAACAAACCGGCCTGGAACGGCAGCTATACAAAACAAGATAGCGCCGCGGTCATTACTTACACGGCTAAGGATGCTGATTTAAGAACGCGTCGCATACTGATTGATAAAGCGAAGGATGGAAGCATCAAACAAATAACCATCAACAACCAGGTTAATAATGCATTATACAACACCCGCGAAACCCTTAATTATTTCCCGGATTCGGTTTATACAATTGAAAAATATCAGAAAGTAAAGTTGCTGGGCGCCAATACCTATAAAATAACGGGAAAGTTTTAATTAGTGATGCCCTGTAGCAGTGGCTAACTTATCCTTCGTCACATCCATAAGGGATGCTATATCACCGCGGCCCGGGTCGGTATCTAAAACCTTTTGCAGGTCGTTCATGGCGGCTTTTAATGAGTTAAGTCCGCGTGTTTTGTCGTATGGTTTTGTTGCTGTTTCTAACTTAAACATCCCGTAATCGCGGTAAGCAATGGCCCTGTTCTGGAAAAAACTCGCAATTTTTGTGTCGGTGGGGCTAAGATTAATGGCTTTGGTAAAATCAACAATAGCGCCTAACAGATGTTTTTCTTTGTCAGTCGCCAGTTGGCTGCCTTTGCCCAGCCGGTATTTAGCCATAGCGCGATAGTAAAAGGCCGCAGCGTCATTTGGAGCAATAGCAATTTCTCTGGTAAACGCGATTATAGATTTTGGTAAATTATCACTGTGGTAGTAGGAGTATCCTAACATCCAAAGCGCATTGGCATCGGTAGAATCTATCAGACAGCCTCTTTCCAGCTGCTTTATAGCTGCCTTAAAATTACCGTCAATATAGGCCTGCTGGCCCATTCTAACATACGCGTTTTGCGACGCCGCATGCTCAATTGACGAGATAATTAAAAAAGATGCAATTACCGTTAACCTCATTTACGCTTAACTGTGGTATAAATAACAGTATACAAATAACTTATAATACTTTAAATTATTATAAGCAAAAGCAATTTTATTTAAAATAAGCGGCTTATTAATGCAAGAGTTTTCCACATTGCCTCCTGACTTTTTTTCATATTAAACATTTCAATCAAAATAAATGTTTTGCGTACCGCATTTTCGTAAATTGCATATAATCAATTTAATATCCGGTGGGCAGGCAGGTGATCTGCATCTTGGCATATTAGTTGAACCATAGTGCTATATTAATTTAATTGCATGCGTCAGCATAATTTGGCGGTCATTCTTCGTTTAGATGCTGACAATATGACGTTTAACAGAAAGGTGTCTTGATGAGTTTTGATCCGTTTGATTTTAAGAATACAATGCCCGTTATAAATGAAGATTCTGAGTTCTTTCCGCTCATGTCATCAGAGGATGAAGAGGAAATGAACAATGAACAAGTGCCTGACGTTCTATCCATACTACCTTTACGCAATACTGTTTTATTTCCGGGCGTTGTAATACCCATTACCGTTGGCAGGGATAAATCCATCAAACTAATACGCGACGCGAACAAAGGTAAACGCATGATAGGTGTGGTTGCCCAAAAGGATGTTGCTTATGAGGACCCTACTTTTGATCAGTTAAATAAGGTAGGTACTGTTGCATTGATCATAAAGATGCTGCAAATGCCTGATGGTAACACCACTGTTATTTTGCAGGGTAAAAAGCGTTTCTTTTTAAAAGAAGAAGTACAATCTGAGCCTTATATCAAGGCCAGCATTGAGCCGTTTAAGGACGCGAAGATCAAAGAGGACCGCGAATACAAAGCCATGATATCGTCTATAAAAGACATGGCGATGAATATTATTCAGATGTCTCCGAATATTCCCAGCGAGGCCGGTATTGCTATTCGGAATATTGAAAGCACATCGTTCCTTATCAACTTCATATCGTCAAACATGAATGCCGATATGGCGGCTAAACAGCAGTTGTTAGAAACATCTAACCGCCGCGATCTGGCCAACAGGGTGTTAGAGCATCTTACAACCGAGCTGCAAATGCTCGAGCTGAAAAACCAGATTCAAACAAGGGTAAGGGTTGATCTGGATAAGCAGCAGCGCGATTACTTTTTAAATCAGCAACTAAAAACTATTCAGGAAGAGTTGGGTGGTAACACGCCCGATCTGGAGATAGACAGCCTGCGCCAGCGTGCTGCCAAGAAGAAATGGAACGTTGAGGTTAAAGATCATTTTAATAAGGAAATAGAGAAACTGGCGCGTACCAATCCGGCTGCTGCCGATTACTCCGTGCAAATAAACTACCTGGAGCTTTTGCTTGACCTGCCCTGGAACGAGTTTACCAAAGATAACTTCGATCTAAAACGCGCTCAGAAAGTGTTGGATAAGGATCACTTTGGCTTAGATAAGGTAAAGCAACGTATAATAGAATATTTAGCTGTATTAAAGCTGAAACATAATATGAAGGCGCCTATACTTTGTTTGGTTGGCCCTCCGGGAGTTGGTAAAACATCGTTGGGTAAATCTATTGCCAAAGCATTGGGCCGTAAATATGTGCGTATGGCATTAGGCGGCATACGCGATGAGGCGGAGATCCGCGGGCATCGTAAAACCTATATTGGCGCTATGCCGGGCCGTATTATACAATCGGTTAAAAAAGCGGGCGCGGCTAACCCGGTATTTATTTTAGATGAGATAGATAAAGTAGGAAGTGATTTCCGCGGCGATCCGTCATCTGCTTTGCTGGAGGTGCTTGACCCGGAACAGAATAACTCGTTTTACGACCATTATGTTGAGATGGATTTTGACCTGTCAAACGTAATGTTCATTGCCACAGCCAACTCGTTAAGCAGCATTCAGCCAGCCTTGTTAGACAGGATGGAGATCATAGAAGTTAATGGCTATACCATTGAAGAAAAAATTGAGATAGCCAAGCAACACCTGTTGCCCAAACAGCGCGAGGCGCATGGCTTGAGCACTAAAGACGTAGCGATAAAGCCCGATGTTATTGAGAAACTGATTGAGGATTATACGCGCGAATCGGGTGTGCGTGGGTTGGAAAAGAAGATAGGTTCGGTGGTACGTGGCGTTGCTAAAAGTATAGCAATGGAAGAAACCTACAACACCAGCGTAAGTAAAAAAGATGTAGAACGTATTTTAGGCGCGCCGATATTTGACAAGGACCTTTACGAGAACAACAATAACGCGGGCGTTGTTACCGGCCTTGCCTGGACAGCCGTTGGCGGCGATATTTTATTTATTGAAGCCAGCCTTAGCCCGGGTAAAGGTAAACTAACACTTACCGGTAGCTTAGGCGATGTGATGAAAGAATCTGCCGTTATTGCTTTGGCCTACCTGCGGGCACATGCCAGCCGTTTTGGCATTGACGGCCGCTTGTTTGACCAATGGGATGTGCATGTTCACGTTCCGGCGGGTGCAACACCTAAGGATGGTCCTTCGGCCGGTGTAACCATGCTTACGGCTTTAACATCGGCATTTACACAACGCAAAATTAAACCGCATCTGGCCATGACAGGTGAGATAACCCTGCGCGGGCGCGTATTGCCCGTTGGTGGTATTAAAGAAAAGATATTAGCGGCTAAACGTGCCAATATTAAAGAGATTATTCTTTGCAAATCAAATCAGAAAGATATCCTTGAAATTAAAGAGGGTTATATTAAAGACCTGCAGTTTCATTACGTTACAGAAATGCGCGAGGTAATAGAACTTGCGCTGTTAAATGAAACCGTGACTGACGCGATAGATCTGACCGTAAAGGAAGCTGTGAAACCTGAGTTGAACTAAGGCATCGTATTCATAACAAAAAAGCCGGGGAGTGATTTCCGGCTTTTTTTTATTTTTGTAAAATCAATGAGCTTAAATTTAAAATTCCACATAATAGCAGCATGTTTAGTTGCTGCGTTTTTAACCACTAACGCGCAAACCCATAGCAGCGAAATAGGCCTGCAAAGCGATAATGACTCGTACCTGCTTCAGGGTTCAGACCGTTATTATACCGACGGTATTTTTCTGTTTTACAGGCACGCTCTAAAAACAAGCAGCAACGCGGCACTGCAAAATAAGGTGCTTGGTTTTGAGCTGGGGCAAAAAATATATAACCCGCAAACCGGTAATATCCCATCGGCTAATACGGTGGACAGGCCTTTTGCCGGCTACTTATACGCAGGTGCATCATTAAATTTGCTGTATAAAAATGAAAGTAACCTTAAGCTTGGCGCGCAGATAGGTATGATAGGCCCTGCCGCCGGTGGCGAAGGAGCACAAAAGTTTGTTCATAATACATTCGGCTTTTATTCCCTTAATGGCTGGATGTATCAAATTAAGAATGCGTTTCAATTAAATTTATCTGCGGAATATAACCGGCTGCTTGCGCGCAGCGATGGCTTTGATGTTTCTGCAAGCGGCTATGCCAACTTAGGCACAGGCTTTACCGGGGCAGGAGTAGGGCCGCTGTTTCGTTTAGGAAAATTGGGGCAGCTGTTTAATTCCATCAGCACACAAAGTACTGCTATAGCTAAAGAAAATGCGCCGCAAACCAACAACGGCGAGTTCTTTGTACATTACAAGCCGCAGTTTAATTACGTAGCGTACGATGCTACTATTGAGGGCGGATTGTTTAATAAAAAAGAGACAGGTTCGCTTGAGGTAACGCGCGTACCTGTTCGTGCTATATTCAGCAACCAGGTGGGTGTGTCGTTTGTTAGTAAACGTTGGGTGATAGATTATACGGCTACGTTCCCTACAAGTGTAGTAAAACCTCAGCATTACAGCCAGCAATGGGCCAGTATTACGTTGCTTTACCGCTTTAATTAGGTATCAAAATTCTTTTTCCGGTTTTCCTTTTTCTGCGACGTGATCTTTTTACCGGCAAGCCTGGCTTCTTTTGCCTGCCTGCTCACTTTGGTGGCTTTACGGGGTTTAGGTTTTTGTAATGAACGCACAAGCAATGTGCTTAACCGCTCTAAAGCTATCTCCTTATTTAATAGCTGGCTGCGTTCCTCATCGCATATTACCTGCACATAACCATCTTTGTTAAAGCGCGATTGCAGTTTTTGGTTTATCAATAATTTTTCTTCATCTGTAAACAGCGCAGAGTCGTTTACAGAAAACAGTAGTTCTACTTTGGTTGAAACCTTATTTACATTTTGCCCGCCTTTGCCGCCGCTGCGCGACGTTTTGTAGCTCACTTCTTTAGCCAGGGCCGCTTTCGAAAAAATCATGACGCGAATTTAGTTAATAGTTGATTAGGTGAGTGGTTATTATTGAATGGCTTTTGCACACCGGCCTGAATAACCTCTTACCAAAATTTAGTATCTTAGCGGCGCATGAGCAAAAATATAATGGTGGCCATTGATGGCTATTCTTCGTGTGGAAAAAGTACGCTGGCAAAGGCGCTGGCCAAAGAGCTACATTTTATTTATGTTGACAGCGGCGCTATGTATCGCGCCGTAGCCTTATATTTTTTGCGCAACAATATCGACCTGAAAGATGAGCACCAGATAAAGGAAGCATTGAATAATGTGCACCTTAACTTCCACTCTCGCGATTATCAGACACATATAACGTTGAATGATGAAGAAGTATCTGAAGAGATAAGGTTGATGCCGGTATCTGATATGGTGAGTGCAGTAGCCGCGCTGCATGATGTGCGTGTTGAAATGGTAAGGCAGCAGCAGCGCATGGGCAAATCAAAAAACGTGGTAATGGATGGGCGCGATATTGGTACCGTTGTATTCCCCGATGCCCAGGTAAAGTTTTTTATGACTGCCGACCCTAAAATACGCGCCGAGCGCAGGTACAAAGAACTGCTCCCTAAAAATCCGGAGATAAGTTTAGAGGATGTGTTTGAAAACCTGGCGCACCGCGATTACCAGGATACTACCCGTGCCGAAAGTCCGCTAACCAGGGCTGATGATGCCATTATATTAGACAATACAGACCTGACCCCCGAAGAACAATTAGCGTTTGCTATTAGCAAGGTTAAACCGTTTTTAGATAACCTTAGTTCACGGTAATATCCAAATTGCGTTTTTTTGTCATTGCTTCGTACCTCGCGATGGCAACTCTTTTGGTTCGTATGGTTTATAACCGGCATAATGTATGTATATTCATACAAGCATGACCTACGAAGAACAGGCACATATCCAATTACAATTTTGGCAGCATAAAATGCAGAAAAAGCCAACGCTTGGTGACCGCATTAGCAAAGGTTTGCAGGATAAGATCAATAAAATCATCCCCGAGAAATTGCATGCTGCTATTACCACCGTAATAGAGAAAATGATAAAGGGCGTTTTGTTTGGCGCACGGCATACTACCGGATCGCCTAAAGCTGATCTTTCTTTCCAGATGCGCGAGGTAAATGTTAAGAACAGAATTGAGTTTTATCAAAAAACAGCATCTGTAGAAGGCGCGGTAACCGGTGCGGGTGGCTTTTTGTTAGGCCTGGCAGATTTTCCTATTCTTATCGCCTTAAAAATGAAGCTGCTATTTGAAATAGCCGCGTTTTATGGTTTTGATGTGGATGATTACAAAGAACGCTTATACATCCTCTACATTTTCCAGCTGGCATTTAGCAGCCAGCAAAAGCGCAACGAGGTTTACAAGCTGATAGAAAACTGGAAGGAATATAGTGAAACACTTCCTGTTGATGTGCAGGAGTTTAACTGGCGTACCTTTCAACAGGAATACCGCGACTATATCGACCTGGCTAAAATGGCACAGCTACTACCGGTAATAGGAGCCGCGGTAGGAGCTGTGGTAAATTATAAGCTGATAGATCAGTTAGGTGATACTGCTATGAATTGCTATAGAATGCGGATGCAGTTAAAGCAACTCGGTTAATTAGCGCTTACCCCACTCAATCAGAATTAAAATTCCCTCAGTAGCGGATTATTGTGCCTTGCTTACCAATTTCTTCAACGCCATAATATATCCCACATGCATCCCTTCATGGTACGGTAAAAAAGCGTCGGCATCGTTAATGTTGTTAACATCAACACCTGCGCGCGTTGTCCATGCCGTATAATTATTGAACAGACCCGCATGCATGTCCAACTCATAGCGGTCTAATGATGTAGAAAACAACTCCACTATGCGTAGCACTTCTTCTTCGGTAATAAACCTTTCGGGCCGGGTACCCGGGGCGTATGTGTCAACAAACTCTGCGTCTACCACAGTATCAATACCTGCTCTGCGGTAACACACTATTTGCTGTGTAGCTATCAGGTGGGCCATATTCCAGGCTATGTTATTGTTAAAACCGGCTGGTATCTCGTTCAGTTGTGCTATGCTTAACTCTTTGGTAATGTTTGTCATTGCCAAACGTGCTTTTCTTATAAAGTCGTGACCTTTGTTCATGGTTGCGTAAAATATGGGCCTAATTTAAGGCTTAAACTTAATTTATCTACATTTGATGCGTTTTACTTTACCAGATGCAATTGTTTAGCGCACAGAAAAGCCATAGGTCTACCCAAATACTTGCCTGCTTTTTGATATGCTGGACCTTATTGAACATTGCACAGGCCTACACCCTCGAACTTCACGCCGACGAAGCCTACTACTGGATGTATTCGCGGTTTTTAGATTGGGGTTATTTTGACCACCCGCCAATGGTGGCACTATTCATCCGCATGGGCGATTCGCTGATGCATAATGAACTGGGTCTGCGGCTTATTACAATAATCACAAGCAGCTTGTCTGTTTATGTGCTCTGGCTTATCCTGAAAAAATACGCGGTGGATATTTTGCCATTTGTAATGGTAGCAGCCGGCATTTTTATCTTCAGCATTTATGGCTTTACCACCACGCCGGATGCGCCCTTGTATTTCTTCGCCATCCTGTTTTATTACGTTTATCAAAGATATATTGATAATGACGAATGGCCGCTGGCTATAGCATTGGGCGTACTGATAGCCTGTATGCTATATAGTAAATATCACGCGGTATTATTGGTGGCTTTTACGCTGGCATCAAATATTAAGCTATTAAGAAGGCCATCTTTTTACCTTATTGTAACGCTGTCAGTACTGTTATACGCGCCGCATATTTTATGGCAGGTGCAGCACGGTTACCCATCGCTTAATTACCATTTGTATGAGCGGGCGGCCAGCATCTATAATTCAGATAATACTTTCTCTTATATTCCCGGTCAGCTATTAATGGCCGGGCCGCTTATTGGCTGGTTTTTGTTTTACCAGGCCTTCAGCATTAAAATTAAAGATGCCTTTATACGCTGCCTGCTGGTAAACTGCATTGGTACGCTTATATTCTTTTTTATTACCACTTTCAGGGGCGAAGCACAACCCCATTGGACACTTATTGCCTTTGCACCGCTCGTTATGCTGGCGCTGATACGATTTAAACAAGTGGGACAAGTGCCGCGCTGGTTTTATCCTATAGCAACCATAAACATTATATTGATTGTAGCTATTAGGCTGTGCCTGATATTTGCTTTTCCGTTTGTAAAGCAATTGGGGCAGATAAAAAGCTATTACGGTTTTAGGGAATGGTCGGCCGTGGTAAAGCAAAAGGCGGGTGATGCTTATGTGGTGTTGACAGATGGTTTTCAAAATCCATCTAAATACAATTATTACACCAACAGCATGAAAGGTTTTTCGTATGATTCGCGCTATTACCATCGTACGCAGTTTGATATGTGGCCAATAGAAGAACTAATGCAGGGCAAGCGCGTGCTTTATCTGAATGACTATAAAAGCGTGCATACCACAGATTCAATTAAAAACCCGCACTGGACCTGGCATACAGAATGGATAGACGATTTCAGAACCTACCAAAAGGTAAAGATAGAAACAGAAATAAGTAGGATGACGGTTAAGCCGGGGCAGGAAATTAGTATCCCGCTAAAAATAACCAATCCTTACCTATACTCCATTAGCTTTAACAATGCCGGCCGTAAACAACAGGTTTTATTAGGTGCCTGTTATTTTATAGGCGACAGGCTTATGCACGCCCAAAAAAGCGACTCTTTATTTAGTAAAATTACTATAAAACCCGGCGGCAGCATACCTTATAAATTTGGCCTTACAATGCCCGTGCAAAAAGGCACTTACCAGTTGATTTTTTCAATTAAAACCACTCCCTTTGCGGGGAGTACTAATAGCCGCACGGTTAAACTAACAGTAGAATAACCCATTCGTTATTATGATCAGAAAAATACATCTTATACTCTTTATATTCATAATTACATCCACCACGGCACTTGCCCAAAGCTTAGATGTACACTTTAACGGTTTAGGGTTTTTAGATAACCGCGAGTATAAGGCGTTTATACCGCGCTCGCATACGTATTCCGGTACACGTATAGCTTTAGATTTTGGCTTGAACCTGGATAGCAATAACCATTTTATTGTGGGTGCCAATGCCCTGCATGAGTTTGGCGCGAAATCTTTTTTTGGCAAGGCAGATCCGGTTGCTTATTACAGCTACACAGGCAAAAACTGGCTGTTCAACGCGGGTATGTTTCCGCGCGAAGCCTTGTTGAGCAACTACCCGCGCGCTTTGCTGAATGACACATTGCGCTACTATCGCCCCAACGTGCAAGGCCTACTAACCCGCTATAGCAACGCGCATTTTACCGAAACGGCGTGGTTAGATTGGGTAAGCCGCCAAACCATTACAGACCGTGAGCAGTTTTTATTTGGTTTTGCCGGAAAGTATACGCCTGCAATTGGAGGAGCGTTTTATATTTCGCATTATTTTATGCTGATGCACGATGCCGGCGCTGAAGTACTGCTGCCTAATGATCATATTGCTGATAATGGTGGCGCGCAAATAAGGTTAGGGTTAGATTTGAGTCACAAAACCGTGTTCGATTCACTAACAGTTGAGGCAGGTGGCATGATGTCGCTGGAACGGGAGCGGGGTGTTGATGGCTTGCGTACGCCTAAGGGCTTTGTTGCAAGTGCCTATTTAAGCTATAAACGATTTGCCTTATATGATGAGTTTTATAGCGGCAAAGGCAGCAATGTTACTTATGGCGACTCTTATTATCAGAAACCAACTTACAATCGTTTAGATATAATTTATACGCCGTTTTTATTTAAAAATATTAAGGGGCAGTTTATATTCAGCTTTCATTTCTCGCCGGGCTATTATAACGATAACCAGCAGGCCTTCCGGGTTACTTATGATCTGGGTAGGAGGGTGTTGGCGCGGTTTAGGTAATGAGGGTATAACCAACGGAAATTGTCATTCTGAACGCAGTGAAGAATCTTATACGGAAACTGCTAAGCGCGTGGCTATGCAAGGTTTACAAGATTCTTCGCTATTGCTCAGAATGACAACTCATATTAAAGATGCTTATTACCCCTTGTCAATATCCCCGCTTCCTGATTTGCTTTTATTTATGCTTTTTGGATTACCTCTGTAGCGTATATCGCCGGAGCCGGATACTTTAGCATTCAGGCTCCCGGTAGCGTTTACTCTCGCATCGCCTGATCCTATCACCTCAACATAAGTGTTATTGGTTTGCAACTCAGCGGCAGTAAAATCACCGGAGCCTACCACTTTAACCTTCGCGTTTTCTGCACGGCCTGATAACCGTATGTCACCTGAGCCTGTTAAGCTGCAATCAACAGAAGTGGCAGTTATTTTGCCTGTTATATCGCCTGATCCGCTTAAAGAAATGCGCAGGTCAGCGCTCTTTATTCCCTCGTGAAAGAAAACATCGCCCGAACCTGAAAGCTGAATGCTGTTAATGTCTTTGGCGGTTATGTAAACGGCTACTTTTTCGCTGTTGAACAGGCTGGTCCAACTGGTATTGTTTTTTGTATATACGTTCAATACGCCATTCTTAACTTCGGTAACAATGTAAGATAGTATTTTGGCCGGTGCCTCAACTCTTACTGTATTGCTTGAGCCCTGTTTAATATAATAATCAAATGAACCTGACAGGCTGATGCCTTTAAAATCAGCTACCTTACGGTCTTCCGTGTCTATAATACGTGCAGGAGCAGGTTTAACGGCGGACGCAAATGCAGAACCGGTACCCACTAACAGCGCGGCAGCCAGCAAAAATTTAAAGTTTATTTTCATGATTTGTTGTTGGTTTTTTATTTGGACGTTTTTAAGCTTTAAATAGTTACAACATTTTTAAAATTGGCGCGATTTTACCGGTATATAAATATCTTCTTCCGAATCCGGTTGCTCATGCTTATACTTTTCGTCCATCAAAGCAAAGTGCGGCCTCTCGTCGATCTCGTATTCAGAGCCGGGCAACCATACACCAAAAATATACTGATAGGTTTGTGGTCCGGCACTGGCCGGGCCACGGTGCGTAAATACCGCGTATAACCCCGCCGGGATAGTTAAGCGTTCCATACCGTTTGGCTGGTCCGAGCCATCACTAACTTCAACTCCGGCCCATTTTTCAAACTCGTTAGTTGGTTTTATATCATCAAAAAAGCCAGTTGGGTATATTTCAATGGAATAAAGCGAAGCATCTGTTTGGTGTTTTATTTCTGTACGCCGGGGCATAAAGCTTTGCCATAAATGGCCGGTTTTGTTGTGGATGAACGACATGGTAACATGTGTTCCTACAATTGTTTTTGACGGTATGTTTTCAAATCGCGGTTGCATTGGTATTTAAAGTTTATGGTTAGTTATCCATCTTATTTACATATTTGCATTAAGAATGAACCGACCGAATTTACTTGTTATTTGTGGTAAAAATAAGCGCAGAAGCAGAACTGCCGAATTTATATTTAAAAACGATGCTCGCTTTAATATACGTTCTGCAGGCTTAAGCCCTAAAAGCGACAGGCGGCTAACAGAAACAGATCTGCTTTGGGCAGACCTTACCCTTGTTATGGAAACGGAGCACCGCGCCAGGCTAAAAGAGCTGTACAGCATTGCAGGCAAAAAGCCCATAGAGGTACTCTACATACCCGACGAATATGAATTTAAGGACGAAGAGCTGGTTGAAATGCTGCAAACCAAGATCAATAGCCTGCTTGGTCAATATTTCGGTATTTAACAGTGCCTATTTTGCAGCTGTAAGCAATCCGTTGGTGTCCATCCAGCCTTTGCACCAGTCAAACCAGTTTTCTTTGCTTTTGCGGTTGTTTATGCCGAAGCCATGGCCACCGGCAGGATAGATATGCATTTCAGAAGGTACCTTGTTTTTCACCAGGGCATCAAAAAACATCAGCGTGTTTTGTACAGGAACGGTTGTGTCGTCCTGGGCATGAATAATGAAAGTCATCGGCGTACTGGCGGTTACCTGTTTTTCGTTCGAATACAGATCAACCTTATCCTGGGTAGGCGTGGTGCCAATCAAATTTCTTTTTGAACCACCGTGCGTTAGCTCGCCAAAAGTTATAACCGGATATATTAATATCATAAAATCAGGGCGCAGGTTTACGCCTTTATTGTCAATTGCAGGCTTATCAAAATGTGTCCCCGCTGTTGAAGCCAGGTGCCCGCCGGCCGAGAAACCCATAATACCTATGCGGGCCGGGTTAAGGCCCCATTCAGCAGCGCGCGACCTTACCAGAACCATAGCAGCTTGCGCATCCTGCAGCGGGCCAATGGTTTTATCAACCATAATATCGTCGCTTGGTAAACGGTATTTTAATACAAAAGCTGTAACACCAATTTTGTTGAATTCCTTAGCGGCAGGGAAACCTTCGCCACGCATGGCCAGTCCGCTATACCCGCCGCCGGGGCAAATTATTACTGCCGTTCCGTTAGCGGTACCTTTTTCGGGGATGAATGGTATAAGCGTGGGTTCAATTACCTTTGATACGCTGCCGTTAACATCGCGTTCAACATAAGTATCCGGCCCTTTTTTTGAGTTAGGTACACCGTTAGTATACAATAGTATTGGTGTAGCGTCCTGCGCGTAGCTATTTGCAAAGCATAGCAGCAATGCGCCTGCTAATATGGATCTGATCTTCATTTTGCTGTGGTAATTGGTTATTACAAATATAAATAACCAACTATACAACCATTAAGCTTTGCTAATTATTAGTAACCACGTAGCGATTATTTTACGCCCTGCGCATTACCCTAACCAATTGCCTGTGCCTGCGGGCGGCATAATAATCACTGGTAACCAGCACAGCGTGTATAACACCCGGTACCCAGAAGCATATAGTTAGTATAATGCTCAGTATAAATGCGCCAATGCGTCCGGTTGTTAAAACCGCGAGTGGTGGGAAGACGATGCACAAAAAGTAACGCATAGTATTTAATTTTAGTTTAGATGAAAGTAACGCGCTGATGTTACACTTGAAATAGCATTATAATGGGCTATATTCAACTTTTTTCCCCAACTTTGGCTCCGAACTACCTATCATATTTATGGGACTAAATTTCATTAAGAGAATAAGACAGATCCGGGATATCCTAAACACAGCTATCGCGCAAAAAAATATAGACAGAGGCTTTCAGGTTGCACAGTTCCTGGAAGAGAACTTGCATAACAATCCAAAGTACGCCAATAATAAGCGCCTGAATAAAAGTGAATACCAGGTGTTTTCGCAAAATGGCGAGGACGGTATAATACAAGAGATATTTAACCGTATTGGCACCACCAATAAGTATTTTGTTGAGTTTGGCGTAACCGACGGGCTGGAAAGTAATACCTTAAACCTGCTTTATAAGCAATGGCAGGGTTTATGGATAGAAGGAAACCCCGAGGATACGAAGAAGATAAACGCCATGTTTACTGATTTTATAGGTGGCAGAAAACTAACCGTAAAAAATAATTTTATCACCGCAGAAAACATCGAATCCTTATTTAAGGAGGCAAATGTTCCTGCGGAATTGGATCTGCTATCTATCGACATTGATTATAACACGTATTATGTTTGGGAGGCTATAACCAATTACCGGCCGCGGGTGGTGGCTATAGAGTATAACTCAAACTTTAGGCCTGATACTCACTTTGTTGTTAAGTATGATGCAAAACGCATGTGGGATGGTTCAAGCTATTTTGGGGCATCGTTATTGGCTTTAGAGCAATTAGGCAAAAGCAAAGGCTACAACCTGGTAGGTTGCGTTTTTACAGGCACCAATGCTTTCTTTGTCAGAGAAGACCTTACTGCTGATCTTTTTGAAAGCCCGTATACTGCGGAGCATCATTATGAGCCTAACCGCGATTTTCTTTATTACAGAAACGGGGGCAGAAGAAACCATATACCCGCCTAACTCAGGTATAACAATAAAGCATTATATCATGCTGTTCCGCTTGATCAGGTAGGATCTTAGGATATCATAGTATCCGTCCTGAATAGAAGCATCAATAATGTCTATGTGGTATTGCGCGCATTTTAGTTCCAGTTCGCGGCGATAATGTTGTAACGAAGTTTGATATGCCTGGCGGATCTTGCCGGGATGAACCTTTATTTCTTCGCCGCTTTCCATATCAATAAAATGATGCGGGCGGTTATCAAAATTAAAGTCCATTTCTTTTTGCTTGTCATTCACATTAAATATAACTACCTCGTGCTTGTTATATTTTAAATGCTGTATAGCCGCAAAAAGCGCCTGTAACTTGGTGTTATCCATATTATTCTCCAGCATATCGCTAAAAATAATAACAAGCGAGCGTTGATGAACCTGCTCTGCAACATGATGCAGCACCTCGGCAATGTTGGTGGAGGTGCTTGTTTTAGGCTCGCGATATAATTTTTCTAATTGCGCGTACAGATAGAACAGATGCGTTGATGCCGACTTAACATGGCTCAAACTGTCTATTTTATCAGAAAAAGTGCATAGCCCGAAAGCATCCCGCTGTTTTTTAAACAGGTACATTAATGACGCAATGGCATATATAGAAAATTGCAGCTTATTTAATCCCTGCTCCGGGAAATTCATTGACGATGATGAATCAAGCAGGAGGTAACATCTAAGGTTAGTTTCTTCTTCAAATTGCTTAACAAACAGCTTGTCGGTTTTGGCAAAAAGCTTCCAGTCTATGTTTTTTACCGACTCGCCATTGTTATAAAGGCGGTGTTCTGCAAACTCTACCGAAAAGCCATGAAAAGGGCTTTGATGCAGGCCGGTAATGAAGCCTTCAACTACTTGCCTTGCCAATAATTCAAGGTTGGCTAATTGCCTTACCTGCTGATCTTCGTTAAGTTGCGACATATAAAAACTAAAATAAAACAAAAAAAGCGTTACAATTCAATTGTAACGCTTTTTAAACGAATATTTTATTGACGATTATGCCAGTTGTTTATCCAACTTGCCGGCTAAAACCGATTTTGGAACAGCACCTATTTGTTTATCCACTATCTCGCCGTTTTTAAAGTATAGCAAAGCAGGGATATTGCGGATGCCGTATTTTACAGAAATACCCGGATTATGGTCAACATTCACTTTTCCTACAACCGCCTTATCGGCATAATCTTTTGATATTTCTTCTACCACCGGGCCAACCATTCTACACGGACCACACCACTCTGCCCAAAAGTCAACTAATACGGGTTTATCTGATTTAAGCACAAGCTCCTCAAAGTTTGCGTCAGTTATTTCTAAAGCCATGATATTTAAATTTTATTGTTAAACAAATATGAGTATTCAAATTGCTTGCCACAAGTGGTGGCCTGACAATCTGACAAAGAAATTACCAACAGGCTTAGAGTTATCAACTGTATGAATTCTTTTTACTTTGGATCTACGTAAGTACTTAATTTTTTATTGCTTATCAGCAGGTTACGCTTTTTTTGGCATTTGGCGCAAAAAAAGGTTTTTATAGGTAAAAAAGAAAGTAGAAGAGCCCACCACGGTCTTGATGTCCTGAAGTGATAAGGAGCTTTGCATTTTGGACAGCGTAAATAAGGTTTGCCGGTGTTTGAACCCACAGTAGAAATATTAAAAGGTTTAATTGTATAACAGCGTTGAGCAGTGTTATACAAGGTTATATAATTTAATACAAATACGAAAATAAATTTGTTGGGGTTTGCTGTTAAGCGAAAATATAAATGTGTTAGTTTATGTTATCTGACTATTAGTTAATTGGGGCAATTAGTTTAATATAGCGGGGCTATTGGTTAACTGCATTATATCAGCCATCAAATCATCGCTGGGGTTAACTTTAAAGGTTTTTGAGCCCATATCAACAAGTAAAGCGTCGTCCCTGTCTTTTATAACGAACCTAAGGCTGCAGTTTTTTACCGGGTATTTCTCGTTATTGATGTTTACAATATTTTGTATCTCATTCATCAACTGCGCGCTTATACTATTCAGGTCCAGGGCCACAGTTACAGACTTAGTCAGTTTATCGCGCATTTCTGATAGCAGGCTCATGGTGGTTATACGCAGGTCCCAGTTATCTTTTTGCCTGAATTTTTCTTCAATGTTGCCTTTAATGTGCAGAAAATACCCGTTAACCATCAGGTTTTTGAATTTTACGTAGTCCTCGCCAAACAGAGCAAACTCGTACGATTCATTATAATCTTCCAGCACAAAGGTTCCAAATGGCTTGCCCGTTTTGGTCATTTTATGCTGTACATTACCTACTAAGCCCCCAATGCAAACCTCGCCGCGTTTTCTGAGTTGAGCAAATGCAGCCATTACATCGTCGCCACCCTCTCCTGACCGGGCTTTTTGCATGTTTTTAAGATCGGCTATTTTACTGTTGCAGTACTTTTCCATCTCCAGCTTGTAATTATCAAGCGGGTGGCCGGTTAGATATATACCAATAACTTCCTTTTCATATTTAAGCTTTTCTATCAGGGCCCATTCTTCCGCTTCAGGCATTGCAGGCTCCGGAACGTAGGATGCTATTGAGCCGCCAAATAAAGATGACTGCGAACTGCTTTGCGTATTCTGATAATCATTAGCAAATTTTATCAGGCGCTCAACACCGGTAAGTAAACCATTTTCCGTCTTGGCAAAAAACTGCGCCCTGTTTAACCCAAAGGCATCAAACGCGCCGCCATATACCAGGTTTTCGTATGATTTACGGTTAACGCTGCGGGTGTTAGATCGTTTAGCAAAATCATATACCGAAAGGTATGGGCCACGCTCTTTACGCTCCTCAATAATGCTCTCAACCGCTTTATCTCCCACGCCTTTAACGCCGGTTAAACCAAACCTTACCTGTCCTTTTTTATTTACCGCGAATGAGAGATCAGACTCATTAATATCCGGGCCTAAAACTTCAACCCCCATGCGGCGGCATTCCTCCATAAAGAAGGTAATTTTTTCTATGTTGTTCTGGTTGTTTAAAACCGCGGCCATATATTCAGACGGATAATGCGCCTTTAAATAAGCCGTTTGATACGCCACAAAGGCATAACAGGTAGAGTGCGATTTGTTGAAGGCATATTGCGCAAATGCTTTCCAGTCGGTCCATATTTTGGTAAGCTTATCTTTGGCATGCCCTTTAGCTATGGCGCCATCCATAAACTGCGACTCCATTTTGTTAAGCACCTCTATCTGCTTTTTACCCATCGCTTTACGCAATACGTCGGCATCGCCTTTACTAAAGCCGGCCAGTTTTTGCGATAAAAGCATCACCTGCTCCTGATACACAGTAATACCATAGGTTTCGCCCAGGTATTCCTCCATGTCGGCCAGGTCAAAAGTGATAGGCTCGCGCCCGTGCTTACGGCTGATAAAGTTGGGGATATATTCAATTGGCCCCGGGCGATACAGGGCATTCATGGCAATCAGGTCCTCAAACTTATCGGGTTTCAGGTCGCGCAGGTACATTTGCATACCGTCACTTTCAAACTGAAACGTGCCATTGGTATCGCCGCGCTGGTAAAGCTCAAAAGTTTTCTGGTCATCCAGCGGGATGTAATCTATATCTATTTCAACACCGTGGTTTTGCTTGATAAGGCGTAGCGCATCCTTTAAAATAGTAAGCGTTTTAAGGCCCAAAAAGTCCATCTTAATAACGCCTGCATCTTCAATAACACGCCCGTCATACTGTGTAACCAACAGGTCCGAGTCTTTCGCCGTAGCTACCGGAACAATATCGGTCAGATCATACGGCGCGATAATGATACCCGCGGCATGCACACCTGTGTTACGCACAGAACCCTCCAGCTTTTCAGCCTCGCGCAGTACAATACCTTTCAGGTCGGGTGATTTATATATGTCCTGTAGCTCAGCAACCTGTTCAATAGCTGTTTTAAGGTTGATGCCTAAAGTTTCAGGCACCAGTTTTTTAAGCGCCGTTACGTCAGACAGGGGCATATCCAGCACGCGGCCCACATCCTGTATGCTGGTACGCGCGGCCATAGAGCCGTAAGTGATGATCTGAGCTACCTGGTTTTTGCCATATTTGTCAACAACGTAATCAATTACTTTTTGCCTGCCCGCATCATCAAAATCCGTATCAATATCGGGCATTGATTTACGGTCGGGATTCAGGAATCTTTCAAACAGCAGGTTGTATTTTATCGGGTCGATATTGGTAATGCCGATGCAATAAGCCACAACTGAACCCGCCGCCGAACCACGCCCCGGACCGATAAATACCCCCATATCGCGCCCTGCTTTAATAAAGTCGGCTACAATTAAAAAGTAACCGGCAAAGCCCATGGTGCGCACCGTAAAGAGCTCAAAGTTGATACGTTCTTCAATCTCGGCTGTAAGGTCGTGATAGCGTTCTGCAGCACCCTTAAATGTGAGGTGTTTTAAGTACTCCCATTGGTTAAGCGTATCCGAATCTGGTGTGCTTTCGCTGTGTATTTTAAATTCATTGGGGATAACAAAGTTGGGCAGCAGTATATCGCGTTTTAGCTTCAATACCTCAACTTTGTCAACTATTTCGTTTGTATTATCTAAGGATTCGGGTAGGTCATGAAACAGCTTGCCCATTTCATCCTGCGTTTTAAAATAAAACTGGTCATTAGGAAAACCAAAACGATAGCCTTTACCACCTTCTTCATCGGTAGCAATAGGCGTGCTTTGCATATCACCTGTGTTTACGCAAAGCAAAATATCATGCGCGTTAGAGTCCTGCTGATCCACGTAATGTGAGTCATTAGAGCAGATAACCTTTACGTTATATTTTTTAGCGAATTTTAGCAGTTGCTGATTGATGATCTCTTGCTCAGGGATCTCGTGTCGTTGCAGTTCTATGTAATAATCCTCACCAAAAAGGTCAAGCCACCATTTAAATTCCGCTTCTGCCTCTTCCGGCGTTCCTTTTAAAATAGTTTGCGGCACCGATGCACCTATACAGCAGGTAGTGGCAATAAGGCCTTTATGATGTTTTAAAATAAGCTCTTTATCTATACGCGGCCATTTGCTGTAAAGACCTTCCATATAGCCCAATGAGCATAGTTTAACCAGGTTTTTATACCCTTCGGGATTTTTTGCCAGGAAAAGCTGATGGCGGCGTACATCTTTTTTCTCTTTGGTAAACTGCTTTTTATGGCGGTCCTCCACTACATAAAACTCGCAGCCCACAATGGGTTTAACATTGTGTTTGCCTGCCTCGGCCACAAATTTAAACACACCAAACATGTTACCGTGGTCGGTAATGGCCAGCGCCTTCATTCCATCCGCAGCTGCTTTTTTATACAGCTTTGATATATCGGCAGCGCCGTCTAATAACGAAAACTGGGTGTGTACGTGTAAATGTGAAAACTCTGGCATAAAATGTCTCGCTGTATCTCCGTCGCTCTAATCGGTAGGATACAAATTTATCAAAAAAGTAATGGGAGAGTAGAGGTGTTGAAAAATAGGCTATTGTTTAAGCTGTCTGAACCATGATTTATAGGATAAATGATTTTAGGATTTTTGGCGCGATTCTTACAATCCTAAAATCTTACAAATCTTCTGTACCGCTTAATACTTTGCCCCAAACAACTGCCCAATGCGGCACACATTGCCTATTACCGTGGCGGCTGCGTAATCTATGGCGCCTTTTAGTTTGTTGTGGAAGGCTTTGTAAACGTATACGTCGCGTTTCCAGGCGTGGTAGTTGGTTTCGTTAACCTGATTAATGATGGTTGACATGTTTTGTTGGTAAGCCACCGTTGTATGCCACATGCCGCCCGGGATGTACAGCACTTCGCCGGCTTTTAACTTGCCTTTTATCGGCGTGGCTTTTTTAAAATTGGGGTATTTGTCGTAATCAGGGTTGGTAAAAACGATGGGTGAGCGCGACTCCAGCAGACCGCCCTTGCGGGGATACATGAGTGGCTCTTCATCCCATGGGAAACAGATCACTTCCTTTTCGCCATAAAGCTGTATAAGCCAGGCGTGTACATCATAAGTGTCTTTGTGCATCTCGTAACTGTTGCCGGCACCGCCAATGTGCAGATCCATATCGCCATTGCCCAGTTTGTTTTTGAGCAGTTTACTTTTTAGCCAGTTAGGGCGAATAAAATTCAGATCAAGCGGCTGCATGTGCGGCACCATCTCGGGCAGGGTTGATTTTACCATAAATTTTACCGGGTATGGCGCAGGGTTATCAAAGGTGGCTTTTTCTGTCAGATCAAGCAATTCGGCAACGGTGTACTTGTGCGTTGGGTGATTACCGGTGCGGTCGCCAAAGTTTTTTCGCAGATATTCCGGGGTAAAAATTTGGGGGTCAGCCCAGGCGTCGGTAATATTTGCCAGTATTACCGGCAGGCCTTTTTTTTGGTACTGGTCAACAAACTCTTTGTAGGTGATGTCCGCTCTCCTGTCAATGCTGGTGAACTTCGATTTTTTCTGCATTTTTTAAGAAACTATGGTTGGTGTTTACTGCGTGATAATTGTTGATACCCTCCCGGTGGTTGTGTTTCAAGAGGATGGCGCTACAACAAGTATACAAATTTTCTTCAGATTTTAAAGCGACCCTTATCATCCTAAAATTCTCCTCATCTTAGGCCAGACAACTACTTATACCTCACCTTATAAGCCAATATAATGCCCGCCAATATAAGTGTGATGGTATTCGCTATAATTACAGGATAACTGATTATCATTATCCCGTAAATAAGCCAAAGTACTGTTCCACCCGTAAATACACAATACATACTTAATGATATGGCTGATGTATCGCGGGTACGGATAGTTTTAATGGCCTGGGGTAAAAAGGAAATAGAGGTGCATAAGGCTGCTACCAGGCCTATAATATCAATGTAATTCACACCAATTAATTGCTTTGTTTAGCTAAAACGCTGTTTTTGTAGCTGTAGGAAAAATAGATAACCAGGCCGATGATGAGCCATACCAAAAAGCGTATCCAGCTTTCGTATTCTAAAGCGGCCATCAAGTAAAAACAGCTTAACAGGCCCAACACAGGTACAAGCGAAAGATTTTTTATAAATGAGGCCACCGTTAACGCTGCAGCCAATATCACAAAGAGAAAATACGGGAAGTTTTTATGTATATCGTCGCCAGAGAAAAGGCTCATAAACTGTTTGTTAAAAACAAGCACCCCTGCTATGAACAGTGCGGGCATTATAAATTTAGAATTAATGTAAGGCATCTTAAACCTACCTTTAACACCTGCCTCTTTGGGTAGCAATAAAACACCGCCGCAAACCAGCACAAAGGCAAACAGCGTGCCTATACTGGTAAGGTTAGTTACTTCGGTCAAATTCATGAAAAGAGCCGGAACGGCTACCACAAAACCCGTAACAATGGTTGAAAATGAAGGCGTATGATATTTAGGATGGATACGCGAAAAGGCCTTAGGCAACAAACCATCGCGGCTCATGCTCATCCATATACGGGGTTGCCCCAACTGGAATATCAGCAGTACGCTGGCGGTAGCAATAACCGCGCTGATTGATATTACATAGCTTATTTTGTTTAAGCCAACACGGCCAAATACAAAGGCCAGCGGATCTGCAACTTGTAACTCTTTAAAATTAACCATGCCGGTTAGTACCAGCGCAACTAACACATACAATACCGTACAAATTACAAGCGAATAGACCATGCCGCGCGGCAGATCTCTGCGCGGGTTTTCGCATTCTTCTGCCGTTGTTGATATGGCGTCGAAACCTATGTAGGCAAAAAACACACCTGATACGCCCTTCATAACACCGCTAAAACCATTAGGTAGAAAAGGGTGCCAGTTAGCGGGAGTAACGTAAAAAAAGCCAATGATAATTACTGCAATAACAACCGCTATCTTTAAAAAAACCATAGCGTTGGTGGCTTTCTTGGTCTCGCGAATGCCAATATAAACCAGGTAAGTTATAGCAACCACAATTAACAAAGCAGGTATGTTGGCTATCAGCTTAAAACTACCCGAGCCCGGGGCAGTTGCCCATGCCTCTGCGGCTTGTTTAAGATCAGCAGTGATCTGCGTTAACTGGCCGCTGGCTGTAAGCTGCTGCACCTGTTCGTGCGCCTTAAATGCCGATAGGTAATCCATTGTCAGATAAACCGGCATGTGGATGTTAAATCCTTCCAGCAGATTTACAAAATAGCCGCTCCATGATATAGCTACAGCAATGTTGCCTATGGCGTATTCCATTAGCAGGTCCCAGCCTATTATCCAGGCAATCAACTCGCCAAATGAAGCATAGGCATAAGTATAAGCGCTCCCCGCTACCGGTATGCGCGATGCAAATTCGGCATAACATAAGGCGGAAAAACCGCAGGTAACGGCTGTTAAAATAAAAAGGATGCTTACACCGGGGCCACCGTAAAATGAAGCTTCGCCAATGGTTGAGAATATACCTGCACCTACTACGGCGGCTATACCCATCAGGGTAAGGTCTTTAACTCGTAATTCTTTTTTTAGATGTACGCCGGAGTGTTCGGCATCGCTGAAGCCGCTGGCAACGTCGGCTAAAATTTTATCAATAGATTTTTTGCGAAATAAGCTATTCGGCATTTTCAGTACAAATTCAGTCAATGGATACCAAACATAACGATTTTTTTGCTGAGTATAAGTATATGCTTTACTTTGCAGCATGAAACAAATTTTATATCAGTTAAGGTGGTTTTTTATTCCTTATCTGATAGTGCTGGCCGCTTGCCTCATCATTAAGTTAACCTACACCCGCGAGGAGATCTACTACGCCGTAAACGCCATGTACAGCACATGGGCAGATGCAGCCGCGCCCTACATAACCAACATAGGTAGCGGTTGGACGGTGGTAGTTATAACTTTGCTGCTGCTGCTTTTTAGCTACCGTAACGCCTTTTTATTTGCTACCGCCAATATGGTAACCGCGTTAGTTGCGCAGGCATTAAAACACTATTTTGATGCGCCAAGGCCACAGCTTTATTTTAAAGACAGCCTTGATAAGATACACTTTGTATTAGGCACTGAGCAGCTTACCCTGCACAGTTTCCCTTCGGGCCATACGGTAAGCGCATTTGCGTCTGCTATAGTAATTACTTACATCTGCCGTAACAAGTTATGGGGATGGCCGCTGTTTTTGCTGGCTTGCTTGGTTGGTTATTCGCGTATGTATCTAAGTCAGCATTTTTTTGAGGATGTTACTGCAGGCTCTGTTATTGGCGTAGTGGTAACGGCAATTTGGCTTTACTGGGCTGAGGGCCGGCAGTTCCTGAAATCAGAAAAATGGAATAGCGGTTTAAGTAAAATTGGCCGTAAATAAAAAGGATTTAAGAATTGCAAAACACGTAGTTCTGCAATCCTTAAATCCTTTAAAATCTTAGTTTAGACAATTAGGCTAGAGCAGCCCTGCGTTTGTTGATCAAAACTACCACCAACGCAATTACTAAAAGCGATCCGCCACCAATCAACCCAAATTTGACAACCGGAGACATACCTTTTTCGTTTGAAAGGTATTGATCGCCGCGGTTAAGTGCGGGCGATAATTTGATAGACGACAAGAAAGTTTTCAATTCTCCGCCAATTACGCCGGCACGCATGCCGGGATAGGCATACTCAAAAAAGTAACTCGCGCTGGTTGTATACAATAACACAAAGTTTTTAAACTGGGTGCTGCTGTCGTCGGCATCATATTGTAAGGTAAATGCTTTGGCTTTTAACGCGCCTACAGTGGTATCGCGTACGTTTTGGGCGCTGGCGTTTTTATATTGCTGCTTAAAGTTGTCAACATAGTTATCCATTACCTTGTTCAGGTCCTTTTCCTTTTTCAGCGGCTGATTTGTCTTGTCGACTGCTTTTACAACCACCATATAACCATAGTCGCTGTTGGCAGAAAATACTTGCTGATTAAGCGTATCCGTCTTACTATATTCTGCCGGCAACGACACTGTTACCAAACTATCTATTTCTACAGGTTTTAAGTCCTGGCCAAACCCCGCCGCTGTAATCAGTGACAGGAAGGCACCTAATACTATCTTTTTCATACAGACAGTATTCCCAAAACCGTACCAGAAATTTGCTACCCGTGTAAATTTGATGTTAGATGTTTATATTGCCAAAGCGAATTTGGTTTAATAGCTATCCTCCTAAATAAAAGCTTTATCTAATGAAATTTTGTTCCTATCTTATTTTTGTGACAGTCTTGATATTCATAATTTCATGCAATGCAAAGGATAAAAAATCAGGCAGATACAGATCAAAAGGCTTTGCAACAAATGCAATAGCCACTAGTGCGGAAACTCCTCAGGGAGTAGCGTTAAAGTTTTACAAATGGTATATAAAGGAAATGTATCCGGACAGCTCAATTGATAAGCCACAGCTATTAATTAATGCTGATTCTATTTATCGGTTAGATACGACTTATCAATTCGCTCGCTTAAGAAAAACAGATTTTTTTTCAGAAGATTTCTTTAAAATACAAACACGTAATTATCAATCCTGTGATTTATGGTTAAAAAACACGCGTATAAAGGAAATCGAAAGCTATCAATCGGCACCTAATAATATTTGCGATTTTTTTTCCAACTACTCTTGGGTAGGTGGGCAAGGTGAAAATGTTACCGACGCACGGATCGCGTCGCATAGTATCAAAGACAACAAAGCAATTATTAAAATGGAGATACTGATAGACGGAGTATCATATAGCCATCCAAAAGTAGTTGAATATAAAGAAAATGGCTTATGGAAAATTGCAAGGATTGATTTAGAGTGGTAAGTAACGAAATAATGAGACAACTCACTATTCTCTACTTACCACTCACCTAACTATAACTTCTCTATCTCCGCCTTAACAAACTGAGCCAGTTCCTTCACATAGTCGGCGCTGAAATCAAACTTGATACCCGCGGTTTGGTAAATCTCTTTGATGGTTTTGGTGTAACCCAGTTTTAACGCGTCAAGGTATTGCTGAAGCGCTTTTTCGGGGTTTTCCTTATAGTTTTTCCATACAGCAATGGCGCCTAACTGTGCCATGCCATACTCAATATAATAGAAGGGTATCTCAAAAATATGCAACTGTTTTTGCCAAAGGTTGGCTTCGGCATCCTCCAATCCGCTCCAGTCGGCAAAGCCTGCGCCGAAGGGTTCATAGATCTGTTTCCAGGCCTCGCGTCGCTCGTCGGCGGTATGCTCAGGATTGGTATAGATCCAATGCTGAAACTGATCAACCACGGCTACCCAGGGCAGGGTTTTAAGCACATCTACCAATTGATCGCGCTTGGCACGGCGCAGATCATCCTGATCAGAAAAGTATACATTCCAGTTATCCATTGATACCAGCTCCATAGACATAGAGGCCAGTTCCGCCACTTCTGACGGGCAATGTTTAAAGTCGTTCAATTCTAGATCCGCAGTAAGGAAGGTGTGCACCGCGTGTCCTCCCTCGTGCACCATGGTGGTCAGATCGCGGAAGGTATTGGCGGAGTTCATAAAGATAAACGGCGCGCCGGTTTCAGACAATGGGTAGTTATAGCCACCCGGTGCCTTTCCTTTACGGCTTTCCACATCAAACAGGTTATTGGCTTTCATGATTTCCAGCCGCTCGCCCAGGTAGCTGTTAATATTGGTAAAACACTGTATGGTTTTTTCTATCAGGTCATCGCCATTGCTAAATGGCTTGAGCGGCGGCTTGCCCGATGTGTTTACATCCATATCCCAGGGGCGCAGTTCGCTTAGGCCCAAAGCCTGCTGGCGCTGGTGCGCATGTTCTTGTAGAATAGGCACCACCTCGCGCTCAATTGCTTCGTGAAAGGCGTAGCAATCCTGTGGTGTGTAATCAAACCTGCCCAGCGCCTGGAACATGTAGTCGCGGTAGTTTTCAAACCCGGCATTAACGGCTACCTTATGGCGCAACGCGCGCAAGTGATCAAACAGATCATCCAATTTCTCTTTCTCCTGCAGGCGGCGGGCGGTAATAGCCTGCCAGGCCTGGTGGCGTTTGTTGCGGTCGGTATCTTTTAACAGCGCGCCTGCCTGTTCAAGCGTATACTCTTTACCATCAATGGTTACAGACATTGCACCGCTTATCTGCTGGTACTTTTGCGCCTCAACCTGCAACTCGGTTTGCAGCGGGATATTCTCTTCTCTAAACAACTCCAGTGCCTTTTTAACTCCTCGCAGGTACACAAAGTATTTGTCGTGGTCCAGTTCATCAAAGTAGGGGCTGGCTACCAGCTTCTTGTTCAACTCGTTGCTGTAGGGGGCGGTTTTAGGCTCTATCTCTGTAGCAAAGTACTGAAAAGCCGCCAGCTTCTCTTCGCTGTTGGTATCGCAGGTCATGCGGATGTAGCGCCAGGCAAAATCTTCCTCTAATGCCGCTTCCAGTTCGCTGCGGTCGCGCATCCAGAACTCAAGGTCGCCGGTATTGTCTATCTGGCGGTTAACCAGATCAAGGTAAAGCGGCTCCAGGTTTTCCCATTTAATATCAAGGTCGGCAGGTATGTATTTGCGTGTTTTTTTATGGATCATTTTGATGTGCAGATATGTAGATATGCAAATATGCAGAATAGTACGGAAGTCCGAAAGACGGAAAGTCCGAAAGATGTAAAGTTTGTTGGAACCGCGAATTCGGAAAAATGGCTCCATTGTTTGTCCTGCATGGATGTGAGACAAAGTGAGACAAGGTGGGACAGTTTTTTTGGTAAGAATTTGGTAATGAGTAGATTGCAGTTTTGCGTTGGGACAAAGTGAGACTACTTATTCGTCAGGAAAATTAGCTGTAAAATTTATATAATTAACTGATAAACAGATATATTGTGAAAATGGATTTTTTTGTCCCGCGAGACAAATCCTGAAATAGGTTGAGCCTAATGAACAAAACCAATTTTGCGTGGTTATTAATTCCGCTTGGTATTTAAATATAAGCGGAATTAATAACCTGATAATCAACTTATGAAAACTATAGAAGGCGACGAGGAACTGATCAAAAAGCTTACCGAAAATTTTGTAGCCGCGTTTAACTCAGGCAATGTTGATGCCATGATGTCAAATTACGTACCTGATGAAAGCTTTGTTATTTTTGACGTTGTGCCAAGGGCGGAATATTGCGGTGCTGAGGTTTATCGCGGATATTGGCTGGAGATGTTTTCGCATTTTGAAGGCAAACCTCATCTTTCAATAAAAGACCAGGGTATCACTGTTGGCGGAGATGCAGGCTTTGGGTATAGCTTTCAGCACGTTACCGGCAAAAGTAAGCAGGGTGACGAGGTTAACCGCACCGTGCGGGTTACGAATGGCTACCGCAAAATAGGCGATAACTGGCTCATAGCCCTTGAACATGTTTCTATCCCGGTTGATTTAAAGACAGGCATGGCGGTATTCCAGTAAATGTAGGGGTAATCCTTTGCTTTGCCCGGCTTCTGCAAACAATGTCAGCCGCTCTGTTATAAGCGGTCCATATAGTTAATGATGAATAAGGCAAGATGTTCCTGCTCCGCTACTTGCAGATCATAACCATCGTATATCCAATAGCCGTCGTTATCAAACAAAATACGACCTAAGTTTTCGGTTGTTTGTTCAAAAGAAGTATACAACTCATAACATTGTTGCCCTGCCGGCGCGTACGAGGGAACTACCCTGATAACTTCGCCACTTCCATTGCGGCTTAGCCAGGCCTTGGCCTCGGTAGTTAAATATTGCTTTACTTTAGTTAACTGCATCAGTAAAAACTTTAAGCAAAGCTAATAAAGTTGCTAATATTATTAGTAAATTTATTGTATCTGTGACTTCCTTTACTTTTTGTTACGTGTGCAATTTTTTGTTAGTCCGGATCTTTGATTAGTCGTGTTCGAAAGATTTAAGACAAGCGGCGGGCGGTGCGATTCCTTCCTTGGGGAAGGAGGAGGAAGGGGTAAATAGCTGTTTTAAGTTTGCGTAAAACCCCTACCCGCCATTTCACAGCCCACCCCGCCCTTCCCCAAGGAAGGAGTTTTGATGGTGACCAATCTTTCGAACACGACTAATCAAAGATCCGGACTAACATGGTCCGGACTAACATGGTGAGTGAGCTCTTAGTTAACTATTTTCCACCATCACCCGCTCCCTAAAAGTATAACAACTTTCATCAGCCACCTTAATGCTGTCCTGATTGACGGTCAGAAAATCAGCACCCCATTTTTCGAGGGCATAAAAAATGGCGGAGAGTTTAAGGCCCAGTTCGGTAAAGGAGTATTCCACCCGCGGCGGCACTTCGGGGTAGATCTTCCGCTGTATAATTTTATCTTCTTCCAGCTCGCGTAATTGCTGCGACAGCATTTTTTCTGTTATCCCGCTAACGCGGCGGTGCAGTTCGCTGTAGCGGGTGGGGCCGTCCATTAACTGGGTTAAAATTTGAACTTTCCATTTGCCTGATAGCACACTTAGCGCGGCCTGCATGCTGCAGGTGTATTCGGGGTGTCTTTGTTTTGTCATAATAAAAAAGGCAAATGGCGTTTTAAGCCAACCCCGCCAAAACCTACTTTGTGGTGCGTAGCCTACAAAATGGTGCATTCTTGACGGGAGTTATCCCGCTGTGTACATTTGAGGGATATAAATCAAATGTAATGAAAAAATTAGCTAACAAAACAGCCATAATAACAGGCGGCAACAGCGGTATAGGCTTTGCCACCGCGCAGGAATTTATTGCCCAGGGCGCAAAGGTGATCATAACCGGCAGGAGCCAGGCAGCAATAGACGAAGCCGTTTCAAAACTTGGCGAAAACGCCTACGGTGTAATTGCCGACAGTAACAGCATGGAAAGTATAAAGGAATTAAATAACCGTGTTAAAGCAATTGCGCCATCGGTTGATATTGTTTTTATCAACGCGGGCATGGGCAAGTTCAATTCTGTTGATGAAATGACGGAAGAGATGTTTGATGAGATAATGGATACCAATTTTAAAGGCGCCTATTTCAGTCTGCAACAATTGCTGCCGCTGGTTAACGAAGGTGGTTCTATCATTTTTAATACCTCTATTAACGCCCACATAGGTATGGCGGGTGCCAGCGTGTATGCAGCAAGCAAGGCCGCGTTGCTATCATTAACAAAAAACCTGGCTGTTGAGTTGCTGCCACGTAAAATCAGGGTAAACTCAGTTAGTCCTGGTCCGGTAGGTACGCCATTTTACGCTACTGATAAATTGGGTATGACCGAAGAACAGTTAAAGCAAATGGGCGAGGCTGTTGTGTCTAAAGTTCCGATCGGCCGTTTTGGTACCATGGAAGAGCTGGCAAAGGTGGTAACCTTCTTCGCATCTGATGATTCAACGTTCCTGTTGGGGTCTGAGCTGATTGCTGATGGGGGTATGTATAATTTGGGGTAAGCGTGAGCGGTAACGCTCCGTTGACTCACCCCGATGACGCTTCGCTGGTCGACCCTCTCTTCGCCTTCGGCGGAAAGAGGGTAGGGGAAGTAAATTCATTAAAAAAGGGCAACCCGCTAAGCAGATTGCCCTTTTTGCTAAATAAAATTATGCTTAATTCTTACTAAAAGTATAAACAACGTAAGCGGTTCTGCCACCATTGGCTATGGGCGATTTTAACGTCATAGAAGTCTTGTCTGCCTGAGCAACGTTAAGCTGATAACCGTCGGCTATGTTTTTAGCTTTTTCTCCTTCGTATATTTTTTTAAACTGAAATACCGGGTTCATTTTGTCCTGGTTATTATAACTCCAGAATATGGTTTGCGACGTTCCGTTGGCTAAAGTGTATGATCCGTTGCCGCTGTTAGACAGCGCCCAGGTACTGTTAACAAAAGCCGATGGTGGTGCCTGGTCGAAAACATTTTGTACCGCATTGGCTACAATACCTTCGTAACTAACGTTAGTTAATGTCCAGTTGCCGTTAACCGGTCCATTTTGGGCACCCACTAAGCTTTTGGTGGTTGAGCATGCCTGTAAAATAAAGGTAAGGGCTAAAACGCTTAGGGTAAGTTGTACTATCTTTTTCATGGTGTTGTGATGTAATTATTTGGTTAATCAGAACATAAACCCTGCCAAAAAATGAATGCTGTAAAAACTAACGTTTCAGCAAAAAATTAGCTACAATGGGTTCAATATCTTCCCTGTATCCATAAAAAGCTTCGTAAACGCTGTATGCCCATTCTTTCACTGTTGTTCTGCACTCCTCGGGCGACGATGCTGTTAATATATCAGCAGTAGTTATTTCGCCCCGTTCGCCTTTGGGCGGAGGGGTACGTACCGCACTGCGATTTCTTTTATAATCATTTACCGCGTTGCTTAGTATGGGGGTAAGTGAATAGTTCCACTCCACACTTTTTTCAAATATCAGCACCAGCCTTGCAAAATGGATGTAATTGTTCCAGGGTCCGTGTACCTCACAGTGCTGCAGCGCCAGTGCGTCAACACTTAAAAAACGGGTGGTGTAATTGGCTGGGTCACTATAATCAAGCAATTCTGCAATGTGATTTACGTTTTGATGGCATTCGGCCACACCATTTAATACCGGCGCGCCGCAGAACTGACAGGGACCGTTATCAAGCAACTTTATCCCGTGTTTTTCAGCATAACTTAGCCAGTCTTGCATAGTTGTTTGATTGAATTTCTTTCGAACGTAAAATCCTACATTGGGCCTATCAGCTCAATAAAGTTACCGTCAGGATCTTGCACAAAGGCAAATTGACTTTGCGCGTTAAGGGCGGTTGGCGTACTGCCTAATAACTTAACATTCATTTTAGTAAGCCTGTCTATCACCGCTTTTAACGATTTTACATTAATGGTGATATACTGCGGGCGTACATCATCCTGTATAAAGTTTTGTTTTGGATGCGTTGCCTTGGCACCTTTAATGCTGATGAGTTTCCACTCGTTGGCTTCGGGACTGTTCTCTAATTTTAAAACCGTTACCGCGAAGGGCACGCCGTTGGATAGACCGGAACGTTTGGCAAAGTCTTCGGCAATATTAAAACTGCTCGTTTTAACCATGCCTATGCCGTTTACATAAAAATCGACAGATTTTTCAATGTCGGCTACAACCACGCCTACGCCGATCAGTTTACTGCTGAAGTTAGATTGGGCTTTGGCGGTAAAGGCCGCAAGTAGTGCAAAAGCTACAGAGAGAATTAGATACTTTTTCATTGGTTTATTGGTTTATCAGTTAAGCTAATATGCGATGTATTACCTTTTGTTTTTTATCAGATACCGACTGTATTTTGTGATTATGGTCAGTAAATCCAACTAAACAAAAAACGTCCTATCCAACAAAAACAAAACCGCGAAAACAACGCTGGCTATGCCGTTGGTTGTCATAAAAGCGAAGTTTACCCGGCTCAGGTCGTTGGGTTTTACCAGCATATGCTGATAGATGAGCATGGCGCTGAAAAACACTATGCCGATATAATATAAAACACCCACATTAGTGTAGAATATTGGCATTATAATAAACAATGCAGATAGGATATGTAAAAAAGTAGAGAGCCGTAAAGCGTTCACTTTGCCCAGATAGGCGGGTATGGAGTGCAGGTTTTCACTGCGGTCAAAATCCTCATCCTGCAGGGCATAAATAATGTCAAAACCGCTCACCCAGCATAATACCGCCAGCGAAAAGAAAACGGGCAGCAGGGCAAACGCGCCTGTTACGCTCAAATAAGCACCGATAGGAGCCAACGAAAGGCCAATGCCCAATACCAAATGGCAGAGCGCCGTAAAGCGTTTGGTGGCGCTATAACCTAACACTACCAATAAAGCCACCGGCGAAAGGTAAAAACACAGCGGATTAATAAACCATGTTACAACCACAAACAATGCGCAGTTAACCAGCGTAAAGGCCAGCGCCGATGTTGGACTAATGCGACCTGCGGGTATATCGCGCACTTTGGTGCGTGGGTTGCGGGCATCAATTTCCCTGTCCAGGTAACGGTTAAATGCCATGGCCGAATTACGAGCAAACACCATGCACAACACCATCATAACCAGTTTTTGCCAAACAAAGGGGTGGTTGGTAGTTGTTACCGCCAAAAAAAAGCCTATAAAGGCAAAAGGCATGGCAAATATGGTATGCGAGAAGGTTACCAGCGATAGATATTTCTTCATTTAGTACAGGGTAGTTAGCCTTGCAAAAGTAACCAAAACTTTAAATAAATAAGGCGGGGTGTAAGAGCGTTGAAATCCGCTTAAAAAATCAATGTGATGGTACAGCTTGTTTAGGCATACCACTATATCTAACGGCCTACTTAGCATGTGGGATGCTGAAACGAGTTCAGCATGACAATGAAAAGTCATGCCGAATTTATTTCGGCATACCATAGACAGGTGGCAAACTCGGTATAAAAATCATATATAACGGGCTACTTAGCATGTGGGATACTGAAACGAGTTCAGCATGACAATAAAAGGTCATGCGGAATTTATTACGGCATCCCATAGACAGGTAAACACCTGCCTGGTAAATGGACGGACAAATAAGTTCGGCATAACGATTTGGGTGTTACGCCACAATAGACATATATCCGTTAATGGTATTTTCAGAGTCTTTTACTATCTCGCAGATCTTTTGGTCCAGTTCTTTTACGGTATATTCCAGCATTTCAAGATACTCGCTGTTGCCTTTGTTCTGTTCCAGTTTTATCAGCGCCATAATACCCAATAAGGATGCAACCGGGCGGCGCAACTCGTGCGATTGTATAATGGCTATGCGGGTAAGTGCGGCATTTTGTATATTGATCTGGTCCTCCTGCATTTTACGGTCGGTTATGTCTGCAGAATTGATGGCTACGCCTATAATATTGCCGTTCTGGTCGGCTATCGGTATAAAAGTAACCTCCATCCAACATTCTTTTTCCCTGCCGGGGCATACGTTCCATTCGCGCCGTACTATTTCGCCTGCAAATGCCTTTGCCAGGTTTTTCGTTATAGGCTCAACCACTTTTGGAGCGGTAAACCCGGTTATTAAAGCCCCGGTTTGCAGTGGTTTACCATGTTCTGCTATAGAAAACTCATCGGCAGCCTTGTTAAAAGCAAGTATCTCCAAATTTTTATTTACAAGCACATGGGTATCTTTTGAGCTATCAAAAATAGCCTGTAGTTTAAGCTCCGATTCTTCTATCAGTTTCTTTTGCCGTTCCGTCTCGTCATTCCGGCTTTCCAGGGCGTTCATTGTCCAGTTCAGCTCCATCAGGCGCATTACCTGTTTTGACAGGGTTTTCAGCGCGCTTCGCTGCGTGTCGTCCAGGTCGCGCTCTTCCATATCAATAACGCAAAGGCTGCCAATGTTGTAACCATCGCTGGTAACAAGGGTTGCACCGGCATAAAACCGTGCGTGCGGTGCTTCTGCTACAAGCGGGTTGTGGGTAAAACGTAAGTCATTGGCCATGTTAGGCACAACCAATAACCCGTTTTGCTGTATAGTGTGATTGCAAAAGGCCAGCTGCCTTGCAGTGCCTTCCATATCAACACCTTTGCTGGCTTTAAACCATTGCACATCCTCGTCAATCAGTGTTACAAGCGCCACAGGGGTATTGCAGATCTGTGCGGCAAGGTCAACAAGTTCGTTAAGGTCGGCTGCTACGTCAGGGTTTATTTGAGTAAACCTACTTACGGCCTCAAGGCGACTTTTTTCGTCAATCATATTACAGCACGTAAAGATTTAGCATGTTTCGGTTTATATATAATACGATTTGAGGCCGCAATTGGTTTTAATGGCGGTGATCAGATTTTATATTATTGCTGTAACTTTCGTAATACAAATGTTACTTAAAAGTTATAATTTAACTATTGTGATAGTTTTCACGCTTTTAGCAATCATTTCAATTTTTTATCCGCTGGCAGCATTCATTTAAATACTTTTGCGGCTGCTAAACAAAAATTATGAGGGCTTTTATATTCGACCTGAATGGTACCATGATAGATGACATGGAGTTTCATACCCGCGCATGGCAGCATTTATTGAACCATGACCTGGGCGGAAACTTTACCTGGGACGAGGTAAAAGCACAGATGTATGGTAAAAACCCCGAAGTGCTGGTGCGCATGTTTGGCGCCGACCGTTTTACTGCCGACGAAATGAAGGAGCTTTCATTTGAAAAAGAGAGGCGTTACCAAAAGGAGTTTTTACCGCAGTTAGCGTTGCTGCCGGGTTTGCATCAGTTTTTAGATAAGGCGCATAAGGCAGGCATAGTTATGGGGATAGGATCGGCGGCTATTCCGTTCAATATTGATTTTGTGCTGGACAATTTGAACATACGCCATTATTTTAAAGCGATAGTTAGCGCAGATGATGTTACAATTAGCAAACCCCACCCCGAAACCTATTTGCGTGTAGCAGAGTTGCTGCAAGTTGCACCTGCAGACTGTCTGGTTTTTGAGGATGTTCCTAAAGGCGCAGAGGCCGCGCTAAACGCGGGTATGCCGTCGGTTATATTAACAACCACGCATCAGCAGCATGAGTTTGAAGGCCTGCCCAACGTGATACATTTTGCTGATGATTTTACCGGGGATTTTTTTGAAAAGCTGATAGAATAATGGTTGCGGAGCTGACTTACAAACTTTTTTAAACTTGTTAGCGTTAAATCACCATGAAGATAAAACTACCCATTGTAATAATTGGCGCGTTGGTTTTGCTGAGTTCCTGCTCGCAGGTTTATACGCCGGCGCTTTATCACCAGGATATTGCCTACCTGCCAAAACCGGCATCGTTTGATAAGGAAAGCACCGCTAATTACGTATCGGCGGGCTTAAACATGCATACCAATACCAATTTTAACGACGTATTGGTAAGCGGACAGGTAAACCTGAGCCGCGCGAATACTTTTGACAATTTTAACGTGGCTTACGGCGCGTTCGGCTCTTTCGGCGATTATCAAACCGGTTCAAGCGATAAGGCAAAAGCCAATTATTTCCGCGATAAATTTTTTGGCGCGGTAGGCGGGCGGTTCTCTGCCAATTTTTTTGTGAATAATGACCGGGCCGATATCCGTTTTATTGGTGTGGAAGCCGCGTATAGCCATGAGTTTGGCGATTATGCCGATTTTCGTAAATTTTTGGTAACCCAACCCGGCTATAAAGTTGATGCCCGTACAGATCTGTTTAGCATAGGCCTAACCAGCGAAATATTGTTCCATAACCAAAACGATACTGATTTTCAGCACGGCATACGTGGCTACTTAGGCACAACACTGGGCTATAACCCTATTAATGAAGAGTTTTATAGCGGCGACACTGCCACGCAGCGCATGTTTCGCAATATTTACCCCAAAGCCAGCTATTTTATAAAGTTTAAAGATTATTTTGGCACTATAGAAGTAGGCAGCGCGGTGTTTTTAAGAGCAGGGTTGAAATTTTAACAGCGCTGAACAAAACCGGTAAGCCTGGTTTATAATTTAACAGTAAAACCAATCTTTAATAACTAATCTTTAATCTTCAATAGCTAACTTTACCAATAATCAATAAACACACAACATTATGAAAAGAACAGCAAAAGCCCACTGGAACGGCACATTAAAAGAAGGCACAGGAACCATCACTACGCAAAGCACTACTTTAAACAATACACAATACTCTTTTAAAACCCGTTTTGCTGAGGGCGTTGGCACTAACCCCGAAGAATTAATAGCCGCTGCACACGCAGGCTGCTTCACCATGGCTGTTGGCGCTGAGCTTACCAAAGCCGGCTTTACCCCAGGCGATCTGGACACCGAAGCTGTTTTAGAACTGGATATGGTAGCATTAAGTATCACCGGTATACACCTGGAGTTGAAAGCATCAGCAATTGAAGGTGTATCTGCAGAGCAGTTTCAAGCAATTGCCGAAGGCGCAAAAGCTAATTGCATTATATCAAAAGTATTGAACGCGCCTATTACCTTGGGTGTGAGCTATCAATAAGGAATAAACACAAGAAAAACAGAAAACGCCATTGCGCCTAGCAATGGCGTTTTTTTATTTTCTTAGGTTAATGTAAACAACATCCACACTTTACTTTACCTAACAATTACAAATGTAACTTTGCCGTATTAATCATTTGATTAATTTTGCAGCGCGTAAAACAACACATGCGTGTGTTTGTAGATATTATACATTAAATAATACCTTTGCCGCCGTTAATGGATATACAAAGCACAGAAGCCCCAGTAGTTAAGAAAAAGCAGAGTAAACCACGTAAAAGGGCGCTAGACTTTTTTGCTACGCTTTACGATATCCACAAGTTTATCATCCGCTTTTTTAAGGAGGCTTTTGTACCACCCTTTGAGTTTAAAGAGATCGTTCGGCAGTGTTTTGAAGTAGGGGTACGGTCGTTCACCTTAATATCGTTAACAGGTTTAATTGTAGGTCTTATTTTTACCAAGCAATCCCGCCCTTCATTGGCCCAGTTTGGAGCAAGCTCCTGGTTGCCATCATTGGTGTCAATAGCTATTATGCGGGCGCTGGCACCCTTGGTTACCGCTTTGATAGCTGCCGGTAAGGTGGGATCAAGCATTGGTGCCGAGTTGGGCTCTATGCGCGTAACCGAGCAAATAGATGCCATGGAGGTATCAGGCACAAACCCGTTTAAGTTTTTGGTTTGCACGCGTGTGCTGGCCACAACACTTACTATTCCAATTTTGGCCACTTACACCGGTTTGGTAGCCATGTTAGGTGGTTATATAAATGTTGCGCTTAACGAAGGCACCAGTTTTAAAACTTTTATACAAGAGTTTTTTGATCCTTTAGGTTTTATTGATTTTAACGCGTCGCTTATCAAATCTATTGTGTTTGGGTTTACCATTGGTATTGTAGGCTGTTACCAGGGTTATAACTCAAACAAAGGAACAGAAGGCGTTGGTAAAGCAGCAAACGGCGCGGTGGTTACCGCTATGTTTTTAGTGTTTATTGAAGAGATTGTTATAGTACAAATGACCAGCTGGTTTAGATAATGCACAAGGCTAAGGCACCCATAGATAAAAGCAACGCGGTTATTCGCATTAAAGGATTGGAAAAATCCTTTGGCGATTACCATGTACTGCGTGGAATTGATCTGGAGCTTTACCAGGGCGAGAATTTGGTGGTGCTGGGCCGGTCGGGTACGGGTAAATCTGTGCTGATAAAGATCATATCAGGCCTGCTTAAACTGGATAGCGGCCAGGTAGATGTGTTAGGGCACAACGTTAACAACATTAGCGATCGCGAGTTACGCGAATTGAGGGTGAGGATAGGGTTTTCTTTCCAGAACAGCGCTTTGTATGATAGTATGACGGTGCGTAAAAACCTGGAGTTCCCGCTGGTACGTAATAAAAGAAATTTAACCCGCGGCGAAGTTGATACCGCGGTTGAGACGGTGTTGGATGCTGTGGGGCTATCGCAAACCATTAATCAAATGCCGTCAGAGCTTTCTGGCGGGCAGCGTAAACGTATAGGCATTGCCCGTACTTTGATACTTAACCCCGAGATAATGCTGTATGATGAGCCTACGGCAGGGTTAGACCCGATAACTTGTATTGAGATAAACGAACTGATAAATGAGGTGCAGGAACGCTACAATACATCGTCTATTATAATAACGCACGACTTAACCTGCGCCAAACAAACCGGCGATCGTATTGCCATGTTGCTTGACGGGCAGTTTCAGCGCCAGGGAACGTTTGATGAGGTATTTGATACTAAGGATGAGCGGGTTAAACCATTTTTTGATTACAATTTTATAAAGTAGATTTAAAGAAGATTTTTATGGATAGATCAGACAATAAAACGGCTATAACAGTAGGCATATTCCTGGCCGTGGGGCTGGTGGTGTTTATACTGGGCGTTTTTACACTGGGCAGCCAATCAAAAAGTTTTTCAAAAAGCGTACGCATCAGCGCGGTATTTGATGATGTTGCGGGCCTTAAAAGCGGCAACAAAGTTTGGTTTTCGGGTGTAATTGTGGGCAGCATAAGTAAAATAAAATTTATTGGCGCGGGCCAGGTTGACGTGGACATGAAAATTGACGAAGGCAGCCAGCCGTACATTCACCGTAACGCAGGTGTGCATATTGGTTCAGACGGCTTGATTGGTAATAAAATTATTGTTATTGACGGTGGAACCCCGCAGGCCCCAGTTATACAGGAAGGGGATGTATTACAGTCAGAAAAAATGACTTCGACCGATGATATCATGAAAACCTTACAGCAAAATAACCAAAACCTGTTAGCCATAACCGGCGACTTTAAATTGCTGAGCCGCAAAATATTACAAGGTAAAGGTACTGTAGGTACGCTGATGGCTGATAGCCTGATGGCTATACAATTACGTAACTCTATGCGCAATTTAGAAGCTGCTACCGGCAGCGCCGCGCGTATGGCAGTACAGCTGGACAAATTCAGCAAAACCATGAATACCAAGGGTGGTTTGGCGGATAAATTGTTTACAGACACGGCGACCTTTAATAAGCTTACCGCAACGGCAGATCAGTTTCAGCAAACGGCAAAAAATGCAAATGCAATTACCGATAATCTTATTAAGGCTACTAACAAGTTTAACAGCAATGATAATACCATAGGTATTTTGTTAAACGACCCTACAGCTGCCGGGCAAGTTCGCAGCACGCTTAATAACCTGCAGCAAAGCTCGGTTAAACTGAATGATAACATGCAGGCGCTTCAAAGTAATTTCTTCCTTAAAGGGTTCTTTAAAAAGCGCGAAAAAGCAAAGCAGGATAGTATAAAAGCTGCTGAGAAGTTGAAGCAGTAACAACCGTAATGTCATGCCGAACTTGTTTCGGCACCCCATTGGTAAAACGCGCGGAAAAGCATGTGGGATGCTGAAACAAGTTCAGCACGACTTGAACAATAATAGCGATGGGTTTTAAACTCATCGCTTTTATTGTTTAGGCGCTAATCTGAGTTAGTCCGGATTTATAATTCCGGACTGAAGAAAAGGAGGATTTGCAATCCTCGTGTGCCGAATTAATAGCATTGCATTTATTCACGGATTACAAATCCACAGCTCGCTGGTCCTGGATGAAACATCCTGACCAACGTGGATAAAACGTGCGGAAAAGCATGTGGGATGCTGAAACAAGTTCAGCATGACTCAAACAATAATAGCGATGGCTTTTAAACTCTGAGTTAGTCCGGATTTGCAATCCCGGACTGAAGAAAAGGAGGATTTGCAATCCTCGTGTGCCGAATTAATAGCATTGCATTTATTCGCGGATTACAAATTAGTCGTGTTCGGAAGATTTGTAAAAGCGTTGGCTAGTGCGATTCCCCTCTTGAGAGGGGCGGAGGGGTGTGTTATATCGCGCGTTAAACACACCCCCGCAGCCGCACATTCTCTCGCACCCCCTCTCAAGAGGGGAGTTTTATTCGAGCCGCTATTCCTTAGTTCGGAATGAAACACCCCAACTAAATTTTTTAAGGTTATTTTAAGCGCTAATCTCCAACCTATACCCCTTACCCCTTACAACAACAATATTAATATCCTGCGCCTCTTCCAGTTTTTTTCTGAGTTTTGATATAAACATATCCAGGCTGCGGCCTACAATAACGCCTTCGTCTTCCCATATCTCTTTTTGCAGGCGCTTTCTTGCTATAATTTGGTTGGGGGCCGAGGCAAAAATACTGAGTAGGCGTGTTTCTGTTCCCGTTAGGTCTGATGTTGTTCCGTTTATAATTAGTTTCCGGTACTTAGCATCAAATTGCACCGACCCTAAAGTGATGGTACCTGCATCCTCACCGGTGGCTGCTTCTCTGCGTGGTTTAGCAGATCTGAAAAAAAGAAAGCCAACAAATGCTAAAAAGGGAAGGCCGCCTAAAACATACCCCGTTGTTGCGGTATTTAAGCCTTTAGGTTTAAATTTAATATCAATAATGTAACAGGCTGTGGGTTGCTTTCTGCCTTTACATGTTACAATATCATCCTTTTTATTGTCTGATATGGCATAGCCATAAATTACAGCATCACTACTACAGTTTAAAACGCTGATAACATAATCGCGCGCCAGCGGGTCTGTACCTAACAAACGCCCCGTTGTATTTACCAAAGAGTCTGTTTTAAAAGTTAATTCTTTCTCAAACCTTATCCGGTACTCGTTAGTATTTACCTTTTCTACAGGCAGTACCCTCGATATGCTATCGCCTGATTGTAAAAGCAACTCATGACCTATTTTGCGCAGTAAAATTTCGCGCCTTGCCAGATCAAAATTTTCGCTGTTGCCCACGCTAAATGCCACGCAGATAACCGTAATGAATGGTAGCAGCGTCAATGCAAACAGGTACTTACGTTTCCCCGAGAGGAGGTTTTGGCTAACTAACATAGTGTCAATATTTTATTTACAAAGTTTACATTTTTATTTACAATCCAGGTTCTTCCAACGGAAAAATGTCAAAGTAATTTCGTGGAACCAAACGAAAAGGATATGAAAAATAAAAAAATGCGAAGACTATTTCTATTGACCCCGGCCATTGCGCTGGTATTATTTCTCCTCAACTCTTTTATACCAAAAGGCGAGAGAGCGGCGGACAAAAAAACAAAAACCGTTAAACTGTATACAAACGCGGCACGCACGGCCCGGGCAGGTAATAAAGATCTGCTGATAAACTCCATTCTTAAAACAACCGACGGCGGAGAACATTGGAATGATGTTAGCAAAACGCCGCCTGCTATTGAGCAGTCTGCTTTAGAACGATTCATGGTAAAGACGGAAGGGGTTTGGATTGGGACAAATAAAACCGGCGTTATGCGTTCTACAGACAACGGTAAACACTGGCAAAAAGTGATAAACGAAGGCGGCAGCGGTATGGCTGTTTCACGCATCGAAGAGGGATTTACCGCAATTGTCTACAATGCAACAACTAAATCCAACGAAATACGCATTTCATTAGATAAAGGGGAAACCTGGCAATCCATAAATAATGGACTTCCAACTTCCATTTCATCCATCAAACAAATGGGTAAGTATTTAATATGCGGGCATATGGGCGGCCTGTACCAGTCGGCTAATATGGGTAAAACCTGGAAGAGGGTGCTTTGCGCTATTCCGGTTCATAAGGAGTTTGAATTTTTAGAGGCAAGTATTTTTACCCGTAACCAACGCGAATTTGTACTCAGATTATATGTTTCGGGCAATGCATTGTATGCGGTATCAGAGCCTGCCGGTTGCTGAAAAATGTATCAGAATTATGTTTAACAATTATAACCCAATAACAATGTCTAACACTAAACAAATTTTCACCCTATTCCTGCTGCTGGCTTTTTGCACTTTAAGTAAAGCACAAAACAGATCCAACACTGCATCGGGCCCTAAAAACATTACCCGCAGTATCATCCAGGATAAAAAAGGCAACATTTGGCTGGCCTCGTCCGAAGGTATTTTTAAATATGACGGGCAAACGTTCACCAACATCACTGGCAAAGAAAATTCAGCACGTTTCTCTTCTGTTTTAGAGGATAGCAAAGGTAACCTGTGGTTCGGTTCTCTCGGCTCGGGCGTTTATAATTACGATGGCAGGACCTTTAAAAACTTTACAACTAAGCAGGGACTTCCCAGTGATGGCGTGATGAGTATTTACGAAGACAAAGCCGGTAATATCTGGATAGGCAGGCAGGGCGGCTTAAGTCGATATGATGGCGCCACCTTTCGCAATTTTACTGTGAAGGACGGCTTGCCCAATAATGCTATAAATACCATTATTGAAGATAAAACCGGCAAGCTTTGGTTAGGCACAATGGGCGCTGCTGTTGTTTATGATGGAAAAACATTTACCGTTTTAAGCCGCAAAAGCCAACCGTTTATAAAGGTGCGGTCTATTATACAGGATAAAAACCGCAACATTTGGCTGGGTGGCGATGACGGCCTTTGGAGCTATGATGGCAAAACGTTTACCCAATTGAGCGATTATATTGTTAGCCATGTTTACGAGGACAGAAAAGGCAATATCTGGACAAGCGCAGAAAAAAAGAGCAATAACTCTGCGCCGGTAGTGGTTATGGATAGTATGCCATCGGGCTTTAATAATGCCAATAACAAAAAGTTCGCGCTTTCGCGTTATGATGAAAAGGCGTTGTTGAGTGAAAAGCCGACATTAACGGAAATAAGATCAGAATACCCGGAAAATATCGCGCTCTTTGGCATCCTGGAAGCTAAGGATGGCAGTATTTGGTTTGGAGCAGAGAATGGTGTTTATCGTTATGATGGTAAAGAGGTTAAGAAGTTTTAAAGGCGTATTTACACTACGGTGTTCTACATTAATGTCGGATACCTCGACAATCGCCGATGTCATTTCAACGATCTGCGTAGGGCTGTGAGGAGCGGGAGGAGAAATCTTTTCGAGTATAAAAAAAGCGACTGCCGTACTTCAAGCAGTCGCTTTTTCCTCGTTTCGGCTTAAATGTTTATCTTCACCGCCCGAAACGGAATCTGTAAAAGTTTATGAAATTATTAGAAGGAAAAACCGCCCTAATCACAGGTGCATCAAAAGGAATAGGCCGCAAAATAGCCGAAAAATTTGCCGAGCATGGCGCTAACGTGGCTTTCACCTACTTATCGTCTGTAGAAAAAGGACTTGCCCTGGAGCAGGAACTGCAAAGCTTTGGCACACAGGTAAAAGGCTACCGTTCTGACGCATCGAAATTTGATGAGGCTGATAAATTGATAAACGATATAGTTGCCGATTTTGGCACCCTGCACATAGTAGTAAATAACGCCGGCATAACCAAAGATGGTTTGCTGATGCGTATGACAGAGCAGCAGTGGGATGAAGTGATAGAAGTAAACCTTAAGTCAATATTCAACGTTACCAAAGCGGCATCAAAAATTATGATGAAGAACCGCGCGGGCGTGTTTATCAACATGAGCTCGGTAGTTGGTGTTGATGGTAATGCCGGACAAGCCAATTATGCGGCATCAAAAGCCGGTATTATTGGTTTCTCTAAATCAATGGCTAAAGAGCTTGGTTCACGTAACATCCGTACCAACGTGATAGCCCCGGGGTTTATCCGTACCGAAATGACGGAAGTGCTTGACCCTAAAGTGGTGCAAGGCTGGGAGGCAGGCATCCCGCTTAAACGCGCCGGCGAAACAGAAGATGTGGCCAACGCCTGCGTTTTCCTGGCATCTGATATGGCTACCTACATCACAGGGCAGGTTATCCCGGTTGATGGGGGAATGCTGTAGGTTAGTGACTGGAGATTGGTGATTAGAGATTAGTTGCCAAACCTTATATAAAAGAGCATATCTGTATAACAGATATGCTCTTTTTGTTGTGTGCATTAAGTGTAGCGATTAGTTATATTTGGTTGTGAAAAAGCTAAACATTACTTTATTATTTCTCTTATCATCCACGCTTGTATATAGCCAATATGCTAAATTGAAAGGCATGATTGGTGTGGAGTTAACCGGGAAAGAAGCAGCGTTGGCGAAAAAGTATATGACCTGCATAAATACCGGACGCTATAACTCAACCCAGCGTCGTAAGTTCATTCCTTTTGCTTCATCCACAGCCGTAACATTAATTTCGTTCAGAAGCGATTATAGTCCCATAAAGCCTGTCGCAGTAAATAACTTTTCCATTGACACAAAGTTAGTAAAAGAGAGTCGTCAACTAACTTCAAGTGAAATTGATTCGCTTACTGATATTCTATTTAACGTAGGCTATTCGCCCGTCAAACTACCGTTTAAGCTGATTGATCCGGGCTTTACCTGTTATGAGCCAAGGAACGCCATTTTATTTGCCGATGCTAAAGGGAGAATCACGCACTACATTGAATATTGCTTTGAATGCCAAAAGTATTACCTAAGTTCATCTAAAATAATGAATACGGAATATTGCGAGCAGAAGTATGATATGCTAAGGAAATTTTTTCTTAAAAGTGGAATAACATACGGCACTACAACGGTTAAGCGCGATTAGTCTAAATCAACGTGCAACGTCAAACGTAACACTTCAAACCAAATCCTCTCTGTAACAAAAACATTTCAACCACTTAATTATATTTTTTGCATTTTGCGATTAGCAACGTAAAACGTATTACGTAACACGTACAACCTGAATATGCTGTTATTTTCAATTACCTGGGGCGCTGTTTCCGGTTGGTGGGCGCCGGTTTGCCTGCTGCTCGGTCTTGCATATGCCTGGCTTATGTATCGCCAGCCTGTAAACCTGGGCGAAAACTTCAGGAAGGGCCTGTTTGCCCTGCGGGCGCTGGCTGTATTTATTATAGCTTTATTGCTGTTGTCTCCCTTGTTGCAATCATTAAGCTATCAGCCGCAAAAGCCTTTGATATTGGTGGCACAGGATAATTCGCAATCCGTATCGCAGTTTAAACCTGCCGGATTTGATCCTAAAGCTTTTGTAACCAACCTGGCAACCCTTAAAGATAAATTAGGCGACGACTACGATGTACGCGAATTTAATTTCGGTGCGCAATTGAATAACGGCCTTGCCAATACTTTCGATGCCCGCAAAACGGATATGTCTGCCGCCTTGCGCCAGCTGAATGATCAGTATTCCAATCAAAACATTGGGGCGCTGGTTATAGCAACGGATGGTATGTACAACCAGGGTGCCGATCCGCAATACGATGCCCGTAATATAAAATCGGCCATTTATACCATAGCGCTTGGCGATACCGTTGCCCGCCGCGATGTGCTGATAGGCAATGTTAATTACAACAAAACCGCCTACCTGGGCAATAACTTTGAAATTGAGGTTTTAACCGAAGCATGGCAAAGCAGGGGCGAGGCCATGCGCCTAACCGTTAGCGAAGGCGGCAAAGTGGTGCATTCAGAAAATATAGAGGTAAGTAACGATGCCTTTAAAAAGATCAGCACCTTTCAGCTGAATGCCGAGAAGAAAGGCATTCACAAATACAACATCAACCTGTCGCCGGTAAAAAACGAGCTTTCTACGCAAAATAACTCGGAAACTATTTATGTTGAGGTTTTAGACGTAAAGCAAAAAATATTGTTGTTATATGATGGTCCGCACCCGGATGTGACGGTAATTAAGCAAGCCATTGAAAGTAACAAGAACTTTGAGCTAAAGGCCGGCCTTACTGCCGATATGGGTGCCATAAAATGGAGCGATTACAGCCTGTTAATTCTTTATCAGCCATCGTTCTCCACCTTTACGCTGCTCAGGCCTGAGTTAGCTAAAACCCGTATCCCTATTTGGTATATGCTGGGTGCCCAGGCAGATATACGTGGCTTTAATACACAGCAAAAACTGGCCGGTGTAAGCAGCAACCGTTTTGATATGCAAGAGGTGTTTGCTATTACAGCTACTGATTTTTCATCATTTACGTTAAGCGACTCCACCCTTCAAAAGATCAATAAGTTTCCTCCATTAATGGCGCCCTATGCCAACTATAGCGTAACTGTGCCTAACGGCGTGTTATTAAAGCAACGTATAGGTAATGTGCCAACATCTTACCCATTGCTGATGTTTGGCGACGATGCCGGGCGCAGAAGCGGTGTTTTTATGGGCGAGGGCCTGTGGCGCTGGCAGCTATCGGAATACCAAAGCTACGCCAATCACCACGCTTTAGAAGAACTGTTTAGCCAGAGCGTGCAATACCTTACCGCCAATACCGATAAGCAACGCTTTAGGGCCTATCCATCCAAAAATATATTTGATGAAGGTGATAATGTATTGCTCAATGCTGAATTGTATGATGATGCCTTACAGCTCACCAATACGCCCGATGTTAAAATGGCCATTAAAAGTGCCGATGGCAAGAACTACAACTTCCTTTTTACCCGCATGGGCCAAACTTACCAGTTAGATGCAGGTAACCTGCCCGTTGGCGAATACACCTACAGCGCCACCACAATATTCGGAAAGCAGGCGTTTAATGGCACCGGGCAGTTTACGGTTAAGCCGCTTAATTTAGAGATAAGGCAGAGCGTAGCCAACCGTCAGTTATTAAACAGCATGTCTGCCCAAAGCGGCGGCAAAATGTTGTTCCCAAAACAGCTGGATGAATTGGCCGAACTGATTAAAAAGAACGAGAATATTAAAACCCTTGTTTTTGAGGATAAGCACTACAGCGATATGATAGATGTGAAGTGGATCTTCGCTTTTATATTTTTGCTGCTGAGTGTTGAATGGTTCCTGCGTAAAAGGGAAGGAGAGGTGTAGGGGGATTTCGGATTTCGGATTTCGGATTTCGGATTTCGGATTTCGGATTTTCGATTTCGAATTTCATCGCCCGGTTGTCATTTCGATAGAGCGGAGGGCGGGCCTTAGGAACTGGAGCGAAAGAGAAATCCTTTCGAACTGTCCACACTGTTGTCGCTTCGAAAGGATTTCTCTTTCGCGCCACCCATTTTCCCTCGCCTGCTCTATCGAAATGACACGTTTTAAAGCATCTTCTTTATAAAATTTCAATTACGCATTAGTTTATTCGGCAAACATTTTTATTTTTGTGCCAGTAAAATAAATCAGCATCATGATATCACCACAAGAAGCAAACGCGCCACGTCATTACATACTTTTAGTAATTGCAATAGTTATAGGTTTAGTGGGTGTTTACCTTCGTTTTTTCGATTTTAAATACGCATCGGGCATTGCTAACCTTATTTTGGTTATAGGTACTGCTATAGGCTTAAAAGCCGTGTTTGCAATTATTAAGTAGGTAAAACAGAAAAACTTTATAAATAAAAAATAGCGATGGGTTAAACTCATCGCTATTTTTTTTTGGAAGATTTTTTATTTAGGTCGATATTTCGATTCGTTCAAGATCTTCTGCGCATTCGGTTCGGCCATTAACATTTGCAGGGTTACATCTTTATGTTCGGCCATATATTTACGAACGATCTGCCAGCCGGTAAATATGCCTAACTTGGGCGAAGAGTCATTGTGCTCGCCAAGTCCTGGTGTAAAGGGCGCTTCATTAATATACGTCTGTATTCTTTGGTAATCGGTTTCATACAACAGGTTTTCCTCCAAAAAATACCCCCATATCTTTCCTTCAAACTCAGTGCACCATTTCATTTGCTGGGTAGTGTAGCCAATTTTTACCGAATCAGCCACATTGGGCAGCACCTGGTCCATAAAATAAAGGATCTTACCGGCGTAAACCATTTTATTGAGCAGGCTATGGTCGCTTTCATTTTCGGGGAACATGTCCTCGCGGGCAATGCCTTCTACCACCCGCGTAGCAATGTAATCAGGTGTAAATCGGCGCGAAACGTAATGCGGGAAGGTTGCCCTGATAGCCGGATAGAATCGCGAATCGGCGCCCAAAAACATATCCAGGCCTACGCCAAAGTAGCCATCTCCAATAGATGTTTGCGCTTTAAAGCCCGAAAAGTAAGCGTACACTTTCGGCAGGTTTTTCTGCGGGTAGTAATATTTTATGCGTCGGAACGCGTCGGTAAGCTCGGCGTTCTGCTTTTCCATATCGCCGGGGAAAACGGCATCTACATCGTGCTTCAAATCACGGTAGGCATTACCGGCAAAGATCTGGCGCAAGGTGTTGAAGTAGGAGGTGTCATTTACATTCCCCGCCTCCAATATTTGGCCCACGTAATCGTTATAAAAGATGCCATACTTTTTTTGAAGTAAAGCAGCCTGTTGCTGCATGGGTTTTTCGCGCATCTGGTCAAAATCGCGGTCAAAGCGTTCAATCTTAACATCAACAGGAATACCGCTTACGTCGATATTTTTATTGTCGCCGCATGACGTAAATAACACGCCTATGGCAAAAAATAAATAAATTTGTTTGAACTTGCAGTAGGTTGCTGTCATTTTTATACTTTCAGCAAAATTAGCTTATTATTTGCATTTTGGGTGCAAATGTACAACCGGGAATACACTTATGAAAATAGCCTTAGCCCAACTTAACTACCACGTTGGTAACTTTGAATCAAATACCGCCAGGATAATTCAATCTATTGCGGAAGCGCGGGATAACGGGGCTGATCTGGTTGTTTTTGCAGAACTCTGCATAAGTGGATACCCGGCGCGCGATTTTTTAGAACTGAACGAGTTTATTACCCTGTGCGATGAGTCGGCCCGCAAAATAGCTGCGGCCTGTACAGATATTGCCTGCATAATTGGTTTGCCCATACCTAACCTTAAACCGGAAGGTAAGGACCTGAGCAATGCCGCCTGGTTTATTGAAAATGGCCACGTTAAGGCCGTAGTTGCAAAAGCGTTGCTGCCCAATTATGATGTGTTTGATGAGTACCGGTATTTTGAACCCTCAACCGAATTTAATTGTATAGATTTTAAAGGTAAACGCATTGCGCTTACCATTTGCGAGGACCTATGGAACACCATTGAGAACCCGCTGTATGTTACCCGCCCCATGGATACGCTGATTGAGCAACAGCCTGATGTGATGATCAACATTGCTGCCTCACCGTTTTCGTACAAGCATGATGAGGAGCGTATTGCCATTTTAAAGGATAATGTAACGCGTTACCAATTACCGTTGTTGTATGTTAACCACGTAGGCGCGCAAACCGAACTGATATTTGATGGCGGATCCTTAGTATTCGATAAATCTGGCGAGCTGGTGGATGAGATGCCTTATTTTACCGAAAGTATAGCCTATTATACCTTAGGAGACAACGGAGATGTGACCTTTAACCACCCATCAACAAAAAAGGAACAGCGAGATAGTGATATATCTCAAATTCATGATGCCGTTATCCTGGGCATTCAGGATTACTTTAAAAAGTCAGGCTTTAAGCAGGCTATACTGGGGCTTTCGGGTGGGATAGACTCAGCCGTAGTCTGCGCATTAGCTGCCAAGGCCCTGGGTCCGCAAAATGTTATGGCTGTTCTGTTACCCTCAAAATTTTCAAGCGACCACTCCATCAAGGATGCGCAGGACCTGGTTGATAACCTTGGCTGCATGAGCCAGACCATAGCTATTGAGCACGTTACCGATGCTTTTGAAACAGCCCTGCATCCGCAGTTTAATAACCTGCCGTTTAACATAGCCGAAGAAAATATACAATCGCGCAGCCGTGCTGTTTTGCTTATGGCTATGTGTAATAAGTTTGGCTACATCTTGCTCAATACATCCAATAAAAGCGAGGCTGCCGTAGGCTATGGTACATTATATGGCGATATGTGCGGCGGCATATCTGTTATTGGTGATGTTTATAAAACACAGGTGTTTGAACTGGCCCGGTTTATTAATAAAGACGAGGAGATTATCCCGGTAAACTCTATCACAAAACCGCCGTCTGCAGAACTGCGCCCCGGACAAAAGGATTCTGATTCCCTGCCGGAGTACGACATTTTGGATAAGATCATCTTTGAATATGTGGAGCAACGCCGCTCGTCAGCCGAGATAATAAAAATGGGTTATGATGAAGCAACCGTAAAACGCACCCTCCGCTTGATCAATATATCTGAGCACAAACGCTACCAAACACCACCAATTTTGCGCGTATCGCCAAAAGCTTTCGGTATGGGCCGAAGAATGCCTATTGTTGGGAAGTATTTGCAGTAGCGGCCCCGTTTTTCTTTACATCGTGTCATCTCGACCCAAGGAGAGATCTATGCACAAGCTTATCCTGTGGCTCTAACATGTATAGATTTCTCGCTATCGCTCGAAATGACATTTTGATTGATCATTTTCGTTGTCATCTCGACCAAAGGAGAGATATATGCACACGCCAAGCAGGCGGATACTCGTGTATAGATTTCTCGCTATCGCTCGAAATGACAATCTTTAAATCTACAACACCTCACTCAACTTCTTTTCAAGATCGGCACCGCGCAGATCGCGGGCAATGATCTTGCCGGTTGGGTCAAGCAGAAAGTTAGCTGGTATTGAAGATATATGATAAAGCCTGGCCACCTCGTTATCCCAGAATTTAAGGTCGGATACCTGCGTCCATGTCAGGCCATCATTTTTTATAGCGGCCAGCCAGTTGTTTTTAGCATCAGGCTTATCAAGCGATACCCCTAAAATTGTGAATTTTTTACTTTTATATTTATTATAAACCTTAACAACGTTGGGGTTTTCCGCGCGGCAAGGGCCGCACCATGATGCCCAAAAATCAACCAGTACATACTTTCCTTTAAATGAAGAAAGCGATACCGGTTTGCCGGTGGCATCATTCTGCGTAAAATCAGGCGCTATAGAGCCAATGGCGGTTGCCTTAGAAGCTTCAATAGATAATTTTAACGATCGCGCTGTTTCTAAAGCGGTTATCTGTGGCGATAGTAAACTGTATAAATTATCTATTTCGGCAATGTCGGCAGCGTGATTGCCTAACATGCTTAACGCTATCAGGCTAAGAAAACTATTGGTGTGGCTTGTTATAAAATTTTTAAGTATAGTTTTTTGCCGGGCCTGTAAAACCACCGCGCGAGCCTGCAGCGAATTTTTAAATTCCAGTGAATTTTGTTTCTCTAATGATGCTGATCTATATTCTTCGTTTAACTTCTTCGCGTCATCCTCAAGTTGACTTAGCTGGGTTTTTAATTGTTTACTTTCGTTATTCAACGCATCATCGGGAACAGCGTTTTTTACAGAATCCTTATCAGTAGTGATGTTGATGCTGTTGTTATAGATAAAGAAAGCCAAGATATCAACGCTCTTATCATCGCTTAATTTTTGAATGCCCAATCCCTTATGGTCTATGGCTAATTGCGCCATATTAGGCTCCATAGTTTCGCCTTTTATGCTGAAAGCCCCATTCACTATGTCGGCAGAGTCTACCACCTGGTTAGCCCCAAATTTGTATATCAAATAAGCTTTAGCAGGGGCATTTAAATTGCCCACTTTACCGTTTACCGTAAATTGCGGATTTGTGCTTTGTGCTGTTGCAAACAGCGGCAGCATGGCCGCCGCCAATAACCATCTCTTCATCAAAATCAAAATGTTTTTGTACATAACGTGCAATTTCGCTCTCAATTGCATTTACACCAATTTTTGGTACGTGCGCCACCAAAGGTCAGGCATTTCACCGGATACGGCGGTGGTATAATCATCGTACCGGCAAGGTACCAGGTGAAAGCGTTCATTTAACGATCCGCCTGTGGGGTAAGGTACCTGCATCCACCATCGGTCAGATTTTTTGCTTTTTACAAACACCAACTCATGATCGTCATGCTTTAAACTGGTTTTATAAATAAGGTATTGCGATTTTGGATTAAGCGGAAAGTCTTTTTTACGATTATAAAAGCCGTCAATAAAGCACCATATCATTTGCGCTAAAAGCATGGCTGTTTGGCCATTGCTGTCATACGCCGGGTTAAATTCGTAAAAGCCTATAGAGGTAAGCTTATCATTTATCCCTGCGTAGCGGCATATCTGGCAAGCTTCTTCGCCATAAAAGCCGTTTGGCCCGGCGTTGATATTACCCATAGCGTCTGAGGACCGTACCGCGCCCATATCAAAACTGAGCATATTGGCATTCCTGATGATAGGCTCGGTAACGGCTACTTGTCCGCTTAATTCGCCTAAACGGTGGGTATCAAAATAAAGCTTCTCCATTACCCGCAGGCTATCCTGACTGGTGTAATAAGTTTGATAACCAAGGTTACTGTAGTTGAACAGGTAATTGGGCTCGTGTAAAAATATTTTTTGAAGATATGACGCGGATGTTGTCTCTATGGTTTCCGGGTAATCATCGTCATCCAGATCAAACCGCGGATCAATTATAACCAGGTCAACCTTTTGTTCAAGCGACTCGTAGGCCAGATACTGGGCGTAAGTAAGATCCTGCCCGCCGCCGATGATGATGGGGAGGATGTCCTTTTTTATCAGTTCATTAATAACAGTTTTCAGCGCGAAATAGGTGTCTGTAACCGTTTCGCCCTGTTTTATGTTTCCTAAGTCGGCAATTTTTGTGTTGTAACCGCCTTCGTTAAGCAGGTAAAGCTTTTCGCGTACATAATCAGGCCCAAGCGCGCAGCCGGGGTTGTTTATGGCATTGCGGTCTTCCTGCACACCAATAATGGCCAGATCTACACCTTGCTCCAGATCCGGAAAAGCGTCTGAAAAAGTCTCGATCTTACTTCCCAGATGACTGGTATAGTAACCATTTTTAGGAAGTATCTTTTTTAAATCGATAGGAAAAAAAAAATCAGATAGGGACATATTTGATGTGCAAATGCGTTGATGTGCAAATATGCAGATTTTTTTAATGTGCAGATATGAGGATGTGCAGATATGCAAATGATTATAAATTTGCTTATCCACACATTTAACCCATTTGCACATCTGCACATTTACATATCCGCACATTTGCACATTTGCATATCCGCACATCTATCCGCACATTTGCACAACCGCATATCTGCACATCAAGAATGATACTCGTTACCGGCGCTACAGGTTTTTTAGGGGCAGAAGTTGCCAAACAGCTGGCCGAACGCGGCGAGCTGGTCCGTTGTACCAAACGAAAAAACTCATTTATTCCTCCATTATTAGAAGCATCTAAGAATATCGAGTGGATAGATGCCGATATGCTGGATATTGCTGCCCTTGAGCAGGCCTTTGAAGGTGTTGATAAGGTTTATCATTGCGCCGCTTTTGTGTCGCTTAAACAGGCGCATAAAAAGCGAATGATAAACGCCAACATTGCCGGCACCGCCAATGTGGTTAATCTTTGTTTGGATAATAGCGCGCGGCTGGTGCATGTAAGTTCAATAGCTGCCGTTGGCCATGCCAAACCCGGAGAGTTTACCACAGAGAACCACCAACTTGATGTTAATTTAGAGGATGATGGTTACGCTATATCAAAGCTGGAAAGTGAGATGGAAGTGTGGCGCGGCATAGCTGAGGGACTTGACGCAGTTATTGTTAATCCGTCGTTAATAATTGGCCCCAACGCGGGCACCAGAGGCAGCGGGCAATTGTTTGAAGCCGTTCGTAAAGGATTAAAATTTTATACCGAAGGTGTAGCCGGTTTTGTTGATGTGCAGGACGTTGCCAGATGTATGATAGCACTAATGGAAAGCGACATCGTTGCCGAGCGATACATCATCAGCGCCGAAAACCGCAACTACGGGGAGCTGACCACAGAAATTGCCGCTTGTTTCAAAGTAGCACCGCCTACCATATATGCCAAACCCTGGATGATGGAAATTGGCTGGCGACTGGCGCGGTTAGTATCACTTATTACCGGGAAACCGCCTTTTTTGGATAAGATAGCCGCACAGGCTGCAAGCCAGGTACGCAACTTTGATAACAGCAAAATTAAGCAGGCCATTGGCATTGAATTTAAGCCGATAAGCGAGACGGTGAGGGAGATATGCGAATCCTTAGCCCCCTAACCCCCTGAAGGGGGAACTCTTGTGGCCATTGCTTCGTGGGTATTCTCCCTTTAGGGGGCTAATCAAACTCCAGCGGCCCTATTATTTTCATGTTTCTTTTAATAAGGTATTGCCGGTGCTTTACATAACGGCTGGGCTTAGTTGGCGACCAATGCAGCGGACTTGGAAAAATAGATGCAATGGCAGCGCACTGCGAACGGGTTAGGTCTTTGGCATCTTTGTGGAAATATTCCTGCGCGGCTGCCTGTGTGCCATAAATACCATCGCCCATTTCAATAACGTTAAGGTAAACTTCCATAACGCGTTCTTTGCTCCAGAATATCTGTATCAGTACCGTAAAATATGCCTCGAGCCCTTTACGCAGCCAGGAGCGCCCCGACCACAGGAACACGTTTTTAGCAGTTTGCTGGGTTATTGTACTACCGCCCGCGACGTGCTTGCCTTTGCCATTGTTTTTTGCTGCGCGTTCAATAGCTTTAAAATCAAAGCCAACATTATTTAAAAAGGTAGCATCTTCGGCAGCGACAGCCGCACGGGCCATGTAAGGCGATATTTCTTCAAGGTCGCGCCACTCTTTGTCAATTTTCCAGTCCTTGCCGTCTGCCTTGCGCTCAAACCCGCGTCCGATCATTAACCAGGTAAAAGGCGGATTAATAAAACGGTAGGCTATAACGCTTAAAACGCTAAAGCCAACAAATACAATAACAAATAATTTAACAAAGCGCCATATGAGTTTGCCCAAGCCTTTCATGCAACTAAAATATCTGTTTATCCCGAAATTTTATCAAGATGGTAACAATTATCTTGCTGCTCTCGGCTTCCCGCTCATATTTCCCTCACGACGGTTGTTGCTTTTTTTCTTGTCGCCACCGCCAAAACCACGGCCGCGCTTTGGCCCGCCGCGTGGGTTGCCGCCACCTTTGTTACCGCCCTGAGCAGGGGGTGGCAAAGGATTAGCAATAGCCTTAGCGCTCATAGGGTATGGGTGATCTTCGTTAACAGGGATCTGTTTACCTATCAGTTTATGAATATCCTTTATGTAACCTATCTCTTCCTGATCGCAGAATGAAAAAGCAATGCCATCAGCACCGGCGCGGCCTGTACGGCCAATACGGTGTACATAGGTTTCGGGTATGTTAGGTATCTCGTAGTTAATAACGTGCGTTAGCTCGTCAATATCAATACCACGCGCGGCAATATCAGTAGCAATTAAAACACGCGTGGTGCGGTTTTTAAAGTTAGCCAATGCGCGCTGCCTTGCATTTTGCGATTTGTTGCCATGAATAGCCTCGGCAGTAACGCCAATTTTATGCAGGTCCTTTACCACTTTATCAGCACCGTGTTTGGTGCGGGTAAACACTAACGCGGTTTTAATGTCCCTGTCTTTTAGTATATGGGCCAGTAAAGAGCGTTTATCGTTCTTCTCTACATAGTACAGTTCCTGCTGAATAGTATCGGCAGTTGATGATACCGGCGTAACCTCCACCTTTTCAGGTTTGTTTAATATGCTATCGGCCAGTTGCTGTATCTCTTTAGGCATAGTGGCCGAAAAGAAAAGCGTTTGCCTTTTTGCAGGCACTTTGGCAATTATTTTCTTTACATCATGCACAAAGCCCATATCCAGCATACGGTCGGCTTCGTCAAGTATCAATATTTTTATATGGTCAAGGCGTATGTAGCCCTGGTTCATCAGGTCAAGCAAACGGCCTGGTGTAGCTGTTAAAACATCAACACCACGGCGTATAATGTCCACCTGTGGGTTTTGAGACACACCCCCAAAAATAACGGTATGTTTTAAGCCAGTATGGCGTCCGTAAGCTGCAAAGCTCTCGTCAATCTGTATGGCAAGCTCGCGGGTAGGGGTTAATATTAAGGTCTTTATTGTTTTTTGTTCTTTGTGCTGTTGTTTCTCCTGGTATAATAACTGTAAGGTAGGAATAGCAAAAGCGGCAGTTTTACCGGTACCAGTTTGTGCGCAGCCTAAAAGGTCGCGGTTTTGTAGTATAATGGGTATAGCTTGTTTTTGTATAGGGGTGGGCGTTGTATAACCCTCTGTTTTAAGAGCCTTCAAAATAGGCTCAATTAATTTTAAATTTTCAAATGACATGTATTGTATCTTATTATGTAGATGCTAACGCGATTGCATAAGCGGATCTGAAGAGTCTCTCGTCGTGGAAATGATCAAAACCGTAAAGCTAACGGGTATTATTTTTTTATTGCAGGCAAAGATACTGTTTTTTGTTGGGATGTATAGGTAGGGGTGTTTTTGCGGATTATGACGAAGAATAGGTATTAAGAGATTGGGGTTTAAAAAAATAGAATAATGTGGGCGTTCCCCCTTCGGGTCAGGCTTTCCGCTCATACGCCTTCAGGCCTTAGGCGCGGGGCCGGTATCCGCTGCAATCCTTAACGCAAGGGATTTTGCAAATACTTATAGTTCAGCACAGCAATTTCCACGTCTTTCCACAACTGGGAAACAGTGTTCGATTTTCTTTTTGCCGCTATGAATATTTCTTTACCACGGTCTGTAAGAAAATATTTGCCTCCTGTTTTCACCAATAGATCGTTAGCAGCCAACCATCTAATGGATGTCTGCAATTCTTTTTGCGTTGGAACAGCATGATTGATGCCATCAGCCAACATGGATATTCCGGCTATATCAGTTGGCTCCACCTGAGATGCCATAGCGGTAGCTAAAAATATCCAGGAAATAGTTTGATTATCCTCCATATCAGGAATAGTTATTCTCTAATATATAAATTCCGGTCATCTACCACAATTATTGGTCAGCAAAAATGCCTAAACGCACAGTATTGAGATTAAATACTAACAAAACTAATAGCACTTATAAAGGTTATTTATTAAATTAACCACCATGCCCGAACTACCCGACCTTCAAGTATTCGCCCGTAACCTGAACAAATTGTTCAAAGGCAAAACCTTAGCTAAAATTGAAACGCCAAACCATAAAAAGCTGAATGTCTCGGTTAAGGAATTAAAATCCGCGCTCGAAGGAAAGGAATTAACCAACGTAAGGCGTGTGGGTAAAGAACTGCATTTTGAATTTGGCAAGCATGCACTTGGTTTGCATCTGATGCTGCACGGTCAGTTTTACACATTTGATGGTGATAACGCGCACAAGTTCACTATAGTTGAACTGCATTTTACGGGCGGGCAAGGCCTGGCGCTAACAGATTATCAGGGAGCCGCCACACCTACACTTGATCCGGAGGAGAAAGATGTACCTGATGCTTTAGCAGTGGAGTTGGCTTACCTTAAAGAAAAACTGAGCAAAAAGCGTTCGCCGGTTAAAACTGTTTTAATGGATCAGAAGGTGCTGCGGGGTATAGGCAATGCTTATGCTGACGAGATTTTGTGGGAAGCACGGATATCTCCATTTTCACCCGCTAATAAACTGCCTGAAGCGGCGGTTAAGAAATTAGCCAAAGCCATAAAGGAGGTTCTTGAAGATGCCGAAAAGCAAATAATTAAACACAGTCCTGACATTATCAGCGGAGAGGTGCGCGATTTTTTAAAAGTGCATTTGCCCCGGCACAAACAAACCGAAACCGGTGCCGCCATTCATCAAAAGGAGTTAGGTGGAAGGAAAACCTATTATACTGATGAGCAGGAAGTGTTTGACTAGTACGGGTATGTCCTGTTGGGCGCTTTATTATACTATTTAACTTCAAACGACGTTCTAATTTCAAATAGTAATATTTGCTTTAAGCTCAATATTTATGGCTTGCGCTGGTTTACTGTTTTGACAGTTTTGCAACCAATTCCTTTAATTGCTATTCCCTGACCCACTATGAGAAAACGCTTTCAATTGATATTAACAGCCAACAATTTCAAGCTGTTAATGAAACAATATTTTTCAAAAAGCTTATCTGTTTTTAACAAACGCAAGCTGTTTACAGAGTTAAACGATGCCAGCATTGTTAAAGACGATGCCTTGCCACTTAACGTTGTACAACCAGGATCAAAAGTGTTGGTGCGCGACATTAGTAAGCGCCAAACTTATACTGTACAAATAGCAGAGGAAAATCAGGAGGCCCGCACCCTTAACAAAATACCTGTAAACGATCCTTTATCTATCGCCTTATTGGGCTATGGCAACGGGCACAGAACGGAGTGGGAAATGCCCGACGGCGTGCACCAATTTGAGATCGTATCAGTTAGTTGACGCAGGTATTTGCCAAAATGCTGTGCTGCCTTTTGTAATGCCGAAATAATTGCGGTATTTTAAGCATCAGAAACAGTATCACAATGATCAGATCAATATTTATAGCTGCCTTTGTTATTAGCGGCACCCTAAGCACTTTTGCGCAAAACAGTTACCAATATACCGCCGACATTGCCAATATTAAAAGCGATGCGGTTGCCATTACCCTTAAAACCCCGGCTATAAGTCAGCAGGAAGTTACCTTTTCGTTCCCTAAAGCCATACCGGGATCATACGCCCGCAAAGACTACGGCAGGTTTATAGCGGATTTTGAGGCTTTTGATAAAAGCGGAAAGAAGCTGAAAATCAACAAACTGAACGAAAATCAATACAGCATTAGCAACGCCACCACGCTTGATCAAATAAGCTATCGTGTTAACGATACATGGGACGAAAAGCATAAGGATTTTATATTTCAGCCGGGCGGCAGCAATATCGAGGCCGGTACAAACGTGGTGATGAACAACCATGCCTTTTATGGTTATTTTGAAGGCATGGCTGATATGCCATTTGAAATAGCAGTAAGCAAGCCCGCAGATTTTTACGGCGCAACGCATTTGGATGTAAACCGTGCATCGCCGCAAAAAGATATTATTAAAGCCAAAAACTATGTTTACCTGGCTGATAACCCAATAATTTATTCCAGGCCCGATACTGCGTCTTTTTACGAGGGTAAAAGTAAGATCAACATTGCTGTATTCTCTGCAACCGGCAAAGTAAAGAGCGCGCAGGTAACGGCATACTTAAAGCCTATTTCGGCCGCTTTAAACAAGTTCTTTAACGGCTTGCCTATAAGCTCTTACCAGTTTTTATACTACTTTGAAGATCCCGAAAAAGCATTGGCCGACCGTGCCAAAGGCGAAGGTGGCTACGGCGCTTTAGAACACAACTATTCGTCGTTATACTATTTGCCGGAAATGACGTTGGAAAGCAGGCTGAAATCAATGGTGTATGATGTTTCTATGCATGAGTTCCTGCATATACAAACGCCATTAAATCTGCACAGCAACGAGATAGAGCATTTTAATTTTACGGCGCCGGTAATGTCGCAGCATTTGTGGTTGTACGAGGGAATTACCGAGTATTTTGCGCAGCTGGTGCAGGTACAAAACGGCCTTACTAATGAAAAGCAGTTTTTTGCCAAAATGCGCGAGAAAATGAGCGAAGCCGATGAGTTTGGCGATTTTTCTATGACAGAAATGAGTAAGCGGGTAATGGAAGACAGCTTTCAGAAAAAATATAACAGCGTTTACAGTCGCGGTGCTTTGCTTGGTTTGATGTTGGACCTGGAGATACGCGAAAAAACCGGCGGCAAAAAAGACCTGAAGCAGGTAATTACAGAGCTGTCAAAAAAGTACGGACCTAACCGCCCGTTTGACGATAATAAACTGTTTGATGAGTTTGTGGCGGCTTCGCACCCTGCGGTAAAGGATTTTTTGGATAAATATATTGCAGGGCCTAATGCAATCCCTTACCAGGAGTATTTTGGTAAAATAGGCTATGAGTATGCACCGACTAAGGATGTGCAGGCCTATTATCCCGGTAAGATGGGGTTAAAGTATGATGAGCCTACCAAATCTTTTTTATTTACCGGAGTTGAAAATAACCCATTGGGCATTGCAGACAATGATGTATTTAAAGCGATAGACGGCGTGGCCGTTAGCGGCGAAAATATTGATGAAATATGGGGATCATACTTTCAGGAAAATACACAGCACCCCAGCATTAGCTTTACCGTGGTACGCAAGGGGCAGGAGAAAACGTTAAGTGGTAAAATATTAGACGGGCAGTTTAAAACTAAACATTACCTTGAGCCAATGCCTGCAGCAACAGCACAGCAAAAGCAATTGCTGAGCGCCTTAATAGGCAGATAACCATGGAAAAAGATCTGATCTCTTTTAGAACGTTTGACGACCTGGCCCTGGCCGAGGACGTGGCTAATACGCTAAAGCAGAACGGCGTTCAGTACGAGCTAAAAACCATTGCTCCTAAAATTGATATAGCTACCATGACGGGTGCCGCTAAAAGCTATGTTATAATGGCTTATGCCGCAGACTTTGACAGAATAAATGATCTGTTGCAGCAAAGCGAATTGGAAGACATTGAAAAAGTAGGCAGCGATTATTACCTTTTTGGTTTTACCGATGAGGAGTTATTTGATGTGGTAACCAAAGCGGATGAGTGGAGTGCATTTGATATAGTGCTGGCGCGAAAAATATTAAAAGACCGTGGACATGATGTGAGCGACGGAAAAGTTAAGCAGATACAGAATGATAGAATTGTAGAATTAAGGCAGCCTGAGCCTTCGCCAACCTTGTGGGTAATTTTAGGATATGTGTTTGCTTTGTTAGGCGGCATTATTGGTGTTTTTATTGGCAGACACCTATACGCACACAAAAAAACTTTGCCCAACGGCGAAATGGTTTTCATTTACAGTGAAAATACCCGTAAGCATGGGCGCAATATATTTTATATAGCCACTGTGTGTTTTGTCTTGGCTTTTCTTTTCAGATTAAGGGATTTCTTTTAGTAAAAGCCTATGCCCGTTAGAGACACACAAGATCAACTATCAAAATAATAGTAAAAAAAGAAAAATGGAAAATATACAGCAAGACCGCGTAGAAGACTTAAAAGCTCCCGAAGCTTCTCAAAAGAACATTATCATATTAGGTTATATATTCGCGTTACTCGGTGGCCTGATCGGTGTTTTTATCGGCCAGTATCTGGCAGGCTACAGAAAGACTTTGCCTAACGGTGAAGTGGTGCTAGCCCATAGCGAAAATGACCGTAAACAGGGAAAATACATAATGACATTAGGCACCGTAATGCTGTTGGTAGTGTGCTTTTTAAAATTGACGCATATAATTTAGCAAACTACGTACCCTAATAAAAAAAGGCTCCTTGAAAAATCAAAGAGCCTTTTACCTTTCGCCTTTCAGCTTTTACCTTATTTCTTATAAGCGTATTTAAAGTTTTTGCCTATGAATTTTGCGTTCTCGCCTAATTCTTCTTCAATACGTAATAATTGATTGTATTTAGCGATCCTGTCTGAACGTGAAGCCGAACCGGTTTTGATCTGGCCGCAATTTAAAGCCACGGCTAAATCAGCAATAGTAACATCTTCCGTCTCGCCAGAGCGGTGACTCATTACTGAAGTATAGCTGCTGGTTTGCGCTAATGACACCGCGTTAATAGTTTCGGTTAGTGACCCTATCTGGTTAACTTTTACAAGTATAGAGTTGGCAGTAGCATTATCAATACCTTGTTGTAAACGTACTACGTTAGTAACAAACAAGTCATCTCCAACTAACTGTACTTTATCGCCAATTTTGTCGGTTAATATTTTCCAGCCGGCCCAATCATCCTCTGCCATACCATCTTCAATAGAAATAACAGGGTATTTGCGGGTTAACTCAGCCAAGTATTCTGCCTGCTCTTCGCTGGTGCGGATAGCACCTTTTTCGCCTTCAAATTTGGTGTAATCGTATTTACCATCTTTGTAAAACTCAGAGGCTGCGCAGTCAAATGCAAGGCAAATATCTTCGCCTGCTTTATAGCCTGCTTTTTCAATGGCCTGTAAAATGGTTTCAACACCATCTTCGGTACCACCAAAGGTAGGAGCAAAGCCACCTTCGTCGCCTACAGCGGTTGAAAGGCCGCGGTCATGTAATATTTTCTTTAGGGTATGAAAGACTTCGGCACCCCAACGTAAAGCCTCAGAGAATGATGGCGCGCCAATTGGCATGATCATAAACTCCTGGAACGCTATGGGAGCGTCAGAATGAGAACCACCATTAACAATGTTCATCATTGGTATAGGCAGCGTATTAGCATTTACACCACCAATATAGCGGTATAGCGGCTGGCGGCTTTCCTGCGCGGCAGCTTTTGCAGCAGCTAATGATACACCTAAAATGGCGTTAGCGCCTAAGTTGCTTTTGTTATCTGTGCCATCAAGGTCTATCATTATTTTATCGATGCTGTTTTGATCAAACACATCAACGCCTTGCAATTCTTTAGCTATAATATCATTTACGTTGGCAACAGCTTTTAAAACCCCTTTACCCAGGTATTTTGATTTATCGCCATCGCGAAGTTCAACTGCCTCGTATGCACCTGTTGATGCGCCTGATGGCACAGCAGCACGGCCTAAAAAGCCGTTTTCGGTTAACACATCAACTTCAATAGTAGGATTACCGCGAGAGTCAAGTATCTGGCGGGCGTGAACATCAATTATTAAACTCATTTTCTATTTAGGATTAATTTATACTTCTCGCAGTGTGTAAAGTGTACACTTAGATTATTCAAAGATACAAATCTTCAATAAATAAGCGGAAAAACTTTAAATATTAACAATTGCTTAATACGGCGCTTAATCTGCAGAGGTTGGTATTTGTTCTTTTGATTTTTTGTGATCGCGGTGTATGCGATAATTTATATTAATAGCCAGGTTGTTTTTAGCGCCTGCAGTGGCAAGGTTATAATTGTATTGGTTAAGCCATCCCAACTGCAAACTAAATGATTTATCAAACTGATACCCCAGCCCCGCCGAAAAACGGTTACGCTCAAAATGTGGCGCTTTATTATTAAAGAAAACTTCGTCAAATATCCCTATAAAAAATGTTCCCGGACTTACCTTTTTATTATTAAGTGGGATAACCATACTCAAACGGTAGCGAAAGCGGTTACGATAAATACCGTTCACCCAACGCTGTTCGGCCCGGTAACGGTGCTCAAACTTAACACGGTCTAAAAAGCTGTTAACCGTCATTTGTTCCCACATTCTGAACTCGGTGTTGGGCGTAAGTCCCAGATCATTCTCATCGGTAACATAGCGGCCTGCGCCTAAAAGCGCCGTGTAATTGTTAGCAATGTCATAGCTTATGCCACCCTTTGTTTCGTAATAAAAAAACTGGTTAAAAAACTTATTGGAGCGTGTCTGCAGCTCTATATAGCCACCCCAGCGCGTAACACTGTCGCCGGGCATTGTTATGGTCGCAATGCCAAAAACACCTGGTTTGTTATTTTGTGCTTTTGCGGAAAATGAAATAATTGACAGGATGAAAAATAGACCGAATAACCGTGCCTTTAGGTTTGCCATGTTAAGTTTGTGTAAATTTTAATGGCAAATGTATTTTGTTAATATTACCTCAATATTAAATATTTGGCACACAATGTTAAGTTTGTGTTAACAGTGCTTATATGTGCGGATGAGGTTTATGTGTGCCGCGTATCACTCTGTAAACAACCGCTAATGCCATACTGCCTTTGGCAGCAGTATTGGTTGATGTGTGAATGTACTGGTGAGACCAGCCGGCCTGGATGCGTAACGGTGTAGAAAACTGATAACCTAATGTGGCAAGGAAACGGTTGCGCTCAAAATTTGGCATTTTATTGTTCAGCGAGATCTCGTCGTTAACATTGATATAAACGGTATTGGCCGTCATTTGACGATGCGTAAGCGGGAATAACAAACTTAGCCTGTAGCTAAAGCGGTTACGATAATTGCTGTTTACCCAACGTTGCTCAACCCTGAAACGGTTCTCCAGATTTAATCTCTGCCAGTTCTCGTTGATGGTTACCTGTTCCCACATCCTAAACTCGGAGGTGATGGGCAGTAAACTCAGGTCACGGTAATCATCGGTAATATAGCGGCCCGTACCTAAAAGAAATGCTGTTTTGTTAGACGTATTATAGCTGATGCCACCATGCAGCTCGTAATAATAAAATTGGCCTACAAAGGTATTGGTGCGTAACTGCAGTTCGGCATAACCGCCCCAGCGGTGGGTGGTATCGCCGGGTATTAATACGTTCATAAGCCCTAAAAAGCCGGTTTTGTTGTTCTGGGCCCTGGCGGTAAAGCTGAATGCTGTTAAAAAGAATATAAGGGCATACCTGCCCTTGTATAAAAACATTTAATCAATATAATTAGGGCAGCAAATGTATGGTTTACAATTTATTAATATTAACCTCATTAATAAATAAGTCGCGCCCTTATTCCCATTTAAACAGTTTCACTGCCAGCGCATAGATCACTACACCCCAAATTACCATGATCAAAATCTGATTGCCTACATCAAACAATCCCGCCCCCTCAAAAGCCACCTTTCGCAGCGCATCGTTTAAATAGGTGAGGGGTAAAGCACGGCTTATAGGCTGCAGCCATGATGGAAAAACATTTATAGAAAAGAAAGTACCCGATAGCAGAAATTGCGGCAAGGTAATTATGTTGGCAATAGGCGGCACAGAACTCTCGCTTTTTGCAATACCCGATACTACAAAGCCAAAGCCCATAAAAACGATTACCCCGAGGGTAGAGAGGAGCAGCATATTGATCACCGTGACCGCACCGTGTATCAGCGTAAAGCCAAAGGCAAAATGCCCTATCAGTATAATAAACAGTGCTCCGATCAAGGCGAAGGAGATCCGTGCAATGGCCTCGCCTAAAACTATGCTGTAGCGCTGTACGGGCGTAGCAAAAAAACGTTTGATAACCAGTGTAATGCGCAGACTTAAAAACACAAAGGCGGTACCAAACACGCCGGTGCTTAATAGCGAAAAGCCTAATTGCCCCGGTAAAATAAAGTCGATGGTTTTATACTCGCGACCATGAACGGTTGTTTCTTTTAACTCGGCAACAGGGGGCGGCATTTGTCCGCCACGTGTGTTAGCCTGATAAATAACATTATTCAGAATTGATTTAAGGATATTTCCTTTTTCTAATGATGCGCGGGTGTATTGGACGTCTATAGTAAATGGAGGCGCAGATTGATTCTTTTTTATGCTGATGATTGCATCTATACTCCCTTTTTGCAAACTTTTATCCATCTCTTCCGGCGACAGATTATCATTTATTCTGATAACGCCGCTGCTGCTTAAAGCCTTGTAAATATAGTTAGACGTATCGCTGCCTTTAGCCATTCCCACATCAACAGATAGGCCCCCGCCGCCAATAAACCCAAACACCAAAATAAATATCAGCGGAAACGCCAAACTAAACACTACCGACGAAGGGCTGCGGGTTATAGAGCGAAAAGCGGCTTTAGCGATAGAAAGCGTAGCGCGAATGTTGTTATATGGTTTGTTGTTGTTGGTCATTGGTCAATAGTCATTAGTCATTAAAAAAATCCGAAATCGAACATCCGAAATTCGAAATCAACCGCGCCATTCCTTACCCGTCAGGTTAATAAATACATCTTCTAAATTGGCAGCCTTTACCTGTTTAGGGCGCTCAAAACCGGTTGCCACCAGGTTGTCAATAAACTGGTCTGGGGTGTCTATGCCGATTATGCGGCCGCCATCAACAAAGGCAACACGATCGCAAAGCACCTCAGCTTCATCCATATAGTGTGTGGTAATAACCACGGTAGTTCCGTTATCGCGTATCTCGCGGATCAGATCCCATAAATTACGACGCGCCTGTGGGTCCAGTCCGGTAGTTGGCTCATCTAAAAAAACAATGCGAGGGTCGTTGATCAGCGTGGTAGCAATAGAAAAGCGTTGCTTTTGCCCGCCGGATAGTTCTTTATATTTTGCTTTTGCCTTGTCTTCAAGCGCAACTTTAGCCAGCATCTCTGCCGGGGTTTTATTTACACCATAAAGGCCGCAAAATAGTTCTATCAATTCGGATAGGTTAAGGTTGGGATAATATCCCGCCGCCTGCAGTTGTACACCAATACGTTTCTTTATCTCGCCGGCATGGACGTCAATATCAAAGCCATCAACGGTAACGCTACCTGATGTTTTATCGCGCAGGCTCTCAATTATTTCAAGGGTGGTGGTTTTGCCGGCTCCATTCGGGCCCAGCAGGCCAAATATCTCGCCTTCATGAACTTCAAAGCTGATGTCGTTTACCGCGTTAAAATCGCCGTAATTTTTTACCAGGTTTTTTACTGTGATTATAGGTTGTTTTACCATGGTGTAAAGGTGCTGCAGAAATAGCTACAATGCAATATTATTTTTGGTTAATTACAATTTAGTGTTAACTGCCTTATTTAACCAGGTGACCAATTAATTGGATAGCTAAGGCGATATGTGCTACAAATTTGGCCAACATTAAAAATAACGATGCGGTTAAAAACTTTCCCATTGTTGTGCGTGATGATTTATAGACCAAAATTGGCTCAAATCAGCAGGGTAACATATAGTTTTTAGGTAAACGCGGCCTAATTGTCGGTAAATGTGGGGCGTTGGCGGCGAAAGTATTTACAACTGTGGGTTTTAAGCTATGATAAAAGCGTCATGCTGAAGTTGTTTCAGCATCCATTTGCTCAGCACGCGTTCATAGTTGATGAGATGCCGAAATAAATTCGGCATGACCCGATTGGGCAGGAATGGTTTTTACTTGCTAGACAGACTTATGATATCATCCCTTTTTCAACTCACTTTCTGATTTTAAAGCCTTGCCGCCATCTTCCTGCTTAACCTCATAAGCCGGTTCATCTCGGCTGGCGTTGCGCTTTACATGCGCGCCCTTTATAGTTTTTTCAATCGGCCCGGTGTGCTTTTTAACTATCTCGCCTTCGGCGGTGCCTTTGCCCCACTTCCAGGTAACTTTATCTCCTTTTTTCATAAACAGAAATAGCTCCCAATAAGCGGGAGCTATTTCTGTTAAGCAAACGCGTTGCCAAAAATTATTCTATCAGGGTACCTATGTAATAATTAAATGTATCAACCTCTACGTTGTCTTTGGTCAGGCCCGCAATCTCAAATGGTTTTAATGTATTTGTAACAGTTACAAATTTATACTCGCCACCTTTAACGCGTATTTTAACCGGCATAGTAAAATTGGCTGCTTCTGCTATCCAACGGATATACAAACGGCCGTTAACATTTTCAATGTTAAGTATCGGCAAGGTTTTATAATGCAGATACTGATCAAAAACAGGTGCCAGATTCATGCCCGCCTGTTGCGAGATATAGCCCGTTATATCATCATAAGTAACCGTTTTATGATAAAACGTTTTATTCAGTCCCCTCAATATATCGCGCCATTTAGCATCATCATTAATAATGGTACGTATGGTGTTTAACAATACCGAGCCTTTAGGATACATATCGCCTGATCCTTCTTTGTTAACATTATATGGCCCAACAATTGGCCCATCATTATCAATGCCTTTACGCAGGCCTAAGTTATACTCCAACCCGGCCTGTTTGCCGTAATTACTTTCTATAAACAATGATTCAGAGTAATCTGTAAAGCCCTCATGTATCCACATATCGGCAATGTCTTTTGATGTGACGTTGTTGCCAAACCACTCATGCCCGCTTTCGTGCACAACTATATAATCCCACTTTAAGCCCCAGCCTGTAAGCGATAGATCCTGCCCCAGGTAGCCGTTACCGTATTTATTGCCGTAAGCAACCGCGCTTTGATGCTCCATACCTAAAAATGGGGTTTCAACCAGTTTATATCCATCTTCGTACCAGGGGTACGGGCCAAACCAGTTTTCAAATGCTTTTAGCATGGGTTTTACATTGGCGTCAAAGTGTTTTTTGGCTTTAGCGGCGTTATAACTCAACACCCAGTAATCCAGGCTAAGATTACCCTTTTCGCCGGCATAGGTATCGCTTATGTGAGCGTAGTTGGCAATGTTTACCGCGACGCCATAGTTATTAATAGGGCTGCCAACAAACCAGTCAAACTTTGTATACCCATTCTTCAGGTCGGTGGTTTTACGCAAGCGACCGTTGGATACATCCTGTAATCCTGTAGGCACGCTAATACTGATGAGCATGCTGTCAACCTCATCCGCCTGATGATCTTTGTTAGGCCACCAAACGCTGGCACCCAAGCCCTGGCAGGCGGTTGCTACAAAAGGCTTGCCTAACGAGTCGGCAGTGTAAACCACACCGCCATCCCAAGGCGCTTTTTTCGCAACAACAGGATTACCTGAATAGTATACTGTAAACTCATCTTTTGAGCCTTTGGTTATAGTTTTAGGGAAGGTTACAAAAACGGCGTTAAACTCGCGCTTAAACGGCAGGTTGGCACCTTTATAAACAACCTTTTCAATTTTCAGGTTATCAAACAGGTCGAACTGAAGTTTAGTAAAATTCTCGGTAGCCGTAAATTTAAACCGGTTGCTGCCGCTGATGAATTTTTTATCGATATCAAACTTAACGTCAAGGTGATAGTAGTTAATATCATAACATGTGCGCAGTGGCGTTAGCATACCACGCAAAGTATCTGCACGGGTATACTTTGCCTTTGCTTTAAGTAGCTGAGCCTGGGTACAAAAGGGTACAAGCCCTAAAATGAATAGGAGGATACGGGTAAATTTCATAATACGCAGTTAATGAGACTCAAATATAATACATCCGCCCTAAATTAATATTTAATAATATCTTCGTAACATTTTGCTCAACAAAGCCAACTAATCTCTAATTAACTAATCACTAATCTCCAAAATAATTAACTTTGGGCACCAAAACAATAAATATGCAATATGATGTTATCGTGATCGGCTCGGGGCCGGGTGGCTATGTGGCCGCCATACGCAGCGCCCAGCTTGGTTTAAAAACCGCCTGTATTGAAAAATATGCTACCTATGGCGGTACTTGTTTAAATGTGGGTTGCATCCCATCAAAAGCTTTGTTAGATTCTTCGGAGCATTTTTATAATGCAGGTCATACCTTTCAAAGCCATGGCATTAATCTTAAAGACCTTAAGGTTGACATTGCCCAGATGATGAAGCGCAAAACCGAAGTAGTGCAAAAAAACACCGCCGGTATCAGCTTCCTGTTCAAGAAAAATAAGATTGACGCCTATCAGGGCATGGGATCTTTTAAAGATAAAAACACCATTGTTATTACTGCCGCTGATGGAAAAACGCAGGAGATAACAGGTAAGAATGTAATTATTGCAACCGGCTCTAAACCGTCAAGCCTGCCTTTTATCAAGATAGATAAAAAACGCATCATTACCTCAACAGAAGCCTTAACGCTTACCGAAGTGCCTAAGCATTTGGTGCTGATAGGTGGGGGTGTTATCGGCCTTGAGTTAGGTTCTGTATACGCACGTTTAGGCGCCAAAGTATCTGTAATTGAGTTTATGGATGGCATTATCCCAACTATGGATAAAGCCTTGGGTAAAGAATTGCAAAAGGTATTATCTAAGCAAGGAATGGAGTTTTACCTGGGGCATAAGGTTACCGGCGCTACCGTTAAGGGTAAAGAGGTTACCGTTACTTTTGATTCTCCGCAAGGCGAAAAGAAAGAACTGAAAGGCGATTACTGCCTGGTAGCTGTTGGCCGTGTTGCTTATACAGATAGCCTGGGCTTGGATAAGATAGGCATCACCGTTGAAGAGCGCGGACGTAAGATCACTGTTAACGACCACATGGAAACCAGCGTTAAAGGTGTTTACGCCATTGGCGATGTGGTACGCGGCGCTATGCTGGCCCACAAGGCCGAAGATGAAGGTACTTATGTTGCCGAAACCATTGCCGGACAAAAACCACATATCAACTATAATCTGATACCGGGTGTTGTTTATACCTGGCCGGAGGTTGCGGCTGTTGGTCAGACAGAAGAGCAGCTGAAAGCAGCAGGTATTAAATACAAATCAGGTTCGTTTCCGTTCCGTGCAAGCGGCAGGGCAGTAGCCAGCGGTGATATGGACGGCTTTGTGAAAGTATTGGCTGACGAAGCTACCGACGAGATATTAGGTGTACACATGATCGGTCCGCGTACTGCCGATATGATTGCCGAGGCCGTTTGCGCGATGGAGTTCCGTGCCAGTGCAGAGGATGTAACCCGCATGAGCCATGCGCACCCGACTTACACTGAAGCTATGCGCGAAGCTTGTTTAGCCGCAACCGCCAACAGGCCGATACATATTTAATTTCGGATTCGAATTTTCGATTTCGGATTTTGATAGAATAGCAAAGCCTTTCCAGTTGGAAAGGCTTTGTTGTTTTCTCTGTCATTCTGTGCAACAGCGAAGAATGTTGTAAGCGATGCCGTGCAGGGCGCCTAGCTTAGCGAGACGGATAAGATCCTTCACTGCGTTCAGGATGACAAATAAATAAGCGGTTACTTTTTCGAAAACGCACTCGCCATCGCATTCAACTCCTTAACGCCTGGTGTGGTTTTGCCATTACTAACAACTATTCTGTACCTAAACGTAACCGATTCCCCCTTTTGCAATACCAGGTTCTTAGCCGATTTGCCATTGGTAAAGATCTTTTCGCCTAATGGGTTAGCGGCAAATAAGCCATACCCGCGTGCATGCCAAAAGGTAGGGTAGTTAGGGTTTTTAGGGTGATCAATAATGGACACGCTGATAGAATCCGCTCCCATCTTGCCAAATACTTTGCACCATTCGCCGCGGGTGCTCCACGCATCGTCGCCTGTTTTGCCTGCGCTGGTTAAGTAATTGCCGTTGGGTATTTTATCTGTACCGGCCTTAACAATTGTAACAATGCCTTTATCGTCTGTAAACTTTTGATCTACCGTGCTGGGTATCTCCAGCGCATGCGCCAGGCGAATGCCCAGCATGCCATCCTTAGCATCGGTAAACCTGGCTTCCATATCGGCCTTAATGGTAGTGATCCTGTCAATTATCCGCCTGTTAGCGTCGCCACTAAACTCATATCGGGTGGTTTCTTGCAATATCACCTCTTTGGCCTGGTTGGTCCAGTTGGCGTGGTAGGCAATAACGCCCGTGGTTCCGCTTTTGGTTTCCAATATTTTATCTGTGCGGATCCAGCCGTATTGACTTTTCTTAGCCGTCGGGATAGCATAGCTGTTGTTCCAGAAATCTAAGCCATTCAGGTTTTCATAGTTAAACCAAAGGCCAATATGATGCGGGTGATCAATAGGATCGCCGGGCTGCGGGTTAAGCGGAAAGCCCCGTGTTACCGTTGTGCCATTAGCCGCTACCAACGGATAAAGTACTGATTTCTCCAGCGTATCCGGATATAAAAAACTGGTAAAGGCTTTGCCGCCAATAGTTACGTCTATTTTACCTTTTGCCGATGACCTAACAATCACCTGCTGTTGGGCCATGGCACTTGCACATACTGCACATAATGCCACAATTAAAGCGGGTGTTTTAAACTTGCTCATAGTTGTTGAATATGTTAAGTCTTAATACTTAAACACCTTGCCATTAACCATAACCTCCTGGGTCTTCTCATCAAAAGTTGCCTTGCCGCCAGTGTGCGCCGCGGCGGTGGTCATAATGTTGGCAATAGAATGTGAATAACCCGCCTCAACAGGTGCATTAGGTGTTTTTCTGCTGCGTATACATTCCATCCAATTGCGCACATGGGCAGACGTTAAGGCGTCGCCACCCGTGTTGGCACTTGCCACTACTTTTTCTGTACTTGCCAGGGTTTGTTCGGGCAATAAAAATGGCTGCATGTTCATGGCTGCTGCAAACCGCTGTGTTAAGCCGCCTTTAGGCGATATTTTGTTAGTATCAAGGTTAAGCTCGCCGCCGTTTGAATAGTAAATTTCGGTAGGGTTTTCGGTGCCGTTATGCATACGCGACTGAAACGATACCTGGAAACCCGTTGCAGGATCGTCTGCCGGGCCATAATCAAATACTGCGGTAATGGTATCCCAGTTACGCCTGCCATCTTTCCATTGATAAATACCACCGTTAGCGGTTACACTTCGTGGGTGTTTTAAACCCGTAAACCAGTGTACCGTATCAATCTGATGGCTCATCCATTGGCCGGGTAAGCCTGATGAATAAGGCCAGAACAGGCGATATTCTAAATATATACGTGGGTCAAACTTTTCAAACGGGCGGTTTCCTAAAAACCTCTTCCAATCAGTATCTGCTTCCTTTAATTGCGCTACTACATCGGGCCTGCGCCACCTGCCGGGCTGGTTAACGTTCCATGCTAGTTCAACCATTGTTATAGGCCCAAACTTTCCTGATTTAATAAAATCATTGGCCGCATGATAATTAGTACCACTACGCCTTTGCGATCCGATCTGCACAATCCTGTCAGATGCCTTAATTACCTTTAAAGCTTCGCGGTTGTCTTCCATGGTTTCGGCAAAGGGTTTTTCGCAGTATACATCGCAACCTGCTTTTACGGCTTCAATGGCGTGTCGGGCGTGTTGAAAATCGGCAGTGCTTACAAACACGGCGTCAACCAGTTTTTTGCCATACATTTCTTCATTATTGCGGCAGGCCTCAATGTCATGCCCCATTTTCTGTTTCCATGTGGCAACGCCTTCTTCGCGGCGTTTGTTCCATATGTCTGATACCGCCACAATATCAAAGTTCAGTTCTTTGTAGTGGTTCATAAAACAAGGCATGTGCGCGCCTTTGTGCCTGTCAGAATAACCAACAACGCCCACCCGAACTCTATCATTAGCCCCGATGATGCGCTTGTAACTTTGTGCGCTCCAGGCGGTTTTGCTTACCAGCAGGCCGCCTGTAGCTATTGACGCCTGTTTAATAAATTTACGACGCGATTCTTCCATAGCTTATGTTTGTTTAATACGGTTTTTAATTGGTTTACACGGGGCTTGCCGGCATAGGGTTTACGGCTCGACTCCCGATTTTAAAAGTACAAACTTTAGCCACATATCTGCAACAAATTACGGCGTGTTTCGTCTCACACGATTGCGGGACAAAGTGAGACAGGTTGGGACAGATTTTTCATTAAACACCTGACAATTAATATTTTACGGTTTGCCTGTGGGACAAAGTGAGACAACTTATTCGTCAGGAAAATTAGCTATGAAATTGGGGTAATTGATTGATTATCAGATATGATGTGAAAATGGTGATTTTTGTCCCACGGTGAGACAAAAAATGTAAAGATGGGATAGGATTAATGAGCGGGATAGTACCGCTAAAACTTAACCAAACAATTAATAAGCCCCCACATGCTATCGCGCAGAGATTGCTCCGTTCCTTGCAAAGACGAGTTGGAGAGGATTTTAATTATTACCCAAACAACTCTTTAAACCTGCCGTAATAATCGCTTATATGCTGTTCTAATTGCTTAATTATATTGTTGTTGAGTTTACCGCTGCGGTGCACGCATTTATAATCGGGCGTAAGGTCAACTTCGCCTAGCACATCGCCGTGTTCTATTACTTTAAAGTGGCCGTCGTTATGGGGTAAAACGGTGAGGTTAAGTTCCTGCCCGGGCAGGCTGATCAAAACATGAAACTGACGCTGTGGCAAAAAGCCTAATTGCTGTAACATAATGCCTCCGGTTTTTTATAGGTAGTAAATTTTGTAGATGCTTTTATTAAAACATTATTCGGCGCAAAATATTGCGATTGAAATGTTAAATACGCGTTAAATACTTACCTTAAAGTTAAAGGTGCCAAATGAAAGTAATACTAAGGCTATATTAAGTTTGCTACAGGTATTGCGTTAGCACCTGCTCTAACTGCGTAGCGGGCACAACGCCGCTTTGTCGCCATTTGGTTTGGCTGTTTTTAAATACCATTAGCGTGGGCACGCTTTGTATGCCGTAGGCGTTGGCCACAGCCGGATTTTTATCAATATCAATTTTGATAACGGTTACTTTATCGCCCAGGCTGCTTTTAAGCTGCTGCAAAATAGGGGGCATCATTTTGCAGGGCCCGCACCACTCGGCCGAAAAATCAACCAACACTGGTTTTTCTGATGCTATTATTTCATTGAAGGTGGCCATGATAGTATAACTTAAGTAGGATGGAAATGTTTTGCCCACGCTGATCTCCCCTTAAAACCGAAGCCTTTTAAAATGAAACACTGAATGCCGAATGTCCAAGTTACCTTCATTATTGGATACTTAACATTGGGTGTCACCATCAAAACTCCTTCCTCGGGGAAGGGTGCGGCAGGTTGTGAAATGGCGGGAAGGGGTTTTGTAAGGCGGCATAACCCCTCCCTACACCCTCCCGTGGGGAGGGAATCGCACTGCCCGCCGCTTCTTTTTAAACCTCTCGGAAACTCTTAAGCAAGTATCAGCAATTACAATTTCAAATCCAACCGTTTGGCTTTCGCCTGCGCCTGCAACGCCAACTCTGTAGCTAAAAGGCAATGCGCCTGTGGCATGGCGGTTTCGGTGCGGTTAAGTACATCGTTAACAAACTGCTCGCCAAAGGGCAGCACCTGGTTGGCGCAATCAATGTATTGAATGCCTTTTTTATCTGCCAAAAAAACGTGACTGCCACCCGGCCTGCCTGCTATGTCAATATATTTACGCACTTCAATATAACCATCCGTACCCAGAATGGTAAGGCGGCCATCGCCAAATACGCTTACACCATCGGGGGTGAACCAATCCAAGCGCACGTAGCCCATACCGCCGTTGCCGTGTACCATGGCATCACCAAAGTCTTCAAATTTTGGGTATTGTGGGTTATGCACATTGGCCACCTGCGATGCTGTAACCTCGGCCTTGGTTGAGCCGGTATAAAACAAATACTGGTCAAACTGGTGCGAGCCAATGTCGGTAATGATACCGCCATAATATTTAGGATCAAAAAACCAATCGGGGCGACTTTTAGGCGTCATTTTATGCGGGGCTATGTTGATGGTTTGCACCACCTTGCCAATGGCTCCGGCCTGCACCAGCTCGCCTGCTTTTACGCTGCCCTTATTCTCCAGCCTTTCGCTGTACATTATAGAGTAAATGCGTTTGGTTTGCTTCTGCACTTTACGCACTTCGGCCAGCTGATCAAGCGTTATAACACCCGGTTTATCAACCAGGTAATCTTTGCCATGCTGCATTACCTTAACACCCAAGGGGGCGCGGTCAACCGGAATTCCTGAACTTAAAATAAGCTGGATGGAAGGGTCTTCCAAAATTTCGGTATCAGTCGCTGCTTTTTTTACCGTTGGATATCTGCGCATAAACGAGGCCAGCAGATCAGGCTCTTTGGCGTAAACAGCTACTATTTGGCCGCCTCCGCGTGTTACAGCATCAACCATGGCGTTTATGTGGCTGTGGTTAATGCCTATTACCGAGAAACGTATTTTAGCATCAGCGGCTTTTACCGGTGGCGGCGGAGGGGGAGAAGCTAATAGCGATGGCGGAAGCAGTAAACTGCCACCGGCTACCATAGCCGTTTTCTTTAAAAATTGTCTGCGGGTATTGTCGTTAATGTTCATAAAGCAGGGTTAATTGGATATTTAAAGTTATATATATCCAACTAAAACTCCTTACATAAACTACGCAAACGATTACGCGGGTTTTACTTTTTAGTGTTTATCCAAACGTACCTGCCTTTGCTGCATTTTGCGCAAAATAGTTTCATTACGGGCAGAAAAGGAAGAAACATCCTTATAAACAGCCCCCTGCGTTGTTTAAAATGAAATGGCGCACCGCATTTAGGGCACGTATAATCTGCCGACTTAATTACTTTAGATTTCAATAGATGCTGGTTAACTACGGTTATAGTAGCAAGATAGAAATAATTTAACGGCAATCGATAATAAAAAATATAAAAAGTAGTTTACGCCGAAAAGCAATTATTTGAGTTGCTCCATGTGGGCTATTACCTTGACAAAACGCGCCTGGTAGCGGGTAATTTTAGCTGTTAGTTGGTTGCTGAATTTAGTTTGACCGGCAGTTTTGCTCAGGTCGGCAAGCTCCTTCAGGATGTCTATCCCCTTAACTATGTTATAGCCGTTAACGCCGCCGCTGTATAATTGCCCCGAATAATAGTCCAGCTGATCTGTTACGTAGTTATCCAACCCCTCAGCCATTTTTGTGCCGATGGCCTTTTGGCGCAACTGATACGCCATTTTAGCTAAGGTAAGCCGGTTGTTTGCTGCCCGCATATCCACCAATATTTCGGGCATTTCTTTATCGTATTTACGGATAACTTTGGCAGCCAGATCCGGCTGATCGCTCTTTATCAGATCTTGCGCCAGCAGGCTAAAGGCGGTAGTTGTTGCGTTGAAGAACATGGTGCGGCTTTGTTCGTCCAGATAGCGGGCGTTTTTATAATTGCCAAATCTGAATTTGTTCATCACATTATTGTACATCACACCCGGGTTAATTTTCATCGTCTGATCTGCCAGCGCTGTATCAGGTTTTAGCGGTAACAAACGGTAGGTAAACCCTTCGCGGTACAAATAATTTTGCAAGCCTGCCATATTGTTGCTGCCTATGGTAACGGTAAAACATACCGGGCGTTTCCAGTTGTTATGCGCAAGCATATCTAAAATGGCCAGATCGTCCTTCATAATAAGGTCCGAATTATAGCGCCATGTAAGGCTATCGGCTACCAGGTTTTGTTGGTTGGCAGCCAAAACATGGTTGTTTTTAACCGCGTTTTTATCTACTGTTATTTTAAGATTTTTTGTGGGGATGGCGTGGAACCGCACGCCGCTTTTAGATTTAAGCTCGCTTTTATCTGATATGATGTAATCAAAAACATCTTTCAACTCTGTATTTTGCTGTTGGCCGCTATCCTTGTAGTAAACCATATCCCGCGTGCCGGCTTTGTATTTACTGAACGGCATAGTAACAGGCAGCGGTTCCGACTGATTCATTTGCCGTTGCATTTGGCGGATATACCAATCTGTTGATAGCAGGCTGATGTTAACCACCCGTACATCCGGCCGTATGTTTTCGACCTCCTGCGCATACCATAAGGGATAGGTGTCGTTATCGCCGTAGGTAAATAAAATAGCGTTAGGAGGGCAGGAATTGAGGTAATTATAAGCCATATCGCGCGCTACGGTTTTTGTTGAACGATCATGTCCGCGCCACTCGGTAAATGCCATTAAAACCGGTACAACTACTAAACCAATGCAAATAGATACTATAACAGATCTTTCAGATCTTACCCATTTTTTTAACAGCGTTGCCAATGCTATTACCCCTAAACCAACCCAAACAGCAAACGCGTAAAACGAAGATACATAGGAGTAATCCCTTTCGCGTGGTTGTATGGCAGGTTGGTTAACATACAGCATAATGGCCATACCGGTGAAGAACCATAACAGCAATATCACAACAGCATCGCGTTTGCGGTGTTTAAAATGATACCACATGCCTAAAAAACCAATCAGCAGTGGCAGGGCATATAGCGGCATATAATTAGTGCCTTGTGTAACCGATTTTGGTAACTGTTTAAATCCGTCAAAAATGCCGGTGGTCCAGTCGCCGTTAACATAGCCATTAAAGCCGCCCATGTGCTGCTGCCCGTCTATCTCGTTAACGCGACCGGAAAAATTCCATAAAAAGTAGCGCACATACATCTGGTAGGTTTGCCAGCTTAAAAAGAAACCAATGTTGTCAATAAAATTAGGTGCCCTGTCCTCGGGGATTTGCTGCCATTGACGGTAAAAGCCTTGATCGCCGGCATCGCGACTGAAAATGCGGGGGAAAAAGGTATTATGATCATAAACATAGGCCGGCCTTTTACCCGATTCCTCGTAGCGCTTTTCGCCTTTTATGTACATTTTGCCCTTATCTTTCCGCTCAATTATATTGGCATCAAAATAAGGCCCGTAGAATAATGGCATTTGTCCGTACTGATCGCGGTTAAGGTAGCTGTTCAGCGTAAAAGCGTTATCCGGGTTTGAGTTGTTCAAATTAGTACCTGCAGTAGCGCGAATGGGGATATAAGCGAACGAGCCGTAACCAAAATAGATGAACGCCACGCAAAGTAGTGCAAGGTTGAGTGTAGGCTTTTTTGTTTTGATGCTGTAGACTATGGCGGCAACAAGCACCAATATCAGCAATATAAAAAATAAAATGGCCCCGGTGTTAAAACCAAAACCAAGCGAGTTTACAAAATACAGATCAACATAAGCGGCAGCTTTTATAGTGTATTGCCTTATGCCAAATTGCACCAACGCTAAAATAATAACACTGGTAAAAAAGGCGATGATGGCTTTTGGTAAATTCATTACCTTATTGCGCCTGTTAAAATAAACCAGGGTAACAGCTGGGATAGTAAGCAAATTGAGCAGGTGGATGCCTATAGACAGGCCAATTATGTAGGCAATAAATATCAGCCATTTATCAGCGCCGGGTTCATCCGCGTGGGCATCCCACCTTAATATCGCCCAAAAAACAATGGCTGTACATAATGCCGATAGCGCGAATACAATGGTTTCAACCGCCGAGAACCAAAAAGTATCAGAAAAAGCAAAGCATAGGGCACCCACTAAACCGCTGCCCATTATTAACAGGGTTTGTTGCTGCTGTGTCCATTGTTTACTGTTGGCTAATAATTTTTTGGCCAGGGCCGTAATTGTCCAGAACAGAAACATCACAGTTGCCGCGCTGGCAATTGCTGAACCCAGATTAGTGAAATAAGCAACTTTGGTACGGTCGCCAAAAGAAAGTAAAGAGAATACCTTGCCCAACATGGCAAACAGGGGATACCCTGGCTGGTGCGATACCTGTAAACGATAAGCACACGATATAAATTCGCCGCAATCCCAAAAACTTACAGAGGGCTCTAAAGTAAGCGTGTAGGTTATGGCTGCAACGGCAAAGCACAGCCAGCCTAAAATATTATTGAGTTTGTTGTATTGGGAGAGCATTCAGGGGGCAAATATACAAATAGCGATGGGTTTCAAACCCATCGCTATTTATGAATACGGCGTTAAGACGCTCAACTATGAAGTTTATTATACTTTCTTAGGCGGCAGATCAAACGCTACCGCGTTGTGTTCAAAGTGCCCTTTGTGTGATCCATCGCAAAATGGTTTGTTGGCAGATAAGCCGCAGCGGCATATAGATACCACAGTTCTGCCCTGCAAGCCATAGGCGTTGCCCTGCATATCTACTATTTCAAAATCGCCGTCTATTTTTACTGAGCCGTTATTGTTAATGGTAAGTTTTGTTGCCATATTTTATAATTATCTGGAGGCAAAGATAATTTTATGAAAATGCCGCGCGTACAATTTGTGCTATTCAGAATGTATCTAAAGCTTAGCAGAAACTACACTTTCAAAACTCCCCTGAATCCTCTTGCTGCATAATAAGAGTCTGCCCCGTTATGATATGTGAAAACTGTATTATACCTGCGATCACAAAAAATAGCGCCACCCAATTTCCTGATATCTGCCGGGGTTTTTATCCAGCTTGATGTTTTTAGGTCAAAGTTGCCTAATGTTTGCAGTTCGCGGTATTGCTCTTCTGTTAGTATTTCCACACCCATTTCAGTGGCCATATCCATAGCGGTATTTTCAGGTTTATGCTCTTTCCTGGCTTCCCATGCGGTGCGGTCGTAACAAATGCTGCGGCGTCCTTTGGGGCTTTCGGCAGCGCAATCAAAGAAAATATATTCGCCGGTTTTATCATCAAACCCAACTACATCGGGTTCGCCGCCGGTAAATTCCATTTCATTTAGCGTCCACAGATTTTCGGGAGCCGCTTCCAGTTTGCGCTGTACATCCGGCCAATTTATACCCGCATGGCGCTGTGTATGATGCTCGAAACGTGCTTTAAGTATGCCTAGCAATTCCGTGTTTTGTTGTGGCGATAATATGTTTTTGCTCATGATTATTTTATTAGTTAGGTATAAGCCGTCTGTCTGCCGGTCTGAAATACCACGATACAATGGTTAATACAATTAAAAGTATGGGCCCAAAAAGCGACACGGTCTTATCTCCAGTTGCCAGGTGCGAATACACAGCGCCTGACATGGCGAAGAAGAAACCCGCGTAGGCCCATTCCTTCACTAAACCAAATTTAGGCATTAGCACCGCTATCACACCCAAAATTTTCCAAATACCCAATAGCGTTAATAAATAAAGTGGGTAACCCAGCCGCGTCACCATAGCGGCCTCATCTTTCACTTTAAGCAATTGCACTACAGCGGTTGACAGCATGCCCAGCGCCAGCCAAAGTGTGGCTATCCAATAAATGATCTTGTTTCTCTTTGTCATGATGGGTTTATTTTAATTTAGCTGCTATTTCCTGCAAACGGTTATGCGCCATATTAAGCCCCTGCTTAAACGGCATTTGCAACACCTGGTCGCGGTGCTCAACAGAGCGGTATATGGTATGTATGGTTAGCTTGCTGGTATGGTCCGTCAGTTTTTCAAATTCCAGAAACTCCAGCTGCACATCAAAGGGCATATTCTCAAACTCAAAGGTGCGGGTTATCTTTTCGTCAACTATAAATTCGTGTATAGCGCCATTAAAACGATATTTATTTCCTTTGGGGTCGGTAGTTTCAAATTGAAAGCCGCCGTGCTTTTTGTTTTCCAGGTGAAGCACTTCTGTACCCATCCATTGCTCAATAATTTCAGGCTCGGTATAGGCCATAAAAAGCAGCGCTACCGGTAGCTCAAATTCGCGGGTAATGGTGAGGTCGTTTCTACCATCCAGGGCATCAATTTTTGTTTTCAGTTCCATAAGGTTTATTGTTTTTTCTGCGGATAATTTTTCATAATGGCTTCCAGTTTATTAAATCTGTCATCCCACATCTGGCGGAACGGCTCAATAAATTCGGCTACTTCTTTCATTTTTTTCGCGTTGATGTGGTAATGAACTTCGCGGCCGGTTTGCGTTTGTGCCAGCAATTCGCATTCGGTAAGGATCTGCAAATGTTTAGATACCGTTGGGCGGGCGGTATCAAAATTGGCTGCTATAGCCCCCGCCGTCATGGTTTGCGATGCCAGCAGCAGTAGTATGGCCCTGCGGGTGGGGTCGGCAATGGCCTGGAATACATCTCGTCTTAAATTCATTATGTAGTTATATGGCTACAAATATATATGTAGTTATTTAACTACGCAAATTTTTTGAAAGAAATTTGATGAAAGGCTAAATACCCGCCGCGTCCTTATTATACTTACTCCTGTAAACCAGCGGAGATACGCCGGTAAATTTTCTAAATACTTCGCGAAAGGCTTTCAGATCAGAGTAGCCCACCTCGTACATAATTTCATTGATCGACTTTCGGGTAGTTTCGAATGCCCGCTTAGCCGATTCAACTTTAACGCGTTGCATATACTCAATAGGGGTGTTGCCGGTAGCCTTTATAAACCTGCGGTCGAAATTTCTGCGGCCGACTGAAAACTTCGACGATAAGGTTTCAATAGATATTTTCTCGGTTAGCTGACTTTCTATATACGCCTGCGCTTCTTTTACCATTTCGTCGTTGTGCTGTTTCTGCCCCCTGAAAATAATGAACGGCGACTGGCTTTGCCTGTCCATTTCTATCTGAAAAACTTTAGAACAAAAAATGGCGGTCTTGCGGTCATAATACTTCTCAACCAGGTAAAGTGCCAAATTTAAAAATGAATAGGCTCCACCATTGGTGTAGATGCCATTTTCGTCGGTAATTAACTCATCGGGCTGCAGGTTTACATCGGGGTATAAGGTCCTGAATAGATTAGCATAATTCCAATGCGTAGAACAGCTCCGGCCATCCAATAAACCGGTTGAAGCCAGCATAAAAGCGCCGCTGCACATAGTAGCAATTTCGGCCCCGTTTTTATATTGATTCACAATCCAGTCTATAATCTCGGTGTTGCCCTTGCCTCCCTTTTCAAAGTTGGCATTTAAGGATGGTATAATTACCAGGTTAGTTCGCTTAATATCCGCAACCGGGGTATGGATGTTCACAGAAAATAGCCCGCCTGCTAAAGCCGTATTGCTGGCCACTCCTGCAATTTCAATTTTATATAGCTCTTTATTACCGCTCTCTTTAAAATACTCGCCAGCGCGCGAGAAAATTTCATAAGCGCCTGCAATGCAGGCCACTGTTCCCAGGTTGGTTTGGCAATTGGGCGCAACTATGGTTATGTGCTTCATAACAGCAAAGGTAAATTGTTTAAATGTCCAAATCAACCCATCATATTGTCCATTTTACCCTATGCCGGGTGGCAATTTTACATCTATGTTTGTGGTGTAAAACAAATAACCATATGAAAATTAAAAATTTAATCTTCGCGCTTTTTATAATGGCTGCCAGCCAGCTGGCACAAGCGCAGGTAAAAGTAACTGACATTGTAAAGGAATGGGAACGATCCAAAGCTTATACTAAAGAGTATTTAGATGCGATGCCCGAAAGTGGTTACACTTTAAAACCAACACCTGAAATGAGATCATTTGCAGAACAAATGTTACACCTTGCAGATGCTAACTATGGTTTGGCTTGTTCAGCATTGGCTATTAAAAGTCCATTTGCCCAGGGTCAGTTTGAAAAAACAGCGGCTAAATCTAAAGCCAATGTAAGCAGTGTAGTATTGGCAAGCTATGATTTTGTGATAGCGCAGATCAAAAAAAATACGGAAGCTCAGCTGGACGAAAATGTTAAAATGGTAGGAAGTTTTGATATGTCTAAAAGAACAGGTTTGGCCAAGTCGCTTGAACATCAGGCACATCACAGGGGGCAAACTACAGTTTACCTGCGATTGGCTGGCGTAACCCCACCTGCAGAAAAATTATTTTAACATCGGCAGTAAGCTAAATAATGTCATACCTAATACTAACAAACATGCAAACTACAGATTTTACAACTACAATAACCGTTGAGCAAACACCTGCCGAGGTTTTTGACACAGTTAATACACCGCAAAACTGGTGGTCGGGAGATTTTGAAGGCGATACCAAAAATTTAAATGGTGAATTTACCTATCGCTACCAGGATATGCATTACTCAAAGCAATGGATAACCGAACTGACACCGGGTAGAAAGGTGGTGTGGCTGGTAACGGATAGTCAGCTTAACTTTATTGAAGATAAAGAGGAATGGATCGGTACAAAGATGATTTTTGAGATCAGCCAAGAAGGCGGTAAAACCAAATTGCAATTTACGCACCAGGGCATCAACCCCGAAGTTGAATGTTACGATGCCTGTTCCAATGCATGGGGGCAGCTCATTCAGCAAAGTTTATTCAACTATATTACTACAGGTAAAGTAGAAAAACCGGTTTTGTAAGTCACCTTTTGTTATGGATCAGTACCAAACATTTTATAACCTTCATCACCAATCACAGCCCCTCGTAGTCGGCAATGCATGGAATGCCAAAAGCGCTCAGATAATTGAAAAAGCAGGATTTGACGCGGTTGCTACATCAAGCGGTGCCATTGCCGACTCGTTGGGTTACAAGGATGGAGAACAAATTCCGTTTGATGAGATGTTATACGTGGTGAAGCGGATAAAATCAGTATTAAATATTCCCTTATCTATGGATATGGAAAGGGGGTATACTAATGATCAGCAGCATCTAATAGCCAACATTCAATCTGTTATTGATATTGGCGTTGTTGGCATCAACCTGGAAGACCCGCAGGGTGAAGAGATCTATTTAGAGAAATTATATACCATTAGCAATTACCTTAAAAGCTCCAACCAGCAATTATTTATTAATGCCCGCACAGACGTTTTTTTGCAAAAGCTACCCAACCCTTTTGAAACAGTAATTGCAAGGGCAAAATTGTATAAAGCTGCCGGAGCCAACGGGCTGTTTGTAACCGGAGTGAACGATACGGGACTTATAAAAGAAATAGTCGCGGCTGTTGATCTTCCGGTAAATGTGGTGGGTGTATCTGCAATTGCAGATGTGCAGCTATTAGTTGATTGCGGTGTAAAGCGCATAAGTATGGCGGGTTTATTGTATACAGCGAGCTACAAAAAGATAAGTGACTTGGTAACGAGTATTAAGTCTGAAAACTCATTAGCTAAACTTTATTAGCTAATGAGTTGCAAGCCACTTACTAATCAGCATATACCACAAATGTGATCCCGTTTGGATTTGAACCAAAGTCCTTCCCGAAAAAATATCAGGACGCTCTATCCGGCTGAGCTACGGGATCAAAAAAACAGAACGTTGCCGGGCAGCTAAGCCGCCGGCAACTGTTCTGCTATCATGGTTATTTTAGGGTTAACTACAAAATATAGAACATAACATTATTTTGCGGAGACGCGCCCGGTTCGGGCACCTTTGCATATTCGTCTTTAAGTAACTGGCGCAGATCGTTTTCAATTTTTTTGCTTATGGCAGTCATTGGCGTATCTGTTGGTTTATTCTCAAAGGGATCCTGCAGGTGGATGGCCATTTTTTCGATCAAAAAGAACGATGCTGACATGGCTACCACCAATGGTATCTGGAATATGCCGAAATGCTCTATTAGGCTAAATGGCATCATCAAAGCAAATAATATAACCAGCATATGTATGTACAAGCTATAAGTAACCGGGAAAACGGTATTCTTTATCCGCTCGCAGGCACCCATAGCGTTTGAAAAACGGCACAGCGTTTCATCCATAGCAATCTGCTGATACTCGTTTACCCAACCCAGGCGCAGTAATAAACGCAGGTCGTTACCGTGCTGCTCCAGCAGGGCCATCGGGGTATTGTCCAGCCTTGAAACGGCTCTTTTTTCTTCTTCAGAAACAAGGTTATTCAAGGTATCACGCGCGTTTTGCCCGCGCAGGTGTTTGCTTAGGCTATAAACCCAGCCTATTTGCCGTTTAATTATTCGCTCGCGTAAGGCAGACCTGTCCTCGTTATCATATGAATTATCAACGAAGGTAAGTACCTGCCGCGCGAATGAGCGCGAATCGTTTACAATAGCGCCCCACAATGAGCGGGCCTCCCACCAGCGGTCATACGCCTGGTTTGATCTGAAAGCAAGCAACAATGATATGATGGTTCCCAATATTGCCGGTATGGCAATGGGTATAGATACGCCCGGAAAATTGTAAACGGTATGAGCTATGTAAACTAACGACGAGTAAACCGCCAGCAGTGCCAATTCCATTTTTATTTTGCCCACAACGTAGCTTACCGGTATATTTTTCTTTAGTAGCATAAAGTTTTAAATTTGGTTAAACATATTGTTCGGCAAGCATGGGTGCTTGTTCTGTTTCGCTTACAACTTCCAGCTTTAATACAACCGGATTTCTCTGCAATTCTCTGCTATTTATTTTTACAATTTTCTTTCCGCAGCGGTCTATCATTTCAACCGGATTTATGCTGGCCTGGTTAAGCATTTTGTACCTGTACCCGGTGAGCTCTAAAACGGCATCGATGTCATGCAAGTCAATAAAATTTTTGAATGCCGACGTGGTATTTCCGTAAAAAAATTCCAGACGGATATTGTTAAGCTGACTCGGGTTTTCGTTTTTAAGACCTATACAGCCGTTATAAAACTCGTCTGAAATGTGTTTGTATTCTGCCGAGCGGCGCGTTAGCATTAGCAATTCCCTTACGCAATCGGTAACACTCATCATGTGTACCATAACTACGTCAACCTTTTCAGGGTAGAACTTTGATAGTAGCTGAGGGATGTATTGTAGTGATTCGGTTCGGTAATCGGTTGGAATAAGTACTGTTTTCATGGTTCTTTAATGTTAAGTGAGCACTAATTGTTATGATACAATAGTACCCCGCACTTATTAAGAACCTCTAAGAGCCGTATTAGAATTTAATTAGAGTTGGCGCGGTAAAGCGGCAGAAACACCTGGATCTCTGTACCTGAATTAACTTCAGACCGTATGCCAATGGTGCCATTATGTAAGCGGATAATATTTAATGTTAAAGGCAAACCCACCCCGTGGCCGCTATAATCGTGCGTGTTTGATGCCCTGAAGAATGGCTCAAAAATGTGCTGCACTTCTGTGGCGGGTATGCCTATGCCGTGGTCGGTAACAGAAAATACGATGCTGTTATTCTGAGTAAAAAGTTTAACGTCTACAATATCGTTATGCGAGTATTTGCAACCGTTGCTGATGATATTTGTTGCAGCCAGGTTAAGCAGATTTACGTTGCCTGATACGTAAAGGCCTTCAGCATCTGCAGGCAAGCCCGAAAAATCTACCTGGATATTGCTTTTCGGGATGATTTTTTTTACAGATTCAACCGCCTCTAAAACCAGTTCATCCATGCGTATGGGCTGCCAGTTTTGTTTTTTACCATCAAAGCCGGTTTGCGCTAATGATAACAGGCTGTTTAACATCTGTATCAGCTTGTTAGACTCGTCATAAATAACTTTTAAAGCCTGGTGGTGCTTTTCGTCAGTTTTGCTATCGTTAAGTGCAAGTTCAAGCTCGCCGTTAATTACTGTCAGCGGAGTGCGCAGTTCGTGCGAAGCGTTGCTTACAAAATTGTTCTGCGTTTCAAAAGCCGTTTCAAGCCGGTTAAGCATGTTATTAAACGTGTGCGATAGTTCGGCTATCTCATCCTTTCCGCGGGGTTCATCCAGCCGCAGGTGCAGGTTGTCAGACGTTATGCTGTTAACCTTTTGAATTATCTTTCGAACAGGTGCTATAGTATATTTAGAAAAGGCCCTTCCCACAAAAAATACAATAATAAGCGCGCCTGCAAAGCCCATCAATAATATTCTTTGCAGCTCTTCTATTTCGCGCAATCCGTAGGCGTTAAGCGCGGTAGCTATTACAATGTAATTATCCTTATTTATGGTAAATACTTTCCCGGCAAAAAATTTATTGTCCTTACGGTAGGTGGTGCTTTTTAGGGTGATAATGTCCTGAAAAAACTCATCGGGCACGCCCGGATTTTTATACTTGCCGTTTTTATTGGCCTTAACAATGTATTCCTTTTCGCCGTCAAGCTGCTCCAGGTAGCGGTTTCGTACCTCCTGGTAAGCGTTCTTGTCGCCGCCGGGCAGCAAATTTATCTCGGCGGTAAGGTTGGTTCGGGCCTCAAGTCGTTTAAAAAAATCCCGGTAGTTAAACTGATACTCAAAGTAGAGGATAAAAACATTCAGCAGCAGCAAAATGGCTGTGGATAAGCCCAGAAATAGCAGGGTTATTTTGCTGGTTATCTTCAATTATTCCGCCTCCTTTAGCATGTAACCCATACCAAAAACAGTATGTATATAACGCGTCAGATTGGTTTTGTCCAGCTTTTTACGCAGGTAGTTTATATATACATCAACTACGTTAGTGCCCAGGTTAAAATTGATATCCCAAACACTTTCTAATATCTGTATGCGCGACAGTACCTTTTTTGGATTTTTCATAAAGTACTCTATCAGCCGGTACTCTGTAGGCGAAAGGTTAAGCTGCTTACCGGCGCGACACAATACTTTGGCATCTGTATCCAATTCAAGGTCCTCCCAGGTAAAGGTATTAGCGTCCTGTTTAGGCTCGTTGCTGCTGCGCCTTAGCAGTGTTTTTAAACGGGCCGCCAGTTCTGCCATTTTAAATGGTTTTGCCAGGTAGTCGTCGGCTCCGCTTTCCAAGCCCATCACAATGTTCTCGGTAGAATTAAGCGCGGTAAGCATTAAAATTGGCGTGCGCGTGTCAATAGCGCGAATGCGCTTGCACAATTGTATACCATCCATATTGGGCAGCATAACATCCAGTATTATCAGATCAAAGGGATAACCCGTAGCCATTTGCAGGCCGGTAAGCCCGTCGGTAGCCACGCTTATATTATTAAACCCGTATTCAGCAAGCCCGCGCTTAACAACTGATACTACATTAGGTTCATCCTCTACCAATAATACTGACATGCTGATATTTGAAACTTATCTGAGTTGAATTTTTGAAAAAAGCTGTAAAAAAGCTAAAAAATTAACACTGATTTTTAACAAAGTAAATACAAAACTACTAAAATAAGCGGTTTCAGAGCTAATAAGTGTTGATTGGTAGTCGCTAATTCGTAATAAATTCACCAAACGGTTATTCTGCTATTACAAAAGCCCTCAGTTCAGCCATTTTTCCATCACTAAAACGCCATACATCACAATAACTGTAATTGACCATTATTCCTTGCTCGTTTTTAAGGCTGATTTTACCCAAAACGCTTACAAAATCGTCGTCGGCAATTACTCGTGAAATATTAAACTTAGGCGGTTCTGTATAGGTTTTAGCCATATATTGCCTTACTGCATCTTTACCCTGTAGGGTTTGCTCCCCCACAAACTCCCATTTGGTATCATCTGTACAAAATAACAGAAACCCTTCGTTATCACCTGCTGCTACGGCTCTGTTTGCTTTTTCAAGTATTGCTTTGTTGTCTGTATTCATGGTATTTCCATATTATCAGGTGTAAACTTATCAGGCAAATATCCTGCCGTTAGTTTAAATCTATTTTTTGTCACCAATCAAATTCCAACTTTTATTGTTTAATTTTCGTTATCAAACCAACCGAAAAATGTCAGCACTAAAGGGCTTTTTTTTAAGTAAAAAAGGCGTTATCATCACATCCGTATCTCTTGTTTTAATTGCAGCTTTTGCCTATGCAATAAGTCGTTTTAAAGGCGAAAAACAGGTAGACCGGTCATTCAGTAAGTATATAGAATCTTACACGGCGGGCATTATCTCGCGCGAGAGTAGTGTCCGTATCCGCCTTGTTTCGCGGGTAGAGGGCAGCCACGCGCAGAACGAAGCTTTGCCTGATGGTATTTTTAGCTTTTCGCCTTCCATAAAAGGTAAGGCCTATTGGGTTGACGCGCTTACCATTGAGTTTAAACCGGAGAAACCGCTTGATGCGGATAAAAAATACAATGCCACCTTTAAGTTAGGCAAGGTTACTAATGTGGATGATGAGCACAAGGAGTTTGAGTTTTGCTTTAAAACCATAGCGCCTGACTACACAGTTACCTTTAACGGATTGCAGACATCGCCGCGTACCTCGCTAGATAAAATGAAACTGGAGGGCGTGGTACAAACGGCTGACGCGGAGAAAAACGAAGCGATTGAAAAACTCATAGCAGTTGATTACCCTTCGGATGTGCAGATAAGCTGGCAGCACAATAGTTATAGCCGTACCCATAACTTTACCATTGATAAGGTAGTACGTGCCGCTAACAAAACCACCCCGCTTACGGTAAAATGGGACGGAGACCCGCTTAACGTTGATAAAAAAGGTGCGCAGCAATTTGAGGTACCTGCCGTAGGCGATTTCCGTGTGCTGGATATCAAGGCAGTGCAAGATCAGGAGCAGTATGTGCTGGTGCAATTCTCAGACGCTATTATGGTAGGGCAGGAGCTTAATGGCCTGATAGGCATTGGCAACACAACCGAGCCATCATACACCATTGAGGGCAGTATGGTTAAAGTTTACGCTGTCGAGAGTTTAGAGGGTAATTACAGCGTTTTTGTAAATCCGGGTATCCAGAATATATCGCGCCAAAAAATAACAAAAACATATAGCGCCAATGTCTTTTTTGAAAACAAGTTGCCTGCTGTTACCATCCCCGGCAAGGGCGTTATTTTGCCAAGCGCGGGTAAGCTGATGATGCCTTTTGAGGCTGTTAATTTGAATGCTGTTGATGTAAGTATCATCAAGATCTATGAGGATAATATCCCGCAATATTTCCAGACGAATGATATTGACGGCGGTAGCGAACTCCGTAGGGTCGGTCGGCCTGTGGTTGAAAAAACCATCAGGCTTGATGCCGATAAAGGCGTAAACCTGAGCAAAAAGAACCGGTTTATGCTGGATCTGGATAAGCTGATCCGTACAGAACCGGGCGCTATTTATAGGGTGGTTATAGGTTTCCGTAAAGAGTATTCGCTTTACAACTGTAATGCAGGTGGACCGGTAAAAAAAGAGGGTGACGATGATGACTACGGATACGATGGCGAAGATGGTTACGGCGGTGGATCAGTCAGTGACGATGACGATGATTTTTGGAGCAGGTATGATAATTACTACCCCGAAGACTACAGCTGGGCCGATAAGGATAACCCCTGCACAAAACCCTATTTTACCAAGCGCAGATGGGCCACCCGCAACGTAATAGCATCAAATATTGGTTTGATAGCCAAGCGCGGTACAGATAACAGCATGGTGGTTATTGCTACCGATATTTTAACAGCACAACCGCTATCGGGTATTGAGCTTAATTTGCAGGATTACCAAAAACAGGTAATAACCAAAGCAACAACAGATGGTTATGGTATGGCCAGGTTTGATATTAAACGCAAGCCCTATCTGCTGGTTGCCAAGCGTGGCGAAGAGCGGGGTTATTTAAAGATTGACGATAACAACGCCCTGCCGCTTACCCGTTTTGATATTGGTGGCGATGAGGTACAGAAAGGTTTAAAAGGCTTTATCTATGCCGAACGCGGCGTTTGGCGGCCCGGCGACAGCATATTTGTATCATTTATTTTAGAGGATAAAGGCAAAAAGCTGCCGCCCGAAATGCCGGTTGAATTTAACTTTTACAACCCAATGGGGCAATTGTACAGCCGTATTACCCGCACCAAATCTGTTGACGGTTTTTACAGCTTCCATACGGCTACGCAAACTACTGATGTTACCGGCAACTGGACCGCTAAGATAAAAGTGGGCGGGGCCACCTTCACCAAAAACATAAAGGTGGAAACCATTATGCCTAACCGCCTAAAGATCAGCCTGGATTTTAACGGACAAACGGAACTGACCAAAGGCGAGAATACAAGCGGTAGTCTGAACGCCAAATGGTTGTTTGGCGGCATAGCGCAAAACCTGAAAGCCACAGTTGATGCTTACTTGTCATCGCAAAAAACAAGCTTTAAAAACTTTGAGGGTTATGACTTTGATGACCCCACCGAAACTTTTAACGCGGAGGTGAAAAACGTTTTTGAAGGCAGCCTTGATGCCACAGGCAATGCCAATATTAACGCCAGTATTGAGACGGAGGGCGCGGCCCCCGGACAACTGCGCGCCAATTTTATGACGAAGGTTTTTGAACCCGGTGGTAACTTCAGCATTAGTCAGGTGAGTTTGCCTTATAATGTTTACAGCGGCTATGTAGGTATAAAGGCACCGCAGGGTAACGCCTTGTCGGGTATGCTTGTAACGGGTCAGGATCATGTTTTTGATGTGGTGGATGTGGACACTAAAGGTAACTTACTACCCGGCACCCGTACCGTGCAGGTTGAACTGTATAAAGTGAGGTGGCATTGGTGGTGGGATAACACGGGTAACCAGGGCAGCAACTTTACGCAAGACAAGTACAATAAACTGGTAACAACCCAAACCATAACCTTGGTTAACGGGCGCGGTAAGTGGAAAATGCGTATTAAACAAGCTGATTGGGGCCGCTATGTTGTAAAGATAAAAGACGACCAAACCGGGCATACCACCGGCAAGGAACTTTATGTAGACTGGCCAAACTGGGCGCAGCGCTTACAGCAGGACAACCCAAGCGAAGCGGCCATGCTATCCTTCACATCTGACAGAAAAAGCTATAAAGTTGGAGATGATGCAACATTAACTATACCAACACCCGCAAATGGCAGGGCATTGATAAGTTTTGAGAATGGCACCAAAGTGTTAAAAACAGATTGGATAGATACCAAAAAGGGACAAACCCAATACAAATTTGAGGTGGACGATACGATGGCACCAAACGTTTTTGTAAACGTTACGCTGCTACAGCCCCATTCGCAAACGGTGAACGATTTGCCGATACGCATGTATGGTGCTATCCCCTTGCTGGTAGAAAATCCGCAGACCATATTGAAGCCGGTCATTAATATGCCGGATAAGATCCGCCCCGAAACGCGGTCGGCGGTTACAGTATCAGAAGCATCCGGTAAAGAAATGACGTATACACTGGCTATTGTTGATGAAGGCCTGTTGGATATCACTAACTTTAAAACACCCGACCCGCACGCCGCGTTCTATGCACGCGAGGCTTTGGGCGTTAAAAGCTGGGATCTGTTTGATTACGTGATAGGTGCCTACGGCGGCGAACTGGAACGCATCCTCAGCATCGGCGGCGATGCAGGCGGCCGTAATCTGAATAAAAACATCAGCGTAAACCGCTTTAAACCTGTTGTTAAATTTATGGGGCCGTTCCACCTAAATGCAGGCGAAAAGAAAACAACGGCTTTTACCCTGCCGCAATACATTGGCTCGGTTAAGGTAATGGTTATTGCAGGCCACAATGGCAGCTATGGCGCCGCCGAAAAGGATGTGGCCGTTAAAAAGCCGTTAATGGTGCTGGCTACATTGCCGCGGGTATTGGGTCCGACTGAGAAGATACTATTACCTGTTACGGTTTTTGCAACTGAGAATAGCATAAAAACAGTGAGTGTGGACATACAATCAAACGCGTTTAGCAACCTGTCGGGTAATAATCACCAAATATTAACATTTACCAAACCCGGCGACCAGATGGTAACCTTTGCACTGGATGTTAAAAATTTCATCGGCATTGGTAAGGTAAAGATAGTTGCCAAAAGTGGTGGCGAAACCGCGGCTTATGATGTGGAACTTTCAGTCAGAAACCCTAATCCCGGTATTACCCGCGTGCTGGAAAAAGAACTGGCACCAGGCGAAACCTGGAGCACTCCTTACGCTGCTGTGGGTATGAATGGCACTAATAAAACCACGCTAGAGGCATCTAACATCCCGCCGCTTAATTTGGCTAAGCGATTAACTTATTTGATAGATTATCCGCATGGCTGTGTTGAGCAAACAACGTCGGCGGTGTTCCCGCAGTTGTACCTGGCGCAGCTCACTGATCTTTCATCATCACAGAAAGCATTTTCCGACAGAAATATTAAGGCCGGCATACAAAAACTAAGTGGGTTCCAGCTGCCGGGTGGTGGCTTAAGCTATTGGCCAGATGCCGGTGATGCCGATGAATGGGGAACCAACTACGCCGGGCATTTTATGTTAGCAGCGCAGGCTGCGGGTTACGCTTTGCCGGTTGGATTTATAGAACACTGGAAAACGTATCAGCGGCAAAAAGCGCTTACCTGGGCACCGGATAGCAGGAGTTTTTACGGTGCTGATTTGACGCAAGCGTACCGCCTGTATCTGCTGGCTATGGCACGTTCACCCGAGTTAGGAGCCATGAACAGGCTGAAAGAGTTCCCGTACCTTAGTGTTGAGGCAAAATGGCGTTTAGCCGCTGCATATAAACGGGCCGGGCAACCGGAGATAGGTTTACGCATGGTGGCGGGCCTGCCATTAATTATCAAACCTTATAACAGCATGTGGGGTACGTATGGGTCTGACCTGCGCGATGAGGCCATGATTTTGGAGACCTTGACGCTGTTAGGCAAGAAGAAAGAAGCAGCAAGCCAGTTGCGTACAGTTGCTGCGCACTTGTCGCAGGATAGTTGGTACAGTACCCAAACTACAGCTTATAGTTTAATGGCGATAGCGCAGTATTGCGGCAAAAATGCTTCGGGCGGTAAATTGGCCTTTAACTATCAGGCATCTACATCGCGGGGCAGCGTAAATTCTAATTCGTACCTGTGGCAAATGCCGGTTAATAATCATGCAGGCAATGTTACCATAAAAAATAATGGTGGTGCCAGGCTTTATGCACGATTGATACAATATGGACAGCCGGTGACAGGGGAGGCGGTAGCCCCGGTAAATAACCCTGATGTACTCACCATGCGCATAAATTACTTCAATTTAAAAGGACAGGCAGTTGATGTTTCCAGCTTAAAACAAGGGACCGATTTTGTGGCACAGGTAATTGTGAAAAACCCGGGCAGGAGAGGCCGTTATGATAACATGGCGCTTACCCAGATCTTCCCTTCGGGATGGGAGATATTGAACACCCGCCTGATGGAAAATGATGATGTATACAAGTCGTCGCCATCTGATTATCGCGACATCCGCGATGACAGGGTGAATACCTATTTTAGTTTAGCAGAAGGTAAAGAAGCAACTTATTACGTTATGCTGAATGCATCCTACGCCGGCAGGTATTATTTACCGGCTACGTATTGCGCGGCCATGTATAACAATAATATCAACGCTCTCGCCAAGGGGCAATGGGTTGAGGTGGTGAAGTAAATAATGTAAAAAAAAATGTCATTTCGATAGAGCGGCGGTTGACCGTGGGTTGGGGCGAAAGAGAAATCTTTTCGAAGCGATGCGTAACTGTTGTCGCTTCAAAAGGATTTCTCCTCGTACCTCGTCGAAATGACAAACTGTTTGATTAATAGTGAAGTCAATCTTAAAAAAACCAAAACGTGTAGCTTATATCGTAATCGGGTTTATACTGCTTTTGCTATTCTGGTTCTGTATACCAAAAAAGCTTTTTAACACGCCAACCTCATTTGTAATAGACGATAGCAAAGGCCAACTGCTCGGCGCTGCCATAGCATCAGATGGGCAGTGGCGGTTCCCTTACAATGACAGTGTGCCTGATAAATTTAAAGCCTGTATTATGGCTTTTGAGGATAAACGTTTTGAGCATCATCCTGGGTTTGACCCATTGGCATTTGGGCGCGCCATCAGGCAAAATATCAGCGCCGGGCATGTAGTAAGTGGGGGTAGTACTTTAACCATGCAGGTTATCCGCCTGTCTACCCGGCAAAACCGCACCTTCTGGCAAAAATCTTTAGAAATAATAAAAGCCTTAAGGTTGGAGTTAACCTACTCAAAAGCCGAGATCCTGGCGCTTTACAGCAGCAACGCTCCCTTTGGCAGCAACGTGGTCGGCCTGGATGCAGCATCGTGGCGGTACTTTGGTCGCGGCCCGGCTCAATTATCCTGGGGAGAGATGGCTGCGCTGGCGGTGCTGCCTAATTCGCCATCGCTGGTGCACCCCGGTAAAAACCGGCTCATCCTGTTAAGAAAAAGAAATAAGCTGATAGATAAACTCGCGCAGCAAAAAACAATTGACGCCACTACTGCTATGCTGGCTAAATTGGAACCTGTTCCTGAAAAGCCCGTGCCGCTGCCCCGCCTGGCTCCGCATTTGCTGCAACGCTTCAGAAACGATAATATAGCCAACGGGCAAAACGGCGGTAGGGTTAAAACCTCCATCAACGGCGTGCTGCAGCAAAACGTTACTGATATTATTGAACGCCATCATCAGCTGTTAAAAGGCAACAACATCCGCAACGTGGCAGCTATAGTGCTTGATGTGGAAACAGGCCAAACCCTGGCTTATGTGGGTAACGTAAACCACCCTGAAAACCCGGATATGGAAAGCGATGTGGATGTTATTGCCGCGCCCCGCAGTCCCGGCAGTACTTTAAAGCCGATACTTTATGCCGCTATGCTGCACGATGGTTTGATACTCCCTAATAGCTTAATACCTGATATTCCGACACAGATAGCCGGTTACCATCCGCAAAATTTTGATCTGGGTTATGATGGTGCGGTTCCTGCATCAAAGGCGCTGTCGCGCTCATTGAATATCCCCGCGGTTAAAATGCTGGTGCAGTACAAATATGAGCGACTGCATAGTTTATTACGCAAAATGGGCATGACTACGCTTACCCAACCTGCAGATCATTATGGCTTGTCGTTGATATTAGGTGGATCAGAAAATAACCTTTGGGAACTTACAGGAGCCTATGCTGATATGGCGCGTGTGTTAAACCATTTTCAAAGCTATAAAGGGCAATATAACGCAGGCGATTATCATTTACCCGTTTATACCACTACGCCGCAAACGAAAAGGCAGCTGGAAAAAGGCGGCCTGCTGGATGCGGTATCAATTTACTACACCTTTCAGGCGATGGAGGAAGTAATGCGCCCCGGCGACGAGTTATTATGGCAGCAGTTTAGCTCAACCCAACGCATAGCCTGGAAAACCGGTACAAGCTTTGGCTTTAGGGATGGCTGGGCCATTGGGGTTACGCCACGCTATCTGGTGGGCGTTTGGGTAGGCAACACCAATGGCGAGGGCAGACCCGGACTTATTGGCGTAAATACTGCGGCACCTGTTTTGTTTGAGATATTCCGCCAGTTACCCGTTGCAAGGCAATGGTTTAATGTGCCTTCGGGCGAAATGGCGCGCATTGCCGTTTGCCGCGAGAGCGGTTACAGGGCAGGCGAGTATTGCCAGCCTGTTGATACCTTGTGGTTACCCAAAAGTGGTTTAAAAGCGCCGGTATGCTCGTTCCACCAACTGGTGCATCTGGATGCTACGCGCAAGTGGCAGGTTAACTCGGTTTGCGAGGCACCGGGCAATATGGTTCATCAACCCTGGTTTGTGCTGCCGCCATCAATGGAATATTATTATAAAAGCAAAAGTTATAATTACCGCGCGCTGCCGCCATTCAGGTCTGATTGTGGTGCCACTGCGCAGCGTACAATGGAGATGATCTATCCCAAAGATGGCGCTAAGGTTTATGTGCCGTTAGAAGCCGATGGCAGCCGTGGGCGGGTGATCTGTAATGCAGCGCACCGGCAGCCGGGTATTAAAATATTTTGGAACATTGACGATCAGTACGTGGGCCAAACTGCAGGCTACCATCAAATGGCACTTAACCCCGCGCCCGGCAAACACATTTTAACTTTGGTAGATGCTGATGGCAGCCGCCTGCAAACGCGCTTTGAGATATTAGAAAAAGGAAAGTGAGGGCGTATTTTATTAACCTGTATCTTAGTAACCATCAAACAAATACCTTAAAAAAGAAAAATAATACATGAATTTAAAGATCATTACATCTACTACCAGGCCCGGGGCTAAAGGTATAGCAATTGCCGAGTGGGTTTATTCGCTTGCTACAGGTAAATTGGGGACATAAATAAAAAATCAATGAAAAAGATATACATAATAATTTTGTGCACATTATTATCTTCCTGTTTGTTTGAGTCTCCAAGCGATCTCAACGTAACCATCATTAACAATTCAAAAAATAAAGTTTATGTGGGTCAAGCGTTTTACAGTTGTGACTCTTGTGGAATCATGAAGGACGTAAGGTTGTATTGTAGCCATGGAAATGATACCACATTTTTTCCGCAATTATTAAATGCAGGCGAAACTACGATAATGCGAACAAAAATGCACGACATTCAGAAGATGAATGTTATAAATGCAGATTCACTGGAAGAATATTGTAAAAAGGGATTGGATTATAATATCATGAATAAACCTTGGGTGAAAATATTAACTGAAAGGGTTGACTTGCAAAAGAAAACCTGTACAATCACAATTCAGTAAATCGTCACTGTATAATCAAAATACTCTTAGCCCCTCGCGGTGTTGAACGGGTTTTGCCGTTTTTGAGTCTTAGACCAACAACATGCGCGCGGGGAAACCGACGGATTTTAAAATTCCTCCTTTCTGGTGCGAGGTAAACAGTGGCTGGCAAATGGGTTATCTGTGAGCGTAAAAAATCCAAATTGGCCAACCAACAATTGAGAATAGTTATTGCCTGATTAGTCTGCCCATTTTATTTACACTTGGCATTACATAAGTATTACCCAATAAAAAATGTACAGATTAAGATTCTATTTATCCTAGTTGCCTTTTAAAAGGTAGTAGCTGAAATTGAAATATCCGGTCGAAAAATTGGTATATTCGATCAAGCCTTATTTAAAAGGCAGTAACTAACAAATTTATTTATTAACTCTGCACTTAGCTGTAAGACAGTCCTTTAAAACAAAAAAAGCCTCTCTGAACTAACAGAAAGGCTTACATTATAAGTGATCCCATCAGGATTCGAACCTGAGACCGACAGATTAGAAATCTGTTGCTCTATCCAGCTGAGCTATGGGACCATCGCCACCGGTACCCCGGGGCGGTGCAAATATGCAAAAAAGTGTTTATATAGGCAATCGGCATTTTTAAAATGATGCAAATGATACCTGTTTTTTAATATTGGTTCTAAAATTGCCATCAGAAAACTATATTTTTAGCACAGGTATAAATTCAGGATATGATAATAATTGCAGACGGCGGCTCAACCAAAACCAACTGGTGTTTAATTAATGATGAGGGCAGCAAAATAAATTTCAATACAGAGGGCTATAACCCCTACTTTGCAAGTATTGACTATATAATTAACTCGCTTAAACATAACTTACCCGCCGACCTTCCCCTTGACAACATATCCGAAGTAAATTATTACGGTGCAGGCTGCTCTACCGAAGAAAAGCGTAACCACGTTAAAACTGCCATGAGCGCGGTTTTTACCAAATCGCAGGTTAATATAGACCACGACCTTATGGCTGCTGCACGGGCTTTGTTAGGCAGGCAGGCAGGTTTTGCAGCCATATTAGGCACCGGCACCAACTCTTGTTTATATGATGGGGAGAAAATAACATTGAACATAGACTCTGGCGCTTATATTTTAGGCGATGAGGGGAGTGGCTGCGATATTGGTAAAAAGCTGTTGATTGACTACCTGCGCGGCTATATGCCCGAAGCCGTAAAGCAGAATTTTTGGGACACCTACAAACTTACCCGGGACGATGTTAACGAGCAGGTTTATACCAAACCTTTGGCTAATCGTTTTTGCGCTGGCTTTAGCAAGTTTGTTTATGATAACATGAACGTTAACCTGGGCTACTCGCACGGTTTAGTAAAAACATCGTTTCAGGATTTTTTCAGGAACCTGGTAACGCATTATCCCAATTATAATCAGCATACGTTTAACTGTATAGGTTCTGTAGCCTATAACTTCCGCAATATTTTAGAAGAAGTGGCGGCAGAAAACGATATGAAGATTGGCAGTATCATCCGTTCACCTATAGATAATCTGGTGAAGTTTCATTTGGAGAAATAGTTTTTGTTTAGAGTCAAGAATCAAGAGTCAAGAATCAAGATGAATGTCCAAGCGAACAAAAGATCTTGATTCTTGCTTCTTGACTCTTGATTCTAACTCTTACTGCTGCGCAGCAGACGGCCCCATTTCGTTCTGGAATATCTTGGCGTACTTTCTTCTGTCAAACTTATACAGTTTAGCCGCCCGGTACGATACTCCCCGTTGCTTCTCAACTAATTCTTTCAGATATCCGTAGCTCAGCATTTTCTTGCGGAAATTGCGTTTGTCTAATTTTTTATCCAGTATAGCCTCGTAAAGGCCCTGTAGCTGTGTAAGTGTAAATTTTTCTGGCAACAGGTCAAATGCTATAGGCTGGTGCGTTAAACGCCTGCGTATTTTTGCAAAACCGGTATGGAAAATATCGCTGTGATCAAAAGCCAGCTTTGGTAAAGTTTTTACGGGATGCCACAATGCCTTACGCGCCATTGAACTGATTGACCTTAGTTCCTTTTGTGCGTTTATGCGGATAAGGGCGTAATATCCAACAGTAATTACGCGGCCTTTAGGGTGCCTGTCAACATCGCCAAACGTATGGAACTGTTTCATGGGCAGGTCGCGCAGGCCTGTTAACTCAAAAATTGTCCTTTCAGCCGCATGGTCAAGGCTTTCTTCCTGTTGTACTATATAACCCGGTAGTGCGTACCAATCTTTAAAAGGGTCTTCACTTCTTTCAATCAGTAATATTTTCAATTCGCCGGCTTCGTAGCCAAACACCAGGCAGTCAATAGAAAATATCGAATTAAAGGGGGGAGTATTATCTTCCAAACTGGTAATATTTAAAGTTATTAATATAAGCGCCTTAATTTGTGGTACCAAAAATAAATAAAAATAAATTTAATGGTGTAACAATCACACCTTATATTCGTGCAAAATATTCCCGTAGTAAAACGATGCAAAAAATTTCAAAACTTGGCGTACTTACTTCCGGTGGCGATGCTCCCGGAATGAACCCCTGCATCAGAGCTGTAGTGCGTACCGCTATTTACAACGGTATAAGTGTTGTGGGTATCAGGCAGGGTTATAAAGGCCTGATAGAGAATGATATATATAATATGGAGACCCGCTCTGTAAGCAATATTCTTAACCTGGGTGGTACTATCTTAAAAACCGCACGTTGTAATGAATTCCGCACACCGGAGGGTAGAAAAACAGCATATAACAATTTAAAGGAACACGGTATTGACGCGCTTGTTGTAATAGGCGGAGACGGTACCTTTACCGGTGCGCTTAAATTTTCGCAGGAATATCCGGACATAAAAGTGATGGGTATACCAGGCACTATTGATAACGATTTGTATGGATCAACCTATACGCTTGGTTTTGATACCGCTACCAATACGGTTATTGAGGCCATAGATAAAATTAGGGATACTGCCGATTCTCACGACCGCTTGTTCTTTATAGAAGTAATGGGTCGCGACTCTGGCGCTATAGCCTTGCGGGCCGGTATTGCCTGCGGAGCAGAGGGTATTTTACTTCCCGAAAAATCAACCGCGATTGATGAGTTGATCGATCTGCTAAAAAAAGGCGAGGTAAACAAAAAATCGTCAAGTATAGTAATTGTGGCCGAAGGTGATAAAAGCGGCAATATTTATGATCTGGCTAAGAAAGTAAAAAGTCACGTATCAAATTACGATATTAAGGTTACTGTATTAGGGCACTTACAAAGAGGAGGGGCTCCAAGTAGTTTTGACCGCATTTTAGGTAGCCGCTTAGGTTATGCCGCAGTTAACGCTTTAATTAAGGGGCATACGCAGGAAATGGTGGGCCTTGAAGCAAACGTTATAAAAACCACCCCGCTTATTGAAGCATTAACTGATCATCAGTTTAAATTGGAAGACGATCTGTTACAAATGGTTGATATTTTATCGATATAAATGATAGCGGTTGTATACAGCGGATCATATCATGCCGACTGGCGGCTGGCAGACAAGGGGAAAACTATTGCTTCCTTTAAAACCAGCGGTATCAACCCTTATTTTATGGATGAGCGGCAGATGCTGCAACTTTTTGGTAAGAACATCAATTTGATACACCACGCCGAAAATGTTAAGCGGGTATTTTTTTTCGGCCCGGGCTGTTCATCTGATGAGTTAAAAGCTATTGTGAGCGCTGCATTAACCCAGTTCTTTAAATTTGCCAAAGTAACCATTGCTCATGATGTTGATGGCGCGGCTATTGCCTGCTGCCGCAATTCGCCGGGTATAATAGGCATTTGTGGTAGCGGCTCAAACGCGGCCTGGTTTGACGGAAAAAAGGTAAAACCCAATAATTATGGATTGGGCTATATTTTAGCCGACGAAGGATCTGGCAACTGGTTGGGCAGGCAGCTGATAAAAGGCTTTATGAACGAAACACTCCCTGAGAATTTGCGAAAAAAGTTTACGCTGAAATATAATGCAGACCGTAATAATTTGCTGGAGAAGGTTTACAGGCAAAAGCAACCGGCCATATATTTAAGCTCATTTGCAGATTTCTTCACAGAGCATCAGCATGACCAATATCTTGCCAATGTAATAAAAGCGGGGTTTAATAAACTAATAAATACATACTTGTTACCTTTGCATAAGCAGCATCCGCAGGCGCCACTGCATTTTGAAGGCTCAGTAGCTTTCACCTTTCAGGATCATTTGCGGGATGAAGCCAAGTTGGCAGGGTTGCAGATAACCAGTATAATTAAAGAGCCAATAAATAATTTGTTAACGTATTATTCAAATAAAAATTAAAATCATGAAAATAGGAATTAACGGTTTCGGCCGGATTGGACGCCTGGCTTTCAGAGCTGCTATTGAAAGGCCCGATGTTGAAGTTGTTGGTATAAATGACCTTGTTGAGCCTGACTACATGGCTTACATGTTAAAATACGACTCAACACACGGACAATTTAAAGGCACTATTGCTGTTGAAGGCGGCCATTTGGTTGTAAACGGTAAAACTATACGTGTAACTGCAGAAAAAGATCCGGCTAACCTTAAATGGAGCGAAGTTGGTGCTGAAGTTATTATCGAATCAACCGGTTTATTCTTAACTATAGAAACTGCCCAAAAGCATATTGACGCAGGCGCTAAAAAAGTAGTAATGAGCGCTCCTGCTAAAGATGATACCCCAACTTTTGTAATGGGTGTTAATCACAAGCAATTAAAAGCAGACCAAACTATCGTATCAAATGCATCATGTACTACCAACTGCCTTGCACCTATTGCAAAGGTATTGAATGATAAATTTGGTATTGAAGAAGGTTTGATGAGCACTATCCACGCGGTAACTGCTACTCAAAAAACTGTTGACGGTCCGTCTGCTAAAGATTGGAGAGGTGGCCGTGGTGCTTACCAGAACATCATCCCTTCATCAACAGGTGCTGCTAAAGCTGTTGGCTTGGTATTGCCTGATTTAAAAGGTAAATTAACAGGTATGTCATTCCGCGTTCCGGTTGCCGACGTGTCTGTGGTTGACCTAACTGTACGTTTAAAAACTTCTGCTACTTATGAGGACGTTAAAGCTGCCATGAAAGAAGCATCAGAAGGAGACCTGAAAGGTATTTTAGGTTACACTGAAGACGAAGTAGTATCAGAAGATTTTAAAGGCGATGCCCGTACATCAATATTTGATGCTAAGGCAGGTATCGCGTTAAATAACAACTTTATTAAAGTGGTATCATGGTATGATAACGAGTGGGGTTACTCTAACAAACTGATAGACCTGGTTCAGGAAATAGGTAAGTTATAAGCCAACGCCTCCGGGCATTGTAAACAAAAATAGCGATGAGTTTAAACCCATCGCTATTTTTGTTTTCGGTTGGAGCCTTATGCTTGTTGTATAGAATCGTTTACGTTATCAGCAGTGTTTTTTACTCTTGATTTTGCATTGTCTACATGATCTCTAACGTCACTTGCTATATTGTTAGCTTTGTTACGCAAATCTCCCTCAACGCCATCTCTGTAGTTATACAGATCATCTGCCGCGCTGTTAAATCTTGATTTTACCCTGTCGACGGCATTATTGCCATAGTCTTTTAATTCATTGGCCTTGTCTTTGGCTTTACCTGCCAAATCGGTAGCTAAATTGCCAATAGAACCTCTGGTTCCTTCTCCGCTATCTGGTGCAAATAATAAACCCAATACCGCACCTGCCGCAGCGCCTATCAGTAGTGCCGCTATAACTCTTGATTGATCTTTCATAATGTTTTTCGTTTTGTAGTTATATCAACAGATACAACAACAATGCCAAGCGCCAACTCAACCTTTTGTTAGCAGGCACAGAGGGGGTTTTGTATAAAAAACCTACACTTTTTATATAAAAGTGTAGTGTAAAAATGGAGCAAGAGCAGGTTTACACCAAAATACGATGCAAAAAAAACATCCGCCCTTTTTGGGGACGGATGTGATACGTTTAATGGTATTATTATACTTAAATAACCTTTACATTTACCGCATTTAAGCCTTTTCTGCCGTTCTCTACTTCAAACTCCACTTTATCGTTTTCACGAACTTCATCGATAAGACCTGTTGAATGAACAAATACATCTGCACCACCACCGTTAGGGGTGATAAAGCCAAATCCTTTTGTTTCATTGAAAAATTTTACTGTTCCTTGTTGCATTATATTTTATTTTAAAGTGCGCAAGGTAGCACAATTATATTTATAAAAGCAAGCGTTGGTTTTATTTTACTGCCACATGTTTTAGTAAGATGGTCGCGACGAGCTTACTCCGCGTTAAAGGTGGGCTGTGGCGGCACCACAAAATGCCTGTTGGTATCTGCAATAAAAGCAAGCACCTTGTCGCGCCCATCATGCGTTTCTGATGAGGTTACAAAGTAAGGGGGAACTTCTTCAAAAGTAGCCTTTAAGGCTTTTTTAAATTTAGCTACATTCTGGTCTGTTTTAACAGCTGACTGTTTATCGGCTTTGGTAAAAATCAATACAAAAGGCAAACCTTTTTCGCCCAGCCAGTTGCAGAATTCGATGTCTATTTTTTGAGGCTCAAGACGGCTATCTATCAGCACCATAACGCATTGCAGGCTTTCGCGCTTGTCAAGATACGTGCGTATAAACTTGTTCCAGTCTTCTTTTTTGTTTTTTGATACACGGGCGTAACCATAGCCCGGCAGATCAACAATGTACCAGTTATCGTTGATCAAAAAGTGATTAATAAGCTGTGTTTTGCCCGGCGTTTGCGAGGTTTTTGCCATGCCCTTTTTTGCCGAAAGCATATTAATAAGCGATGACTTACCTACGTTGGAGCGCCCTATAAAAGCATACTCAGGCATTACCGGCGGTGGCAGTTTGGAGATCTGCGTATTGCTGCAAATAAATTCGGCAGTTTTAATTAACATGGGGCAAAGATAGTGATTAGTTGATTAGCGGTTAGAGATTAGTACTTCGCAGCGCAACTGGTTGTTATGCTAATGTAATATAAGGCGCGTGAGGGGCTAACACGAGAATTTGTAATTATACTTGTACAACCAATCACCGACACCATGAACGATTACAAGATACCTGCCGCCACCCGCATTGGTCACGTACACTTAAAGGTAAGCAACCTGCAGCGCTCGCTTGATTTTTATTGTGGGCTGCTTGGGTTTGAGTTGATACAAACTTACGGCACCGACGCCGCTTTTATATCAGCAGGTGGCTATCATCATCATATAGGGTTAAATACCTGGCAGAGCAAAGGTTCTGGCCCTGCACCGGCTAATGCGCCGGGCTTGTTCCATACCGCTATTTTGTATGCTGAGCGTAAAGACCTGGCGCAGATAGTTAAGCGTTTGCGCGAGGCCGGGTACTCGCTTACCGGCGCTGCCGATCACGGTGTATCTGAAGCTATTTACCTGGATGATCCTGATAAAAACGGTGTTGAGCTGTACTGGGACCGCCCTAAAGCAGAATGGCCGCGTAATGAAGACGGCGAGCTGGATATGTATACCCGGCAGCTGGATATGCACGGCTTGCTGGCGCTGGCAGATTAAAAATTGTCTCGTTTTGTTCCGCGTGGGAGTGAGACAACATGAGACAAGTTGGGACAGATTTTTAAATAAGTAATTGATAATTAGTGGTTTGCTATTTTGACTTGGGACAAAGTGAGACTACTTATTCGTCAGGAAAATTAGCTGTAAAAGCTGTTTAAGTTTTTAATAATCAATACATTATAAATACGTCTTTTTTTGTCCCACATAAAGCGTAAACTTTTTTTAGAAATTAACCACGACAGAATCTAAACTTATGCCTGACTATATTATACGCCCTATCTATAACGATCAACAAGACGAGATAGTTGATCTGATCATACACATTCAGCAACAGGAGTTTAATATACCTGTTACCTTGAATGATCAGCCCGATCTGTTAGACATAGAAAAAAATTACCATGCCGGGGGCGGCAACTTTTGGGGTGCCTTTAAGGGCGATGAGCTTGTAGGTACCATAGCGCTTATTGATATTGGACACCATGCAGGCACCATCCGCAAAATGTTTGTAAAGGATGGCCACAGGGGTACGGGTTTAGCGCAACAATTATTAGATACGCTTTTACATTATTCGCGCGAAAAGCAAATAACCGACTTGTATTTAGGTACCTCAGCTGTATTAAAAGCCGCCCACCGCTTTTATGAGCGTAATGGCTTTGTGTTAACAGATATTAATGAGTTCCCAACCTATTTCCCCCGCATGCCGGTTGATACAATGTTCTATTGGTTAGAGATTGGTTGATTAGAGACTAGTTGACCAGGCGCAAATTCGAGATTAATTATAGTTAAGCAGAAATTCTATTTTACAAAGCTTATGTCTCCAATCAATCAGGCTCTCATGACTAATTCGCTAATCACCCAGTTAACTAGTCTCTAATCAACCAATCAACTAGTCAACTAATCAACTATCTTTGCCCACAAATGAGCAAAACCGTTACCCCTTACCAGGATCAGCAGGGCACCAAGAAAGAGCAGGTGGCCGATATGTTTAATAATATATCAAAAACTTACGATTTTCTGAACCATTTTATGTCGCTGGGGATTGATATCATCTGGCGAAAAATGGCCATCAACGAGCTGAAAAAGGATAAACCACAACTTGTTTTAGATGTTGCTACCGGTACTGGCGATTTTGCTTTTGAGGCCCTGTCTATTTTAAATCCAAAGAAAATTATAGGGGTAGATATATCTGAGGGAATGCTGGATATCGCGAAGCAAAAAATAGCAAAGCGCTGTTTGAGCAACAGGTTTGAAGTGAAATTGGGCGACTCGGAAAAGCTGCCTTTTGGCGATAACGAATTTGACGCGGTTACCGTAGCCTATGGCGTTCGCAATTTTGAGAACCTGCAACAGGGCCTGTCAGACATTAACCGCGTGCTAAAACCGGGCGGCAGGGCTGTAGTGCTCGAGTTTTCAAAGCCCAGGGTTTTCCCGGTAAAGCAGCTGTATCATTTCTATTTTAACTACATTACGCCGGGCATTGGCAAACTGTTTTCAAAAGATTCACGGGCTTATACCTACCTGCCCGAGTCGGTCGCGGCTTTTCCGGATGGAGAGAACTTTACTGCCATTATGAAAGCCGCAGGCTTTAAAAATACCAAAAGCAGGCCTTTAGCGTTTGGTATCTGTTCAATTTATACAGGCGTTAAATGATAAAAAAGTACCTTGTACTTACAGGTTTACTACTATGCAGCCGGGCTTTACTGGCGCAATCTGTACCGGTATGGGGGGGAGGGGCCGATCAGAAAGATTTTAGCGCCGGTTTTAGCTTTAGCTATGTTAGCAGCTATTATAAAATAGACAGAAAACCCGAATGGCGCCAACCCTATTTTGACGCATCGGGCACCAAAATAACCAACGAGCTTACCAACATTACATCAGAAAATGCGCCGGGTTTCGCGGTTGGGTTTTTAGGCAGGTACAGGCTTACCGACCACCTGGAAGCGCGCTTAACCCCTGCACTTATCTTTGCTGATAGGTCTGTTACCTATCAGTACGTAACGCCCGATCAAGATCAAACAAAATCCATCCGCGCCACGCTGGTCGACTTGCCTTTGCAGCTAAAATTAAAATCAGATCGCCTGGGCGATTACCGGGCGTATTTAATAGGAGGGTTAAAATACTCGCAGGCGCTTGGTAACAAGGAAAACTCTGACGTTAATGCCGCGCCAACAGCAAAGTTGTTAAAAACCATTAACGGGTACGGCTCTTACGAAGTAGGAGTGGGTATGGATATCTATTTTGAGTTTTTTAAACTATCGCCGGAAATTAAAATATCCAACTCCTTTGGCAACGTGCTGCTGCGCGAGAACAACGCCTTTGCCGCGCCTATTAACAGCCTGAGCTTGCATACGGTAATGTTTAGTTTGCATTTTGAGTAAACGAGCCGGTAATATTATCAAGCGCTTATTTAATTGACGTTGCTGTTCTTTGCACTTACTTTAAACTCCTCAACAAGCTCTCCTTATAAGTAATTCCTATCGACAAATCGATATCGTTTATGCGGATAAAATTCCCTTCAATAAACTGAATCATACTTTTATTAATAATAGTGGAGCGGTGTATGCGAATGAAAGCTGAAGAAGGTAAAAGCGCCTCTAACTTTCCCAGGGCCATATAGCTAACATAAGTTTGGTGTTTTGTATGTACTTTCAAATAATCGCCCAAACCTTCCACATAAATAATTGATGACAAGTCTATTTGCACCAACCGGCGGTCAACCTTTAAAAATATACTTGATGGCTCAGCGGCAAGCTGGTTCAAAGTTGGCACATTGCCTTCACCAATGCCTATTTTTTGTACGGCTTTAACAAATCTTTCAAACGTTACAGGTTTTACCAGATAATCGGCCGCTGCTATTTCAAAAGCCTCAACAGCATAATCTGTATATGCTGTAATAAATATCACTTTTGGATGCGTTTTTAAAGCCTTAATTAGGTTTAAACCACTAAGCCCCGGCATTTCAATATCAATAAAAATTACATCCACCTGCTGCTCCATCAGTGCCGGTAAAGCTTCCATGGCGCTTTTGTAATTGCCAACGCACTGTAACCCGGGTATTTGATCAATATAAGATACGATCAGTTGCCTTGCCAGCGGTTCATCATCAACTATAATACACTTAATCATGCTTTAGGCTGATAGTTAAGTTTACTGTAAAAATGCCGTCTTCGTTATGTATAAGCAATTCGTGGTTGTTACCGTACAACAGGCTAAGCCGTTTACGCACATTTTCAAGGCCAATTCCACTTGGCGTTTTTTCGGCGTTTTGTTTATTTGTTGTTTTTGGATTTGATGTTTGAAAAACCAGTTCGTCCTCGTCAACAACCAGCACCAATTTTACCCATTTATTGGTAATATCTTCATGCATGGCATGTTTAAATGTGTTTTCAATCAAGGGTAAAAATAACAGTGGCGCTATCTTAATTCCTTCGGTATCTCCCTGAACAACAAAATCAATAACATCGGTTTGCGTATGGCGCAAATTTTCAAGGCTTATATAGCTTCTAATAAAATCAACCTCCTGTTGCAGCAAAACTTTTTCGCCAGCGGTATCATAAAGCACGTAGCGCATAATTGCTGATAGGTCCTTTATCATTACCGGCGTTTTGGGCGAATTTTGCACGCTTAACGAGTACATGTTGTTAATGGTATTGAAAAAGAAATGCGGATGCACCTGCGATTTAAGCTGATTTAGCTCAAGCTTTAATTTTTCAGATTGCAGCGTAGCCAGACGGTGCTGATTTTCAAACAACAGTTTTATAATGTAGAGCGCCGTACCCGCCAAAAGCACAAGCACCGTGTAGCCAATATTTTCGTTAAAATAGCCTTTGGTGAAATCCCAGGGATGGGCACCGCTTATGGCCTGGCGGTAACTTTCAATTATAAAAGGCATGGCCATTACCGCGCCAATAGCCAGTCGCCCGTTTAGGTCATAAAGTAGTATGTAAACGGGCAAAAGCAATGCAAACTGCCAATAATGGCCCTTGCCTACGGTTTGCGGCAGGTAAACCCTGTAAAATAAAATTATAACAGGCAGCTGTAAAACGGTTATGGTTACGTAGCCTATTGAATTGGGAATGGTGTTTTGACTCCAGGTTTGCAACCCAACCGCAAGCGGACTTAATATGCCTATCACAAATAAATAGCAGAGTTCGGCTATGTTGCCCTTCTGTTTATAACTCAAATTGGTGATGGAAAATGGCATGCTGCAAAATAAGTTGTTCTGCATTAATACTGATGGAATTTTCGATGAATACCCTGTTTTGCATGTTGAACTTTTTTACGTAGGCATTCGCCATGCCGAAAAAGGTGTTTATCGAATAAATTGAGTCTTCGCGTTTACTTATGGCAAGTTTGCTTTATACAAAACCAAATACCATGAGCTATTTTAGTTACATCCGTTTTTTTGCTTTTTGTCTGTTTATACATTTAACCTCAGGTGTATCGGCGCAAACCCCTTACAGTAAAATAGAAACCTTTACCAAAATATGGGGATTTTTAAAGTATCATCACCCGGCGGTGGCTACCGGCAGGATAAACTGGGATTCGGTATATGTAAGCACAATGGCTAAAATACAAAGTGCGCCGGGTACAGATATTAATAAGCGGGTATTAGGTATTATTGATGATTTGGGTGCGTTAAATAAGAACCGCGCAGTTAAGGTGCCTGATACCCTGTTTTCAAAAAATCACGATTTGAAATGGATTGACACAGATAAAGCCATCGGTACAAAACTCAGGAGCAGGTTAAAAGACATATACACCTACCGCAATAGCGGAGAAAATAAATATATCAAATTAATCAATTCAACCGCTGATTATAGCGGTGAAGATCAGTATGACAAGCTGGGCTTCCCAAACAGCAGCTATCGCCTGTTGTTTTTAGCGCGATTTTGGAACGCCATAAATTATTTTGCGCCTTACAAGTACGAAACAGGAGAAGATTGGAATAGCGTATTAAACAGATTTATTCCGCGGATGATTAAGGCAAAGGATACTTTGGCCTATTATAAGGCCATGATGCAATTGGCAGTAACGTTGAATGATGGACACGCGCAGTTTACCATTGCAAATGGCAACACGGCCATAAAAAACGTTGTTTTTGGCAAATATGCCGCGCCGGTTTTTGCAGACATTGCAGACGCAAAGGTTATCATCAGAAAATCGGCTGCCTACGATGAAAAAAATGGTTTAAAGCCAGGTGATGTGATTTTAAGTATTGATAATGAACCGATAGGTAAAAGAATAAGCCGGCTGGCTGCTTTAACATCGGGCTCTAATAAAGTTGGCCGAAACAAACAGGTAACATGGATTTTATTTAATACGCACCAAGCCTACATGACCTTTAAAATAAAAAGGGGAAACAGAATAACAGCTGTTAAAGTGAAATGCATGCTTGCGGCCGACAGAAATTGGCGAGACCTTAACAACTACACCGCGAATGAGACGGGCTACGAAATGATAGGGCAGGGGGTTACCCGTGTATATGCCGGGCAAATATGGCGCGGCAATATTGATACCATTAAAACTTTGATTAGGAACAGTAAAGCGGTAATATTTGATGTGCGCAATTATCCCAATAACGATGAATTCTATAAGCTTTTTGATGTTTTTTTACCTGAATCAAAGGTGATAAACCAGTCGCTATTAATGTCTGTTAATCATCCGGGTTACTTTAAATGGCAACCTTCGCCAAAAATTGGCGGTATCAATCTGTCTCCATACAATGGCAAAGTAATTATACTGGCCGATGAGCGAAGCCAAAGCCAGGGCGAATATTCTGTTATGACGCTGCAAACCATACCGGGCGCTGCTACCATAGGCAGCCAAACAGCAGGTGTAGACGGGGTGGTAACCAATATTCCTATGGGAAATAAGATGGCGCTATCCTATTCGGGCTACGGTATTTTTTATCCTGATAAAACACCAACCCAAAGGCGCGGCATAAGGATAGATGTTAAAGTAGAGAAAACGGCGATCAGTATTGGTACGGGGAATGATGCTGCAATGGAAAAAGCTTTATTATATTTAAGGGAAAAGGGAATTTAAAAGGTTTTGTATTAGTTACAAGAATTAGATTTCTATCAACAAAACTTAAAATTTAGCTATTTACATCGCATTGAACCGGCTATCGCGTAAGTTCAGCGGCCTTTGCGGTGGCTTTGCCAATCCTTTTGTCGCGGCGGGTAATCAGTTCGCATAGAGCGATGGCAGCTTCCTCAAAGTCCTCATGGTCATTGTTAAGTTGCAGCCAGTTAGGCTCAAGGGCTTCGTCCTCGCCAAATACAAAGTCTGTTAGCGCGGGTAGTTCAGCTTTCAGGCTTGCATGATCTTCCCGGCGGGTGGCTACCCAAATGCCATTGTGCTGCGGGTTTTTACCCACTTTGCGAAAGATCAGCATTATCTTACCCTCCAGATAAATATAGAACATACCTATGGCGGGTTTAACGACTACCGTACCCGGAAGATAGTCTAACAGGAAATCAAAAGGCATGGGTTTTTTCATCATTTCATCCGGAATTCGACGGGTGTTTTGCAGGTTTTTTGCTTAAATAATTTATTAAAATAAACACAAATCCATGCATGTTGTATACTTTTTACGGATTTAGTGTTTTTATCATTGCCACCTTAACCGCAGATAGCCAAAAGTACGGGATAGATAATTGCCCATTAACCGTTAATTAATTGCTGATTCTTATCTAAAAACTATAATTTCGTACCATAATAAAAACTCATTTATGGCAAAGATCGCTTTAATTACAGGTGCAACATCCGGCATTGGCGAAGCTTGCGCCAGTGTATTTGCCCGCGAGAAATATGATCTGATATTAACGGGCCGTCGTTTAGATCGTTTGGAGAAACTGGCCGCCAAACTGTATAAAAAGTACAATGTTGAAATTGCGATAGGCAACTTTGACGTTCGCCATCGCGATGAAGTAAGTGAAAACCTGGAGAAACTGCCCGCTAAATGGAAAAAGGTAAACATATTGATCAACAATGCGGGTCTGAGTCAGGGGCTTGACCCTGTACAAGATGGGAACATTGACGATTGGGAAAACATGATAGACACCAATGTTAAGGGTTTGCTGTATGTTACCAAAGTTGTATCCAACTGGATGATAAAAAACGGCTCGGGGCATATTATTAACCTGGGCTCTATAGCCGGTAAAGAAGTTTATGTTAATGGTAATGTGTATTGCGCATCAAAATTTGCTGTGGATGCATTAACCAAAGGCATGCGACTTGATTTTTTACCGCATGGGATAAAAGTAACATCTGTGCAGCCGGGTGCGGTTGAAACAGAATTCTCTGAAGTGCGTTTTAAGGGAGATAAAGAGCGTGCCGGTAAAACATACGAGGGTTGGGAGCCGCTACAGGCAGAGGATATTGCAGAAACAATATGGTTTGCGGCTTCGCGCCCTAAACACGTTAACATTAATGATATTATAATTATGCCCACCGCGCAAGCCAACGCAACAACAATATTAAAAGGCGGCAAAGTAGGCGGGAGATGATTAATGTGCAAATGTGTAAATGTGCAGATAAGCAGATGTGCAGATGTGTAAATATGCAAATGTGCAGATGGGCAATGGCTAAATAAATTCTATCACGATAGTTATAGAGATAAACATTCAAAATAATAAGATTTTGCTTGAGGGGGGGTACAGCCATTCACTCATTCACTCATTCACTCAATCACTAATTCAATAATTAAAACACATGTCATTAACAACAAAAATTGATCAGGATATAAAGCTGGCCATGCTGGCTAAGCAAGCCGACCGCCTGCAGGGGCTAAGAGCTATAAAATCAGCCTTATTATTAGCTAAAACAGAAAAAGGCGCTGCCGAAGAAGTTACCGAAGAGGCGGAGGTTAAAGTATTGCAAAAATTAGCCAAGCAACGCAAGGAATCTGCAGAGATATACAAAACCCAAAACCGCGATGACCTGTACCAGATAGAGATGGGCGAGTTGAAAGTGATTGAAGAATACCTGCCACAGCAAATGAGCCGTTTTGAGATTGAAGGCTATTTGCAGGAGTTAATAGGCAGGATAGGAGCCACATCTATACAGGATATGGGCAGGGTAATGGGTATGGCCAACAAAGAACTGGCGGGGCAGGCCGATGGCAGAACCATATCAGAGGTAGTTAAGCAGTTACTGGGATAACCCTAAGGAAATATTTTTTTAATTTAAAAGGTAAAACTGGTAACATACCAAGTATAAATAATTGCTTATACTTGCTTCGTTCAACGGTAATAAGCTGTTTTGATATTTTATTACGCTCACAAAATACATTTATGAAATTCGTGCTTAAAGAAGATCGTGGTTTTACTTACATAGACGAGGGCGAGGGCCAGGTGCTGCTGTTATTGCACGGTTTAATGGGCGGTTTAAGCAATTGGGAAATTGTTATAGAAGAGTTCAGTAAAAAGTACAGGGTGTTATTACCCATATTACCTATTTATGATTTTCCGGTTTTAACAACAGGTGTAAAAACGCTTTCAAAGTTTGTACACAAGTTTATCAAATTTAAAAAACTGGATGATGTGGTACTGTTGGGCAACTCGTTAGGGGGCCATGTTGGCCTGGTGTATGCATTAGCGCATCCGGCTAAATTAAAGGCAATGGTGCTTACTGGCAGCTCGGGTTTATATGAGAATGCATTTGGTGGTACGTTTCCGCGCCGGGAGAGCTATGACTTTGTAAAAGAGAAATGCGAGTATACTTTTTACGACCCCGAAGTTGCTACGCCCGAATTAATTGCCGAAGTTTATAAAACCGTAAACGACCGCCACGCCGTAATTAGGTTACTGGCTATGGCAAAGTCGGCCATAAGGCACAATATGAAAGCTGATCTGCATAAAATACATATGCCGGTATCGCTTATTTGGGGCCGTAATGATAAGATTACTCCGCCGGAGGTAGCAGAAGAATTTCATCAGCTACTGCCCGACTCGGAATTACAATGGATAGATAAATGCGGGCATGCGCCTATGATGGAGCATCCGCATGAATTCAATCGTCTGCTAAAGAATTTTTTAGACGGACGGAATATTTAAACTACAATTATGTTTGCAGCCGAGCTGATAAATGACGACATAGCGCACCTGCATACTTCTGACACCATTCAGAGGGCGATGGAGCGTATGGCGGAGTTTCATGTACGGCACTTACCTGTTGTAAATGAGCAGCAGTTTTTGGGCCTTGTAGCCGAAGCCGATCTGATAGCAGAACCCGACGCGCAGACCGCCATTGGTGCTATAGCTTTGTCGCTGGTTAACCCTTACGTACGCGAAGATCAGCATATATACGATGTAATACGCCTGTTTTATGAGCAACAGCTAACCATTGTACCGGTGCTTGATATCAAAAAAAATTACCTGGGTTGTATATCCATCAATACCATGAATAACTGGTTTGCCCGGATAACCTCGGTAACAGATCCCGGTGGAATTATTGTATTGGAAATAAGCAATAAGAATAACTCGCTGGCGCATATGTCGCAGATAGTAGAGTCAGATAACGCGCAGATATTAAGTTCGTATGTGCGTTCATTTCCTGATTCAACCCGTCTTGAAGTTACACTTAAGGTAAATAAGCAGGATATTTCAAGCATTATAGCCACCTTTTTAAGGTATGGCTATGAAATAAAAGCCACCTTTAATCATAACGAACACCGAGATAGCGCGATGGACCGGTATGATGCGTTAATGAATTACCTTAATTTGTAAGTCGATAGTCGATGGACCATAGACGATAGAAATTAAAGCTTGATATACTATAGATAACGGATAAACATCTATGGGCCATAGACTATGGTCTATGGACTAAAAATAAAAAATGAAAATAGCAATATACGGCCGTCAGTTTAATGATGCGGCAGTATTTCCGTACATACAGCAGGTGTTTGACAATTTGGTGCTGCACAATGTTGAGGTATATGTTCATCATCAGCTTAACAAACATCTTGAAGGTAAAATAAGCACCGTTGCCTATAACATCCTTAATGAGGATGACCGGATAAAGGATTTTATTGATGTGTTTTTAACCCTGGGTGGCGATGGTACGCTGCTGGATATGGTTAACCTGATAGGCAACTCGGGTGTTCCGGTAATGGGTATCAATTTTGGGCGCCTTGGTTTTTTAGCAAGCGTTAATAAAACGGAGATAGCGGCCGCCATTGCGGCAGTAGTAAATAAGCAGTTTACGTTAGATAGCCGGGCTTTATTAAGTATAGACTCTGAGCAAAATATTTTTGGCGACAGCAACTTCGCGCTTAACGATGTCACCATCCATAAGCGCGACGACTCGGCCATGATAACCACGCACATGTTTTTAGATGGCGAGTTTTTAAACTCCTATTGGGGCGATGGTATAATTATAGCCACGCCAACCGGCTCAACCGCATACTCATTAAGCTGCGGTGGCCCCGTTATGTTCCCGGCATCAAATACAATAATAGTTACCCCGGTATCGCCACATAACTTAAACGTGCGGCCCATTGTACTGCCCAATACCAGCAGGTTATCTTTTGAGGTAGAGTGCCGCAGTTCAAACTACCTGCTCTCGTGCGATTCGCGCACAACGGTGATAGACAGCACCATGCGGTTTGAGGTGCACAAGGCCGGTTTTGAGCTTAACCTTATCCGCTTAAGCAATGAAAGCTATTTATCAACGTTAAGAAACAAATTATTGTGGGGATTAGATACCCGCAATTACTAAATTTGTTGAATGCCCAAAATTTTAGCAGGCTTAATAATAACTTTTGTTTGCAGCAGCGCGTACGCGCAAAGCTGGGAGGTGGGCGCGCGAATGGGCGGTGCCGGTTACATGGGCGATCTGAATACCAACAATCCCATTAAACTCTCCGGCGTTTCCGCGGGGGGCTTTGTTAAGTATAATTTTAATCCTTATTTATCGGCTAAGTTAGGCTACACTTTTGGCAATATTAACGCAGCCGACAGTCTTTCTTCTAACCAGCAGTTCCGCGACCGTAACCTGAGTTTTTCAACAAACCTGCACGAGGCAAGCCTTACGGGCGAGTTTAACTTTTTAGATTATGTGCCCTCTGTAAGCAAAAATGTTTTTACGCCGTTTGTTTTTGCCGGGGCGGGTTTAGTACACTACAGCCCTACAACTGTTTATGCCGGCGACAGGTACGATCTGCGGCAGCTTACTACAGAGGGGCAGGGCACACCCTACAGCAAAATGGCGGTAGCTATTCCGTACGGTGCCGGAATTAAATATAATTTTTCGGGCAGGTTAAATTTAATTGCTGATATAGGATATCGCCATGTACGTACCGACTTTCTGGATGACGTTAGCGGCAACTATCCGGATGCTGCTGGTCTAAACAATCCTTTATCGCGCGCGCTGTCTGACAGATCTGGCGAGAGAACAGGAGTTTATCTGGGCACAGCGGGCACCCAAAGGGGCGATAACAGGCGCTTTGATACCTATTTTTTTGTGGGGCTTTCCATATCATACACCTTTATCACCCCAAAATGCTACTATTAGCATTTACATGTAAACCATTGTTTTATATTAAAAAACCTAAAATTTTGCGCCCTTTAGGGCAGTAAATGCAATTAACTTTTCTTTTAAGCCTGTATACTAAAAAAGTACAAAGGAAGTTTTACCTTTGTCACCTGAAAAAATTGAAAAGTGTTATCGCGAAAAGTGAGCGGACGACTGAATAAAGATGAGATATAAAGACCAGATTGACTTGTTGAAATTGCCTAAGCATATTGCTATTATAATGGATGGTAATGGCCGTTGGGCAAAAGAGAAAGGTAAGTTGAGGGTTTTTGGTCATCACAACGGAGTGGTTTCTGTGCGCGATGTTGTTGAAGGAGCCGTAGAGGTTGGCGTTAAGTACCTTACCCTGTATACTTTTTCTACCGAGAACTGGAACCGGCCAAAGCTTGAAGTGGCCGCCATAATGGAGCTAATGGTTAATACTATTCATAAAGAAATAAAAACCTTTATGGATAATAACATAAGGCTAAATGCCATCGGCGATCTGAAAATGCTTCCTGCCAAGTGTTACAAAGAGCTTACTAACGCCATGGATACCACGGCCGCAAATACCGGTTTAGTGCTTACGCTGGCATTAAGCTATAGTTCGCGCAATGAAATTTTACAAGCTGCAAAAAATATAGCCGTTAAGGTTAAAGAGGGCAGTTTGAACGAAGCTGATATAGATGAGCGCGTATTTGCAGATAACCTGTATACATATAATATGCCCGATCCGGAGCTGTTGATAAGAACCAGCGGGGAGTTTAGAATAAGCAATTATTTACTTTGGCAAATAGCTTACGCCGAATTGTATTTTACACCAAAATTATGGCCCGATTTCAGAAGAGAAGATCTCTTTGAGGCCATACTGGATTACCAAAAACGCGAACGCCGTTTTGGCTTAACAAGCGAGCAGATCAACTAAATTTTCTCGTTTAACAAATTTTAACAACTGTATAAATTATTTTTAGCCCACTAAAATATTCGAATGAACAAATTTCTGTTTGCTATTCTTTTTTCAATAATAAGTGTTGCTGCCATGGCCCAGGCACCGGGCCGACAAATATCCCGTCCTTCGTCTACATCAGATACCGTTGTATTAAATTATAATAGCCCGCGCGAGTATATTATAGGAGGAGTGACTGTTGTAGGCACCACCCACCTGGATAAAGAAATATTGATACAGATATCAAAGCTAAACAAGGGCGACAAGATATCGTTACCGGGCGAGGTTAATTCAAACGTTATTAAAGATTTGTACGCCCAACAACTTTTTGATGATGTGCAGCTTAATATCACAAAGATAAACCTGGATACCGTTTATCTTGAAATTCAGGTGAGCGAGCATCCCCGTCTTTCAAGAATGCGTTTATTAGGTATAAGTAAAGGCAAGGCAGATGATGTGCAAAAGAAACTGAATGATAAAACCGGCAAAATTGTTAACGAAAACCTGCTAAACACAACTACTTCTATTATTAAAAGGCACTTTCAGGAAAAAGGATATTACAATACCGAGGTTTTAATAAAACAACGCCCTGATCCGAGTGATACCACCAGTGTGATATTAGATGTGAACATTGACAGGAAAAAGAAGGTGATGATAAACAAAGTTACATTTGAGGGTAACAAAGATTTTTCAAAAGGTAAACTTAAAAAGTACTTAAGCAAAACACGCCAGCGCAAATTCTACAATATATTCGGCTCAAAAAAATTCAAGGAAGATAAGTACAAGGAGGATAAAGAGAACCTGATAGCTAAAATGCAGGAGAAAGGTTACCGTGATGCTGCTATTTTAAGTGATACAGTAACCAAACATAACGACAGAACGGTTGACGTAAAGATAAACGTGTTTGAAGGGCGCAAATACTATTTTGGTAGCGTTAAATGGTCTGGCAACGCGCGTTATCCCAATGATCTGTTAACACGTGTGCTTCGTATAGAGAAAGGTGATGTGTTTAGCGAGGAGTTGCTTAACAAAAGGTTGAGCGGCGGCGGCCCAAGCGGTGATGATCTTTCATCATTATATATGAATGACGGTTACCTTACATTTACTGCAGATCCGGTGCAAACCAAGTTATATAACGATACCATTGACCTGGATATAAGAATTTACGAAGGCCCGCAATACACCATTAACCGCATAACAATTAAAGGTAATGATGTAACCAATGATAAGGTTATACGCCGCGAGTTGCAAACCATACCGGGGCAGAAATTTAACAAAGCCTTGTTAATTGAAAGTACGCGTATAATTGGGCAGTTAGGCAATTTTGACGATACAAAGACCGACCCACGCCCGGAAAATTTGAACCCTGCAGAAGGTACAGTTGACCTGCTTTACAACGTGGTTGAAAAACCATCAGATCAGGTAGAACTTTCAGGTGGTTTTGGTGGTGGCCAGTTGGTGGGCACGCTGGGTTTAACCTTTAACAACTTTGCGTTAAGAAACCTGTTTAACCTGAAAGCCTATAGGCCCCTGCCAAAAGGCGACGGCCAGAAGCTAAGCATACGCGGCCAGTCAAGCGGTAGAATTTATCAGAACTTTTCGTTCACATTTTCTGAGCCGTGGTTGGGTGGCAAAAAACCAATTTATTTCGCGCTTACTGCTTATACCCAGTTAAGTTCAACCGGGCAGTATTACGCTAAAGACAATCCTAACTATAACTATCTTAGAATAAATGGTGTGGGCGTTACTTTGGGTAAACGTTTAAAATGGCCTGATAACCATTTTCAGCTTAACTACTCGTTAAACCTTGACCATTATTTTCTGGATAACTACAATGGTTACCTGTTCTCTAATGGTACGTCTTATAACATTAAACTTACGCAGGACCTGAGCCGTACCTCGTTAGATGCGCCAATTTATCCAACAACGGGTTCAAACATCAAGTTTACTATACAGGCTACGCCACCGTATTCATTATTTAATAATGTTAATTACAATATTGCTACCCCTGCGCAGCGTTATAAGTTTGTGGAGTATTATAAATTTAAATTTGATGCGCAATGGTTTACCAAACTAACCGGAAAATTGGTGCTTATGTCGCAACTGCGTTCCGGCTTCCTGGGTATGTACAATTCAAAGGTTGGCCCATCGCCGTTTGAGCGCTTTAAGTTAGGTGGCGACGGTATGCAGAGCTACCAGTTTTTACAGGGTAGCGAGATAATTGGTTTACGTGGTTATACCAACTTCTCAATTGTTCCGCTGGGCAGTAACTATACCGCCAGCCAAAACCCGGGTAGTACCATTTATAATAAGTTTACTATGGAGGTTCGTCACCCTGTTATAGCAAGCCCATCGGCAACTATATTTATGCTGGCATTTGCAGAGGGTGGTAATACCTGGAACAGTTTTTCTCAATACAGTCCGTTTAATATAAGGCGTTCTGTTGGTGTTGGAACGCGGATATTTTTACCTATTTTTGGTTTGCTGGGTCTTGATTACGGTTATGGCTTTGATGCTATACCCGGGCAGCCAACAGCCAACAAAGGTCAGTTCAGCTTTTCTATTTCGCAGAGTTTAAGTGGTGGATTTAATTAATTAGAAAAAAAATGAAGAAGAAGATAATTTTAATAGCTGCATTAACGTTCCTATCGGTAACTGCAGCATTAGCGCAACGTTTTGCTTATGTTGATTCTGAATATATACTAAAACATATACCAGATTATATTTCGGCCCAGAAACAATTGGGAGCGATGTCTGATCAATGGCAAAAAGAGGTTGACGCCCGTTTTCAGGAAATAGACCGCTTGTTTAAAGCCTATCAGGCCGACCAGCCCTTAATGACGGCCGAAGTAAAGAAAAGACGTGAAGAGGAAATTGTGAACAAAGAAAAAGAAGCAAAAGATTTTCAGCGTAAAATATTTGGTCCCGAAGGTGATCTTTCGCAGCGCAGCAATGCTGTTATAAAGCCCATACAGGACAGAGTTGCAAAAGCTGTGCAGGCTATGGCCGAAAGCGAAAATTTGGACGTGGTGCTGGATAAGAATAGCGAAGTAATAATGTTATACGCTAATCCACGTTATGATAAGAGCGCAGAGGTTATTACCCGTTTGGGTTTAAAGCCAGGAGTACTTGCTAAATAAATTTATTATATATATAATCGCACTATTAATTAAACACGAGACAAAGAACAATGAAAAAAGTATTTAAAGTTGCCTTAGTTGCAGTATGCATAATGTTAGCGGGCAACTTTGCCAAGGCACAAAGTAAAATTGGATACATTGCCCAGGAAGAAGTTATATCTGCGCTTCCTGAAGCTAAAACAGTTCAAAAACAATTGGAGGATTATTCTAAAACCTGGACAGATCAGTTAGGCACCTTAAACAATACCTATCAAAAAACTATAAAAGAATATCAGGATCAGGAAAAAACAATGACTGATGCCGCTAAAGCAGCAAAGATTGCCGAAATACAGGATATGCAAAAAAGACTTGATGACCAGCAAACCCTGGCTCGTCAATCAGTTGATGCTAAAAGCAACGAATGGTCAAAACCACTTTTTGATAAAGTTAGAGGAGCTATAAATGCTGTAGCTAAAGAAAAAGGTTACGCTTATGTTATTAATACAAGCCAAACCGAATTATTGGTTGCACCAGATGCGGATAACCTTTTAGCTGCTGTAAAAGCTAAATTAGGTTTAAAATAATCAGCATTAAGATTTTATAAAAGCGCCCTGATTATTCAGGGCGCTTTTTTTTTACTTTTGGATCGCTGATTATATTGATTAACGGGTTGTAGTGAGAAATAATCCGGATACACTAATCTTCAATCTTTAACAACCAATCTTTAAGATGAACCCCATAGGTATTTTTGATTCGGGCATAGGCGGCTTAACGGTGTTTAAGTCTATTGCTGCCGCGTTGCCTGCTTATGATTATATCTACCTGGGCGATAATAGCCGTGCGCCGTACGGTAACAGGTCATTCAATACCATCCATCAGTATACCTGGGAGTGCGTGCAGTGGCTGTTTGGGCAGGGCTGTCCGCTTATTATACTGGCTTGTAACACCGCGTCGGCAAAGGCCTTACGCACCATTCAGCAAAAAGATATACAGGCGCTTGATCCAGATAAAAGGGTATTAGGCGTTATAAGGCCTACGGCTGAAGTAGTAGGCAATTACTCAAACACCGGGGAGATAGGCGTGCTGGGCACTAACGGAACAGTGCAATCAAACTCTTATCCTTTAGAAATAGAAAAATTCTTTCCCAATTTAAAAGTATATCAGCAAGCCTGCCCGCTGTGGGTACCTTTAATTGAAAGCGGCGAATATGAAAAGCCCGGAGCTGATTATTTTGTGAAGGAATATATTGATGGTATTATGGCACAATCTGCCAATATTGATACCTTACTGCTTGGCTGTACGCATTATCCCCTTATTCAGGATAAAATAGAGGCCCACCTGCCTAAAAATGTGCGGGTGGTAGCCCAAGGCGATATTGTAGCAGACAGCCTGGTTAATTACCTGCAGCGCCATCCGGAAATGGAACAAAACCTAAGCAAGGGGCAAACCAAATTGTTTTATACTACTGATGATACGGCGGAGTTTGATCACCACGCTTCGCGTTTCTTTTCGGCTCCGGTAACGTCATCGCATGTTGCTGTTAATGAGCTTAGGTGCAAATAAGGAAACAAAAAACACTACCAATTTAGTCAACTTATTTAGGCAAACTGCCTTATTTTATTTAGCATTTGTTAAGTTTGCATCCAAAGCAAATTACAGGGGTTGAATTTTTACCTGACATATATTTTAGTAGCAGTAGGCTTATTTGCATTTTCTGCAGTGTTCGCCTTGTTTGCCGTGTATGCCGAACGAAAAGTTTCTGCTTTTATACAAGACAGGCTGGGACCAACAGAAGTTGGTAAATTCGGTCTGTTGCAAACCGTTGCTGATATTTTAAAGCTGCTGCAAAAAGAAATGATCACCCCTTCGGCGGCTGACAAAGTGCTGTTTGTGGCTGCGCCCGCTATTATATTTATTGCTGTATATCTTGGCTTTGCAGCATTGCCCTGGGCACCGGGTTTGGTCCCCTCTAAAATAAATCTGGGTCTTTACTACATTTTCGCCATTATATCCATCGAGACTTTGGGTATTTTAATGGCTGGTTGGGGCTCTAACAACAAATATTCAATACTGGGCGCTATGCGGTCGGCTGCGCAGATCATTTCCTACGAGATACCGGCCGGCTTCGCAATAATATCAGTAGTAATGATAGCGCAAACCCTTAACCTGCAGGATATAGCCATGCAGCAAGGCACGCTATCAAATGAAGGTGTTAAGTTTTTGGGCTTTTGGGATGTATCGCGTACCGGTGGTATTCTGGCCTGGAATATTTTCAGAGCTCCGCACCTTATTATCGCGTTCGTGATCTATTTTATAGCATCATTAGCAGAGAGTAACCGGGCACCGTTTGATATCCCCGAGGCAGAATCGGAATTGGTATCAGGCTTTCATACAGAATACACCGGCCTGCGTTTTGGTTTGGTGTTTTTGGCAGAATATTCAATGATGTTCCTGGTATCAATGATTGGGGTTGTGTTATTTTTGGGCGCCTGGAACACGCCTTTGCCAAATATTGGCTCCATTCAATTGGCTGACTGGACAACAGGCATAGTATGGGGCATATTTTGGATAGCCATAAAAACACTGGCATTGGTTGGCGTACAAATGTGGATACGCTGGACACTGCCACGTGTACGCGTTGACCAGTTAATGAACCTGTGCTGGAAAGTACTTACACCGCTTGCTTTTGCCTGTATGCTGGCATCGGGCGTATGGCGGTTGTGGTTAATGTGATTGGATTTCGAATTTCGGATTTTCGATTTCGAATTTTTAAAAAATAAGCTGTCATTCTGAGCGCAGCGAAGAATCTTATAGAAGATGTTTCGCCACGCTCAACATGACAAATTGGAATAAATGATAGACAAAGCACTAAAGGGATTTTCAACGGCATGGAAGGGGCTAACCCTTACCATTAGCCACCTTTTTGCCTCCAACGCGAAGCGAAAGGTGATTCCCGTTAGTGACGATAATTATTTTAAGCAGTTAGAGGGTACTAACACCATTCAATATCCTAAACAGGCGCTGTTAAGTCCGGAAGTGGGCCGGTATCAGTTGGATGTGGAGATAGACGACTGTATTGTTTGCGATCTTTGCGCAAAAATTTGCCCGGTTGATTGTATCACCATAGAACAGGTAAAGGCAACTGAACTGATAGGCCACACCTCAGACGGATCGCCGAAACGTATTTACGCGGCTCAGTTTGATATTGATATGGCTAAATGCATGTACTGCGGCCTTTGTACAATAGTTTGCCCTACGGAATGTATTGTAATGACCGACCAATACGACAAAAGCGTATTTGAGTTAAAGGACCTTAACTACGAGTTCTCTAACATGTCGCCCGAAGAGGTTGCTGAGAAGAAAACTTTGCTGGAGAACCAGTTAGCCGAAAAACAGGCTGCTAAATTGGCCGCCATGAATAAACGGGAGGGCGGCGCATGAGTTTAGTGCAGGTGCTTTTTTATGCCATGGGTTTTATAGCGGTAGCGTCTGCCTTGTACGTGGCATCTACAAAAAACCTGGTGCGCGGCATCTTTATGTTCTTTGTAACACTGTTTGCATTGGCGGGTTTGTATGTGCTGGCCCTGGCAGATTTTGTTGCCGTTACGCAAGTGGTTATATACGTGGGCGGCATTTTGGTGCTGATACTTTTCGCGTTCATGCTATCCGGAAAAGAAACGCTAAACACCCTTGGCGAGCAGAAGGATAAATTAATAAACAGCGGTAAAATACCGGGCCTGTTATTAGCCGTTCTGTTCTTCGCGGTAATGGTGGCTATGATATTAAAAATGGATGCCGATAACCTGGGTTGGATAAAACACGCGGTAGCTGTAGATAACGTTATAAAACCTACTGATAACGGCCTTAACAATATCGGCATCAACTTAATGACCACCTATTTGCTGCCTTTTGAAGCGATATCTATTTTATTAATGATGGCATTAATAGGCGCGGCGCATATAGCCAGAAAGGAACCCGAAGCATGATCTCATTAAATGATTTCCTGATAGTTGGCGCGGCTTTGTTTTGCATTGGTTTATATATGCTGATTACCAAACGCAACGCCATCCAATTATTAATAGGAATTGAACTAATGTTGAATGCGGGCATTTTAAACCTGGTGGCATTTGGCAAATTTGATAGGATCAATAACGGCGGGCAGATCTTTGCCCTGTTTGCCATAGTGTTGGCTGCTGCTACAACTGCAGTGGCTTTGGCTATCATATTAACTGTTTACAAAAAGTATAAAACCATTGATCCGGGTAGGATTAATAGCTTGAAAGATTAATTATTGAATAATTTTCAACCATATCAGCAAACCTTAACACTACTCCTAGCGTCAGCGGCGGTATTGCTGCCTTTGCTTGCCTTTTTAATTAATGTTTGTTTACGCGGTAAAACCAATAAAGCGGCAGGCTGGGTATCAACCCTGGCTATTTTGTTAAGCTTTATCAGCGCGATAGTAGTTTTTACCAATCTGTGGAATCAGCCGCAATTGCATTGGCAGTTTAAATGGTTTACCATTGGTGCTACTAACGTTTATGCAGGTATGTGGCTCAACAACCACTCTGTAATTATGCTGTTGCTAGTGCCTGCTATTGCCTTGCCTGTACACGTTTACTCTACCGCTTACATGAAGTATGATGAGCGGTACAAACGCTATTTTAGTTATCTAAGCCTATTCTGCTTTAGTATGCTGGCTCTGGTAGTTGCTGATAGCATGATAACGTTTTACGTTTTCTGGGAGCTGGTTGGCTTTTCGTCGTACCTGTTGATCGGTTTTTGGTTTACCCGGGAAAAAGCCGTAATGGCCAATAAAAAAGCCTTTATAGTTAACCGCATAGGCGATGTGGGTTTGCTGATAGCCATGATGATAATCTTTGCCCAGTCGGGCAGTTTTGATCTTAACCAGTTGTTTGGCAGTTATGGTTTAATAGCGCAGTCGCAAACAATAAATGGCATGTGGGTAGGGGCAAGCGCCACCATACCGGTATTTTGGCAGTATGTAGCTTGTGGCGGGGTATTTTTAGCGGTAGCGGCAAAAACAGCGCAATTCCCGCTGCATACCTGGCTACCCGATGCAATGGAAGGGCCCACCTCGGTTTCGGCGCTCATACACGCGGCAACAATGGTAGCTGCAGGCGTTTTTTTGCTTGGCAGGTTATACCCATTATTTACACCAACAGAGTTAGATATTTTAGCTGCAATAGGTTGCTTTACCGCGTTTATGGCCGCAACCATAGCGCTAACACAAAATGATTTTAAGCGCATATTGGCTTACTCCACCATATCACAACTGGGTTTTATGGTAATGGGTATGGGTATAGGCGCGTATGCTTCATCACTTTTCCATTTGGTTACACATGCTTTCTTTAAGTGTCTGTTGTTTTTGGTAGGCGGTATTGTTATACACCAAATGCAACATGTTAAGGATGATAATAACCTGGATATAGATCCGCAAAACATTCTTAACATGGGTGGCCTGCGTAAAAAGCTGCCATTCACTTTTATGGCTGCCCTTGTAGGTGCCGCAGCTTTAATAGGTTTGCCGCTTACGTCCGGTTTTCTCTCAAAAGATGGCATTTTAATACAGTCAATCAGCTGGGCAGAGCAGCGTGGTTTTTGGCCTATGCTGGTGCCCATTGGCGCCATACTAACTACCGGGTTAACCGCATTTTATGTAAGCAGGCTGATTGTAAAAGTGTTTTTTGGCGAGTTTAAGCTGGAAAAATTCCATCCACACATTAAATTTCACATCAGCGACGGTAGCTGGCAATATAAACTGCCTTTGTTAATGCTGGCGGCATTTAGTTTGTTCCCGGTATTTTCTTACAATCCGTTTGTGTATGAGGATGCCTGGGTGTTCCGTGGTTTTGCCAGCGAGACCGCTTTAGATAGGGTAAATATTTTTCATACCATTATCCCCGTGGGTGTTAATATTGTAAGCGCGTTTGTTATATACTTTGCTTATACGGTTTATGTTAAGCGTAATTCGTGGTCGGCACCGCAACATTCGTTTCTATTCAAGCTGAGTTATAACCAATGGTATTTTGACACCTTTTACAATAAAGTTATTGTAGGCGGAGTGTTAATAGTTAGCCGTGCATCATCATGGGTAGACCGTAATATTGTTGACGGCTTTATACACCTGCTGTCAAATTTGGTGGTCGGCTTATCAAAAATTGCCGCCTGGTTTGATTATTATGTTATTGATGGCGTATCGCGCCTGCTTACGTTTATTGTACGGATAACGAGTAACTTTATACGCTACTTTCAAGGCGGTAAAATACAGTATTACCTTTTTAGCATGATGGCAATTGTGTTGGTGCTGTTTATTTATTTATTATTGGATTTTTAACAAATGAATATATTAACCCTGCTGATATTTATTCCTTTACTGTTTGGTGCAGTTATAGCCGCCATGCCGTCTGATTGGCGCCGGAGTTTCAGGTATATAGCCCTGCTGGCTACTTTGGTACAATTTGCTATCAGCATTTATATTTATTTAAACTTTAAAACCGGGCAAAATTTTGCCGGCATAGCTAACGAAGCAGGATATCAGTTTGTTCAAAAAATTCCCTGGATAAACCTAAACCTTGGCACGTTAGGTAAAATGCAGATAGATTATTTTGTAGGGATTGACGGCATTTCGCTGCCCTTACTGGTAATGACCTCGTTGGTACTGGTGATAGCCGCCTTAGCATCATGGGAGATAAAAAGCAATATAAAAGGCTTTTTTATTCTGTTTTTGATATTAGATATGGCGGTTATTGGCGTGTTCTGCGCGCTGGATTTTTTCCTGTTCTACATTTTTTACGAGTTGATGCTACTTCCGCTTTACTTCCTGATAGGGATGTGGGGCGGTGTGCGCCGCGAGTACGCTGCTATAAAATTCTTCCTGTATACCTTATTCGGCTCGGTATTTATGCTGCTGGTAATGATAGGTCTTTACATTTCAGTTACTGATCCTGCAACAGGCAACCATACCTTCAACATAGTACAGATGATGAACCCTAACAATTATGGTACTGATTCTATATTTTCTGTCCTCGCCCAACAATATTTATTTGGCATTCCGGCCCGTGCGGTGGGTTTTATTGTGTTGTTTATAGCCTTTGCCATTAAGGTGCCGGTGGTGCCACTGCACACCTGGCTGCCCGATGCGCACGTAGAGGCACCTACGCCGGTGTCTATAATTCTGGCTGCCGTACTGCTTAAAATAGGAGGCTACGGAATGATCAGGATCTGCCTCGGTATTTTCCCTGACATGGGTGCCTGGGCATCGCCCATAATTGGCCTTTTAGGCGTAGTATCAATTTTATATGGCGCTTTTAACGCCCTTGCCCAGCGCGACCTTAAAAAAGTGGTTGCCTACTCATCTGTATCGCAAATGGGCTTTGTGCTGTTAGGTATGGCCTCGCAAACTGCCGAAGGCTTAAGCGGCGCGGTGATACAAATGGTGAGTCACGGTTTTTTATCGGCCATGTTGTTTTACCTGGTAGGGGTAGTGTACAATCGCGTACACGACAGGGATATTTACAATTTCAGAGGCTTAAGCAGTTTAATGCCTAAGTATACCGTATTTATCATGATAGCGTTTTTCGCGTCTTTAGGTCTGCCGGGATTCTCCGCCTTCATTGCCGAAGCTTTCTCTTTAGCAGGTGCCTTTAAATCGCCATCAATTAATGGTTTGCTGCCCTATTGGATGGCCGTTTGTGGAGCTGTTGGTATTCTGTTCAGTGCTGCCTACTTTTTGTGGACACTGCAACGCGTGTTCTTCGGTTCGCTATCATTAAAAGGTGGCGAAGTTTGGAAAACCGCCCTGGTTGATCTTAACCGCCGCGAATTGGTTGCCTTAATACCACTGGCCGCCGCTACGTTAATATTAGGCATAATGCCATCGCTGGTTTTTGATAAGTTGAACGATTCTGTGCTGGCGCTGGTTCTGTTTTTACAGCGATAAATAATTTTTTTGCGCGATTATGGAAAAAGGCATGCAAATACATCCTGTAATTGTAAGCCCCTTTGGGGACAACAATTAACCGGATTATTTACTTAAACAAAAAACGCCATGCTCAAAAAATTAACCCTGATAATTTGCCTTTCCATTTTTACCGCATCAGTAAAGGCAGATGATGGCCAAAAGGTTGAATCAAAAGTTCAAAAAGTTACTGTCTTTTTAAACGGTGCACAGGTTACACGTACGGCTACGGTTAATGTGGCTGTGGGTACGTCAACGCTCATCTTTGATAACATATCTTCGGATATTGACGAGCAAAGTTTGCAACTAAATGCAAGTGGCGAGTTTACCATCCTATCAATAAAAAACGAACTTGTTTATTTAAATAAGCAAGACAAGGAAAATGAATTGTCGGCTTTGCAGGCATTGCAAAAAGGAGTTAGGGCTAAAATTGAATTTCAAAACGCATTGCTGGCTATCAACAAGCAGGAAGAAGAAATGCTGATGAAAAACCAGATGATAGCAGGGCAAAACAGCAGCCCGGACATTGTTAAATTACGGCTGGCACTTAATTTTCAAACAGAGCGCCTTACCGAGATAAAAAAGCGCACCATAGCTATCAATGAGCAGATAGCGGCCCTGGTTTCTGAATTTGAAAAATATGAGCAGCAAATAGAAAAAATTAATGCAGGTAACAACAAAACTGTCACCAATGTATTTGTAACGGTGTCATCCAATGCTCCTGTAGTATCTACCTTTACATTAAGCTACCTTGTGCGTAACGCAGGCTGGTACCCAAGTTATGATGTTTATGCCAAGAATATAAGCAGCCCTATCAGTATTGCCTACAAGGCTAATGTAAGGCAAAGAAGCGGCGAGGACTGGAGGAACGTAAAGCTTAAACTATCAACAGGAAACCCTTCTGTAAGTGGTATCAAACCTGTATTAAACCCTTATTATCTTGGTCTTACCAAAGTTGAGGATAGAGTTGGGTATCAAACAACACAGTTAAATGAAGTGGTGGTTGTGGGTTACGGCGTAAATATGAACAAAGCTTTAGCAGACAGGATCCCGGGGCTTAACACTTCACCCCTTGCCGTTCAGCAAATTGAAAATCAAACAAACGTAGAGTTTAGTATTGATGCGCCGTTCTCTGTACCTACTGACGGAAAACAATATCTGGTAGAAGTAAACCGGGTAGAATTACCTGCAACTTACCAGTATTATACCGCCCCTAAACTAAGTACCGATGTGTTTTTAACCGCCAGTTTAACCAACTGGAATAAGTACAATTTCCTATCGGGCGAGGCTAACTTGTTGTTTGAAGGCACCTTCATCGGTAAATCTTCAATAAATACACGTGTTTCTACAGACACTTTAAACCTGTCATTAGGTGTTGACAAGAACATTGTGGTAACCCGCACCCTGCAAAAAGAACTTACCGAAAAGCAAAGCCTGGGCGCTAATAAAAAAGAAACCAAGAACTGGCTTATTAATATTAAGAATCGTAAAAATCAAAAAGTAAACCTTTTGGTTGAAGATCAGGTACCTGTATCGCAAAACTCAGGTATTGAGGTTGACACCCAGGATCTCTCTGCCGGTACATTGGATAAAACTACAGGCAAGATTTCATGGAATTTAACATTAAATTCGCAGGCAGAAAAGAAACTCGAATTAAAATATCAGGTTAAGTATCCAAAAAACCAACAAGTAATAGTTCAATAATACATGCTATACCTACTACCACACATACCTCAGCAGTTACAGGGCATCCTGGGCGATCTGCATTATTTCGTTCCCGAACTGTATTTGACGGTGGTATTTGTGGTGGTATTGTTAGCCGACCTGGTGTTTGGCAAATCATGGTCAAAGGCATGTAAAGCATTAGCTTTAGCCGGTATGCTAATTGTTATTGGTCAGGTATTGGGGCAGTTAATTGCACTAAAAAGCGGCGTGGGGCTACTGTTTGGTAATATGCTGTTGCAAAGCCACACATCCCTTATTTTTAGGCTGATAGTTGATATTACTGCATTTATACTGCTTTTATATTTTGATTGGGACAAAAAATTAAAACACCACAGCAAAGGCATAGGCGATCTTTATTCTATTACCATCGCCTCGGTATTCGGCCTGCATATAATGAGTATGGCATCTAACCTGCTCTCGGTGTATCTTTCGGTAGAGATGGTATCAATAGCCTCGTACCTCATGGTGGCCTACCGCACAGAAAAGGCATTCAGCGCCGAGGCTGGTTTAAAATATGTATTGTTTGGCGCTGCTGCTTCGGCAGTTATGTTGTACGGCATATCCCTATTGTATGGTATGTGTGGTACCCTTGGCTTGTTTGACGCCGGCTTTATAGCCGGTTTAAGTAAAGCCAATACAGTGGCAGTATCATTCGCTATTGTACTTATTTTGGTAGGTATAGGCTTTAAACTGTCTTTTGTTCCGGCGCATTTTTGGGTGCCCGATGTTTACCAGGGGGCGGCAACACCTATCACCGCTTACTTGTCAACAGTGCCTAAAATAGCGGCGTTTGGCTTACTCATTAATTTTTTAACACCGTTTGTTTCATCTGCTGATTGGAAATCATTTGATTTTAGACTGGCGCTTTCTGTTATAGGCATAATTACCATGATTGCCGGCAACTTTGCCGCTGTTATGCAAAATAACGCCAAGCGCATGTTGGCTTACTCAAGCATAGGGCACACTGGTTTTGCTTTGATGGCAATTGTAACCTTTAGTGCGGAGGGCGTTAGCACATTAACTTTTTATTTAGCGGTTTATGCAATTGCCAATATTGCTGCTTTAGCTTTAGTGAGCTATTTTGAGCATGTAACAGGTTCTGATGATATTGAAAATTACAAGGGTTTAGGTTTTAAATACCCGGTAGCATCGGTTTGTTTCGTAATTATCCTTATTTCGTTAACAGGTTTGCCCGTAACTGCAGGTTTCAACGCCAAATTATTGGTGTTTTCTTCTGTTTATGGCGCTTATCAACAAAATAATAACCTGTTTTTGCTATTATTAACCATAACAGGTGCTGTTACTACCGTAGTTTCGCTTTTCTATTACATTAAAATTCCTTTAAACCTGTTTCTAAAACGCCCGGAAAATGTTGAATCTCCTGCCGCGCCGTTAAATTTATTAGTACTGGTAATTATCATAAGTAGCGCGCTCGTGCTTTTTGGTGTTTTTCCTTCAGTTATTGTAAATTCTTTATAAAAAATCCATTTTTTATCCACATTTATCAATAAAGTTTAATTTTATTTGATTTATATGTGATTTAAATCATAATTTCAGCCAATTTTTTAATTTAATATAATTTTCTTCAATGAAACGCTACGTTCCTTTTATTGTAATAATGGTTGCACTGGTATTAACCTTTATTTTTCCTTCTGTAGAGGTTGATAAGACAGCAAAAGCGACCTATAATACCGGCGATATTGCCTGGATGCTCATGTCAACCGCTCTTGTTTTGATAATGACACCCGGTTTGGCTTTTTTTTACGGCGGTATGGTCAATAAAAAGAACGTTATATCTACTATGCTGCAAAGTGTGGTGTGTATGGTTATAATAACCGTAATGTGGGGAATATTTGGTTTTAGTTTGGCCTTTGGCGATAGCATTGGAGGTATTATCGGAAACCCCTCTACCTTTTTTATGATGAAGGGAATGTTAAGCAACAATACATGGCCTTTGGCACCCACCATTCCGTTGCTGTTGTTTGCTATGTACCAGTTAAAATTTGCCATTATTACCCCGGCACTTATTACCGGCGCATTTGCCGAGCGGATCCGCTTTAATTCGTATATATTATTTTTATGCCTTTTCAGCATCTTCATATTTTCGCCATTAGCGCACGCAACCTGGCACCCGAGCGGTATTTTATTTAAATTGGGTGTGTTAGACTTTGCGGGTGGTACAGTTGTACACATGTCTGCCGGTTGGGCTGCATTGGCATCGGCACTATATTTAAAGAAACGTAATGAGCAAAGCCACTCTCCGGCCCGCATTACCTACGTTATAATAGGTACCGGTTTACTGTGGTTCGGCTGGTTTGGTTTTAATGCCGGTTCTGCTTTTGGCGCTAACCATTTAGCGGTAACAGCTTTGGCCACAAGTACCACAGCATCAGCAGCAGGTGGTATAGCCTGGATATTTTTTGATATGGTACGCGGCCGCAAACCATCTGCTATGGGTACCTGTATAGGTGCTGTTGTGGGTTTGGTAGCTATAACTCCGGCAGCGGGTTTTGTATCTGTACCTCACTCATTGGCAATTGGTATTATATCATCAGTAGTAAGTAACCTGGTGGTTGAGTGGCGCACACGTACCTCTATTGATGATACGCTGGATGTTTTCCCTTGCCACGGCGTTGGTGGTATGGTGGGTATGCTGCTTACCGGCGTATTTGCACACACCAATGTTAACGCAGGCAATGCAACCGGCAACGGTTTGTTTTTTGGCGAAACGCACTTGTTCCTTGTGCAGCTATTTGCCATGGTTATAGCATCTGTATTCGCTTTCTTTGGTTCATTACTGCTGCTAAAAATAACAGATATGATATCTCCGCTACGTGTATCTAAAGAAGAAGAAGTGATAGGATTGGACATCAGCCAACACGGCGAGAAACTTTAACCCTGATTTGCCTGATTAAGGAATGTTATGTTTTTTTAACAAAGCCGGGATTTATTTCCCGGCTTTGTTGTTTTAATCATCCTGACTTGATATATCTTACAATCTTAAATCCTGCTAATCACAGGTAAGACATTATTATACCAATTAATGACATTCAAGTTAACGCAACTTTATAATAAAGTTATAACTTTGCCCGCTCATTACCAATCATGAGCGATCAGATTAAACATGAATGCGGTGTGGCATTTATCCGTCTACTAAAGCCACTATCTTACTATCAGCAAAAATACGGCACTGCGCTGTACGGCTTAAACAAACTGTATCTTTTAATGGAAAAACAACACAACCGGGGCCAGGATGGCGCGGGCGTTGCTACCATTAAATTAGATATAGCTCCGGGCAAGCGTTACATAAGCAGGCACCGATCAATGGCATCAAATGCTGTGGCTGATATTTTTGAATATATACAGAAGAAATTCGCTGATATTCAGAAAGAAATGCCTGATAAGCTGCAGGATGCCGAATGGCTGAAAGAACACGTTAGCTTTACCGGCGAGGTGCTATTGGGCCATTTGCGATATGGCACGCACGGAAAAAACAGCATAGAAAGCTGCCACCCCTTTCTGCGCCAAAACAACTGGATGACGCGTAACCTGGTAATTGCAGGTAACTTTAACATGACCAACGTTGATGAGTTGTTACAGCAGTTATACGACCTCGGTCAGCACCCTAAAGAGAAAGCCGATACCGTTACTGTTTTAGAGAAGATAGGGCACTTTCTGGATACCGAAAACCAGGGATTGTTTGATCAATACAAACGCGAGGGATTGGACGACAACATGGAGATCAGCAAGCTGATTGCCAATGATATGGATGTAGCCAAGATCCTTACCAAGTCTGCCCGTAACTGGGATGGTGGTTACACTATAGCCGGTATATTTGGGCATGGCGATGCCTTTGTAATGCGCGACCCTGTTGGTATCCGTCCGGCTTATTATTATTACAATGATGAAATTGTTGTAGCGGCGTCTGAACGCCCTGCTCTGCAAACCGCTTTTAATATTCCTATTGAAGATATTAAAGAGATAAAGCCCGGTCATGCGCTCATTGTTAAAAAGAACGGTAAGATAAGCGAAGACATGTTTAGCGAGCCGCAGGAGCGGAAAGCCTGTTCGTTTGAGCGGATCTACTTTTCGCGCGGAAGCGATGCATCCATTTACCGTGAGCGTAAGCAATTAGGGCGTTTACTTTGCCCGCAGATATTGGCTGCGGTTAATAATGATATAAAAAACACGGTATTCTCCTACATTCCTAATACGGCAGAGGTTGCTTTTTATGGAATGGTTGAGGGTGTGCATAAATACATCAAGAAATACCAGCGCGAGCGCTTACTAAACCGCGAGGACAAGATAAGCGAAGACGAGTTATGCGAAGTGCTTAGCATGGCCCCACGCGTTGAAAAAATAGCTATTAAGGATGTTAAGCTGCGTACCTTTATTACCCAGGATGCCGATAGGAGCGAGATGGTTGCCCACGTTTACGATAGTACGTACGGCCTTATCAAAAATGGCACAGATACCTTAGTGATATTGGATGACTCCATTGTGCGTGGTACAACGCTTAAGCAAAGCATTTTAAAAATACTTGACCGCCTGGGCCCTAAAAAGATAATTGTAGTTTCCTCAGCACCGCAGATACGTTACCCGGATTGCTATGGCATTGATATGTCAAGAATGGGTGAGTTTGTGGCTTTTGAAGCGGCTATCAGTTTATTAAAGGAGCAAGGCAAAGATCACATCATACTTGATACTTACCAGAAATGTAAGGCAAGCGACGCTCTACCAAAAGAACAAGCCAGCAATTACGTTAAAGCTATTTACGAACCGTTTACCGATCAGGAGATATCAGACCGTATAGCACAGATCATCACACCAAAAGAGATCAACTGCGAGGTGCATGTTATTTACCAAACGTTGGATAACCTGCATAAGGCTTGCCCTGATCATACAGGCGACTGGTATTTTTCGGGTAATTTCCCAACGCCGGGTGGTAACAAGGTGGTTAACCGCGCCTTTGTTAACTGGATGGAAGGCAAGAACCAGCGGGCTTATATGTAAAAATTGGCATAGCTGGGAAAACCAGCTGCAAGAAATATGTAAATAGCTACAAAAAATTTAGGCTGAATAGGGAAAGCCGCTCTCCGTTAAGAGCGGCTTTTTTTTATAAAAATTACCGGATCAATAATACCGCAGCAAATGCAATAAAAGCTGGTAGCGCCTGAACAAAGAATATTTTTTTTGATGACGTTAGCGCTCCATATATACCCGCAATAATCACACATCCCAAAAAAAACAGCGCTACGTTGTTTTGCCATATGGCATCGGTAATAAACAGACTCCATATAAGGCCTGCAGAAAGAAAACCGTTATATAAACCCTGATTAGCTGCTAACATCCTTGTTGGTTTAAACAGGTCTGGTGGAAAACTTGTGAAAACTTTTTTCCCAATTGTTTCCCATCCAAACATTTCAACCCACAGTATAACAAGGTGTTCAATAGCTATAATTGAAATCAATATTTTAGTTGTCAATGCCATATCTCTTTTAAATAAAAAAGACCTCGATTTTTCAAGGTCTTTTTAAGTTTAGAACAACATTTCTTGTGGTGGTTTTACACCTTTAAGGCGAAGGTAAACAGTAACCTGGCCACGGTGATGGGTTTGATGCTCAAAAGCTTTTGCCAGTAGCAAGCCTTTGGTAGTTTTCATTCCTTCGGCCGTAACGGGTTTTGATAGGTCCGCATCCGGGATAGCTTTTATGCTTGCTATAACATAGTCGTAGCTGTCTAACACGGCTTTGGTGGTTGCATCTTTAGTTTGCGGTACAGTTTTTTCTAAATCTTTTTGTCCGCTCGGCTTTCCGGTTATTGTTGAAAGGAAATAATAGCTGGCATTTGCCAGGTGCAGCATTTGCTCGGCAAAGCTACGTACCTCCGGCGTTGCCTTAAAAGTATAACCATCGGCAGGCATGGCATCTAAATAAGCTTTTGTGTAAGCTTTAGCGCGGGTCCATTCTGCAATGCTCTCTTCTTTGCTGATCTGTGCGAAGGCGGTTGTGCAGGCCAGGGCCAGCAAACCGAATAAAAGGGTTAATTTTTTCATGTTGTTGTTGGTTTAATGATGTTGTAAAATTAGTATTAATGACCGTACTTTTTACGCTGTTCTTCGCTGAAAGTTAGCGGGACTGTGTATTGAAACGGATATATTTTTCCTTGCTTATAGTCGGGTGGCCAGGGCATACCACTTAATGCCCGTAAAGCTTCTTCATTGCAAGTGACGCAATCTTTACCGCGCATTATTGCTGCTTTTTCTGGCTTACCGCTTATGCCGGTTTCAAAAACAACAAATACTTTTTTTTGCTGATCTATTGGAGGGATTTTATCCCAACTTATATGCGAATAAATAAACTCCAGTATCTCCTTATCTTCGGGCCGGCCCCCGGAAGGATAATTAAACTGCTGTTTTTTAGCCACCTTACCATTTTTGATAACAAAGAGGAATTCTGCTTTATAAACAGGCGTCATCATGTTAGCCCAGCGTAAAGGTTTACCAATGGGGATCCAAAAATCAGCATTTACCCATGTGGCTTTTACGCGCGAGTTGCTTGCGTGGAATATCTTATTCAAATCGGCTTTTTGACCTTCCTTTTCCGCACCAGGGCCAGGATAAATACCAGTAAGATATACAGTATTGTCAATAATAGTCCACTCTGCAATATAATCAACCATTTCGCAATCCATGCACGTTCCGGTTTTGTAACCCTTTAAAAACGGCTTTATTCCTTTTATATCCGGGTGCTGTTCAAGTGCGCTTTTGTTGGGCCAAAAATTGGTTGTATCGCCGTTAATTATCACCTTATCTGCTTTAGCGCTAAATGTGGATAGGATACTGATAAGCAGGTAAATTGTAAAACGGCGCATAAGGCAAAATCTTAATTAAAGTTAATTATAGAGATCAATATTCCAAGTGGAGCAATCATTAAAAAGGCATCAGCCTGTTTCCGAAAAATAACTCTTTATAGGGCCGCCATTCATGCTGTTCAGCAAAGGTCTCCCTCCACAAAATAGTAAGGCTGTTGGCTTTAAAAGTAGCTTCGTATTGGCTGTTTTCAAAATACGGCCAAAGTTTTTTAAATGCCGATGGCGGGATATTTTTTAACACCGTAATGTGCGGCACAATGGTTATGGTAATACCCATTTGTTTGCGCAGCAATTTAAACCAGTTATGGTTAGGGGGCATTACGTTTACCTCGGCGTAAATGGTAAAACCAACGGTGCCATGCGTAAAAAATTTAAAGTTTTTAATATAAATTTCTGCGGGCTGCATGGTTTGGAGTTTATTCTCCAGTCGTGCCATAAACGGATCAGCCATGAAGGGTTTGCAGCGTTGCTGATAGGTAATGCTGATGTGCGCTATAGAATGCATACCCTTAAACGGGCCAATTTTATTGGCCGATGCGCGCTTGTACTTGCTTATCTGCTTAATAACTTCATCGGGCGGAGAAATGATCATTAAAAAGTCTTTATAGCTTTCCATTACTGTGCAAATAATGGCGGCAATTTTGCTAAAAATATTAGTATTTTAAAATTTATTTTTCAATATTTGTGTCATGGAACACAAGCGGTGGATAGTACATATTGACCTTGATTCTTTCTTCGTTTCTGTTGAGCGGAAGTTTGATCCCTCGCTAATTGGCAAGCCGGTATTGATAGGCGGTTCTGCAGAGCGGGGTGTGGTGGCATCATGCAGTTATGAGGCGCGCAAGTTTGGTATCCACTCGGCCATGCCCATGAAACAGGCTATGCGTTTGTGCCCGCATGCTACGGTTATCCGTGGTTCGCATGGCCTCTATTCCGAGGCCTCACGCGAGGTAACGCAGATCATTCATGATAGTGTACCGCTTTACCAAAAAACATCGGTAGATGAGTTCTATATTGATCTGACAGGCATGGACCGCTATCACGACAGCTATCAGCTGGCTACCGAACTGCGGCAGCGGGTGATCTGCGAAACAGGCCTGCCTATTTCTTTCGGCATGGCCTCAACCAAAACCGTAGCCAAAATGGCTACTAACGAGGCTAAACCTAACGGGCAGCTGCTGATACCGCATGGGGGCGAGGCTGCTTTTATGGCGCCACTTCCCATCCGCAAAATACCTATGCTGGGCAAAAAGGCCTGCGAGAAATTGTATCAGTTTGGTATTGAGAAAATAGAACACCTGCAAAAGGCCGATGTACGCTTTTTAGAGACCATATTTGGCAAACACGGGCGCGATATATGGAACAAGGCACATGGATGGGATGACGGGGAAGTGGTATCAGAACACGAACGAAAATCCATGTCGACAGAAAATACTTTTCATAACAATGTTAGTGATCTTAAATCATTGGAAACATCGCTGGTATCTATGACGGAAGAACTCGCATCCAAGCTGCGCCGTGAGGGCTTGGTAACATCGTGCCTGGCCATTAAACTGCGTTATGCCAATTTTGAAACGCATACCGTGCAGGAAAAGATCCCCCTTACCTCGGCAGAGCATATTTTAATACCCGGCATAAAAAATCTGCTTAAAAAGGCCTGGAACCAAAGCCGGCCCGTGCGTTTAATAGGCGTAAGGCTAAGCAATTTATGTCCGGGCAGTTACCAGATCAACCTGTTTGAGGACAACGAGGAGCGCATCCGCCTGTACCAGGCCATGGATAATATCAACGGTAAATTTGGCGATAAAACGGTTTGCCGTGCAGCGGGCATGGCAATAGGGACGCGGAATTTTAATCCGTTTATGCGGGGTTGAACTTAGAGAATGTCATCTCGAACGGAGTGAGAGATCTATACACGCGCTGGTCCTGTGGCTCAACTATGTATAGATTTCTTACTACCGCTGGAAATTAAAGCGGTACAATGCAAGGTTTAACAACAGGCATAGGTAAGATAACCAAGGTTTGTTAAAAAGCTAAGAAGTTGGCTTCGGTTTAATTTCTTCGATGGTCCCGCTAAATGAAATTCGCTGTCTTGTTAACAAAGTTATCTGTAAATTGGCCCAACCGCCTTCGCTTACTGTCAACATCATGCGTTGTACGTCGCTCGGCGCTCGCGAGGATAGGTCATGCGGTATTATTAATATTTCAAGGATACCTTTCTTTTTCTGAGTAACCGTATAATCAAACTTTGTGCTGGTAAATTTTATGCCGCTCTCTGTAGGGCTATTGTAAGGTGCCGAATAAGCTTGTCCGTAATAAGGCAGAAATGCCGTTAAAGAATCATTAGCGAACTTTACGTCGTAAGACGCGCTTGTAAGCGAGATCATACCACTATTAAGCTGATTTAAAATACTATTGGGCGGCAGTGAACCGCTAACCTGCATTGACGCTATAGGAGTGGGCATAGCGCTGTTAGCTTTAAAAACAAAGTTTTTCTCGTTGATAATACGCTTCAACTCCTCGGCTTTTTGTACTTTCTTTTCGGCTTTGGTAGTTTGTGCCACGCCTGTGCCAACACAAAACAGGCAAATAAGCAATGCGTAAAAAATATGTGATAACTTTTTCATAGCGAGAAACTTAAAGATTAATGATGGGCAGCGGTATAACATAAAATTATAAACAAAAAACGGCATAAACAATAAAAGCTGCCCCTGTTAATAGGACAGCTTTTATGCAAAATAGTTTAAAAAATTATATCAGGTTAACGCTGCGGTTTACAAACTCGGTCAATTCAGCACCGGTTAGCAAGCCTTGCGATAACAATGCCAGATCAAAAGCTTGTTTAGCCAGTTGAGCTTGCACTTCTTCGTTCTCCTCCTGCGCTATGCGGCTTACCAATTTGTGGTTACCGTTAACTACAACATTATAATTATCGGGCATGTTGCCATAAAAGCCCATGCCACCGCCCATTGCAGCCATATCTTTCATACGGCGCATAAACTCGTTCATGGTTACCGTAACCGGTAACTCATCAGGGCTCAAACTTTCAAGTTCAACCTTGTAAGCGGGTTTGCCTATGGCCTTATCAAAAACTGTTTTTACTTTGGTTGATTGCTCTTCAGTTAAAACATGGGCAGGTGCATCGTCTTTTTTGATCAGCTTATCTGCCACGTCTGAGTCAACCCGTTTTAACGAAGTTTTGTCCAGCTTTTGTTCCAGGTGACTAATGAAGTGATTATCTATAGGCGAATTCATCAACAATACATCATAACCCTTTTTATTAGCCGACTGGATAAAGGCATCCTGTTTGGCAGCGTCATTAGTGTATATGTAAACTACCTGGCCATCTTTATCAGTTTGCTCCGGCGAAACTTTATCCTTGTATTCGTTCAGGGTAAAGTTTTCTTTGGCGGTGTTAGTTAATAATACAAAGTCTTTTGCTTTGTCGTAAAACTTGTCTTCGCTGATAAAGCCATATTTTACAAACATGCCAATATCCGTCCATTTTTCTTCGTAAGCTTTACGGTCGGCTTTAAATAGTTCAGCCAGTTTATCAGCTACCTTTTTAGTGATATAGCTGTTGATTTTTTTAACGTTACTGTCGGCCTGTAAAAAGCTGCGCGATACGTTAAGCGGAATATCAGGCGAATCAATAACACCATGCAGCAGCATTAAAAACTCAGGCACAATATCCTTTACCTCATCGGTAATAAATACCTGGCGAGAGAATAATTTGATCTTGTTTTTCTGCATCTCGAAATCGTTCTTCAATTTCGGGAAATACAATACACCGGTTAAGTTGAATGGGTAATCAACATTCAGATGGATCCAGAACAAAGGCTCCTCGCTAAAAGGATACAGTTGTTTATAGAAATCAAGATAATCCTCATCCTTTAGCTCAGATGGCGCTTTGGTCCAGATTGGGTTGGTGTCATTAATAATGTTATCAACCTCAACCGATGTATACTTTGGTTTGCCTTCTTCATCAACACCATCCTCAACGCTTTCTGTTTTTGTGCCGAATTTGATTGGCACAGGTAAAAAGCGGGCATATTTATCTAATATTTCCTGTAAGCGATGCTGGCTTAAAAACTCTTCAGACTCGGCATTAATGTGCAGGGTAATTTCAGTTCCTCGTTCTTCCAACTGGCCAACGCCTATTTCAAACTCGGTGCTGCCATCGCAAACCCAGTAAGCAGGTTCGGCACCTTCCTGGTAAGATAATGTTTGAATCTCCACCTTATCGGCCACCATAAAAGCTGAATAGAAACCTAAACCAAAGCGACCTATGATCTCATTGGCATCTTTGGCTTCTTTAAATTTCTCCATAAACTCCGTAGCGCCAGAGAACGCTATCTGGTTAATGTATTTTTTTATTTCTTCGGCAGTCATACCCAAACCACGGTCAGATATGGTAATGGTTTTTGCAGCTTCATCAAAAGCCACTTCAACCTTCAGGTCGCCTAATTCGCCGTTATATTGGCCTAATGCTGCCAGGCGTTTAATTTTCTGCGTAGCATCAACGGCATTTGATACCAGCTCGCGCAAAAATATCTCGGTATCCGAGTATAAAAATTTCTTAATGATCGGGAAAATGTTCTCGGTGTGTATCGAGATTGTTCCTTTTTCTTGCATAGTTCTATAATTTACTTTTCGGTTATTGTTCAAGTATCAACCCTGCTTATCAATGCCTGTTCCAAAAGGTGGTTTGTTGTCAAATTGGCAGATAGTAAGTTGCCATTCGCAGGGAAATCGCTTTTAAAGATCATCACCTGGTTTTTTTGGCTAAGCCCTCGTTATTTTTGATTGATCCGCCCCATAAATGGAGCGGCAATGCTTGAGTTTTTAAAAGCATTTCCCTGCTCTTTCGCAATCTGTGTATCAGTTTTCTAAAAAATATTATATTTGAAACAAAACCCCGGTAGCGTGAGAAAGAAAATATTGATTATTGAGAATGACCAGGACATACGGAATATTATAGACTTCATTCTTGAAGAGCAAGGTTTTACTACCCTAAGTATACCCGAACCGCAAGATCTGGATGAGATCATTCCCTTTAAACCTGATCTTATCCTATTAGATGAATTTATTAACGACCGGCCCGGCCATCGTTTGTGTAAAAAAATAAAGCAGATAGGCGTTTTAAAAAACACCCCGGTTATTATACTTTCTACAGCCAACGATATTGAACTAATTGCTGCCGAGTGTAACGCAAATGACTATATCAGCAAGCCCTTTAACGTGCCCGACATGGTAGACAAGGTTATTCGCCTGGTTAACCACCTTCCGCTGGCTTATTAAAAACATTATAAAGCTATAACTCCACAATATCCTTTGTTATAAAAACGGGAAAGCTGTAGATTGCGACCATAAACCTGAATTATGAGTCGTAAAATTTTGCTTATCGTCGCTTTTGTTTTTTTTGCTGCAACTACTATGGCTCAACCGGCTGTGGTATCAGCCTCCAATCAAACCATTCGTCAAAACCTTTCGGGTACAGATAAAGACGATACCGTTAACTGGGATTTTTATTGTACAAAAGGCCGTAAAAGCGGGCAATGGACAACTATCCCGGTACCCTCCAACTGGGAGTTTCAGGGCTTTGGCGGCTACAACTACGGCCATGACAAGGTAAAGAACGACGAGGAAGGTTTATACAAACATCAATTTAAATTAGGCACCAACGCGCAGCACAAGCGGGTTTTTATTGTGTTTGAAGGGGTGATGACCGATGCTGAGGTGAAGATAAACGGACAGTTAGCCGGCCCTATACACCAGGGTGCTTTTTACAGGTTTAAGTATGATATAACAGCGCTGGTAAAAAATGGTGATAACCTGTTGGAGGTAAAAGTAAGCAAGATGTCTGCGGATGCCTCGGTAAACCGTGCGGAACGAAATGGTGATTTCTGGATCTTCGGCGGAATCTACCGTCCTGTTTATTTAGAGATAGTGCCTGAAAGTTATATTGATCGTGTTGCTATTGACGCTAAAGCCAACGGGCAAATAAGGTTGGATGTTTTTGATAAAAACACCGCCGCCAACCAAATAATTCAAGCCGAAGTGCAAACTTTAAAAGGCGTGCGGGTAGGAGAGCCATTTACCATCAAACCCAAAGGCGACAGCACCACATTAAGAGCTCAAATTAAAAACATCGCTACCTGGAACCCGGAACAACCCAACTTGTACAACCTGGTTGTTGCCATTAAGGTAGGTAACAAAGTTATACATCAAATCACCCAGCGTTTTGGCTTCCGCACGGTTGAGCTGCGCAAAGGCGATGGTATATATGTGAACGATAAAAAAGTAATATTTAAGGGTGTTTGCCACCACTCGGAATGGCCGGAATCAGGCCGGACACTGAGCAAAGCTATAGACCTGTTGGATATTAAGCAGATCAAAGAAATGAATATGAACGCGGTGCGGATGTCGCATTACCCGCCCGATCAGAGTTTTTTAGATGTTTGCGACTCATTGGGTCTGTTTGTATTGGACGAGATAACCGGCTGGCAGGCTAAATACGATAACAATGTTGGCCGCAAGCTGGTAAAAGAAATGATGGTGCGCGACGTAAATCACCCCAGCATTGTGCTTTGGGATAACGGTAACGAAGGTGGCTTTAATCGCGATCTGGATAAAGATTACCCACTTTATGATCCGCAGAAACGTGCTGTTATCCACCCCTGGGAACGCTTTAACAATACCGATACCAAGCATTACCCGGTTTATAATTATGTTGTAAACAGTAACCTGTATGGCAAAGATATTTTCTTCCCCACTGAATTTATGCACGGCCTGTATGATGGCGGGCATGGCGCGGGACTGGATGATTTTTGGAACCTGATGCTGAGCAACCCACACAATGCCGGTGGCTTTTTATGGGTATATGCCGATGGAGCCATAGTACGTACAGACAAAAACAATATTCTGGATGCGGACGGTAACCACGTACCCGATGGCATTGTTGGCCCGCACCGCGAAAAGGAAGCCAGCTTTTATACCATTAAAGAGATCTGGTCGCCGGTTTATATCAGCAACAGTGCTTTACCGCAAAACTTTGATGGTAAGTTGAATATCGAAAACCGTTACCTATACACCAACCTTAACAATTGCAGCTTTAGTTGGAAACTGGTAAGCTTTGCATCGCCACAGAATAAAGCCACTGCGCCAACCATCAATGCAGCTGGTAAGGTAAAAGCTTATAACCTGGCTCCGGGAGAAAGTGGTTTTCTAAAACTACAGCTGCCTGCTACCTGGAAAAACAGCGATGCATTATTACTAACCGTTAATGATGCAGCCAGTAACGAAATAGTAAACCGCAGTTGGGCAATTGCCAACCCGCAAAGCGTAGCAGTTAAATTGCTTAAGGGCGCTTCATCCACTGCGAGTACGGTGAAGGAAGAAAATGGCCAAATAGAAGTTACCTGCGATGCCATTAACTATTATTTTGATACGGCTACAGGTTACCTCAAAAAGGTGAAAGGTGCATCCGGCGATATATCGCTATCAGACGGACCTGTATTAGCTGGAGCCAATGTGCAATTGAAAGAGATCAGAAGATCCACATCAGGCAACAGCCAGATAATAGAACCTGTTTACTCTGATGCTAACTTTAAGGTAAAATGGACCTTTACCCCAGGCAAACCTGTGCAACTGCAATACGGTTATCTGCCACGTGGTAATGCTGATTTTTATGGTATCACCTTTAACTATCCAGAACAGAACATTACCGGGATGAAATGGCTGGGCAATGGCCCTTACCGCGTTTGGAAGAACCGTTTAAAAGGCGGTACGCTCAATGTTTGGCAAAAGGACTATAACAACACCATAACCGGCGAAAGCTGGATCTATCCCGAGTTTAAAGGTTATCACGCCAACCTATATTGGGCAACCATACAGAATAAGGAACACCCCTTTACGGTGTATACCGAGGATGAAAACATTTATCTGCAAATGTTAAAGCCTGCCAAGCCGGTAAGCGCACCTAATGATAATACCATTCCGCCATTTCCGGAGGGTAACATCGGGTTTATGACGGCTATTCCGGCCATCGGCACCAAATTTAACCCGGCTACTGATATGGGGCCGCAAAGTCAAAGAAACGTGCAGCTAAACATAACTCCTGTGTCAGGCACGTTGTGGTTTGATTTTAAATAGCGCAAAAAAGAAAAATTTTCATTATCACCGAAGGAAAAAATCAGGTTGATCGTCTAACCTAATAACTCAGCCAATACCTGGCTGAATACCAATTAGCGCCACAATATTTCATGAGCTGAAATAGGCAATAGACCGATTTAAACCTGTAATGAAACTTAAAAAGAACGTAGCCACCAGCGAGAATGGTTTTATTTTTAACCCTTCTACGGGCGATTCATTTTCCAGCAACCCCATAGCGGCCGAAATTTTGGGCCTGATGAAAGCCGGTAGCTCCTCACTGGATATTAAACAGCATTTATTGGATAATTACGAAGTAGAGGAGGCTCAACTGGAGCGGGACTGGGAGGATTGGATATTGCAGTTAAAAGACGCTAACCTTTTAGAGCAATAGCAACATGGTAAATAAAGTTGCTAAAAAACCGCTTGTTATAGCGGTCACCGGCCTCAATGCTATAGATAGCCCCGGCCCCGGAGTTGCAGTTATCCGTGCCTTGCGAGATGGGCTGGAACAGGAATTACGCATTATAGGCCTATCCTATGAATCATTAGAACCGGGGGTATATCTGCATGATCTGGTAGACAAAACCTATCAAATTCCCTACCCATCAGCCGGGGCCGAAGCCTTGGTTGAAAGAATACAACATATCCACAGCAAGGAGCATATAGATATTATCATCCCCAATTTTGATGCGGAGCTGTACAACTTTATTAAAGTTAGTGCGCAATTGCATGCTATCGGTATCAAAACTTTTTTACCTACCCACGAATCGCTGGAAGCGCGTGACAAAATAAACCTGGCAAAGTTTGGTAAGAAGTATGAAATGCATGTGCCGCAGCAAATGGTTATACACAAAGTGGATGATCTTAGAAAGGCAGCCGAGGAACTAGAATATCCGCTTGTGGTAAAAGGTAAATTTTATGATGCTTACGTGTGCCAGAATATTGAACAGGCGCAAAAAGCCTACTACCAGATAAGCGCCAAATGGGGCACACCCATAATTGTGCAGGAGTTTATTAAAGGGAGCGAAATTAACATTGCCGGCCTTGGCGATGGCAAAGGCAATTGCGTTAGCATTATACCTATGCGTAAACTTTATATTACAGATAAAGGAAAGGCCTGGGCAGGTATCACCATTGAGGGTGCCGATCTTTTAAACCTTGCGCGGCAGTTTACAAAAGCCACTAACTGGCGGGGTGGGTTTGAGCTGGAGATAATGCGGAGTAAAAAAGACGAGTTATACATTATGGAAGTTAATCCGCGTTTCCCGGCGTGGATCTATCTAACTGCAGGCGCGGGTCAAAATCAACCGGCTTCGTTGGCAAAAATGGCTTTGGGCCAAAGCGTTGAACCATTTGATGAATATCAAATTGGCAAAATGTTTATCCGGTATGCCTGGGATCATATTACCGATGTAGGCGAATTTCAGCAACTATCAGCCTTTGGCGAATTATAGCACATACATAAAATGAGCAAATTAAAATACGAACGCCCGGTTATTAAGAAAATGAACGCCGGTTTAATGAACAAGTTTGGTACCCGCAATACCTTTCAGCCTGTAAAGCAAATAGACGGTGTGCCGGTGCATAAATTGATAGAACAATATGGTTCGCCCTTGTTCGTGCTGTCTGAAAAGCAGATCCGCAGAAACTATCAGGCCGCCAACCGTTCTTTTAAAACACGGTATCCAAAGGTTCAGTTTGCCTGGAGCTATAAAACAAACTACATCAATGCGGTTTGCAACATCTTTCACCAGGAAGGCAGCTGGGCCGAAGTAGTATCAGGCTTTGAATATCACAAGGCTTTAGGCAACGGCGTGCCGGGCAACCATATAATTTTTAATGGCCCCGATAAACACCGCGATGATCTTATCCTGGCTATACAAAACGATTCATTAATTCATATTGATCACTTTGACGAGTTATATAGCCTGATTGACCTTTGCGAAGAATTGAATAAGAAACCGCGCGTAGCTATCCGCATTAACCTGGACACAGGCGTTTATCCAATATGGGATCGCTTCGGTTTTAATTACGAGAACGGACAGGCCTGGAACGCGATAGCAAAAATTGTCGGTTCGGGCAAAATGCAATTGGTAGGCCTACATTGCCATATTGGCACCTTTATGTTATCAACAGCGCCCTATGCCATAGCAGCCAGTAAATTGTGCGAACTGGCCATGCGCTGCAAAAACCTGCTTTACACCCATATTGAATACATTGATATGGGTGGGGGCTTTCCATCAACCAATACACTAAAGGGAGCCTATTTACCGGGAGTAGACACGGTACCTTCTGTTGATGAATTTGCAGAAGCCATTACCGCTGTTATACTGGGTTATGGCTTTAAGCAGGATGAATTACCCTTGCTTATATTAGAAAGCGGCCGCGTGCTGATAGATGATGCGGGCTATCTGTTAGGCACCGTAATAGCCAATAAAAGGCTGAGCGATGGCCGTCGCGCTACCATAATGAATTTTGGGGTAAATACCTTGTTTACCGCTTTTTGGTACGACCATAAAATTAGTCCAGCGCAGGATTTTACTGAGCACACAGAAGATATGGTATTATACGGCCCCTTGTGTATGAACATAGACGTGGTGCGCGATAGCATTAACCTGCCGCTGCTTAACCCAGGCGACCATGTTGTGGTACATAAAGTAGGCGCTTATAACATGACGCAATGGATGCAGTTCATCAGCATGCGCCCCGCTGTGGTATTAATTGATGAACAACAAAATACTATGGAAATACGCAAGGCTGAAAATTTGCAATATCTGGAAATGATGGAACGCATGCCCGAACATTTGCAGCAGCTTAAACAGGTATAGCCGGTTGGAATTTTGTCATTGCGAGCTGCGAAGCAATCGCACGGAGAAAAGTAACCATGCATAGTTCGCGATTGCTTCTTACAAAATTTATTTGAATTCACTTGAAAAGTAAAGTCTTATACTACTATAAAGCCATAATTAACAGCTATGCCATCCTGTTTTTTTCGCAAAGCCGGGTGTTGGGGATATTGCTGTTGGTGGTTTCTTTTTTTAACGCAGCAGCTGGTTTAACCGGGTTGGCAGGCACCTGCATTGCAGTGGCCATGGTAACCATGATGGGTTACGACAGGGTAAGCGCGCAAACGGGCGTATATAGCTTTAACGTGTTGCTTTTAGGCATAGCTTTCGGTACATTTTATCAGTTTAACATTACGTATTGGTTGTGGTTTATTGTGGCCTGTTTGTTAGTTGTTTCAATTACCATTGTGTTAACCGGGCTGCTCGGAAAATACGGTTTGCCGGTATTGTCGCTTCCCTTTATAATAACGTTTTGGATAATACTGGCCGCTGCAAATGGCTCCGGGGCGATGGGCCTGCAGCAAAAGGAAAGTTATATGCTGGTCGAGCTGAATATAGGAGGAGAACCCTTTATTGCCTGGGTTTTGTCTGCCTGGGATGTGGGGTTTTTGCCCAAGTACCCCGACTTGTTTTTTCGCTCGTTAAGTTCCATTTTTTTTCAAAACAGCGTTATCGCGGGTGTGATAATGAGTATAGGGCTTTTTATTCACTCGCGTATAGGTTTTAGTTTATTGGTTGTGGGCTTCGCTGCGGCCTGTATTTTCAACCAGCTTACTGGTTTTTATCCTGATGGTATTAGCCACTATCATTTAGGGGCCAATTTTATAATGATATCATTAGCTATTGGTGGGTTTTTCCTGATCCCCTCTTACCGTTCTTTTCTATGGGCCATTGTTACTATACCCTTAGCATTTTTAATAGTGAACGCCTTTACAAAGCTGTTGGGCGCCTACAACCTGCCGGTATTTTCGCTGCCATTTGCGGTATTAACTATAACCTTATTGTACTTTTTTATGCTGAGGGTAATTCCCGGCAAGCTCAAACTTACGCCTATACAACACTACTCGCCCGAAACCAACCTATATCAATACCTCAATGGACAAGAGCGTTTACACGATCTGAAATATTTGCGGCTAAACTTACCCTTTGTTGGCACCTGGACCGTATCACAAGGATACGATGGCGGAATTACCCATCAGGATGAGTGGAGTAAAGCGCTTGATTTTGTTATTACCGATGAAGATAACAATACCTACAGAGATACAGGTACCCGCCCCGAACACTTTTACTGTTTTAATAAACCGGTTTTGGCTTGTGCCGATGGCGTTGTAGAAGAAGTGGTGAGCCATATTGAGGATAACGCCATCGGTGTGGTAAATACCGGCCAAAACTGGGGGAATACCGTTGTTATTAAACACATTACGGGGATCTATACCAAGGCGTCGCATTTAAAACAACATTCTATAAAAGTAAAAATTGGCGACTATGTAAGACAAGGGGATATGCTGGGCCTTTGCGGCAATTCAGGCCGCTCGCCAGAGCCGCATTTGCATTTTCAGGTGCAGGTTACACCATACATAGGGTCAAAAACTTTAGCGTACCCCTTTGCCTATTATATCAATAGTAAAACCGATTTAAAAGATCTGAAAAGTTTTGAAACCCCTGCAGAAGGTACTCAAGTACACCCTGTTGATCTGAGTACGCAACTAAAACAGGCATTTACATGGCAGCCGGGTTATAATGCCCAACTAACCGGTGCCGATGGAAGAACAGAAAGGGTAGAGGTTTACACCGACGCGTATAATTCTACCCACCTCACCAGTAAAGAGTCAGGTGCTTCTATCTATTTCATCAACAACGGCACTGTTTGTTATTTCACCAGCTTTTATGGCGACGAGCGGTCGCTGCTTTACTATTTCTATCTGGCGGCTTATAAGGTGGTATTTACTGCAGATAGCGACATTACTGCAAATGATGTATATCCGTTGCAGGCTAAAGGCTTCAGTTTGAGCATTTGGCTGCACGATCTGCTGGCGCCATTTTATCAGTTTATGCGGTACAGCTATCAAAGCAAAACCAATTATCAGCAACAACAATTAGTAGTTGCTGCAAAGGGATACAAAGAGGTGTTTAATAAAAAGAAACAGGTTATGGATGCAAACATTTTTATAGCGGATAACGAGATCAGATCTTTTGAGATCAACTTAAACGGAAAAAATACCACAGTAAAATGGCAAACAGAAAATATCTTCTAGCCGCGCTGTTAACAATTTGCTGTTATTTAGCCGGCGCGCAAACTGTAACTTTCAGGCAGGTGGATAGCACATCGCTTGCACAATACAATGCAGGTAACTGGCGGGCTTTAATTGTTGACGGCAACTCGGCTATAAACAGCGGGATAGATTATCCGGTATTGCGCTTGCGTATCGCTTACGCGCAGTTTATGAGCAGCAACTATCATGGCGCATTGGCGCAATATAACCAGGTGTTGAAAAGCGACTCGTACAATCAAACAGCGCATTATTTCAGCTACTTGTGTAATAAATACCTGGATAATAACCCAGCCGCATCCTATCACGCTTCGTTTATAGATACCGCGGTAATAAACCGGGAGCATATTGCATCGTTTGGTCTGCTAATTGCGGGACTGGAAACCGGGGTAAAAATACCATCTAACGCGCAACGCGGCATGGGCAGCTATACCCGTGCCTCATTGGGTAACCGGCTGGGCTGGCGGTTGCAGGCAGATCAATCCCTTGCGTATTATAACCAATCAATTACATCAACAACGCCAACTAACGGAACAACGCCGCAAATAACCCCCACCAACACTACCTTCGCCAATACGCAGTTTGAATATTATGCTAAACTGGGTTACTCAATTAATTGCAGGTTAACGTTGTTGGGCGCATACCATTACCTAAATAACAGCTTTGGCGATGTTAATTTTCAGAACCATGTAGCAATGGCTGGCATCAAATACGCTGCACCGTTTTTTACTTTACAGGGCGATGCGAATGTTAGCAGCATTACAGGTGCCCGCGTAACCCAGTTTAATGTGCAGTTAAGCACTTATCCCTTAGGTAATTTAAATTTTTATACCGCCAGCAGGTTATCTGTACAAACCGGTGATATTAAACAGAATATATTTACGCAATTGCTGGGTTTTAAATTAAGCAAACAATTATGGCTGGAGGCATCGGGCAGCTTTGGTGCCATGAATAATTATTTGGAAGCCGATGCCTTATATGTATACAGCGCCATAGACGTTAGCCAATGGAAAGCCGGTTCCACAGCTTTTTTCGCGCTCGGGCAACATGCCGTGCTTTGCCTTAATTATACTTTTGAACAAAAACTAGATTACTATTTAAATAACAATTACAAACAAAATTCAATTACCGGAGGTCTGATATGGAAGTTTTAAAGAAGATATTTTTTGCAGCTATGCTATTTTATACGTGCTCAGCGGCATATGCGCAAAGTGGTTCCACAGCCCTGCAAAAAGCCTTTAAGAATAGTTATGCTAATGAAACCAAGCAAAACTATCAGGCTGCAATAAATGACATCACACCATATTACGCCGATAACAATTACGAAACTAACTTAAGGCTTGGCTGGCTTTACTATTCAAGTAAGAACTATACTGCTGCAGAAAACTATTATGCAAAGGCAGTTAATTTGAAACCTAATTCCATTGAGGCTAAATTTGGTTATGTAAAACCTTTATCGGTTTTGGAGCGCTGGGATAAGGTTATAGCGCAATACAACGCCATTATCAAATTGGATGCGCAAAATACCCAGGCCAATTATTGGCTGGGCGTTATCAACTATAACCGCAAGCAGTATGAAGCCGCTATTAAATACCTTAGCAAGGTAACCACGCTGTATCCCTTTGACTATGATGGCAACCATATGCTGGGCTGGAGCTACCTGTTTGCAGGCCGCAAAGCCGAAGCGCGGGCCAGTTTTGAAAAAGCATTATTGATAAAACCGGAGGATACCTCAAGTGCCGATGGTTTGAATAAATCAAAGTAGATCCGGGAAACAGAGATAGTCTTTTGAAGCTATTTTAAGCTGTTAATAAACTCCACCAAAGCTGGTACAAGGTCGGGGTGAAGAGGTAGATCGGGCATGGTGTAAGTAGCTGCGTTTTGTTGTTTATCGGCAGAGCCTACCTTTAAAATGTGGCTCATTTGTGGTATCAGTTTTAGCTGCGCTGTGGGAGCGGCGCGCTTTAAAGTTTCGGCATCCTTCACACTTATCTGTATATCATTAGTACCCTGTACAATTAATACCGGTACTTTTAGCATGCTGATGGCCTTTGCCGGGTCATATTTCATCCAGGAGTTAAGGTAGGGTTGTACAGCGGTATTAAAGATAGAGTTAAACGCGGTGCTCATTTTTTGCGTGGTAAAATTGCCTGCTTTTACACTGTCAATAATTAGAACAGCCTTTTCATAATCAGCAGCTGATGCCCCCGCTTTAATTTGTGTTTTTAAAATTAAATCCGCCGGGAAGCCGGGGCCTGATAGCGAGATAAAAGCATCAGCCTTTTCGCCTTCGGCAGCCAGCATGCCTATCAGTGATCCTTCGCTGTGCCCCGCTACAATTACTTTACTAAAGCGCTTATCAGCTTGCAGCGTTTTAATGATAGCGCCGGCATCATCAATCATGTCGTTAAAAGTTATCTCCGCTGCAGGTTTGGTAGTGGTGCTTTGGCCCACTCCGCGTTTATCGTACCTAAAAACGGCTATATTTTTGGCTTTAAGGGCATCACTTAGCAAAAGCAAATAGTTAGGTTTCCCGTTTGCCAGCATAGAGTTTCCGTCCCTATCCGTAGGCCCCGAACCTGCTATTAAAAGCACCACCGGAACCGGTTTTGAAACCTCGGGCAGCGCAAGCGTTCCTTTTAAAACCGCGCGGTGTGTTTTAACGGTTAGTGTACCCGGCGTGTCGCGCTGGTCAGCAGATACAAAAAAACCCATTACATTGTCCGCAATATCAAAATTGATGTACAATACCGGGCCAGATCTTTCAAAGGTAGCTATGTATATTTTGGCCCCTTGATCATAGTTGTAATATTCGCTTTTTACCAGATTACCAAGGCCACCTTTTAATTGCTGAATGGCGATCTTTAGCGCGGGCAACGGTATCTTCTCAATTGCCACGTCGCTAAAAAGGGTATATAAACTGTCGGCGTTAGCAGCGTTATAATAGCTTATAAACTGTGCGGCTTTTTTATCGGTAACGGCGTTTTTTTGAGCGTAAGCCGGGCCCAGCATTAGCAAGGTAATAAGGACTGTTAAAAAGGATCTTATCCGGATGGAATTAATTGGCGTAGTTTGCATGCGATGGTGAATTTACATCATCCGGCGGAAATTACCGGTAACGCAACGCAAATTTTATCGCACAGGTACAGTAATGTTAACTGCAGTGCCCTGGCCGGGCGCAGAAACATAGGTAACGGTTCCTTTTAAGTACTCAATGCGCGTAGCGATATTTTTTAAGCCTATGCCGGCTACTTCGTCTTTAGTAGTAACATCAAACCCAATACCATTGTCTTTCACGGTAGCTACTATCTCGTTTGCTGATCGTACCAGTTTGATATCTAACTCAGTGGCTTTGGCATGTTTAATAACGTTGTTAACAGATTCCTGTATCACGCGGTACAATACAATTTCAACGTTATCTTCCAGTTTGTTTTTAAACCCAACGGCTTCAAAAGTTACCTTTAGCGCTTCTGAATCTATCTTCTCAATAAAGCTTTTTACATCAGATGCTATGCCCGATTTTAAAAGCATATTCGGCATCATCTGGTGCGAAATATGTCGTATTTCCTTACAGCTCTCATCAACCAGGGCAAGCGTTTTTTCAATTAAAAACTGGTCAGCCTCCTGGTCTATCTTTATGCGCCCAAACAAGCCGTTCAAATTTAATTTTACTGTTGAAAATAGCTGTCCTATGCCATCGTGCAAGTCGCTTCCAATGCGTTTTCGTTCGTGCTCCTCGGCTTCTATAACAGCTTTAGTAAGTTGGTCCTGCTGTATCAGTAATTGCTCCTGTAAGCGTGCCTTCTGTTTAAGTTTGTTGCGATTGTACAGCAAAAAAGCGAAAATTCCACTCAATATAAACAAAGATGCAATCACCAAAATAGCCATTCGCTGCTTGTTTATAGCCAACTTATCAATAGTGGCCTGCTGATTTAGCGACTCTATCTGGTGCTCTTTCTTTTCAGTTTCATACTTCACCATCAGTTGGTCCATAGCCTTCAAGTTATCTGTCGCTTCAACCGAATCTTTAAAATTGATAAATTTTATGCTGTAGGCATAGGCCGAGTCTATCTGCTTATTGCGTGAGTAAAACTGTGATATGCTCTCGTATGATTCCGCAATTTGTTTAGTGTTTTTTAGGTTTATGGCCAAGCGGTTAGCCTCTTTTATGTAATAGATGGCTTTTGCTGTCTGTCCGGCCTGCTCAAAAGCCTCGCCTAAATAATTTAGGGTGTAGGCCAGTTCAACCGTTTCGTCCAGCTCCGTCCGCATCTTAATAGATTTTTGCAGATAAGAAATGGCCAGCGAAGGCTGTTTGGCCGCCAGATAAGTTGCGCCCAGATCATTATAAATATAGGCCACGCGCGATGAATCGTTTAAATTTTCTATGGCTTTTAGCGATAGCTGATGATATTTTAAAGCTTCTGCATACCGTTTCTGACGCGTTTTTACTATGCCGATGTTGCCCAGTGTCATAGATTCCTCCAGAGCCATACCTAATTCCCGCCTTATTTTTAGCGCTTTAGTATGATAAGTGATAGCCGGATCGTAGTCTTTTTTACCCACATATAAAAGAGCTATGCTGGTGTAACTATCGGCCATACCTGCCTCATAATCAGCTTTTTCAAAGTATATAATAGACTTTAAAAAGTCTTTGATAGCCAGTTCTAATTGTTGTTTTCTTCTGTAAATACTGCCCCGCATAACAAGGCACGACCCCATCAGCGCGGGGTCCTTGTCAAGCCCTTTTACCAGCAAGGCGTTATTGATAAATATAGCCGACGAATCAAGATCGCCTAAAGACATGGTTATGTTAGACAGATTCAAGCCTGCCCAGGCTTCACCTTTAACAAACTTTGCTTTTTTTGCTTCGGCAAGCGCTTGCAGCGACAATGCTTTAGCCCGGTTGTTATCGTTTCTGGCAACCCTGCCCGCCAGCGTATTCAGGATCTCAATCCGTTTATTAGCGTCCAAGCCGCCTTTTTTAAGCACATTGGCCAAGCTATCTGTAAAACTTGGCTTGTGGTCTGCCACTAAGGTTAAAGGGAAAATAAAAAGTACAAAAAACAGGGTCTTCATTAATTAAGGGGTATAATAGCCGTATAAATATATTGTATATTATATTGTTATCTAACAGGTTGTGTTAAAATACTTCATTTGTAGTAGTGGGTTTGCCATCTACTGAAAAATACTAATATATTTGTAATCAGTCCAACCAGTTATATAACACCGCAACGTGTCACATCTTTAATGAAATGAATAAACCATTAATTGCCTTTTTGTCGATAATGCTTGTTATCGCGTCTGCTTCCGCAAGTGTTGCGCAAACACAAAGAAAACGCCCTGATCCGGTATATATCGATGCTACCGAGAATATGCTGGTGCGTAGTTTTATTGACCTGCCCGTTGGTGGCCGGGTAACACATAGCATAAATGTGGGTAGCCCTACTACCGTGCACTATACCTATGATCTGGATAAAGGAGCCATAGTAGTGGTGTGGCGCGGCGATTTCCTGAATGCATCAAGTATGTGGATTGAGCGTGGCGATGGTTCATCGCGCGTACGGGGTAAGGCAACTTACTTTGGCAAGCCAGCCCTAACGTTAGCTAAGTTGGCTTCAGATCAGGCTCCATGGATTGCTGATACCGCTGGCACGGGCTACAAACCCAAGGGCTATAAACTGGACGATGCCGGCCTGCCAACTTTTATGTACCAGTTAAACGGTGCGCAAGTTAGCGATGCCAGTAAAGTAATGGCTAACGGCGAAGGGATACAGCGCCAGATAAGCGCTAAGGGTGCACCTGCAGGCATGTTCGCGCGCCTGGCAGCCGGTAAGCAAATAATTAAATTAAGCGATGTATTATATTCCGTGGATGATAAAGCGTACCAGATCCGTTTGGATAATGCTGCTGCAAAACCCACAATTCGCATAAATGCCGACGGGCAGGAATTGCTTATACCTTTCCAAAACCAACTAACCTATTCTATCATTTTTTGAGATCACCGTCAATGAAAAATATATTATCTAAAACATACAACGCGCTATTACCTGTATTGGCGGCTACCTGTTTGTTAGCGGCAAACAATAATGCTTTTGCACAGGCAGAATCTCCTAAAGAAGACGATTACTTTAAAATAAAGAACGTTACCGCGCCTGCCGGTAGTATCTTAGAAATTGGTGGCTTATGCACGTTGCCTAACGGCACGCTGGCGGCTACAACACGTCGTGGCGATATTTTTATGATCCAGAATCCGCAATCGCAAAACCCTGTTTTTACAAAATTTGCCTCGGGTTTGCATGAAGTATTGGGTGCCCAGTATGTAGACGGATCACTATACGTTGCGCAGCGTGGTGAGTTAACCAAAATTACAGATACCAATAAAGACGGCAAAGGCGACCTGTTTGAAACCGTATATGCGTGGCCTATAACCGGCAACTACCACGAGTACAGCTTTGGCCCTAAACTGGCACCCGACGGAACTTTTTTTGTAACACTCAATTTGGGTTTCCCCGATGAGTGGTGGCACCCGCAAAGTATGGCACCATGGAGGGGATGGACCTTGAACATTACCAAAGACGGTAAAGTAACCCCATGGGCCGCAGGTATGCGCTCGCCATGCGGAATTAGTATGATTGATGGCGAATTATGGTATACCGATAACCAGGGCGATTGGGTAGGGTCAGGCAGCTTAATGCGGGTACCTAAAGGTGGCTTTATGGGTCACCCAGCCAGCCTGGTTTGGACAAACCAACTTAACTCGCCGCTAAAACTTACTCAGGAGCAGTTTTACGCCATTAACAACCCACGTGTTGAAAGGGATGCCAAGGGGAAACCATTTAAGCCTGAAAATATTGTGAACGAGGTTTACAAAACCAAGTTTGATGAAAAGAAAACCTTCCCGGAGCTGCAAATGCCTGCCGTTTGGTTGCCGCACGCTATTTTGGGTATCTCCAATACAGAAATTGTAAAGATCCCTAAAGGGTCTTTCGGGCCGTTTGAAGGGCAATTGCTAGTGGGGGATCAAGGCCAAAGTATGCTGAGCCGTGTGTTTTTAGAGAAAGTTAACGGAGAATACCAGGGCGCCGCCATAGCATTCAGAAGCGGTTTTCAGTCTGGTGTTATCAGGTTAGCCTGGTTGCAGGATGGTTCATTGGCGGTTGGCGAGAGTAATCGTGGCTGGGGATCAGCTGGTGAAGCTACCATGGGCCTGCAACGTTTGGAATGGAACAACAACACGCCTTTTGAAATGAAAGCGATACGTGCGAAAGCTGATGGATTTGAAATTGAATTTACGCAACCTGTAGACAGAAAATCAGCCGAGGATCTTGCTTCCTATAAAATTGAAGGATTTACATATAAATATCATGGCGTATATGGCAGCCCACCGGTAGCGGTAGAAAATTGCCCTGTGGTAGGCGTTAAACTGTCTGATGATGGTTTAAAAGCGCGTTTAATAGTTAACAATATGCGCAAATCATACATCCACACTATTACTATTGATGGCGTGCGTGAGAAGGAGCATTTTTATAGCCTGGTACACCCAACCGCCTATTATACGTTGAACAATATTCCTACGGGTCCAAAGCTAGCAGTGGCGGGTGTAAGTCGTAAAAACTCATCGTTGGTGGTTGCCAATGGTGTTACTAAACCCGCTGTTACACCAGCAAGCACCGCTAAAAAAGCGGTAGCTGTTAGCAAGACGCCTACTTATGCAGAGGTGCAGCCGCTATTAGCAAAAAACACTTGTTTAGCATGCCATACAGCTGATAAAAAACTGGTAGGGCCTGCTTATGCAGATGTAGCTAAAAAGAATTATACCGTGGCGCAGATCATCGCTTTGATAAAAAACCCGAAGCCTGAGCACTGGCCCGACTATTCAACACCAATGCCACCAATGCCACAGGTAAGCGCTGCTGATGCAACAAAAATTGCCCAGTGGATAATATCGCTGAAGAAATAGTTAAGCTTAACTGATCTAATAAAACGCCCATTATATTTTCTAATGGGCGTTTTTTATTTAAACAATATTTACAGCTAAAATTGATGGACAACGCATAAATTTAAAAAACACATATTAATGTGGGACAGCTTAGCGTATGGTATAAAGCAGAAAGCCTTCAGCTTTACGCTAAAGGCTTTTTGTTTTAATGGTGGAGCCGGAGGGATTCGAACCCTCGTCCAAACATGGTATAAGGTAAGCTTTCTACATGCTTAGTTCTGTTAAATTGTAGGGAAGGGGAAGGTCAGTAACTCACCTATACCTTCTTCCGTAGGTGCTGTTTCTTATTTGCCTTCCGCACCACCGGCAAACCAGTTTCATCTTTCGATGCCCCTGATGCCGGCCCGATGAAACGGAAAACCGGCGGGACAAAAGCTATGCTAATTCTAAATTAGGCAGCTAAGGCGTAGTTATTTTCGCCATTTGTAAGTTTGAACGTTCAGATTAGAGCGCTATTACGTACAACGCGCTGCATGCTTACCTACTTATCTCCATCCTGTCAATTCCGGTCGACCCCATTTTTTAAGTGGGCAGTTTTGAGTTGCCAGTTTGCTTAAAGCGATTACAAATATAAGGGTTTTGGAGCTGAAGCTGAAAGAATAAAGCTAAAAGCACCAGCTTATTTTGAAAACGAATGTCATGCTGAACTTGTTTCAGCACCCCATGCGCTAAAATGCGGGTTACCTATCCGGTGAGATGCTGAAATAAATTCAGCATGACGGTTGGGGTTATTTTACTGCAGCCAGTGTTTCAGTAACCTGCCCGCAGGTCAGCATCGTTTTGCCGTAAAAAGGGTTTTTAATGGCAGCGGTTTCGCTTAGCCAGTTCACCTTTTTCATGGGGCAATATTGCTGATATACCGGCGCGGCGTTTGCCTTAAGCGCCTTGGCCGCAATTATTATATTGTCAGACAGTATTGCGAAATAATCACGCTGACCATCAATATCTTTGGCCTCGCCAATACGGGTTGCGCTGAGTTGAATTCTCTTCCAGGTGGCCAGTTGTTCGGCAGGTATTTTATCGGCAGGCACTGCTTTTATAGCCGTAGCTAGCTCTGCCGTGTGTGTTTTTGTCGCTGCTAAGTTATCAGCTGCCAGATCATTTTTTACGGCGAAATAGGCAGTCAACACACCATTGAAAGATTTATCCTGCGCTTTGGCGGTGCTTACAAACACAACAAACGCCATCAGCAAAAAATATAATTTACCTGGTTTCATAAAATCAAATATTATAAATGCTTTCAGCTTTTAGTCAAGTACTACAAAACGCTTTCGGCCTTAAGTTTTCCGCTTTCCAACACCACTCTGCCCGGATATACCTTTAACGCTTCCGCAAGGCAGGTCATTGCTTTTTGCAGATCGGTGTTATTTAATACATAAGCCAATCTAACCTCATTTAAACCTAAACCCGGTGTGCTGTAAAAGCCCGTAGCGGGTGCCATCATTACCGTTTGGTTTTCATAGGTAAACTCTTCCAGCATCCACTGGCAAAATTTATCAGAGTTGTCAATAGGCAGTTGAGCCATAACATAGAACGCGCCACCCGGATTAGGGCAGTAAACGCCTTCCATTTTGTTTAACGCGGTAACTATTGTATTACGCCTGCTGTTATATTCTGCCTTTACATGCGCAAAATAGTCGTCGGGTGTATCAATTGCGGCTTCACCGGCAATCTGCTCTACCATACCCGGACTCAGCCTTGCCTGTGCAAATTTGATAGCCGTTTGCCAGAATTTTTTATTTTTTGTGATGATGCAACCCAAACGCGCGCCACAAGCGCTGTAACGCTTGCTCACAGTGTCAATAATAACCACATTTTCATCCAAACCTTCCAAATGCATAGGCGATACAAATGGCTGATCGCCATAAACAAATTCGCGGTAGGCCTCATCAGCAAACAGGTACAGATCGTACTTTAAAACCAGCGCCTTTAATGCCTCCATTTCCTCGCGCGAGTACAGATAACCCGTAGGGTTATTAGGGCTGCAAATAAAAATCGCTTTGGTTTTGGGTGTGATATGCTTTTCAAATTCAGCTATCGGAGGCAATGCGAAGCTGTCTTTTATGTAAGATAATATAGGCGTTACCACAATATCGCTCTGGCTGGCAAAACCATTGTAATTGGCATAATAAGGCTCCGGTACCAGCACTTCATCACCCGCGTCAAGGCAGGTCATAAAGGTGATGGATATAGCTTCAGAACCACCGCTGGTTACAATAATATCCTCCGGAGTGATGTTATATCCGTTGCGGTTGTAGTATTTGGTCAGTTGTTTTCTGTAGGATAATGTACCTTCAGACGGGGTGTAGGCCCAAACCTTAAAATCTATATTTTTTATGGCATTGATCATGCCTTCAGGTGTTTCAATGTCTGGCTGACCAATGTTTAGGTGATATACCGTTTTACCGTCGCGCTTAGCTTTATCAGCAAAGGGAGTTAGTTTACGGATAGGGGAAGCAGGCATTCGCTGCCCCTTTTTGGATATATTTGGCATAAGTGCAAAATTAATAAAAAGATAATACTGTAACGGATTTATACATAACAAAAAAACGGCCTCTGTTACCAGGGCCGTTCTCAAATATTTTTTGTGACCCTATCTCCCGGTTAAGAGATCAAGGGTGTGGTACTTAAACTCTTAACGTGTACTTGCCGGTGCCGCCGCTGCTGCCGCAACAACTTCGCCAGATATTACAAGATTTTTTTGTGGCGTTGTGGCGTTTGATGTTACCACAATGGCTTTAGTGAAGCCACCCGCAGCTGCCGCGTTATAAGTAATGGTGATAGCACCTTTGTCGCCTTTTTTAACAGGGGTTTTAGTGTAGTCAGCAATGGTACAACCGCAGGTAGGCTGTACGCTGGTCAATATCAACGGCTCCTCACCAACGTTGGTAAACAAAAACTGAGTGGTAACAGGTTTACCCTGAGGTATTTTACCAAAATCGTGTTTTTCTTCATTAAATTTAAATTCAGCTTTGGCGCTGCCTTGGGCAGCTGCATTAAAAGCGAAGCCTAATACTACAGCGAAAACTAAAACTAATCTTTTCATAATACATGTTTGATTATTACAAATATAAAAGGTTTAACCTAAAATCAAAACTAATGTTTGCACGCTAAGAATAAATAGAAGGTTTAGATATACTCATAGAATTTTATAATTTTACAATTCAAAAAAACAATTTATGCCCGAAGCTGCAATTATAGATCACGATAAATTTGATGTTGCTGAGCTTAGCTTTGCCGACTTTAGATCCATCGTTATAAATGATTACCGTATAGCTTACGAAAGCAGGCAGGCCAGCTTATTAGGCAGGCGCGAGGTGCTAACGGGTAAGGCAAAGTTTGGCATATTTGGCGATGGCAAAGAAATAGCCCAACTGGCTATGGCTAAAGCTTTCCGCAAGGGCGACTGGCGTGCGGGTTACTATCGTGACCAGACATTTATGTTTGCTACCGGGATGACCAATATGAGGGAGTTTTTTGCTCAATTATATGCTCACCCTGATATTGAAAAGGAACCTGCATCGGGCGGCCGCCAAATGAATTGCCATTACGGTACACGCTTTGTTAATACCGATGGCAGTTGGGTTAACCAGGTTGAGGCGATGAACTGCGCGTCTGACATCTCAACCACCGGCGGCTCTATCCCACGGTTACTAGGTTTGGCTTATGCCTCTAAACTATACCGCGATAACCAGGAACTTGCTGATCTTACTAATTTCTCGGTTAACGGCAATGAAGTAGCTTTTGGCACCATAGGCAATGGCGCTACATCTGAAGGTTTGTTTTTTGAGGTGTTAAATGCTGCGGGCATATTACAGGTGCCAATGGCGCTCTCTATTTGGGACGATGCGTATGCTATATCTGTTCCGGCAAGTTTGCAAACGGTAAAAGAAGATATATCCGAAGTGGTAAAGGGGTTCCAACGGGAAACCGGCACCAACGGAGTCGAAATATTTAAAGTGCGTGGTTGGGATTATGTTGCCCTGTGCGAGACTTACGAGATAGCTATAAAACTATGCCGTGAGGAACACGTGCCCGTATTGATCCACGTTACTGAAATGACCCAGCCGCAGGGGCATTCCACTTCAGGATCGCATGAGCGGTATAAATCTGAAGAGCGGTTAGAGTGGGAAGCGGAGCACGATTGTTTGCTGCAAATGCGCAAATGGATGCTGGAAGCCGCGATAGCAACCGAAGAGGAATTAGTGCAGTTGGAAGCCATTGCAAAGAAGACCGTACGCGCGTTTCAACGCGAAGCATGGAACGCATTGGGCGACGAAATAAAAACGGATATAGACCAGGCTGCGCGGTTATTAGATAATTTAGTTAACCACTCTGCCTTTGGCGATGATATACATGTAATTGCGGCAGCCTTGCGGGCATGTGTTGATCCCGGAAGGAAAGAGGCCATATCTGCTGTCAGAAAAGCTTTGCGCTTAACCGCGAAAGAAACTACCGGGCCCAGAACCGCTTTAGTTAACTGGCTAGCAGATGAGAACGCAAAAAATTATAAAAGATTTAACACTAAGCTATTCACGGACACACCGGAGTCGCCGTTAAAAATAGAAGCGGTGCCTGCTGTTTACGAGCCGAACGCCCGTATGCTGGATGGACGCGAAATACTTAACGCCTGCTTTGATGCCAACTTTGAGCGGGATAAGTCTATTGTTGCTTTTGGTGAGGACCTGGGCGCGATAGGTGATGTTAACCAGGGTTTTGCAGGTTTACAGGCCAAGTATGGCGATTTGCGCATATCTGATACAGGGATACGCGAAACTTCAATAATAGGGCAGGGTATGGGTATGGCCATGCGCGGCTTACGCCCCATTGCCGAAATACAATACATGGATTACCTGTTGTATGGCCTTACGGTTATAAGCGATGATCTGGCCAGCCTGAGCTACCGCACGGCGGGCGGACAAAAAGCTCCGCTTATTATCCGTACACGCGGGCACAGGTTAGAGGGTATCTGGCACTCGGGTTCGCCTATGGGTATGATATTAAGTACTATGCGCGGGCTGCATGTATGCGTTCCGAGGGATATGACACAAGCTGCCGGTATGTATAACACCCTTTTGCGTGGCGATGAGCCTGCAATTGTGGTTGAATGCCTTAACGGGTATCGCTTAAAAGAAAAAATACCTGCCAATGTGGGCGATTTTACCGTTCCCTTAGGCAAAGCGGAGTTAATGCGCGAAGGCAACGATATTACCATCGTGTCTTACGGATCAACCTTGCGTGTGGTAATGGAAGCCGCGGACGAACTGCAGGAGTTAGGTATTAACGTTGAGGTTGTTGACCCGCAAACGCTATACCCTTTTGATACCGAGAACCTATGCGGAAGTTCATTGAGCAAAACCAATAAGCTGCTTGTTGTTGACGAAGATCTTCCAGGGGCGGCATCAGCCTATATACTGCAAAAGGTTATTGAGGAGCAAAAAGGTTACTATTTGCTGGATTGCCCGCCACGCACGCTTTGCGCTAAAGACCATCGCCCGCCTTACGGAACGGATGGCGACTATTATACCAAACCATCAGTTGATGATGTGGTAGAAGTGGTTTACAGCATGATGAGCGATAGCGACCCTGTTAGATTTCCGCCGATATATTAGGGGTGTTGCATAGATATGTGCAACACTTTGCAACACTTGCAACAGTATTTTTTGCATGTAGTTGACTGTCAGGTTTTTATAACTATTGTAAGTTTAAACATACAACAGTTTGCAACACACGTATTCGTCTGGAGATTTAGCTGTAATTTGTGTGTAAATTATTCATTATCAGTGTTTTGAAAATGACCATAAAATCTTCTTTTTAATAACTTATCTGCAACAGGCAAAAGCTGAATATTTTATATGACCGAGCAATACAACACCGTAGCCAACGTAATTAAAGATCGCCGTAGCGTAAAGCCATTTATGATGAATGGCCGTAAAATTGCCCATGAGCAGGTGCAAAGTTTACTGGAGCTGGCCGACTGGGCACCAACGCACGGCCTTACCGAGCCATGGCGATTTGTGGTGTACGCTAATTCATCAGATTTTTGCCACCAGCATGCCGAATTATATAAAACGAATACGCCTGCCACTGAGTTTATACAAGGCAGTTATGACAACTTTTACACACAAGGCGATAAAGTATCGCATGTTATAGTTACAATAATGCAACGCGGTAACCTGCCCAAAATCCCTGTTTCTGAGGAGGTAGCAGCTGTTGCAGCCGCCATCCAAAATGTATTATTGGGTGCTACCGCGCTGCATATCGCTTCGTTTTGGAGTACCGGCGGCATGATACTCAAGCCTGCTATGCATTCCTATTTTAACCTGAGAGAAGAAGATCAGATAATGGGGGTTATTTATTTAGGTTATGCTGATGAATATCCAAAGGGGGTGCGCAGAGTGCCTTTAAGCGAAAAGGTGGTTTGGAAGTAAGATACCTCCATTGCTAAATACTACAACGCGTAACGATGCGAGGGCACCAATACCCTAATCTTTAAAACTGCTGAACACGGCATCCGTTTTATCCTGTTTTTGATGGCAGCTTTTATAGCAGTTTAGCGCATGCATTCCTGTTATACGTCCGTCTGTTTTTGAATCACCTTTAAACTCCTCAAACCCCCAGCCTCCTGTTTCTTTAAAGCGTTTACCATCCTTATACATAACATCAATAAATTTTCTTTTTCCTGAGCGCAGATAGTCGGCAATGGTATCTACTTCATGCTTATCAAATACAATGCTCGATCCATCGGGGAATACGCCGGTTTTGTACCCTATAAGGGCTTTGTTGTTAGCGTAAATGTGTTGGTAACCGTCAGCCGGTGCATGCGTAGTTTTATTAAATCCGGTTATAGCGGTCTTAACATGTGTCCAATGCCGGTAATCTTCTGGATAGGGGATCTGAAAATTATCCATACTGAGCCCTACGGTTGTAAATGCTACTGTGGTAAACCCAAAGAGCAATGCTGCTCTTCTTGTAAAAATACTTTTAAGTTTTGATGTTGATGTAATTGGTTTCATTGTACTATAATTTAATGGTTGTTGTTTATTTTAATTAATAAGCTGTTAGATATATCTGAGCCACGATTTTTCCTTATGCCGCTGCTTGTATTTTCCAAACCACTTACAAAGCGGATACATTAGCAGTACCAGCCCGGCCCAAACCAGGTAAACCGCCCACAATTCAATACCGCTTCCGGTTTTGGGCCGGCCAAAGCTGGAGCCAAATACCATATCACCCCATGTAAAGCCCTGCAGAAAGATCATTATAAATACCAAAGGGTGAATGATGTACCAATGCACCAAAAAATAAAATAGCGGGGTTTTGCCGTAAGTGCAAACTATGGTTGTAAACTTGTTATTTACACCTTGAACCAATGCTACCACCAGCAACATTATGCCCAGAAAAAGCAGGCTAAATTGCAGAGAGGGGGGATATTTAGAGACATTTAAAAAAGAAAGGATAGAAAACAGCGCGCTTTTTTGAACAGACCATTTTGCGGGATCGCCATAAATATTAATTAACCTGAGCAGGAAGAACAAGCCAATGGCTATTAAACCCGATCGGAAAAATAAAACCCTTTGCTTTTGCTTCGACAGGGTAAAATAATGCCCCGCGCCAAACCCTGTTAACATAATACCCAGCCACGGAATTGGCGGATACCCCATAAAAAATAGTTTTCCGTTGCCATACGGGAAAGCGCCGGGCGCAAAGAGCGACGCCAGTATTTTTTCTGAAAATGGAGCAGAGATGGCGGGAGTAAACGAGATGAAATTATGGCAAACCAATATACCAACGCCAATTAATCCAATTGTACGGGCAGGAATATTGATAAGTAAGCCTAGTATCAGAAAACTGAAACCTATAGCTGCAATTACCTCGAAAATTAAAAAGCTAAATTTTACATCAAACCACATCCCGAAATTAACCACGGTGAATTCAAGTACAATAAGCCATAAACCCCGTTTAAATAAAAAGGCTCTTGTAGCCTCAACATCATTTTTGCTTTGCATGGATAGAAAGGCAGAGGTGCCCGAGAGGAAAACAAATGTTGGCGCACAGAGATAAGTGATCCACCTGGTGAAAAACAACACCGGCGTAGTAAAGCTTAGATCAGTGGGAGATTGTGTAAGCGATGTAACATGCATCAGATCACGTACATGATCTAAGGCCATTATTATCATCACCAGGCCGCGCATAAAATCAATACTTTGGTTTCTTTTCATTCTTTCAGTTAAATGTGTGTGCTGATCTATCAAACCCAGTTTTCAATATCTTCTACCAGTTTCTGCTTTTTCATTGTCAGCGCGATTAGCAAAGCTATACCACTAAAAGCAAGCGCATCAAAGGCACTGGCCAGCAGATTGCCCCTGTTAGCTGCAAACGGTTTTGAAAGTGTCCCCGGAACGTGTACCATCCAAAGCCACAGGAAGATCTGTAACGATAACAGCAGGGCAATTATCCTGATACGTAGCCCCAGGATGATGGCTAAACCGCCTGCTGTAAGCGTAATACCTGTAAATGTTACCCAAAAAAGGTGTTCGGGCAACCATTTAGGCACTATGCCCACCAAAAAAGTACCGTAAAGAATATGCGAGATACCAAAACTGGTCATGGTAGTTAAAAAGAATAAATTGCCGTATGGTGCCAGCTTTTCTAAAAAGTTTTCCTTTAAAACATAGTCGGTGCCGAATGAATAAGCGACAACAAAAGCACCTCCCGCCAACGCGAGTTCTTTAAGCTGGGCCGTCCAAAGGCCTATATGATATATAGAAATTGGTTGGGATATAAGCTGGTACGGCACCTGCGTGCACAGAAAGAGCGATAAAAACACTCCACCCATAACCAGCGATGCTTTGCGTCCCTTTCCCGGAATAAAAATGAGCACCCCGGTTGCAATGAGGTAAATACCGAAAATATAAGATAACACATTTAAAAGCGGTAGGTGCTGCTGATAGGGCGAGAAAAATACATCGCGGAAAGTGCCGAAGTAAAGTTGTTGTAACCCGTATACCATCAAGGCTAACGCGTAAAAGGTTCTGCCGGCAATTATTAATTTTTTCATTATGATAATTTCTTAAGTGTCTGGCTCAAATATAGATGCAGCAATGCCCGGGAGTTTATTTCTTCTGCACACAACCCAGGTAATCGATATATGGCGTTTACAGAAAAAAAACGTAGTTGGTCGAAATACACGGCGTCGCGCTTTTCCGCAAGGTATATTGCGGCTTAAAAACTGTTATCTTGGCTTAAAAAACAACCAATGAAGTTTAGTAATGATGCGATTTTTAACGTTGTTTTCTGGCTATTATATTTTTTATACCAGTGGATGGGCCTTGCGTCGTTGTATGGCGATTATGGCGCTTATTTTATAAATGCCTGCCTTGCGCTTCCGGTGTCTTTGCTGTTTTCCATTATTACTATCCACGTGTTTTTCCGCAAGTTTTATCAACGCGGGCGCAGGCTTGCTTTTTGGATGTGCGTTATAACAACCTCTGTATTGCTATTGCTGATCAGAAGGTATTTTAATTATTACATCATGTATCCCCGGTATTTTCCCATAGGGCTTCATATGGGTTTGTTCTCGTTCGGTAAGTTATTGGTTGAGTTTGCAAACCTGTATGCTATAAGCGGGTTATACGCGCTGTATTATTTTATAAGGTATTGGTATCAGGAAAAACACAGAGTGCAGGAGTTGCTGCAGCAAAAAACACTGAGCGAACTGGAACTGCTTAAAATGCAGGTGCAGCCTCATTTTGTGTTTAACACCTTAAATAATATTTACGGCACAGCTTTAAAAACAAGTGCGGAAACAGCCCAACTGATAGCTCACCTATCAGGCTTTCTATCCTATAATCTGTATGATGCAAGGGAAAGAACCGTCAAGCTTACTGATGAATTAGCCTATATTAAAAATTATATTGAGCTTCAGAAAAACAGGTACGGCAGCCGGTTAGATGTTGCTGTAAATGTTTTTGATGATGTTAGCGATATTAGTTTGGCTCCCTTGCTATTACTTCCGCTTATTGAAAATTGTTTTAAGCATGGTGTTGCCGGTTCGGTAGAAAAAAGTTGGGTGAGGGTGGATGTGTCCAGACAAACAGAATTATTTTCTGTCACCATAGAAAATAGTTGCGATAACATGATGAAACAGAACGAAGGTAACGGGGGCATTGGCCTTGCGAACGTAAAAAAAAGGCTTGAATTGCTCTATCCGGACAGGCATGAACTGAAGACCATTGAAGGTGAAAATTCATACCTTGTTATATTAAAAATTAACATGGAAAGTAAATGATAAGGTGTTTGATAGTTGACGATGAAGAGCCGGCGAGGGAGTTGATCAAACTGCATCTTGCTGGTTTGCCCGATTTTGAGGTGGCTGCTTGCTTAGACAACGCGCTGGAGGCTTTTACTTTTCTACAAAAATATTCGGTTGACCTGGTTTTTCTTGATATCAGCATGCCCAAAATTTCGGGCCTGGAATTATTAAGATCATTAAACATAAAACCCAAAGTTATTTTAACCACAGCTTACCGGGAATATGCGGCGGAAGCATTTGAAATGGAAGTTTTTGATTACCTGGTTAAGCCAATAACCAGGGAACGTTTTATGAAGGCGATAGCCAAGTTTATTGATTATCGCGACAGTCAGGTTAATAAAGGCGCTCCTATAAGCGATGACGGCGCTTATATGTTTTTTAAAGTGGGCAGAGAGCAGGTCAAGATTTTTTTAAAGGACATAATTTTTATTGAGGGCCTTGCGGATTATATAAAAGTACACACAAAGGACAGGTCCTATATCGCTTCGGAGAAATTGGGTTATATGGAGCAAAAGCTTCCTTTAAACGCTTTTGTACGCATCCATAAATCTTTTATTGTGGCGCTTGATAAAATTACGAGTTATACTGCCGAACAAGTTATACTTGATAATAAGGCATTGCCTTTGGGAAGACTTTTTAAAGCCGGATTTTTAAAATCTATCCAAACCAAAACTTCACTTAGCCTGCCTTCGCCAACCGACAGAAACCTATCAAAATAGATTATTCTGGGCTGTTATGCCTGTTAGTTTTTGTTGGTAATCCCGTATCAATTGAATAATAACCGGCCCGTATTGCGTAGTTTTTAATGGTCCAATACCTTTAATGGCACTCAGGGCCTTAAGCGTGACAGGTAATTTTTCGGCTACGGTTGCAGCCGTTTTTTCGGTTAATATCATATTGGGCATTATGTTCTCCTTTTTCGCCTGTCTTTCGCGCCAGAGCATTATATCATCAAATAGCTCCTGGTTAGGCTTTGCGTCCAACAGTTTAATGTATGATATATCGGGCTTTACTTTGCCCCTGGCTTTCAGGTCAAGGTAATCCTGGTTATTAAACTCAGCTACCGTAAAATGTTTCATCATTGCAGCGCGCGTCATCAGCCAGCTGATCAGCTTGTCGGCTTTGCCGGCAAGTTCTTTGGATGTGCCCACTAATAATGGCAGTTGCAAATGCAGGCTTTCTATTGTACGCGTCAGTTTCTCCAAAAAGTAAGCGGAAGCATCTTTGCTGCGTTCGGGTTTTAGCTGCCGAATGAATTTTTCTGATACCTGCAGCAAGTCTTTTTCAATGCCGGGTGCCAGGCTTTCAAATCCTTTTACCTTATTTTCCAGAGGCTTCAAATCAAAAAGTTCGCTCAGCAAAAAAAGCCGGTAATTATCTTGGGCAGTCAACAAACTTGCAGCGTCCGGCTCAGTTTGGCCGGCCTGCTCGTTAAAAAGGCTTACCGCCGGGTCGCCGATGATATTATCAGCAGTAACCGGGTTGCGCAATATCAGGCCCGATAAAGTACGGCAGCGGCTCAGGGCTACATAAGCCTGCCCATGTGTAAAAGCCTCGCTCACATCTACAATGGCGCGGTCAAAACTTAATCCCTGACTTTTATGAATAGTGATGGCCCAAGCCAGTTTTAATGGAATTTGGGCAAAACTACCCGCATTGGTTTCGCTTATCTCCTCATCTTTTAAAGCATATTTCACGTTGGTCCATTCCACGGCTTGTACCATGATCTCTTCACTTTCGCCACAGCGAACATGTACCGTGTCTGTATCCAAACGTTCTACGGTGCCAATTTTACCGTTATAATATTTCTTTTCTGCCGAGCCATCATTCTTCACAAACATAACCTGCGCGCCAATCTTTAATTTTAGCCCGGTTTCTGTGGGATAAGCATCTTTTGGAAATTCTCCGCGTATGGTTGCCTTAAATTCTTGTTCCGTTCCCGGCAGCGCAGCTAAAAACTCGCTATTAACTTGCTGTACAATGCTGTTGTGCGTGGTGAGTGTAATATAAGGTTCGTCTGTTGCCGGAATAAAATCAGGTATGAATCTTTCGTTTAGCAAGGTTAAATTTTCGGTGCTTAACCGCTGGTCGCGCACCTCATTTAAAATGTCTACAAAGGTTTGTTCTTTTTGCCTGAATACTACGTTGAGTTCAATGCGTACAAAAGGCGTTTTTTTTAATATCAGGCTGCTAAAAAAGTAAGGCGTGTTATAATAACGGCTCAGCATAACCCATTCCTCATCGCGGATAATAGGACTTAGTTGAGAAAGATCACCTATCAGCAACAGCTGCACACCACCAAATGGGTAATTGTTTGTTTTAACGGTACGCAACACCAGGTCTATCTGGTCAAGCACATCCGGGCGCACCATACTTACCTCATCAATCACCAATAATTCCAGGTTGGCCAGTAGCTCCAGTTTTTCTTCGCTGTAACTGCGTGCCGCCTGCGCAGAACCACCGGGAATAAGCGGCCCAAAGGGTAATTGAAAAAAGGAATGGATGGTCATGCCGCCGGCGTTAATAGCTGCCACCCCGGTAGGAGCAACAATCACCGTTTTTTTGCGGGTATATTGGCGGATATGCTGTAAGAGTGTAGTTTTACCCGTACCTGCTTTACCCGTAAGGAAAACCACTGTGTTGGTGGTTTCCACATAATCCATCACCAATTGCATTTGCGGGGTAAGTGTATTCATAGCCGTGGGGCTAAAATACTGCTTTGTGCTAAATAAATTAGTATGGTCGGTGCAGTTTAATTGATCTCCCCGTGCTTTAGTTATTTTTTTCTACCAGCTTTTTCAAACCCTTCAATACTTTTTGCCAACCTTTTACTGACCGGTGGTAACGCTTTTCGGCACCATCGCCACTGCCAACGTCGTCAGTAATGGTCAATAGGGTATGGCCGTTTTCAAAGGTCAGCTCATCTGTAACAGTGGATTGGCTTGCATCTTCGCCTTTTCCGTTTTTTAGTGTGTATTTAAGCAGCTTTCCGGGAACAGCTTTTAATATTTTACCTTTCATCTCAAAGGGAATTATCCGAAACATACGCCCTTTAAAAGTAATCGGGCTGCCTTCTTTCCACTGCGATATTACACGGGCATTAAAAAAATATTCCTTTGTTTTTTCGGGGTTGGTAAGTGCATCCCACACCGCATCCACAGGGGAATTTAGCTTAACTTGCTGATGTACAATGTAGTTTTTCATGCCTTAGCAAGGGCAAACTTTGTACCAAAATATTTTCCGGGCGCTTTTAAGACAAGATCCGCTAAATACCTACCTGCACCCCCACGCCGCCAAAATTATTAAGATAAGATTTAGCTGCCAACGCAATTTTAGGCGTTATAAAGTACTTAGCCGATACGGTACTGTAGAACATACGGCCGTAAACAAATTTGTTGGTGCCGGTCTGCGTGTAAATATAACGTTCGTATCCGCCTAAAAAATAGCCGTAACTGCCTGAGAAAACCATCCTGCCCAGGCGCAGGTCAACACCGGCATTAACGCCAACATTAACATGGCTGTATACCGGTGTGTAGTTACCCTGAAATGTTTGTATAAAGCGGGCGGTGTCTGAGGTAGCTGAGCCCAGCGGCGATGTTTTGGATGAATAAACCAGGTCTGTACCCACTTTTAGCCCCAATACATGGTTTACATAGCGACTAAACGAAGCAGATAAACCCGCTTTAAAAATGGGAGTTGCCGACTTGCGGAACGATTTATCTAATTGTAAGTTAACGCCGTTCAACTGGTAAAAGCCGGTTGTTATTTGGCCGGTGTAACCGCCAATAAACTCAAAAGCCAGCGCGTTTTTACCCAAATTGAATTTAGGAGCATGTGTACGGGTTGGTGCTGATGACAGGCCATGTGTTATACCTATAAATGATTCTATTTTGTTTAGCCCAACATTTGGCTTGCTGGTATTAGAGTTAGAGGAGTGCGCCACAACAGCACCTATTTGCAGGCTGGTATTGTAAGTTACCGGGAAAACCAGCTTTAACTTAGCGCTGCTTATAATATTTAAACGGCCACCCATAACCTGGTTAACACCGCCGGTAGTGCCATAATCTTTGGTTGAATACAAAAGCCCCAGCCCGGGTGCAAATAATACTTTAAAGCCGTTTGCATTAAGCAATCTAATGTCCAGACCTCCTGATAAAGCCACGTGGGTACCAAAGTAGCCGGTTTCGCGAAATTTGGGATTGAATGCCGTTAACGCGTTGCCGCCGCTAACGCCACCCATGTTATATAAAGTGGCATCAATGGTTATATTCTCTACATTCAGCATGCTTGTCCACTCAGCCTCGCTGTTAGCCACGTTTATATTGTAATTAAGCCCGATGCCCTGGTATGCGCCCTGTGTAGCTGCCATGGTGGCCCCATACATAAAATTTGCGCCTATAGAGTTTCTGTTTTGCGCGTACGATACTGATGTTATCGCCAACAGTAATAACAGTAGTTTTAGTTTGCTTTTCAATCTCATATATCAAAATTTTAAGCAGTAGTTAATCAAGCATTAAAATGGTTCAAGGCAATGATTTACGCTAAAATGAAATATGAAAATCTAATACTGATCTGATTTACACGCGCGGGGGATCTCGTTGAACAAATCATTAATGTTTCTCATTTTAGGTAGCATTGCTATCATCCCCCGGGTAGGTAAAAGAGCGCCCGAAAGCAATAGCAACACTCCGTTTAACGGAGCGCAATTAATTTTTGTTACAGTTAGAAGTTGGCTCTGGGTAGATTAAATTAAGGGCTAATTATCATACTCTCCTTGCAGCGCGTATTTACCTAACAGGCATAGGCCTGTGGCAGCCAATGGGGTTATAATAGCGGTTACAATAATGCCGAAGATCATGTCATCCTGTTTGCCCGATATTATTTTGGAGATGCCCAGCTTGAATATGCCTACGTATACCGCAAGCAAGCCGAGTGCTATCCAAACAACGCCCATTATCCTTTTAATTTTTATAAGCAGTGCCGATGATGGTCTGGGTTCGCCCTGGTGCTCTTTGTACTCTTTGAGGTAAAGTAAGCCAATTACAAATGATATGCACATCATTAAGATAGGATAGGAGAGGCCCGCCAGATAGTAATCTTTGCTCCCGGCTTCTGTAGCTTTGTTTACAAGGTAAGTAGATATAACCATGCACATACCCCCAAAAACGCCAAAGCCAATATGATACGGGAAAGATATAGATGTATACCTTATTTTTAGCGGAAACATCTCAACCAGATAAGCAGCCAGCGGGCCGTATGCCAAAGCAACTATACCCAGCAATATGGCAACATAGCCAATCAGTACCCACTTATCATGTTTGTTTAGGGTGATACTTTTAAGTACTTCGGTACTTGCCGGTTTGCCGTTATTAAGCGTTACCTTTTCTACTTCCTGGTAAACGGTTTTGTCTGTAAAAAAATGGCGCGTGGTGGTAGTGATCAATGCTCCGTCCTGTTTTTTGTCGACGGTAATTTTGCTGATGTCTTCCGTTTTATTCTTCAGGTTTACGGTTTGATAGATCTGCTCGTATATCGGTCTCGACCCCACTATCGCTGTAAATAAACTGAGTAATATTAAAGGCTTGCGGCCTGTTTTGTCAGAAAGCCATGCCGATAGTACGTATACAGGCATCCCTATCAGGAACGCGATAATAAGGATGCTGTTTACTTCATTAAAATCAAGGTATACCGTTTTTAGCAGGAAGGTTTGAATAAACGTAAAGAACTGGCCGTTAAGTACGCCATTACCCAAAGTAACACCAAACACCGCCAATAATATCAACTTTAAATTGGCCTTATTGCCAAAGGTATCTTTCAAGGGCGTTGCAGATGTTTTACCCTTTGCCTTCGCGTTGGCAAACAACGGCGACTCGGCCATGTTTTTGCGGATATACACCGATATTGCAACCAGGAAAATGGATGCCAAAAATGGCAACCGCCAGCCAAATGTCTCCCAATCAGCGGGGCTTAGTACGCTTTTTATAAACAGTACCACACCAAGAGAAATAAGGAAAGCGATAACCGCTGTTACCTGTATCCAGCCCGTCCAAAAGCCGCGGTCTTTAACCGGCGAATGCTCAGCTACAAAGGTGGCCGCCCCGCCGTATTCGCCGCCTATGGCCAAGCCTTGCAGTAACCTTAAAATAAGTACCAGCACGGGTGCCAAATAGCCTATGGTTTGATAAGTGGGTATGGCGCCGATCAGGATGGTAGAACCACCCATTACCAGCAGTGTAACCATAAATGTGTATTTACGACCTATCAGATCGCCCAGGCGGCCAAAAAATAAAGCTCCGAACGGGCGTATTACAAAACCCGCGGCATAAGTAGCTAAAGTGATCAGAAAAGCAGCGGTAGCGTTGCCCTGCGGGAAAAATTTAGTAGCAATAACGCTGGCGAGGCTGCCGAAGATGTAAAAATCATACCATTCTACAATAGTGCCTATGGACGAACCGACTATAACCGGTACCAGGGAGTTTTTATTAAAAGCCATTATATTCAGGTTGTGCCTGTTAGGTTATCTATTCAGATTCAGACAATTGAAAGGTATGTAAAATTTAGCAAACAGTTTACGCTAACTAATTACTTATCCCAAACCATCACCGGCCAATTATAACTGCCGGGCTTTAAGGTCAGAAACAGATCTTCTTGCGCTGTTGCTTTCATACGCACAACCCCTGTACTCAATTCATCAACCGGGGTAAAGCGGGTTAGGTTTAATTGTTTGATAATTGCCGAGGCTGTAGCACCGCCCTCAATCAACAATTCTTTCACGCTCGTTTTTTCAAACACTTTTTCAACTACTGCAGCCGTTTTTTCGCGCAGATTGGTTGCCGCTGTAGCAATGCCGGCAATAGCAATTACGGCTTTTTTCTGTGTGGTTAGCAGCGCTGCTATCTCATCGGCCCAATTATCCAATAAATTTTCGCCCGGGTTTTCCAAATCAACAATATGCAGCGGCATATAACTAACCCGTGTGCCACTGTTTTTTATGTTACGTATAAATTCCCTGCTTTCTTCAAAGGTTGTACCGCTAACAAGCAACGTTGGCTCTTCCAAAATAGCGAACGTACCATTTACTTTTGATAAAAAACCGGCAGCTTCTAACAAAGCCGCGAAGAAGCCGGAACCACCGGCCAGCAGTGTTTGCCTGTCGGCTTTTTGAGCCCACTTTTTAAGGTCGCTGGCTTCGGCGCATTCGCCTACAATTATGCCCGTCGCGGGTAAATTGTCATCAGTGGTATTTATAGCTATTTCGCCTTTATCGCAACGCAAAAGAGAATGTATTTCTGATTGGCTGACCGGAAAATCCGGATCATGGGCAAAGTTGCTCAAGTGAATAGGCAGGCCTTTAATAAAATATTGGCCATCAGTAATGGTCCGTTTTAAAGCCGGGTTGGCCGGAACTAATAAAGTTTTTTTAAACCGCATTACGTCTGCATGGGCGTTAAGTTCGGCCAAAACATGCCCGCGTAATACAGAATCAGTTTTTTTGAAAAGCAATTCGGGATTTAAAGCTTTTAGCCGGGCAGTGATTTCCGTCATTGTAGCAACAGCTTCCTGTTCGGGCATAGACCGGGTATCGGTAGCAACAACCAACAGATCAACATTGGTATTTTGGCCAACCGTGGTAACAACTTCAACCGTTAGCCCATAACGCAAACCTATGCCCGCTATTTCAACGGCTCCGGTTAAATCGTCTGCAATAACGGCTATCATTTTAGCTGGTGGCTTGCTTGCGGTACTTGCTCAACTGCACGGCCGACTCTATAGCTAATATCATAGCATCCGCGCTCGCAACTCCTTTTCCCGCAATCTCGAAAGCTGTACCATGATCAACAGAGGTACGGATAATAGGCAGCCCCATGGTGATGTTCACCCCCTTAACGCTCTTCATTTGTTGTTTCACAGCGTCCCACTGAAAGCCCGTTAGTTTAAAAGGAATATGCCCCTGGTCGTGATACATGGCAACCACGCCGCCATAAGCACCTGTTGCAGCTTTGGCAAACAAGGTATCAGGCGGCACCGGGCCATCCACATCAAAACCCCTGCGGCGGGCCTCTTCAATGGCGGGCAATATTTCCAGTTCTTCTTCGGTGCCAAACAAACCGCTGTCGCCCGCGTGGGGGTTAAGGCCCGCTATACCTATTTTTAAATTCGTTTCGCCCAGGCTGATAAGGCCATTGTGCAACAGATCAACAACCTCCAGTATGCGGTCCTTTTTTACCAGATCGCAGGCCTGCCTTAACGATACATGGGTTGATACGTGGATCACCTTCAAATTATCCTCCACCAGCAACATCGCATATTTGCGTGTGCCGGTAAGGTAGGCATATATTTCTGTATGCCCGGCATAGTGATGCCCGGCTTCGTTGATGGATTTTTTGTTGATGGGGCCGGTTACCGTAGCGTCAATATCGCCTGCTAAAGCCAGTTCTATCACCTTTTTAACCGACTGAAAAGCCGCCTCGCCCGCCGCTGCCGAGATCTCGCCAAAATTAAACTGACTGATCTCAATATTATACAGGTCGAACACATCTATCACCCCAAACTCAAAGCGTGCTTCGCTTACGTTTTTTATTATGTTGATTGACGCGTTTAAACTCAATCGCTTAATTATGGCGTCAAACACCACCGCGTCGCCCACCAACAAGGGTTTGCAGCTATCGTATATGCTTTGGTTCAGCAGCGCTTTTATAGCTATTTCGGGCCCGATGCTGGCCGGGTCGCCCATGGTAATTCCTATAATTGGTTTATCAGGCATTGCGTTTATGGAGTAGAGGTGCAATTTACTTTTTTGGGGGATGGGTTGCAAATACGCAATTGTTTGGCGTAACTAATTAAAACAAAAGCGGCCCGAACTTTCATCCGGGCCGCTTTTTATATCAGTTTAAAATAACTATTGTTTAGAAATTTTATATAGCTTACCGCTGTCAGTTCCGGCATAAATAGAACCGTCTTTACCGGTAGCTATGCAGCGCCAGCGCTCGCGTTTATCAGCTAACAAGCGCTCTTCGCCTACTACTTTATTTTTTTCAATAACAAGGCGGGTAATAAACATACTGCTCAATCCGCCAATAAACATGTTGTTTTTCCACTCGGCAATGTTGCCGGTATAAAACATCATACAGCCCGGCGATATTACAGGATCAAAGTAATAAACAGGTTGTATCATTCCTTCTTTTTGTTGTATACCATCATAAACCTTTACGCCTCTGTATTCAATGCCATAGGTAATTACGGGCCAGCCGTAGTTACCACCTGCTTTAATTAAATTTACTTCATCGCCACCGCGTGGGCCAAACTCAACTTCCCAAAGGTCGCCGGTAACCGGGTGAAAAGCCATGCCATCCTCGTTGCGGAAGCCATAGGCATATATTTCGGGTTTAGCATTGGCTTTACCAATAAAAGGGTTGCCGGCAACCGGTTTACCTTCTTTTGTTATACGGAGTATCTTGCCGGTGGTGGTGCTCAGATCCTGCGCTTTTACGCGTATGGCATCATCCATACGGTCGCCTGAACTTACCACGATGTTACCTTGCTTATCAAATAACAAACGCGAGCCGAACTGACCGGCACCTTTGTAGCGCGGGGTAGCTTCGTAAATAACCTTTACGTTTTCCAGTTTGGTTTCGTCTGCAGATAGTTTTCCTTTAGCTATTGCCAGCGTTGCACCGTCTTCGCCGGGTTGGGCGTAGGTCCAGTATACCATGCGGTTTTTGGTAAAATCTGGGTCAATATTTACGTCAAGCAAACCACCTTGATTAGCAAATTGCACCGCAGGGAAACCGGTAATGGTTTTATCCAGTTTACCATCAGCAGTTAATATTTGCATATTGCCGGGTTTGCCGCTTATCAATAAACGGCCATCAGGCAAAACATGCATACCCCATGGGCCCTTTAATTCGGTATTGATAACCGTTGATGTGTAAGGGGTTTTGGTGGTAACGCTGCCAATACGGGTTTGCCCGGCAAATGCGGGTTTGTAATCGCTGTTGGCTTTAGCGGTTTCTACCGGTGCGCCCGTTTGTGCCATTACCGCTGTAGTTGCCGATATCAATATGGCCGCCGCTGCAATAGACGTATAAAATTTTGATCTCATAAAATCTGTTTTGAATTAATAGCTGCAAGTTACAATGTTATAGTATACAAGTGCAAATGCTATATGTTTTTAATACACAGCCCCGGCAACAATTACCTCACAACTATTTATCTGTGTGTATGAAACGCAAAAAAGCCGGGTACTTTTGGTACCCGGCTTTTAAATTAATTAGTTTATCCTATTAGAATTTGTAAGACAATGTTGCAGAGTACATACGCGGAGGTATTGGATTAACGCTGTAATTCTCGTGCACTGTATAGTTAAGCTCATTGGTTATGTTAGATAGTTTGGCTAATAACGATAGCTTTTTGTAAGTATAACCTGCAGTAAGATCAACAGTAGTATAAGCTGCCACATCAACAACCGCGCCCCGTGCCTTAGCAGGTGCTTTAAGTGTGTTAAAGCCCATATTACGTCTGCCTGTGTAAAAGCCCGATGCACCCAATTTTAGCCCCTTAACCGCACCGCTGGTAAAGGTGTAAAAAATTGTTCCGTTAGCGGTATGGGGTGTAGTACCGATGATACGTTCGCCCTCTGTAATACCGGCGGTATATGTAGTGGTGGTACCAACAGTTGTAGCAACAACAGGCGCTGTTTTGCTGTAGCGGAAATAGCTATAGCTGTAACCTGCAAGGAAATATAAACCTTTTGAAATTTTACCGTTAATATCTACCTCTAAACCATCGCTTTTAGTAGCACCGCTAAACTCTCTGAAAAGGGTAGACACGGTTCCATCAGGCAAAATGGCGTTCTGTGCAAACCTGTTATTAGCTATGCGGTAAGCAGTAACATTTACGCTTAATTTACCGTCCATAAAATCGTTCTTAACACCGGCCTCGTATTGGTCAATAATTGATGGGCCCATGGGGTTGTTATTAACGTCAATACCTGTGTTAGATGTAAAGTTGTTAGCGTAGCTTAAATAAACTGATGTTGTTTTTATTGGCTGATAAACTAAACCGAACTTAGGTGAGAATGCCTTGTCTATTTTAAAGCCATCTAAACCGGTATTAGCAAGCGTAGTTACGCCGGTATCTTCGTTATAAGCACTTGATCTTGGCGTTCTTTGATAGGTATAACGTATACCTGCCAACACCTTAAATTTTTCTGTAAGGGCTATCAGATCCTGCGCAAATGCACCCATACGGTATATTGGCGCGGTGGTAGTTTGGTACGCACGGGTATAAGGAATATCCATGCTGGTTGCGTAAGTAGATGGGTCAAGCAAATTTACCGGTGTAGCGTTGGCTGTGGTAGGCGAGGTACTTAAACCACCATATTTAAACGCGTTGGTTTTAGTAAGCGATTCGTCTGCATCAGCACCAAACAAAAATGTATGTTTTATTGAACCGGTTTCTGCACTGCCTGTAAGCGTTAACTGCTGGTTATAGGTAAGTTCATTAATTTTTGAGCGGGTTAAAGCACGTATCGCTAATACAGGTGTACCGTTTGCGGCAGTTGTTTGTTGCGGACGCTCTGCACCAAAATAGTTACGGGTGTAATTTTGAACAGCAACTATTGCATTCAGTTTCCAGTTATCATTAAAACGGTGAGTCAGGTTAAACTGAGCGCTGCTGGTATTGGTATTGTTATATGCCCATGATGTGTTAACGAAGGCGTTACGGCCGATATTAGGAATTTTACCGTCAACGGTACCTAAACCAAAGTCGGGCGTGTAATTACTCTTCAGGTAATCGCCCTGTACAAGCAGATCTGTTTTCTTGCCCAGTTTGAATAATAAAGAGGGATTAACATAAAAACGATCTGTTTTTACCACATCGCGAAAGCTCCTGGCATTTTCTTTTGTAGCGATGATCCTGAAAGCTACATTTTTTGAGATAGGGCCGTATACATCAACAGTTGGCTTATATAGCTGGTAGCTGCCTACACGCATGCTCACTTCGCCGCCATAGTTAAATTTGGGTTTTTTGGTGATAAGATTCACTACCGCACCACCTGTAACGCCGCCATACATAAGCGCCGCGCTACCCTTCAAAATCTCTACAGACTCTAATGTACTGGCCTCCGGAGAGCCACCTATTGTTGTACGTGCACCATTTTTTAACACGTTGTTACCACCCAATGAATAACCACGGGCAAAGAAGGTATCACCTGTTGAACCACGGTTTTCGCCCATTACTATGCCGTTTACGTTTTTTATAACATCAGCTAAGCGATTGGCCTGCTGATCAGTAATAATAGTGCTGTCAATCACCTGGATAGCCTGCGGCATATCCATTGGCTTAATGCCGGATTTGCCTACACTAACCGGTTTGTTAAGCCGGTTTGAACCTGCAATAACAACCTCATTAAGCTGTGAAGCGTTTTCTGAAAGCGAAAAGTTTACTACGCTTTCCTTGCCAGATTTAACAGTTACCTGCTGTTGCTGCGTCTGCATCCCTACAAAAGATACTCTGAGTGTATATGTACCTGCCTTAACGCCGGTTAGTTTATAGTTACCATTATCATCTGTAGTTGTGCCCTTATTAGAACCGGTAATGCCAACACTTACAAAAGCGGCCGGGTGGCCGTCGCTGGTTTGCACATGGCCCTTTATGCTGCCATTTTTTTCGATATCATCATCACCGGCAACGGCAATTACTGAGATAAACAGGAGGGACAGTAAAATTGTGTAGAGTTTGTTTTTCATTTATATATTTATTTAGACTAATTCTTAATTGAGCGCAAAGATAGATTTTGAAATCGTTTTGTCAAGGCTATTTAGATTAATTTTAAATAATGTTTTTATTTAGACTGTTTCTTATTAACTTCGTGCACTTTAAAAAATCAACATGAAAAAAATACTGATCGCAATTTTAGCTTTAGCTGCATTTACAGCGCAAGCACAGCAGAATACGCTTTTAGAAGCTTCGTTTTGGCAGGGAGCGCCAACAGTTGACGCCCTGAAGGCCGAAATAGCTAAAGGAAATAATCCGGCGCAGTTTACCAGCAATATGTTCGACGCTGTAGTTACAGCTATTAATGCTAATGCACCTACAGAAACTGTAAAGTATCTTATTGAGCAGCCGGGTAACGATGTTAACAAACTAACCCATGATGGACGTATCTATTTACACTGGGCAGCAAGTCGCGGTAATGTTGAGTTGGAAGAGTACCTGTTAAAGAAAGGTTCAAAGTTAGATCTGGTTGATACGCATGGCAGCACACCCCTGTTGTTCTCGGCTAACCAAAAAAATACCAAAATATTTGACACGTTTATAGCCCACGGTGCCAACCTGCAAAAAGATGTTAATGCTGATGGCGCTAACATACTATTGCTGGCCATAGCTAACGACAAAGATTTTACACTGACCGATTACTTCGTATCAAAAGGTGTTAGCTTAAATAGCGTGGACAAAGCAGGTAATAACGCGTTTGCTTATGCTGCGCGGTCAGGCAATATAGAGTTTTTGAAAAAACTGGTTGAAAAAGGCATTAAACCCAATGCTAACGCCATGTTAATGGCTGCGCAAGGTGGTGGTGGCCGTGGTGCGGCCCCAGCAGCTACAGGTTTAGCTATTTTTGAATATTTAGAAAGTGTAGGCATTAAACCAACCGCTGTTGCAAAAAATGGCGAGAACGTTTTGCACGCTATAGCACGCAAACCAGGCCAGGCCGAGCAAATAAAATACTTCCTGGCAAAAGGTGTATCTGTTGATCAGGTAAATGAGGATGGTAACAATGTATTGATGGCTGCGGTAGCGGTTAACCGCGATCTGGCCGTGCTTGATCTGCTGGTACCTAAAACAAAAAACATTAACCAGGCTAATCTTCAGGGTCAAACAGCTTTAGCATTGGCTGTTAAAGGTAACTCGCCCGAGGTTGTTAGCTACCTTATAAGCAAAGGTGCTGATGTTAAAGCGTTGGATAAAAAAGGTAACAACCTTGCGTTTTATGCAGTAGAGTCTTATCGTTCGGCAGGCGGCGGTCGCGGTGGTGCAGGTATGGGTGGCCCTAAACCTGAAGATTTTGATAATAAACTGGCCGCTCTTAAACAGGCCGGCTTAGATATCGCTGCTCCGCAAAAGGATGGTAATACTTTATATCATTTGGCTGTTGCTAAAAATGACCTGTCATTGGTAAAACGTGTACAGGCTTTAGGTGTTGACATTAACGCTAAAAATAAGGAAGGCATTACGCCATTGCACAAAGCAGCCTTAATAGCTAAGGATGATGTGATGTTAAAGTACCTGTTATCAATTGATGCTAAAAAAGACGCTGTTACCGGCTTTAAAGAAACAGCTTTTGACCTGGCTAAAGAGAACGAAACCCTAACTAAAAATAAAGCAGACATTACCTTCTTAAAATAATATGATATCTAATTTTCTAAAAACCGCATTTGTAGTAGTGGCGCTGGTTTGTGTTCAATCTGCAACATCAGTAGCGCAGACAACTAAATACAAATGCATGATACAGATGACCAACTACATGGGCGATGGCGCTTACATAGTTATCTCTTTAATAGATAGCAAAGGCGCTTACGAAAAAACGCTGTATGTGTTGGGGTCTGACAAAAAATGGTACAAAACCATTAAGGAATGGAATAAATTCTATCTGAAAAAACCTGCGGCAGTTAACGCTATTACAGGCGCATCAGTAACCGGTGGCGACCGTGCCGTTAATGTAATTGAAATTGAGAACGCAAAGATAGACAAAGGCTACAAGTTGCGTTTTGAAAGCGCCGTTGAGGATAAAGCTTATAATTTAAAGGACGTTGAAATACCCCTGACAACTGAAACCCTTGCCGCAAAAACCGAAGGCACGGGCTACATTAGGTACGTGAGGTTCAGCGCCAACTAAAATTTAATATGACGATTTCTGTATGGAGATATAGCCACTTAGCACTGGCTATATCTTCTTTTCTTTTGCTCACGCTGGCCTCTGTAACGGGCGTTATTCTGGCCTTCCAGCCGGTGACTGAGAAAATGCAGCCCTACCGCGCGGCTGATCTGGATAAGGTAACTTTAGCACAATCTTTACCCGCTCTTCGTAAAACATACCCCGGCATAAGCGAGCTTTCTGTAGATGCCCACCAGTTTGTACAGATAAAAGGAAGCGATGCCGATGGTAAAGAACTGTTGGCCTATGTTAACCCAATTACAGGTAAAATATTAGGCAAACCAAAGCCTGTTGATGAGTTTTTTCAATGGGTAACCGCCCTGCATCGCTCACTGTTTATTCACGAAACGGGTAGATTTTTTATAGGACTTACCGCCTTTTTATTGTTGTTGATAACCATATCTGGCACCGCGCTCATTATTCAGCGGCAGCGGGGGGTAAAACGGTTCTTTACCAAAATAGCCCGCGACAACTTCGCGCAGTTTTACCACGTTGTTTTAGGGCGATGGTCACTTATCCCGATATTTATTATCGCGTTAAGCGGCACTTATTTGTCGCTGGCAAGGTTTGGATTAATTGATATCAATAAAGCCTCAACTAAGGTTGATTTTGATAAGATCAAATCAGGCCCGAAAAAAAAAGCGACTGATTTTGGGGTATTTAAGCAAACCACGCTATCGCAGGTAGAAACTGTGGAGTTTCCATTTTCTGAAGATGTTGAGGATTATTATACCATCAAACTAAAAACCGGCGAGGTAGCGGTTAACCAGGTTACCGGCGATATTTTAAGCGAGGTAAAATATCCGAAAGCCATAATGCTCACTAACCTGAGCCTTGATCTGCATACGGGTAGAACCAGTATAATATGGGCCGTTATCCTGGCTATTGCTTCAGCCAATATCCTTTTCTTTATTTATTCGGGTTTTGCCATAACATTTAAGCGTTTGGGCAGTCGCACAAAAAACAAGTACGAGGCCGAGGAAAGCAAATACATTATTTTGGTTGGGTCTGAAAATGGAAACACCTTCAGCTTTGCGCAGGCTATTCATCAGCAATTGCTAAAAAAGGGGGAAAAGTCGCATGTGGCGCAATTGAATGATTACCGGGTGTTCCCCAAGGCAGAGCATTTAATTATAATGACAGCCACCTACGGTTTAGGCGACCCACCAACCAACGCTGTTAAATTTAAAGAGCTGCTGCAAAAGTTCCCGCAATCACAAGCCGTACTTTATTCGGTAGTAGGGTTTGGTTCCCATGCCTATGCAGATTTCTGCAAATTCGCGTTTGAGGTGGATCAGATAATGGCAGCACAGGGCTGGGCCATTGCATTAACGGATATTCATACGGTTAACGACCGCTCGCCTGATGAGTTTAGCCTGTGGGCCGAAGCATGGTCGCAGCAGGCAAATGTGCAGTTAACTACGCTGCAACTACAGGATACCAATAAAAATCGTTTAGAAACTTTTACAGTAAGTGCCAATACCGCCGCGACGCGTACAGACGGAACATTTACACTGAGCTTGCAAGGCAGCAAAAAATTGAAAGTCACTTCCGGCGATCTGTTAGCTATTTATCCCGCTGATGATCACCGCGAACGGCTTTACTCCATTGGCGTTGTTGATGGAAAAATTCATCTGAGTGTTCGCTTACAGTCGCATGGGTTGGGCTCAAGCTATTTACATTGCCTAACCCAGGGGCAAAAAATACGTGCAAGGATAGTGAACAATAAACATTTCCATTTCCCCACAGATGCCCCCGAGGTTTTGATGATAGCCAACGGCACAGGCATTGCGCCGTTTTTAGGCATGCTTAACCAAAATAAGGCTAAAAAGCCTTGTTATTTATACTGTGGTTTCAGGGAGCAGGCATCTTATACCGCTTACCAGGATCTGATTTTAGAATGTAAAGCTACTGCCCGGCTTAAACAGCATCACATAGGATTTTCCCGCGAGGGCAAAAAGCAATACGTAAGCGATTTGATTAAAGATGATGCCGCGTTTGTAGCAGCACTTTTAGAAAGAAAGGGCGTGCTAATGATATGCGGATCATTAGCCATGCAGAAAGATGTTTTTGAGTTGCTGGATACCATTTGCAGCGAACGCACGGGCAAAACCCTAAGCTATTACCGCTCGCGAGATCAGATACTGACGGATTGTTATTAGGGTAGGTGTTTTTTATTTGATTGTCCTTTCGAGTGATAACTAGAAATCTATACATATTCTCATCCGCAGGTAGGCTTGTGAATAGATCTCTCACTATCGTTCGAGATGACAACTTTTAATAAACTTGCTTAAGTCCTCCGCTTTTTTACACCCAATTGCGGAGATGAAATGATCTGCCCATCATCAGTAATAATCAAATACTTATAAGCCGGAAACTGCTTAATGAATTTTAACGCCGCATCCTTACCTAACACCATCATTGATGTGCTAAACCCATTGGCTCTCTCGGCACTTGGGCCAAATATGGTTACGCTGGTGAGGCCGGTTGCGGGGTAGCCTGTTTTGGGGTTAATAATATGGGCGTAGCGCTTGCCGTTAAATTCAACAAATTTCTCGTAACTGCCTGATGTAACTACCGAGCCTCGTTTTAGCGCTACTACTTTAATTAATTCAGTTGTTTTAGCCGGGTTGGTTATGCCGATGGTCCAATCTTTTCCATTAGGTTGACTACCCCATGTGCTCATATCACCCGATCCGTTTACTATACCCGCTTTAATGCCTCGCGCCAGCATAATTTGCCGGCAGCGGTCGGCAGCGTAGCCTTCGCCTAATGCGCCAAAGCCAATCTTCATGCCCGGTAACTTAAGGTAAATGGTGGAGTTTACACTATCAAGAATGATGTTTTTGTAGCCAACCTTTTCTACTGATCTTTTAATGGCATCCGGCGAAGGCATCACCGTCATGCTGCCATCAAACTTCCAGATCCTGTCCATTGCCGCAAAGCTGATGTCAAAAGCGCCACCTGTAATTTCTGATAGATGCAAAGCACGCCTGGTTAACCCAAATACTTCGGCAGATACTTTCACCGGGCGTATTCCCGCATTACTATTTACCTGCGATACCTGGGTTGATGGTATCCAATCAGATATCAGGTGCTCTATCCGACTTACTTCGGCAATGCAGGTATCAATATTTTGTTCGGCAGTAGGGCCATCTTTTGCAACAATGGTAAAATCCCAGCGGGCACCCATTAGTTTAGTGGTACGCTTGCGCAATACCTGCGCATTGGCGGTAGAGCAAACCAGTATAAAAAGCAGCAGATATGCGTATCTCATGTTAGATATAACGCAAATATCCGTATTTTTTTATGCTTAAGGATGCTATTCGCCTGTAGATAATTTGGCCTCTGTTTCCGTTTGAGGCGCGCCGGATTTGTTTGGACTACCAACTCCAGTGCTGATCAGATTTTTTAAACTTGTCTGCATATAAAATGTCCAGCCCTGGTAACAGGCATCATAACACTCATATTCGGGTACAAGTCCGTAATGCGTAAGCGTCATTTCAGTTTGATTGCCTTTAGTATTAACATCAAATACCACTTTAGTGTTTACCCATTCGGTTTTATCCCGGGTAAAGTTGAAGTTGTTTTCGAGTATGCGCCATACCACCTTTTTTCCGGGGGTAAGCTCTTCAATTTTAACCTTGCAGAAATGAACATCTTCAAAATGATAATCAAATACATCATTTACGTTGTCGGCACTTCCCGTAATTTCTTCAGACCACCAAAGCTGTGGATGTATGATAGCATCATAAACTTGTTGAGGGGTTTGATCCACTTTAAAGCTTGTAGTAAAATCCTGTTCTTTCATGGTTAAAATGTTTATGTAAACAAATTTAGGCTTAACGGATGGGGTTAAAAATGGTCTGGATAGACATTAATGGGGGTTGTTTTAGACAATAAGTTTAATTATAGCGCCAGCCAAACAGTTAAGCTGTCCCGGCGTTTTGTGAAAGTACGGTATAGGCAAATTAATGTTTACCGTGGAATTTCATTTTGTAAATTAGCCCTATGGAAATATTCGCTCAGGCCGACTCCTGGATATCACTTTTAACACTTACCGTTCTGGAGATTGTTTTAGGTATTGATAACATTGTTTTTATATCAATTTTAACAGACAAACTACCTAAAGATCAGCAGAAAAGGGGCAGAACAATTGGCCTGGCAGTAGCCATGGTTACCCGCGTGTTGCTGCTGCTATCTATAAGTTGGGTAATGACACTTACCAGCCCGCTGTTTAATGTGGCTAACTGGGTGGGCGTGACTAATGAGCAATGGGTAAGTAATCTGGCAATCTCCGGCCGTGATCTTATTTTATTGATAGGCGGCCTGTTCCTGATCTACAAAAGCACCGCTGAAATTCATCATAAGTTAGAGGATGAGGACGAAACAGACGTAAAAGTAAAGGGTCGCTCTTTTTGGGGTACCATAGCGCAAATTGTGGTGTTAGATATCGTTTTCTCGCTTGATTCTGTTATTACAGCAGTTGGTATGGCAGAGCATATTGAGATAATGATAATAGCTGTGGTACTGGCCGTGGGCGTTATGCTGTGGGCCGCCGGCGGTATAGCTTCTTTTGTAAACAAACACCCTACGGTTAAAATGCTGGCGCTGTCTTTTTTATTACTGATAGGCGTATCGTTACTGGCTGAAGCGTTAGATCAGCATATCCCTAAAGGATATATCTACTTTGCAATGGCGTTCTCGGTGTTGGTAGAGGTGCTGAATTTGAAGTTAAAGAAGAAAAAGGCATAATTTTTTGTTTGGCTTAACAAAACGCTGACGGTCTTGTTATTAATGAAACAATTGACTTATGACCGATAAAGAATTCCGCGAAGAATATAAACCCCTGCAGGTGCCCGCGCACTTTGATAAGACAGCGTCTATTGCCGACCAAACCTTATATGCTTTAGGCCAGCTGGGCAGCGCTACTGCCGATGAAGTAGCGGGCGAATTGATGAACCTGCATAGCGATGAGGCAGGAAAAGACCTGATAGGCGGCGTACATTTGATACTTACCGAATGGCATACCAAAGGACTAATTGCCGCTACAGACGAGAATGGCGACCTGCATTACAGCCTGCAAAAAATTACGGAGGCTAATGATGGCCATGTTAACCCGGATCTGTTAGCGCCTGGGTTGGACTAAATCAATTTAAAAATATAAATTGTCATTCTGAGCGACAACGAAGAATCTTGTAAACTAAGCTGAGCAAAGCGCTTAGTTACAAAGCGTATAAGATACTTCGCTGCGCTCAGTATGACAGTCTTTTTTTTTACTTACCTTAACGTAGCGTAATTATAAAATTTCAGCTTACCATCGCCATTAATATTGATGGTTTTTACCTCATCGGTTCCGTTGGCGCTTTTTAGGGTAAGAGAGATCTGGTTCTCGCCTTTTTTTAGTGGGATACGGGCGTACGAGATACTGCCCGGTAATGATTGCCAGCTGCGGGTATCTGCTTTTTCTGATAGCAGGCTATAAAGCTGCATACCGTAGCCAAGTCCTTCTAATACCGTATTAGTTTGGCCGTTGCTGCTTTTGGCACTTTCGCGTAAGGTATATTCGGCTATTTTTTTTACCGCTAAGCGCGATAATACTTTACCCGCTTCGCTCAAGGTGCGTTGCTGCAAAGTTTTAATCGCTATCTCGTTTACATCCTCCGTCTTCTCAAGCGGAACTTTTACGGCATCGTTGCTTACAACAGCGCCGGTAAAATAAGGGTTTTGCGGTATGTATTTAGGGAACGCGGCCCTTAAGCTTTCTACCGATTTGGTATTCACCCTGCGCCTGTCGCCGGTATAATTAAAAGGGATAACCCAGCCGCCGGTAGCATCGCTAAAAAACATATCGCCGTTGCTGTTTTTTATCAGCCCGAAATACATATCAACCTGTGTTTTTATGGGTGCGGGGCCGTTCTCCCAAAAAACAACTAACTCTCCACCGTCTGACGGTGGTATGGGCATATAGGTAACACCAAACTGCTTTTCGTATTGGTCAGCCTCAGCTGCAAAGCCGTTTGCTTTGGCCGTGCGTATCAGGTCAAGCTTTAAGCCTGCGGGTATACTTGTACCGTACCAGGTTTTGTCGGGACTATTTTGGTAAATTTCCACAGCGTTACGGTAGGATATAAAAGCGTTATTTATATCGCCATCGCTTTCATAAAGCATACCCTGCAACATTAGCGAGAAGGCATCGTTGCTGTAACGGTTAGTTTTATTATTGAATTTGTCGCCTTGTTCCTGTGCCTGCAGGGTTATGCGGCGCGCCTCAACAATGGCATCTTCTTTTTTGCCCAGGTAGATGTAGTTAAGCGCCTTGTAATAATGGATCATAAATTTCTCCACATCCTCGCCCTTGTAACGCTGCGACATAGAGTTGACCAATACACCAACGGCTGCATCGCCCGCGTCTGTCAGGCCCTTCTCTAACAAAGAATCGGCACCGTTAAAGTATTGATTACTCTTTTCGTATTCGCCGTTGAGATGACTGATGCGGCCCTTTTCCATTAAAAAAAGCAGCTGGTTACGTGGCTTTTGGATAAGGGCATTCTTGTTCAGTTGCTTCTCGGCTTCCGCATAATTTCCCGTACGCACGTTTTTATAATACGGCAGCACCTGGTCGTTATACGTAGCGCAACCCGATAAAAAGAGCATCAATGCTATAAGGCATGATGCTCCGGGAAAATACTTTTTAATAAATGTCATTACAAAATTGGATCTGCCGTAAAACGGGGCAGGGCGGGGGCAGTACATCAACAAACTTAGTTCTTAACAGATTTGGCAATTTTCTTTTCGCCTATCCAAACCACCTCGTTTGTCTGTATGTCTGTTAGTTCTAAATTCACCTGGTAATAAACAACTTTTTGACGCTTGTGCGAGTCGACAATAGAGTTAATAGAGCCTTGCATTATGTAATCAGCTCCGTTTTCTAAACCAAATTTTTTCATGGTTGATACACTGGCGTTGGTTTGCTGATCGGCTTTTTCCGCGCGCAATTCTTCGCGTTTTTTACCGCCTTGTACCAAACGTACACGTTGTGTATTAACAAAAGTGCTTTCTACATCCTTTATAAATGTTTCGGCCTCAATATGCTCATGACTTTTATTTTGAACCAAACCAACAACCACCGTAGGTTTTTTGCCAGGATGCGCCGTTGCATAGTTGCTTATCCATGGGGCGTTTAACACTTGATTGGTTAGCTCCTGAGCCACCATGCGCGAGTCGCTGTTGTTCCATGATCCGCTAACGTCTATGGTTTCATCAGTACTAACGCGGGTAACCTGCCTTGAGCAAGCAGTAAAGCACAATGCCGATGCAGCGATAGCCACGCCGGCTAATAGATTATTAATTTTCATATATATACAAATTGTAAAAGCTTAGATTGAATTTATTTAATTACCAGCTGTAGCCTATGCCTACACCCCAGCGACCGCCACGGCCACGCCAACGGTTGCCATAGCCATAGTTGCCGTAACCATAGTTACCAAACGAGCTGTAAAAAGGATAGTAGGAAGAATAGCCACCGTACAGATCCCAGCCGGGCGAATAATTGTAATAGCTGCCATACGTATTGCGCCATTGGCGGTTTTGCTGGCGGCGCTCTTCGCGGGCGGTGTACCAATCATACGCCTTGTAAGTGTTTTGCACTGTGGTACCTTGCTGCAGGTTTATAGAGTCGGCTACAAGCCTGTACTTGTTAGCACTTTCGTGGTAACGCGGATTTTGATCGGGAGCTAAAGCAGCTTGCTGCGCAATAGCTTTATTGCCAAACAGGCTTCCTGCTGCTAAAAGGGTTATGATGATGAGGTTACGTTTCATCTGCTAAAAAATTATATTGCAAATTACGGGTTAAGCTAGTAAATAAACGCCAGTTTATTGTAATTATTTTGGCCGCTATTTATCCGGCTTAGGCCCTATTTATGAGTAGACGATTTTAAGAGGCGAAACGTTACAAGGAATTTTACTTTTATTCTGTACGGATGCTTTTTACCGGGTTGGTAAGCGCTGTTTTTATAGTTTGAAAACTTACTGTCAGCAGGGTTATAAATATTGCCCCGGTAATTGATGCCGCGAATATCCACCACGATATTTCTGTGCGGTATTGATAACGCTGCAGCCATTGGTTAAGAAAATGCCATGTAAACGGTATAGCTACAAAGCAGGAAATGATAACCAGCCCGACAAAATCTTTTGACAACATTTGCCATATATTAAGTACCGATGCACCCAGTACCTTGCGCACGCCTATCTCTTTTTTACGCTGCTCTGCAACAAACGATGCCAGGCCCAATAAACCAAGGCAGGATATAAAGATGGCCAGGGTGGCAAAAAACGCCGCCAAATTGCCAACACGCTGTTCTTCGGCAAACTTGCGGGCATATTCATCATCAATAAATTTATATTCAAAGGGGCTGCCGGGGTTATATTTTTTAAATACTGATTCTATTTGTGCCAAGGCCTTTTGCATGGGCATAGCTGGTTTTATTTTAACCGTTATTAAATTAGCCCAGCTGTATTGCATATGAAAAACGGTAGCTACCGTGGGCTTGTAAGGCGATTCCATCACCATATCTTTCACAACACCCACAATTAAATGATCTTTCCCGTTCCATTTCATAATTTGCCCTACCGGATGTTTTAAGCCACTTAGTTTTACAGCTGCTTCGTTCAATATAAAAGCGCCGGTGTCGGTGGAGAAATTTCTGGAGAAGTCGCGTCCATCAATTATCTTCCAACCCACTGTCTTGCCAAAATCATGTGTAACGGCTAAAGTTCCAAAAAGAGGATTTGCATCAGGGGCCTTACCTTTCCAGTCAAAGCCATAATTGCTTGACCATATTTCTGTTGCCGAACTGTTAGACTCTGCCATGTTTTCAACTGCGCCGGTTGCTATCAGGTCATCTCTGAGCCCGTTATAGTGCTGATATAACTCCGGCGTATTCATTACAACTGTAATAAGCCCCTCACGCGAGTAACCTACGGGCCGGCCCTTAGCAAATTGTACCTGTTTAAAAACAATGATGGTGCTGATGATAAGCGTTACCGAAACGGTAAACTGAAGCACCACTAATACCTTCCGTGGTAACGAAGCATGTCTGCCTGCACGGAAACTACCCTTTAAAGTACTTACCGGACTGAAGCCCGATAGGTAAAACGCCGGGTAACTCCCGGCAAGCAGCCCCGTGAACAAAGTAAAAGCCAGCACCAGCAACCAAAATACCGGATTGAACCACGGTACAGCTATTTGTTTATCGGCTATGCTGTTAAAAAATGATAATGAAATCCTGGCCAATACAACGGCTAAAACCAATGCCATTAAAGCAACCAATAACGATTCGCTTAGAAATTGACCAATAAGTTGTCCTCTTAATGATCCTATCGCTTTTCGGATACCTACTTCTTTTGCCCTTTTCTCGCTTCTTGCCGTACTGAGGTTCATAAAGTTTATGCAGGCCAGCAACAATACAAATATCCCTATAATGCCAAATAACCAAACAAATTCTATCCTGCCGCCAACGGCTTTGCCATTTTCAAACTGGCTGTATAAATGCCATTTACTCATGGGATGTATCATTATCTCCTCGTTGCCAACCTTTAAGTGCTCCTTTGGTATATTTTTTATCTTTTCGGTTGTTTTGGCAAAATCGGCATGCTCATTCAATTGAATAAATAAGCTGCTGCCATGATTATCCCAGGCAGCGGTTTGGGTATTCCATCTGTTAGCTTTATTATCCCAGGGAAGCAAAAATTTGATATCAGTTAACGTCGTATTGCGGGGCAGGTCCCGGTAAACGCCGCCTACCTTCATATCAGTTTTATTGTCAACCCGCACTGTTTTATTTGTCGGGTCGGTTTGCCCAAAAAGCGCCGTAGCAACAGAGCGCGATAGCAGTACGGTAGAAGCATCTTTAAAAGTTGACGCATTTCCGTATATCATTTCAAGGGTGAACATGTCGGGTAAGCCTGCCTGCGCCCACATACCTCTTCCCGATAGCTTTTTGTCGCCTGTGGCTAAGATGTTGGTGCTCTCCCAAAATAGCGACAAGTCCTTAAAATCGCTGCTGTATTTTACCCGAAGTTCATTTTCCAGCGGCACAGCTACTGACGAGCCGGTCTCGACAACTCCGTTAAAAGTTTGTGTAACGGCTATCTGACCAAGGCTTTTCAGGTTTTTATGATAAGTATCGAATGAAATTTCATCCCATATCCAAAGGCCTATCAAAATAGCAACCGCCATGCCAACGCCTAATCCAGAAATGTTGATGAGCGAATAGCCTTTGCTTTTTATCAAATTCCGCCACGCTATTCTGAAGTAGTTTCTTACCATTGCTTTACAATAATGTAAAATTTATGCCAAGTTTATAATTTATTGACTATTAGATTTTTACCTGTAAATTTCCATTTACGGGTGTTCGTATTCGTACAGTAAATGTGCGTAAAGGAACAATTAAATTCGCTCAAATGGTCAATTTGGTAATCACTCGCATAAGCGCCAATTTAAGCCCACCCAACACTTTTTACGCTTCATTGTTGTAACTGAATGATTGATGTAATTAAAGTAGCAGAAAAGAAAGAACCCTGGACCTTAGACAGGCTATACGATAATGCATACGCGTGGATTATTGATAAAGGCCCCGGCATAATTGCAGGCATCGTTGTTTTATTTATCGGCTTAAAGGTGATCAAATGGATAGTTAACCGCTCGCACCAAAAAATGCACGATAAGGAGGTGGCCGACTCTGTAAAGCCCTTTTTGCTGAGTTTGCTTGGTGTAGCGTTGCGCATACTGCTCATTATTGGCGTAATGCAAATAATAGGCATCCAATTAACCTTGTTTACGGCTATAGTAGGTGCCTTTGGTGTGGCTGCAGGTTTGGCGCTGTCTGGTACTTTGCAAAACTTCGCCAGTGGGATATTGATATTGCTGCTAAAGCCTTTTTCGGTAGGGGATAACATTATTACCCAGGGCCTGGAAGGAACGGTTACAGAGATTGAGGTATTTTACACCATGGTAACTACGTTTGATAACCGGCAGGTTATAGTACCCAACAGCAAACTATCAAACGAGGTGATCATCAACATAACCCGCCAAGGCAACCGGCGCTTGGATATCAATATGAAGATCCCGAATGCTATTGATATTAAAGAGGTGAAAAAAGTGATCAACAAGGCAATAGACGGTTGCGAAAATGTGCTGGCCAAGCCCGAACGAAGGATAGGTGTGGGCGAATTACAGTCAGACGGTTACCTGCTTTCTATTAACGTATGGGTAAACGCGCACGGTTTTCAGGATACCCGGTTGGCTATACAGGAGGCAATATTGCAGGATGTGAAGGATGCAGGCATTAAGTTGCCGGGCATGTAGCTAAGTCTCTGCGCACTCTGTGCCTCCTCTGCTCTCTCCGCGATTAAATTTACCACGGAGAGCACAATGAAGGCACGGAGTAACAGAGAGAATTTTATCTATTAAGGTTAGGTTAATTGTTCCCTGGCGTGTTTAGCCGCTGCCACCATGTTTATCAACGCTGCTTTTGTTTCCGGCCATTTACGGGTTTTTAAGCCGCAGTCCGGGTTTACCCACAGGTGTTGCACCGGTAATAGCTCGGCGGCTTTAGCCAGCAGCGATGCCATTTCCTGGGTTGTAGGCACACGCGGCGAGTGGATATCATAAACGCCCGGACCTATCTCATTAGGGTATTCAAATTGGGCAAAGGCCTGCAGCAATTCCATCTGTGAGCGCGAGGTTTCTATCGTAATTACATCCGCGTCCATAGCGGCTATATGTTCAATTATGTTATTAAACTCGCTGTAGCACATGTGGGTGTGTATTTGTGTTTCGTCTTTTACGCCATTGGCCGTAATATGGAAAGCTTTTACGGCCCAGTCTAAATAATAAGGGCGTTTGGCCGTGCGTAAAGGCAAACCTTCGCGAATGGCGGCTTCATCTATCTGAATAATACCTATACCCGCCGCTTCTAAAGCTAAAACCTCATCGCGGATAGCTAAGGCTATCTGGTTGGTGGTAACATCCCGTGGCTGGTCATCGCGCACAAACGACCATTGTAAAATAGTTACCGGGCCGGTTAACATGCCTTTCATAGGCAGATTGGTTTGTGCGGCTGCAAATTGGGTCCAGCGTACTGTCATGTCTTTTGGGCGACTTACATCACCATAAATAACGGGCGGCTTTACACAGCGGCTACCATAGCTTTGCACCCAGCCATTTTTGGTGAATAAAAACCCATCCAATTGTTCGCCAAAGTATTCAACCATATCGTTGCGTTCAAATTCGCCATGTACCAGTACATCAAGGCCAATTTCTTCTTGCCAGCGTATCGCGTCAATAGTAGCTTGCTCTATTTGCTTTTCATATTGTTCAAGGGTGAGGTCGCCTTTTTTAAGGTGCGCACGTAACTGGCGGATATCGTCGGTTTGCGGAAATGAACCAATAGTAGTAGTGGGGAAGGCCGGTAAATTAAAGCGCACGCGTTGTAATTGCTGCCGGGCGCTAAACGCGTTGTTACGGGTTACATCCGCATTGGTTAAGGCAGCCGCACGGTCTTTAACAGCCTGTTTATGCGCTTTTCGCGATGTTCGCCTGCTTTCAATGGCGTTTTTATTAGCGTCTAACAGCTGTTTATTTCCTGCAATGATCTGTTTTAATTCGCTTACTTCTGTTAGCTTTTGTTTAGCAAAGGCCATCCAGTTTTTAATTTCGGGGTCAATTGCCGTTTCGCCGTCAAGGTCAATGGGGCTATGTAACAGCGAGCAGGAGGGGGCGATAATAATTCTATTCGCACCCAGTTTTTCAACCGCTTTGTTGATCAGGCTTAATGATCTTTCGTAATCATTCTTCCAAACATTACGCCCGTCTACCACCCCAAGCGATAATTGAAGATTGTCCGGAATCAACTTAAGCACTTCATCTAATTGCTCCGGCGCGCGCACCAGGTCAATATGCAATGCAGCAACCGGCAGGTTAACCGCTAATTGTGTATTGTCTAACAAGGCTTCAAAATACGTTGCTACCAATAGTTTAACACCGCTAACCCTGTTGGTAATGCTGCGGTAAGCCCATTCAAAGGCTTCTTTTTCTTTTGCAGTAAGATCAAGCGCCAGGCAAGGCTCATCCAGTTGAATCCATTCGGCACCGAGTTGTTTAAGGCGGTTGATGATCTCTATGTAAACCGGCACCAGCTTTTTTATCAGGTCAACACGTTCAAAGCCTTCCTCTTTTTCTTTACCCAGCAACAGGTAGCTAACCGGGCCAACCAGCACAGGCTTAGCCTTTTGGCCAAGCAGTTTTTTGGCAGATGCATATTCGCCAAACACGTTCTCGTTAAACAGCTTAAATTCCTGTTTGGCGGTAAACTCCGGCACTATGTAATGGTAGTTGGTATCTAACCACTTGGTCATTTCCATCGCGGTAATATCCAGGCCGTCTTTTTGATAGCCGCGCGCCATGGCAAAGTAGAGGTCAATTTCCTGGTTGGCTTTTACCTGCGATAACACGGGCGTGTAACGCTGAGGGATAACGCCTAGCATCAGGCTGGTATCCAACACATGGTCGTAAAAGCTAAAATCATTGCAAGGGATAAGGTCAATGCCCGCATCCAGCTGCGTTAGCCAGTTAGTTTCCTTTATCTGGCGGGCAGTTTCCTTTAATTCGCCCAGGCTTATTTTGCCCGCCCAGTATTGTTCGCAGGCTTTTTTTAATTGTCTTTGGCTACCAATTCGCGGGTAGCCCAGGTTTTGCGTTAGCATTTTTAGATAGATAAGATATATTATTTAAAGTTTTGTGTCCCTTAGAAATTTCCGTCAAAACTCCACTCTACAGAGGGGGTGAGTAGGAATATGCGACAGCGGGTTTGCGTTGGGCTTACTGCTTAACACACCCCTACACCCCCTCTCAAGAGGGGAATCGCACCAGCCACTGCTTTTTTTTGAGTAATCACTTTTTAATAGGATCATTTTTCCTACAAAGCTATTTTAACAGATTTAAATGCTGAATTAAATTTATTAATAGGTAATAAAATCTATATTTGTTGTATTGTAAGGTAAATTATGCTGATTTATGTTTTTTAATCACCTAAAAAAGAAAATTATTCTGTGGAACAGTTAGACGATGTAGACCTGCGCCTGCTTATGATGCTGGGGCAGGACTCTGAAATAACCATAAAAGATATGGCGGCCCATGTTAACCTGTCGGCGTCGCCCGTGTTTGAAAGGGTAAAGAAGCTAAAGGCCAATGGGTATATTAAAAAATACATTGCCATTATTGATGCCGAAAAGCTTAATTATGGGCTGATAATTTTTGTCAACATAAAACTTAAACAGCACGATAAAAGCATAGGCCACAAATTTGTAACCGATATTTTAAAGCTGGATGAGGTGACGGAATGTTACAATATCTCGGGAGATTTTGACTTCCTGCTAAAAGTTTATGCAAGAGATATGAAGCACTACCAGGACTTTGTGTTTAACAAGCTAGGATCAGTAACCAGTATAGGCAGCACGCACAGCACCTTTGTAATGTGCGAGAATAAGAATACGTATAACATTAATTTGTAGAGGAAGTTAATAGCGAAATAGCTATTTATGTTGTCATTCTGAGCGACAGCGAAGAATCTTATACGCTTTGCAAGCTGAACGCGCGGTTTTGCATGTTTTACAAGATTCTTCGCTGTCGCTCAGAATGACAACTTTTTTTTAATGGTAGTGTCGGGTGTCATCCTGAGCCTGTCGAAGGACGACGCGCGGAGAGGCCCGCCCGCATATCCTTCGACAGGCTCAGGATGACATAGCTCGTTGTCAATCCACAACAAACCTATTTCTTCAACAACTCATCAACAGCCGCTACCAGTCTTTTCTTTTCTGATGGCCGGGGCGCATCCGTAGTAGCTATTTCGCCTTGTTTATTTACCAATACGTACGATGGATACCCGGGTAATTTATACGTGCTCATAAACAACTTTGAGGCATCACCGGTAAAGAAATAATTTTCTCCTTCAACGTTCTTTTCTTTTACAAACTTTGTCCAGTTTGCAGCGGTTGATTGCAGGCACAGGTTTACAAAAACTACATCTTTTCCCTGCATTGCCTGGTACATATCGGGTGCACTTTTCATTTCTTCAATACATGGGCCGCACCAGGTAGCATAAACGTCAACGTATAATACCTTGCCGGGATATTTTGCCGCCAGATAACTAAAAACATTAGTTCTGTTAACCGGCACGCTTCCGCTTTTACCGTTTAGGTATTGTATGCCCGATATTTTTACTGCCGGGAAAACCGGATTTTTACCACCCAGCGCCAGCTTTTGCAGTTGCTGATTGTAAATAGCAGTACTGAAGTATTTATTAGCATTTTTAAAGGATTTTAACACTTCCGGATATTTTGCGGCAAGCTCTTTCAAACGGTGAAAAATCATATAATCACGGCATTCGCCAATAGGCAGTTTTACACCTTGTACTAATATCTTCTTCATCATATCTGTAGCGGGCATATTCTCTTTAACCGCAATGGTTTTATCAAGATCTTTAAACTGATAGAAGTAATTATCCAAATGATATGGAAACATCATCGACTGAAAATTTTCGGCATTATACATATCAAAAAATGGACCGCTGAAAATATTGAGGCGCGCTCTTTTTTGTTGGTCCGACAGATTTTTCTCCCTCGGGTAGTCACTAATAGTATTTGATATCAGGTATTTTATATCTTTTTTAGCCCAATTGACCACCAAAGGGTCAAGGTTGTTTTCGGCAGCGTAAGTATTAAGCGCAGTTAAATACCTGGCATAGTCCTGCTTTATCATGGCCTCCATCTCATTGGGGGGCAGTTCCATATTGTAATCATGTGTCTTCAGCTGGTAAATATAATTGGCACATAAATTAAGCTGGGTTTTAATATTGGCGCCATCACCGCTGATTTTTAGCCACGCGAATTTAGGCTGATCAAGCAGCGCCGCATCTATGGTTAAATGCACCGAGTCGCCGGGCTTTACAAGCAAGTTAATAAAGTAATTGGCGTAGTTAACCGTCATGTTGTGGGTGTACAGCATATCCTGCTGCACGCTGAATTTTTCTGTTCCTGTCACTTCTATGGATGGGGATTCATTTATAAGTGGATTAAGGAAATTGAATTTGATAACTTTTGGGGTTTGCTCTGTTCCATTAATAATGTTTCCGGTAATTATAACCGGTTTCATGGCTTGTGACCAGGCTGTGCTATAGGCAATAAGCAGCACGGCCGTTAATAATAACGACAATTTTTTCATGTTTTTAATGATTTGTTTGGGTGATTTATTCGCTGCGGTTAGTTTATTCCGCTCAGCGTTTTCTTTATCTTATCAAGATTTTGCCTTGATATGGGTATTTTTGATCTGTCTTCCATCAGCAGTTTCCCGCCATCTTCTTTCAGCAGGCTTTTAACATATTTTATATTCACCAGGTGCGATTGATGGGTGCGCTCAAAACCATAAGGTTTTAAAAGTTCGGCAAACTCCTTCAGCGTTTTGCAAACCAGCACCTCTTCGCCCTGCGGTAAAAAAAATGTGGTGTAATTGTTATAAGCCTCGCAGCGTATAATTTCGCTCACTTTAACATAGCGGGTTTCGCTCATGGTGGGTAGCGCTATCTTGGGTACATCCTGCTGCGTGTTTTTTATAAATGATAACAGGTTGCCTATATTTTGATTTTGCTGCCGGGCCGCTATCCTTGCTTTTGCTTTTTCTACCGCCTTTTTAAGCTCTTCAATATCAATTGGTTTAAGCAGGTAATCCAGTGCCGAAAATTTTATGGCCTGTATGCCGTACTGATCAAACGCGGTTATAAAAACAACTTCAAATGTTACGGTTTCAAAGGCTTTCAATACCTCAAAGCCCGATTTTTGCGGCATTTGTATGTCTAAAAAAACCACGTCGGGTGTGGTTGCTCTTATCGCCTCAATTCCCTTGTCTGCGCTGCCTGCGCAAGCAGCCACATTAACGCCCGGGCACCATTTTTCAAGCAAGCCCTTTAGGTTTTCTACATTGTTAGCCTCGTCATCAATAATTACACAGGTTATATCCATTTTTTATATCCAGTTATTTAAAGTGATCTGAATTTGGGTGCCGCTGTTTTGCGATTGTACCAGTAATACCGCTGTACCCGCGCCATATAACTGGTTGATCAGATCAATACGCTCATAGCTCAGTTTTAAACCAAAGCCCTTTTGCCCCTCAGTTGGCGCGTTAAAACCTTTGCCATTATCGGCAACCGTTAAAACAAGGTTTTTTTCGCTTTGCGATGCAGTTACGCCGATAGATCCATCCTTTTCCAGCAACGCCACGCCATGCTTTACAGCGTTTTCAATAAAGGGTTGCAGCAACATGGCCGGCACTTCAATGTTGTCTGCATTAAGTTTGCCATCAAGCGATATGTCGAATTTAAAACCAAAACGAAGCTGTTCCATTTGCAAATAGTCTTCGGCTATTTTTAGTTCTTCTTCCAGGCTTATCATTTCCTGTTCGCTGGTATCTAACGCTTTGCGTGTTAAACCTGCAAATTTGGCCATGTAGTGATTAGCTTCCAGCAATTCGTTTTTGTTCATCAGGTTTTGAATAGAACTTAACGCGTTGAACATAAAATGCGGGTTAAGCTGCGATCGTATGGTTTTTAATTTTAACTGCACAGTAGCCTGCTGGCGTTGCGCTTTCTTTATTTTTTGTTTACTGTAAAACCTAAAAACTATTATGCCGGCAACAAGCAGCGCTGTTACACCTGCCATGTAGGGCAGTAATTGTTTAAAAGATATTTTCTTTGCTAACAGGTCTGGTTCGGTCACATCAAACGGGATACGCAGCATCAGGGCATCATCCCAAACATTGTATTTTTCCTGCTTTTTTATAATAATTTGATAATGGCCCGGTTGGCTGAAATAATTACCGCTTACACGGCAGTAACCATACTGATCTACAAAACCCAGCATTGAAGTATCGGTTTTGTTGTTCACATTACTAATTAAATAGACCTTCTGCACCAATGTTACCTGTTTTTTTAGGTTGATGCCGATGTTGGTCACACTATCAACCGGAAATTTAAAGTCGAGCGGAACACCTGTTTTGCTGTCAAACCGGGTGGCGTAGCCTTTGTTAAGCGTATGGTAGGCCAGGTTGAAATAGGTTTTAGGTGTGCTTACCGATATTTGCTCAATAACAGGTTTAAAGCCAACCTGCCAGTCGAATATCACGGCATCGCGTATGCTGTAATTGTTTACGTCAGCTACCTCAACCATCAGCCTTTTGCCGGGCGCGTTAAATCTGCCGATAAAGCCGTAGGGTTGTTTTGCGCCATATTTTTGTTCTAACCGGGCTATTGGCGACCATGGAACCAGTTCCGCGCTGTCATTTTCAACCACGCGGTATTTATAATTTTTAAAATTTGAGCGGTTTATACCCATTGCTATCAGTATAGCGTCTGAGCTGTCGGCTATAACAAAGGTTTGGTAATGTTTAGATACCGATTGAACATAGGCCGAAAAGTATTTTGATAGTGCAGGGTTCAGTTTAACCCCCAGCATTAACGGGCTTTTGGGCATGGCCGATCCAAAGTAATCGCCGGCTTTGGGTTTAAGTTTGTCAAATATGCCGTAAATGGCGGTATCACTTACTTTAACATACACCTGCTCATTGATCATGTTTTTTTTACCCGCCCCAATTACCTCAAAAGTGAAATTGCTCCCAAAGTTATCCGGTACATCTTGCGCTCTCGTTTCTGATATGCAGGTAATGCTGTATATAATGGCAATAACCAGCATCCTGAAAGCGGTAATGCTTTTAAAACTTGACGGTATGTTTAACAGGTTTAAATACATGCGTTTTAATGACAATACAAACTTGCCTTAAATAACCATAGGCGACAATAGCCGGCGAGAATTTGGCTGTGGTTATTTAGAATTGAGAGTGATGGCAGGGATTGATGTAAACCTACATAAGTATTCAAAATTTGTGCAACAGGTGGGACAAAAAGTTAACATTTTGCAATTAATTAAATATCAGGCTATTACGCCAAATTTATAGCTAATTCTCCTGACGAATAAGTTATCTCACTTTGTCCCACCCCAAAAATTGAACCTACTAACTGTCAGGTAGTTACTAAAAATTCTGTCCCACCTTGTCCCATTTTGTCCCATACATACGTGAGACAGGCGTGCACGTCTAAAACAAATTATGTAGTTTTGAGCCCTTTTAAAATCTTATGCTAACGGTAGAAAAAATTGGCGGCACATCAATGAGTGCCCTTCATCAGGTAATTGATAACATAGTATTATACAACAAAACCGGCGCGGAACTGTACAATCGTGTGTTTGTAGTGTCGGCGTTCTCTGGCGTTACCAACATATTGCTAGAGAACAAGAAAACCAAAGCGCCGGGTGTCTATCAAAAACTGGCCGCCCATGAAGATTTTCGCGCCGAGTTGAACGCGGTTGGCCAACATTTAAAAGAGCTTAACAAGCAATACGAGCCGCTTGGCCTTAACCTGGTACAGGCAGATGCCATGGTTGACACTACCATGCAAACCGCCCTTAATTATCTGGAAGGCGCGGTAACCATGCTGGCATCAGGCTACCTTAACGAGGGAATTTTGCTTGCAGCCAGAGAGATTCTCGCATCGCTGGGCGAAACGCATTCTGCCTACGTATTGTCAAGCATTCTGAAGCAAAAAGGTATTAACGCGCACTTCCTTGATCTGGCCGGCCTTACCGATGCCCGCGCACTCACTATAAGCGAACGGATAAAGGATGCCTTTTCAACTATAGATCTGAACAGCTGTGTTGTTATAGCTACCGGCTACGCAAAAGGCACCGAGGGTATTATGCGCGAGTTTGACCGCGGATACTCTGAAGTGACTTTCAGCAAGATAGCAGAGGTATTAAAACCACAGGAGGCTATTATTCATAAAGAGTACCACCTTTCTACTGCCGATCCGGGCCTTGTGGGTATTGAAAATGTGCGCCCGGTAGGCCATACCAATTACGATATTGCCGATCAGTTGGCTGACGTGGGTATGGAGGCTATACATCCAAAAGCTGCTAAACCGCTTGAGATGGCGGGTATTCATTTACGCATAAAAAACACCTTTGAGCCGGAGCATCCGGGTACCCTTATAACAAAGGGTTACGTATCTAACATAAAAAGGGTAGAGGTTATAACAGGCACCGACAAGCAATTAATGGTTGACATATACGACCCGTTAATGACCGGCAACGTGGGCAGCGACTTGCGCATAATGCAGGCCTTTTACAATCATGGTATAAGCTATACGTACAAAGTTACAAGCGCTAATAGCATCAGCATTGTTATTTGGGAAAACGACCTTAAACAGGAACTGATAGACGAACTGCAGCAAAACTTTGAACGCGTAACCACCGAACCGGTAGCTATGGTATGTTTATTAGGCAGCAATATGGATCAGCCCGGGTTGCTTGCCAAAAGCGCTGCCGGCTTAGCCAAGGCTGATATTAATATATTAAGCGCAGGTGTAGCCAAAGGCAAGGTAAATATTCAGTTTGTGGTGGCTAAAGATCAATTTAAAGCGGCTATTATAGCGCTTAACCAGGCAGTAGGATAAGGTATTTTAACGATTGTGTTTCACCTGTTTAAAAATTGTGAAGCCTGTTAACTGTTTTAATTTTTTGATTTTCCCCAAAATCGAAAACGTTATAGTAATTTTTTAGAAAAATGAACGTAAGTAATTGTGGATAATGGTATTATTGCCATCCGCAAATACAAATAACTTAATGAAGAATTTTCTGGACGACAATTTCTTGCTCAGTACCAAAACGGCACAGACTTTATATCACGATTACGCTGCCGATAAACCTATCATAGATTACCATTGCCATTTACCTCAGGCCGAAATAGCCGGCGATAAACAATTTGAAAACATCACTGATATATGGCTTAAAGGCGATCATTATAAATGGCGCGCCATGCGTGCTAATGGTATTAACGAAGCATTTATAACCGGAAATAAAAGCGACAGGGAGAAGTTTGAAATGTGGGCCGCAACCGTGCCTTACACGCTGCGCAACCCTTTATTTCACTGGACGCATCTGGAATTGCAGCGCTACTTTGGAATTAAAGAGATTTTGTCGCCTGCAACTGCCGGGAGAATATATGATGAGTGTACAGAGAAACTGCAATCGCCTGAATTTAGTGTGCGCAGCCTGCTTAAAAAGAATAAGGTTGAGGTAGTAGGTACAACGGACGATCCGTTAGATAACCTGGCAGATCATATAAAAATTAAACAGGATAATTTTGAAGTAAAGGTACTGCCTTCATTTCGCCCTGATAAAGCCATGAATCCGGATAGCGTTATAGGGCTAAACGAATATATTGATAAGCTGGAAAATGTTTCTGATACCAATATATCGAGTCTTGACGAATATCTGTCTGCCTTAAAATCGCGCCATGATTTTTTTGCAGCTAATGGCAGCAAGTTATCAGACCACGGTTTAGACTACGTTTATGCTGCTGATTATACCGATGCTGAAATAGCCGCTATATTTAAAAAAATAAGAAACCGGAGCGCGATCACCGCTGATGAAAATTTAAAATTTAAGTCGGCCCTGCTTTATCAGTTTGCTTTGTGGGATCATGAAAAAGGATGGGTGCAGCAGTATCACGTAGGCGCATTGCGTAACAACAATACACGCGCCCTTGCCACTTTAGGGCCTGATACCGGATGGGATTCCATAGGCGACTTTACACACGCAAAAAGCTTATCCAAATTTCTGGATAAACTGGATACTGATAACCGTTTGGCCAAAACTATTTTGTATAACAATAATCCGGTTAATAACGATCTGTTTGCTTCAATGGCAGGCAATTTTAATGATGGATCTGTAGCGGGAAAAGTACAGTTTGGTTCTGCCTGGTGGTTTATGGATCAAAAAGAAGGAATGATCAATCAATTAAACTCCTTATCAAACATCGGTTTATTGAGCCGTATGGTGGGCATGCTTACAGATTCGCGCAGTTTTATGTCGTTCCCACGGCACGAATATTTTAGGAGGATACTATGCAATCTGTTAGGTAACGACATTGAAAACGGCGAGTTACCGAATGATATAGCCTGGACGGGTAAGATAGTGGAGGATATTTGCTACAACAATGCCCGCCAGTACTTCGGCTTTTACGAATAAGCTTGCCTTATTTATTCGTAACGTTCTTGTTTTTTCAATTCATTAAATGATTTGGCGGACTATTTGATATAGTACTGTTAAATCATTTACTGTTATGAATAGCATTAACCAACAACAACCCGAAGACAACCATAAAGACCTTACAGGTCCGGAAGCTGTTAAAAAATTTAAAGAGCTTGCAGATAAAGCCACCTGCTTTTTTTGCAGCAACATCAAAACCGGCATCCCTTTTTCAACACGCCCTATGGCCGTACAGCAGATTGATGATGAAGGCAACTTCTGGTTTTTATTTGCTAATGATAGCCACACTTATAAAGAAATAACCGCCGACCCATTTGTGCATATGTTGTTTAAAGGATCTGAGCATTCTGATTTCCTAAATATTTACGGCATGGCGACAGCAAACGCTGACAAGGCTAAAATTGCTGAACTTTGGGACCCACTGATGAAAACCTGGTTTACCGAAGGACAGGATGATCCGCGCATTGCTGTATTAAAGGTAGAGCCATCTGAAGGTTATTATTGGGATAACAAACACGGTAACGCCGTAGCATTTGTAAAGATGTTAGTAGGCGCAGCCATTGGTAAAACACTGGATGATTCTGTAGAGGGAAAAGTAGAAGTGTAATAGCATAATTTTCTCTAATGAGACGAATTTCGCGAATTAGCATTTTTGCTGATTCGTGAAATTTAGTGGATCTTTTTATTTACCGAGGTAAAATCTATCCTTCCGTTTTTGCTTATCTTACCTTTTTTAAACAGCGTATATTTTTGAGTGCTGGTTTCCTTAATGTTTCCCATGCTATCGCAAGCTGAACTTTTGATAGAATCAGCCGAGAAAATAGTTAAGTCGGTTTTAATTTGTATAAATTCAGTGCATTCAAAACCGCAATCAGACCCACATTGCCCTACACTCATGTATTCTTTCTTGATAAATTTTCCGGTCTTTGTAAATGTAGCTAAAACAGGCACATGTATTTCGGCAGGCTCCAGCCAAATTAGTTTATAAGTACCCGTTGTATCGGTTAGCATTCCATAAGCATAAAGCTCATTTGGATATTCTGATTTAACGAAGATATTATCCTCGCCGGTTAATTTACGTTGCTTCGATACATCTATCTCTAATGTATTAATACTTAACGGAAGTGATAGCAATTTAAATTTGGCCTTGAATTTTTTAAAAGAATTTTCGTTTTGGTCGCCGTCTGTTAACGACAAAGTGTTTTTTGTAGAATTACGTGCTTTTAACCGGTTTGAATCCGCTTGGCACCCATGTAAAATAAATGCAGTTATTAAAAGAGTTAATACTTTAACGGAATACATAGTATTGTTTAAATAACTCCAATTTTCTTCAGTTCTACTTCCATTTGTTGCTGAATGGCAAGCGCTTCTGCTCTTGCCGCATCAGCAAAGTCCTCGCCGTTACTGGCGTAAATTATTCCGCGCGAGGAATTGACAAGCAAACCACAATCTTTTGTTATTCCGTATTGGCAAACATCCTGTAAACTTCCACCTTGTGCACCAACGCCGGGTACCAATAAAAAGTTATCAGGTGCGTGTTTGCGTATCTCGGCAAACTCGGTGCTTTTGGTTGCGCCTACTACGTACATCAATCTATCTGCACCTGCCCAGGTATTGGCCTTTTTTATTACGGTTTCATACAAATGGCCGTCATCGGTTGGTAAATACTGAAAATCTTTACTGCCCACAGACGAAGTAAGCGCGAGTATGATAATCCATTTGCCCTCATATTTAAGGTACGGTGTAATACTATCATTACCCATATAAGGAGTAACTGTTATCGCGTCGAAACTCATTCCGGATGAGGCCTCATCTAAGAATGCTTGCGCGTATTTATCAGATGTATTGCCAATGTCGCCACGCTTGGCATCAATAATACTAATACAATCTTTAGGTAGATATTCCCACGTCGCTATAAGGCTTTGCAGGCCCTTAACACCACGGCACTCATAAAAAGCAGAATTGGGTTTATAAGCCACACACAGATCTTTTGTAGCATCAATAATGCGCTTGTTAAACTCAAATATCGGGTCGGGGTAGGAGAGCAGAAAGGAAGGTATCTTTTCAATATCGGTATCAAGGCCAACGCATAAAAAAGATTTTTTTTGCTTTATCTGGTTTATCAGTTCCTGGCGCGAGATCATATATACGGCTATTATGTATTTATCTGTTCGCCAAAAAAACTAAAAAATAGATTAAGTGTTATCCTATTGTACATATTTTTTTAAAAAGTTTGTTTTTTAAAATTAATTAATTAGAATTGCACTGTTTTCCTGAATTTTTCTTGCACTAAAGAAACAAGTTTAAATCCCACAATTTGATATTACTTTAAATACTTTGGGTTTTAACGTTGAAAGTCAAGCTGCAGTTTAAATTTCTTAGTTAATACTCTATTATTTGCTTACAAGCTACTTCATTATTTTATTACAAAACAACCGTGGCGTTGGTTACTTATGGTAACACCCGCAAATAATACAAACACACAACGTAAAATCCCCTTGAATTAAATTCATTTATGTTTGATACCACTGAATTGAACGACAAGCTCGTATCTGAGCTGCGCGAAATTGCAAAAAGTTTAGGTATAGCCGATGCTGATGAGCTTAGGAAACCCCAGTTAATAACCGGCATTGCCGAGATGCAGCAGCTTATTGAAGCAGCGCGTTCGCAACAGGCTGCCGTAGAGAATAACTATACGCCTGTTAATGCACCGGCTAATGATGATGCTGACGGTAAGCCGCGTAAAAGAAGCCGCGTTGTTAAAGGCGCAAAACCTCGTGTGGAAGTTCCATTGGATGATACTAATTTATTTGAAGTAGAAGAAGATGCACCCGCCGAAGATAACGAACCGGAAGTAAGCAGCCCAGTTGTGCAGGAGTTTGAAACGGCTCCGCAACCACCTGAAGAAGCTGCAGATACACGCCCGCAGAAGTTTGATCGCAGGGTAAATAACCAGCAAAAGCAACAAGAGCCCGCAATAAATCTAGATTTTGACAATGTTATAGTTAACGAAGGTGTTTTAGAGATCATGCCTGATGGTTATGGTTTCCTACGCTCTTCAGATTATAACTATTTAACCTCTCCTGATGATATTTATGTATCACAATCGCAGATAAAGCTTTTTGGGTTAAAAACCGGTGATACTGTACGTGGCAGCATCCGCCCGCCAAAAGAAGGCGAGAAGTATTTTCCGCTGGTAAGGGTTGAGGCTATTAATGGCCGCATACCTGCCGAGGTGCGCGACCGCGTTCCTTTTGATCACTTAACACCTTTGTTCCCATCAGAGCGATTGAATTTATTTACTGATCCGGGTAACTACTCAACCCGTATAATGGACCTTTTTTCGCCGATAGGTAAGGGGCAGCGTGGTTTAATTGTGGCGCAACCTAAAACAGGTAAAACTATGCTGTTAAAGGACGTTGCTAACGCCATCGCCAAAAATCATCCCGAGGTATATCTTATCATTCTTTTGATTGATGAGCGCCCGGAGGAGGTAACCGATATGGCTCGCAGTGTACGCGCAGAAGTGGTGTCGTCAACCTTTGATGAACCGGCTGAGCGCCACGTAAAAATTGCCAACATAGTTCTTGAAAAAGCTAAGCGCATGGTTGAGTGCGGCCACGATGTGGTTATCCTGTTGGATTCTATCACTCGTTTAGCGCGTGCTTACAATACTGTGGCCCCGGCATCCGGTAAAATATTATCAGGTGGTGTTGATGCTAACGCGCTGCACAAGCCAAAACGCTTTTTTGGTGCGGCACGTAATATTGAAGATGGTGGCTCATTAACAATTATCGCCACTGCCTTAACAGAAACCGGCTCTAAAATGGACGAGGTGATCTTTGAAGAATTTAAAGGTACCGGTAACATGGAGCTTCAACTGGATAGAAAATTATCTAACAAACGTATATTCCCGGCTATTGATATTACAGCATCAAGCACCCGTCGTGACGATTTGCTGTTGGAGCGCGATACGCTTCAACGGATCTGGATATTGCGGAATCACCTTGCTGATATGAACTCGTTAGAGGCAATGGAGTTCTTGCAAAGCCAGATAAAAGGCACAAAATCAAACGAGGAATTCCTTATTTCCATGAATTCTTAATAAATTTGAGATGAAGTGATCGGTTGATCCGTAGTTAGAGGTTAGTTAAAAATATAACTAACCTCTAATGTACTAATCACTAATCAACTATCGTTAAGTTAACAATTTATTAAGGTATTACCCCTACCTTAGCCGCATAATGAGGAAACGAGTTAGAAAGCATATTCCCAATTTTATTACCTGCGCAAATTTGTTCAGTGGCTGTGTAGGGATAGTTTTTGCTTTTCAGGGAGAACTGATATATGCTGCTTATGCCTTGTTTTTAGCCGCCATATTTGATTTTTTTGACGGCTTTGCCTCAAGGGTTTTAAAATCATTTTCGGGCATTGGGAAAGACCTTGATTCCCTTGCTGATATGGTAAGTTTTGGAGTATTGCCATCTGTAATACTTTACCAATTGTTTTTACAGGCCCCGCAAATTGATAAGGTAAGTACCTATTTAAATTTCTCGGCGTTTCTTATCCCGGTATTTTCTGCGCTCAGGCTGGCAAAATTTAATACGGATACCCGGCAGGCCGAAATATTTATAGGTTTGCCCACACCTGCCAATGCTATTCTAATAGCTTCTTTTCCACTTATTCTGCAACAGTATCCTTCGCTATCTAAGTACATACTTAATCCTTACGGGCTTACGGTATTTATTATTGTTATGTGCGCGTTACTGGTTATGGAAATGCCGCTTATGTCGCTTAAATTTAAGAACCGCGATTTCAACAGAAATATTTACCGTTATTTACTGCTACTCTTCTCGGCAATATTGATACTATTTTTTAAATTTGTCGCTGTTCCGGTGGTTATTTTTATTTACATCACCTTATCTATAATTCAATTTAAATTTGCAAATGATAAAGTTCCAGGCTGAAATTGACGTAATGCCAAAAAAAGAAATTCTTGACCCGCAAGGAAAAGCGGTTACAGGAAGCATGAAAAATTTAGGATTATCCGAAATTCAGAATGTACGCATCGGCAAACATATCTCATTGCAAATTGAAGCCGAAAATGAACAGGCTGCCCACGCTAAGGTTGACCAGGCATGCAAAAACTTGCTGGCAAATTTAATAATGGAAAGCTACAGCTTTAAATTAGAGCAGGTTTAGGCTCCCGCGTCAGCTTTTATTTTCAGAAGTTTCTCTGTGTTTTCGGCCATGTTGGCCTTAACCTGGTTGTATTGCGCAAGTACTTCGGTTACGTTAGGCGTGCCGCTTTTGCAGCTTAACTCAACTTTATGAATAAGTGCCTGGCTCTCCAGCATCCCAAAAAAACCAAGTGTTGATTTCATTTTATGTGCTGCCGCGCCGGCTGTTGGCCAGTCTTGTACATTTATGGCGTCAATTACCTGTTGTAAAGATTCCGGAGTTTGTTGCAGGAACATTTCTATAGAGTCAACAATAAATTCGTCGCTGCCATCGGCTATCTCCAATAACAATGATAGGTCAAAATCTGGTCCGGAAGGGTATTCTGTCATATAAAAGGTTAATATTTCAAATTTATAATTTTTTTACTACCAAACTGTCTGTCAGTTGGTTTTTCAATTCCAACATCGTTTTGTTAAGTACAGGGTGAACAAGCCCGGGAGCTATCTCTGCAAGCGGCTCTAAGGTAAACCTTCTGTTTTGCAATTCAGGGTGAGGTATTTCTAAAGCATCTTGTTTAATAATCTCGTCATTATAAAACAAAATATCAATATCTATCAGCCTCGATCCCCATTTTTCATAACGTTTGCGCCCCATGCCGGTTTCTATCGCCAGTATTTCGTTAAGTACGTTAATTGCCGTTAGTCCGGTTTTTAAAAAAACAACCTGATTTAAGTAATCAGGCTCACCCGTCTTTCCCCATGCCTGTGTCTCGTATAAGGCCGATGTTTGCAATACTGCGCCAACTCTTTCACTTATCTGTGCAATAGCTGTTTGTAATAGCAATTGCCGGTCGCCAAGATTGCTTCCCAATAATAAAAAAACGTTATTCATTGTTGTAACAAATATAAGCGGCAAGGCTCTTAATAATAATTTAATACCTTGCCTTTTATTAAGTTTGCATAGTTATAGAATAATATTAAATGAAGCAATTTTTCAAGTTTGTATTGGCAACCATTGTTGGTGTAGTTTTATCGTTTTTTGTGCTGATACTGGTTTTCGCACTTGTTTTGGGCGGGATAATAGCATCTGCCGGGGGCGAAAAGAGTACTATGGTAGACAATAATTCTATACTTTATATCTCAATACAAAAGGCTATTGAAGAACGCACTCCTGATAACCCATTGGAAGGTTTAGAGTTTTTAGGGCTTGGCGGCGATAAGAGCATAGGTTTAAAGGATATCCTTGCCAACATTAAAAAGGCTAAAACAGACGATAAAATAAAAGGCATTTTTCTTGACGAAAGCTATATGCAATCCGGGCAGGCCACTACCGAGGAAATACGTAATGGCCTTATTGATTTTAAAAAATCGGGCAAATTTGTAGTTGCTTACAGCGAGATCTATACCAAAGGATTTTATTACCTGGCATCGGTAGCTGATAAGATCTACCTGAACCCTAAAGGTATGCTGGAGTTTGATGGTTTCAGTTCTGACGTGACTTTCTATAAGGGTGCTCTTGATAAATTAGGTATAGAGGCTCAGGTAATTAAGGTAGGCACCTATAAAAGCGCGGTTGAGCCCTATATCCTTACAAAAATGAGCGATGCCAACCGTTTACAGGTCAACTCCTATATCAATTCGCTATACAATCATTATTTAAACGGTATAAGTGTAAGTCGGAAGATAAATAAAGACTCATTATATAAATATGCTGATGACCTTTATATCAGAGAGCCTGAAGACGCGCTAAAATATAAATTGGTTGATGGCTTGAAATACAAGGATGAAATTATAGCCGAGCTAAAAAAACGTACTGGCACCAGTGCAAAAAATGATTTACACACTGTTGATGTGGTTGATTACACCAACGCACCCGTAGGCGATAAAGACGACGTATCATCTAACCGCATAGCGATGGTTTATGCATCGGGCGAAATTGCGGGTGGGGAAGGCAATGACAATAGCATTGGCTCAGAAACGCTGTCAAAAGCGCTCCGCAAAGTTCGGTTAGACGAGAAGGTTAAGGCCGTGGTGCTACGTATAAACTCGCCGGGAGGCAGTTCTTTAGCTTCTGATGTAATTTGGCGCGAGGTATTGTTAACACGAAAAGTAAAGCCCGTTATTGTTTCAATGGGCGACGTGGCAGCATCAGGCGGCTATTACATAGCTTGCGCGGCAGACTCTATTTACGCGCAGCCCAATACAGTAACCGGTTCAATAGGCATATTTGCCATACTGCCCAACATGCAGAAATTATTAAATGATAAGCTTGGGATAACGTTTGATAACGTAAAAACGGGCAAGTATGCAGACATGGGTTCTGTTGACAGGCCACTTACTGCTGATGAACGTGCCATACTACAGGCGCAGGTTAACCGTGGATATTTTGATTTTACAAAAGCCGTGGCAGACGGCCGACATAAAACGCGCGAATATATTGATAGCATTGGCCAGGGCCGTGTATGGACAGGCGAACAGGCCATAAAAATAGGTTTGGTAGACCGTTTAGGAAGTATCAATAATGCTGTTAAATCGGCAGCTAAAATGGCTAAGTTGAAGGATTATCGTGTGGTAGATTACCCTGATCAAAAAAGCGTATTGAAAAGCCTTAGTTCAAGTTTTAGTGCTAAAATTCGGGAAGATATGGTGAAGGAAGAATTGGGCGAACACTATGGCGTGTACAAACAAATAAAAGGGTTAACCCAAATGATGCGCGTACCCCAGGCGCGTATGTTCTATAATGTTGAAATAAGGTAGATTGCCCGTTTAAACAACAAAGGCACAAACAAAGCTATTGCCGTTATAGTTATGAACTAAGCGGCAGCTTTTGTACTTTTACTGCTTCAGCTAAATTATGGAAAACAAAGCCATTGCACGTAAACTCCGGTTGCTTTCGCAGCTGATGGAACTGCATGATGTTAATCCCTTTAAAATTAAATCAGTAGCTAACGCTGCTTTTAAGGTTGATAAACTGCCTTTTAAACTTGCCGATAAAAGCTATGCCGAATTGGAAAAGATAGACGGCATTGGTAAAAGCCTGGCTGCTAAAATTGTTGAGTTGTTAGAAACCGGCACCATGGCAGAAATGGACAGCCTTATCGATAACACCCCTGCAGGCGTTGTTGAAATGATGGGCATAAAAGGGATCGGTCCAAAAAAAGTTGCCGCCATATGGCGCGATATGGGCATTGAGACTGTCGGTGAGCTTTATTACGCCTGTAACGAAAATCGACTTATTGAAGCTAAAGGTTTCGGCTTAAAAACACAGGAAGATATACTTAAGGTGATAGAGTTTGTAATGGCAAGCCATGGCAAATTTTTATACGCGCAAGTGGAGCCTGAAGCAAAAGGGTTGATGGACGAGCTACGAAGTGTTTTTGATAACATTTTGATAGAATTTGCGGGTGAATACAGGCGGAAGTGCGAAATTATTAATGAATTGGTGATCGTATTGGGTACGCGCGATCCTGACATGACTGCGTGTACACTTTTAACTTCGTCGGCTTTACATAGTATAACCCGCGAGGGCGATTGTATTATCGCCCAAACCGCTAACGGCCTTAAAGTAAAAATACCTTGTGTTGAAAGACGCTATTTTTTTAGAACGCTATTCTTTGAAACGGGGAACGATGAGCATGTTGCCGCTGTCATGAAACGCGAGACCGAGGAATCCGATCAGCCGGAAAGTGAATTGCTTATTTATCAAAAGGCAGGTTTAGCGTACATGCAACCCGAACTGCGCGAAGGTGATACGTTTATAGAAAAAGCCGCTAATGATAAGCTTCCGCAATTAATTGGATTTGCCGATTTAAAAGGGTCTTTACACAACCATAGCACCTGGAGTGATGGTGTTAACACCATAGAGGAAATGGCTGCTTACTGTCGCGATACCATGCATCTGGAGTACCTGGGTATATCAGACCATAGCAAAAGCGCGGTGTATGCCAAAGGCTTGAGTATTGAGCGGGTTTTACAACAGCACGAAGAAATAGATCATTTTAATAAAAGTGCCGACGGCTTTTATGTGTTTAAAGGCATTGAGTCTGATATTTTGGGCGATGGTTCTTTAGACTACCCCGAGGAAATATTAAAGCGTTTTGATTTTATTGTCGCCTCTATCCATTCTAATTTAAAAATGGACGAAGAAAAAGCAACGGCAAGGTTAATAAAAGCGATAGAAAACCCATATACCACTATGCTGGGCCACCCAACCGGCAGGCTGCTTTTAAGCCGCAATGGTTATACAATTGATTATAAAAAAGTGATTGACGCCTGCGCCGCCAATAATGTGGTGATAGAGGTAAATGCCAACCCCTTGCGCTTAGATCTTGATTGGCGCTGGCACCAATATGCTTTGGATAAGGGCGTTTGGCTGTCCATTAATCCGGATGCGCACCGTAACGAGGGTTTTAACGATATGCAATACGGCGTATGGGCCGCGCGCAAAGGAGGTTTATATAAAGAAAGATGTTTAAATGCGCTTTCATTGCCTGAAATAAGCCGGTTCTTTAAAACCAAAATACTAACCGAAAACGCCATAAATGCTTAAGGACAAAGTACTTTCTGTACGCGATAGAGACATAAAGCCAACCATATTGGTTATAGGCGACCTGATGGTTGACCATTATATATGGGGCCAGGCTACCAGGCTTTCGCCCGAGGCGCCCGTGCCCGTTGTAAATGTTAAAAACGAATCAACCACGCTGGGCGGGGCCGGCAATGTAACCCAAAATTTAGTTTCGTTAGGCGCTGATGTGATCTTAGCCGGGATAGTTGGAGACGATATGCAGGGTACTCAGTTAAAAGAAATATTACAGGCAGAGCATGTTGCAACGGATTGTATAGTAACTGATAATAGCCGCCCTACAACAGTTAAAACAAGGGTATTGGCCGGTAGCCATCAATTGGTTAGGATAGACCGGGAAGTTACGGATGAGATCAGCCTTGAGGTGGAGGATGAACTGGCAGGCAAGATCATTAAAAGCATGGATGCTGCCGATATTGTTATCTTTTCTGATTACAATAAAGGAGTATTCTCGCAAGGTCTTACCCAAAGGTTGCTGCAAGCGGCCGGCAAAGCACAAAAGAAGGTAATTGTTGATCCTAAAGGATTAAACTATGCCAAATACAAAGGAGCCTACCTGATAAAGCCTAATCGTAAGGAACTGGCCGAGGCAGCCAAACTGGAAAAAATTGGGAATATAGGCGACTTACAGGAGGCAGCAAAAACAATTTTTGCCCAAACCCAAACAGATTACCTGGTGGTAACGCTATCAGAAGAAGGAATGGTTATTTTGACTGAGCTGGCTTATAAAGCGCTGCCGGTTAAAGCTACCGAGGTTTTTGACGTTACCGGCGCAGGCGATACCGTACTCGCTGCCATAGCCTATTTTCTGGCTGCCGGCTTTAGCGTAGAAGAGGCTTGTGAGGTATCTAACCATGCAGCGGCTATTGTAATCAGACAGGTGGGCAGCGCGTCGGCAACAATTGACGAAATATTGGCTGATATGGCCGGTTAATGATATCGTTACCACCTATCTAAGGCAAATTGACAGCAGAGGGTTTTTAAATACGTTTATGATGAGGACACAGTTAGAAAAAACCTTATTGGATAAGATAACAGATGCTACATCGCTTAAAAGAAAGCTGGCTGCGTGGCGCTTTCAGGATAAGAAGATAGTTTTTACTAACGGTGTTTTTGATCTGTTGCACACCGGGCATATAACTTACCTTACCAAGGCCGCAGAACTGGGCGAAAAGTTGGTAATCGGCTTAAATACCGATGCTTCCGTAAAACGTTTAAAGGGCCCTGACAGGCCGGTAAACGACGAGAATAGCAGAGCTTTACTGTTGGCTTCATTTTTTTTCGTTGATGCTATAGTTTTGTTTGATGATGATACGCCGCTGGGCCTGATCAATGACCTTAAGCCTAATATTTTGGTTAAAGGTGCCGATTATGCGATAGAAAATATAGTGGGGGCCAAAGAAGTAATTGCCAATGGCGGCGAAGTAAAAACTATCGATTTTGTTGAAGGTTTTTCATCAACATCCATTATCCAAAAGATCAAAGGCCATTAAAATCAAAGTTCAATAGCTTTATTGTTATATTTGGCTTTGTTATTTAATATGTTTAGCGAGCACTGCAACAAAATATTTGAACAGGTTATTACAGACTATCATCAATTCAATGATATAGACCATGTTCCGCAAAACCCATTTACTGCCAATACCATAGATCACTTGCTGTATGCCAAATGCTGGATAGATACCGCGCAATGGCACATGGAGGATGAGATACGCAATCCGTCAATAATACCCGAGGAGGCTGTACTGTGGAAGCGGAGAATAGATAAATCTAACCAGGACCGCACCGATATTGTAGAGGTTATTGATGATTATTTCTTCACTAAGTACCAGGACGCTAAGCCTAAGGCTACTGCCCGTTTCAATACCGAAAGTCCGGCAGGTGCCATTGATCGTCTTTCCATTTTATTATTGAAGATCTACCACATGCGCGAGGAAACTACACGTGCAAATATTGACGAGCAGCTACGCGAAAAGAACAATACCAAATTGGGTATACTTTTACAACAGCGCGAAGACCTTTCGTTAGCAATTGATGAACTATTAGAGGACATTGAAAAAGGGGATAAGTACATGAAAGTGTATCGCCAAATGAAAATGTATAATGATCCAACGCTTAATCCTGTTTTATACAATAAACAATAGATGACTACGCCCAGGCATTTACTGGTGATGCGCTTCTCTGCAATGGGCGATGTTGCCATGACAGTACCTGTTGTTAAAGCGTTATTGAACCAGTATCCTGATCTCACGGTTACTTTTGTTTCGCGCCCCGGTTTCAGCAGTTTCTTTTGTGATATCCCGCGCCTCAATTATTTTGCAGTTGATTTTAATTCAGAACATAAGGGCCTTCCCGGCCTTTTGCGGCTGTATAGCCAGCTTAAAAGTAAGGCAACTTACCATGTAGTGGCCAATCTTCACAATAATTTACGTTCAAACGTTTTAGGCTCATTATTTAAATTATCGGGGATAAAAGTTAAAACCGTAAATAAAGGCCGTGAGGAAAAGAAATTGCTTACCCGCTTCCCCGGTAAAGTTTTAAAGCCTTTAAAACGCACTACGCAGCGCTACGCGGATGTTTTTGCTGAGTTAGGATTTCCGGTTGAATTAGACTATCAGTTAAAAGGTGGGGCAAGCATTTTAACTGACGAAATAAAGCAAATAACGGGCGAGAAGGAGCAAGCATGGATAGGGATAACCCCCTTTGCACAACACATTGGCAAAACTTATCCAGAAGAAAAAATGGCGCAGGTGCTTCAATTGCTGCAACAGTATAAAGTAAAAGTATTTCTTTTTGGCGGCACTCCGCGAGATAAACAGATCTGTGAGATGTGGGAGCAAACATTTGCCAGTGTAACATCAACCGTGCATAAATTAAATATGCAACAGGAGTTAAAGTTGATAACCAATTTAAATGTGATGCTGAGTATGGATTCGGCAGGGATGCATTTAGCATCATTACAAGGGGTTCCGGCGGTATCGGTTTGGGGCGCAACACATCACTTTGCCGGGTTTTTAGGTTATGGTCAATCAGAAGAAAATATTGTTGCAGATGATATAGCCTGCAGGCCATGTTCTGTTTACGGCAATAAACCTTGTTTCAGAAAAGATTATGCATGTTTGCATAATATAACCCCCGATGTTATTGCAAATAAATTGCTCAAATTTGTATAATGACTAAACGTGTATTTCTTTTTTTCTTCTTATTTACAGTAACAACCGTAAGCTTAAAAGCGCAGGTTTTATATGGTGTACGCGTGGCGGGCGGCTTCGCTTATCAGCAGGTTAAAAGTTCAATTGTGCGTAGTACGGGTAGCAGTGTAAAAACCTTTAACGTATACGGGTTTGCGCAGATATCGTTGGTGGATGAGTTTTGGTTAAGCACAGCTTTAGGCATTGCCAACAAAGGCTCTGTTGTGTATGATGACGCGTTAACCACAACCACGCATTTAACCTACTTTGATATGCCCGTAAGCGTGCTCAGAAAATTTACGTTTAGCAACACGGGTGTGTTTTTTGTAGGCGCGGGGGGATACCTGTCAATGGGCTGGAAAGGGCGGCTTAATTACGAGACTCCCGGCAGCTATACTACGGATATTATTAAATATGGCAAAGAGAACGATGTTAAAAAATTTGATACCGGCCTTTATTTTTCAACTGGCTTTGAGTTGCGCAACCGACTGGTATTTAATGTGGGATATTCGATGGGTTTAAATAATATCGCATCATTGTCACAACAAGATAGCGGTACAAGTGTTGTAAAGAACAGGATATTTTCAGTTGGATTGGGGTATCTTATAAAATAATAAGTTATGAAAAAACTTGTCATTATACGGCACGCAAAGGCTACGCATGAAAGCGGCTATGTTGATTTTGAAAGACCACTTACCAGCGGAGGAATGCACGATGCAGCTATAATGGCCGGTCGTTTAAAAGAGAATAACCAGGCTCCGCAAATGCTGGTATCCAGTCCCGCGTTGCGTACTATAAGTACTGCAAATATCTTTTCACAGCATCTTAATATTCCTGCTGCCGAGGAGATAAAGGGCATTTATGAGGCTGATGTGGATGATCTGGTTGAAATAGTGTCAGAGCTTCCGGATAATTTAGACTGCATAGGCATGGTGGGCCATAACCCGGGCATAGGGCAATTACTTTATTATTTTAGCGGCGCTGCACATGATGTTCCTACCTGCGCTGTGGCTGTTATTGAGTTTGATGCAAGCGTATGGGCTTCAGTTACTTCAAACAGCGGGAAATTGATTTACTACGATTATCCTAAAAATATTTAGGATCCGGCAGCGCCACGGTTCTTCAATATTAATTCTGCTATAGCAATATCTTCGGGGAAAGTTATTTTAATATTTTGATGGTCACCTTCAACAAGGTGTATTTTAAACCCTGCAGATTCTACCACGCTCGCATCATCAGTAAAAGCATTATTATATGCCTGTAAATAAGCGGCCTTTAATTGCGCGTATTGAAATGTTTGCGGAGTTTGCACCAGATAGATCTCATCGCGTTTGAGGCTTACAGACGTGTCTCCTTTTAATTGTCTCACCGAATCACGGCTTTTAACTGCAACTATAGCATTCCCGCTTTCGGCTGCCTGCTGGTATGCTGTATCAATCAGCAAACTTAATATAAGCGGCCGTACGGCATCATGTACTGCAATAATGCTGTTAGTGTCGCTTATTATATCAAATGCTGCCTTAACCGAGTGAAAGCGCGTTTCGCCGCCACTAACTAAGGTATGTGGGATATCGAAGTTGTGCGTACTGCATAACTGTTTCCAATAATCGTGAAAATCGGTATGCAACGCTAAAATAAGTTGAGGTTTTGAAGCACTGTTGTAAAATGCAAGTAATGAATGCATTAAGATTGGTAAGCCGTTTACGGATAGAAACTGCTTGGGAATAGTTGTACCCATCCGCGTGCCAGAACCTCCGGCAACTACAATAGCGTAGTGGTTGGTGTCATTGGTCATTGGTCATTCGTCATTAAAGGTTTGAAAATTTAATTAACGACATTAATGACCAATGATATAATGACTAATGACTAAATGATAAGCATGGCATCGCCATAGCTGTAAAAGCGGTATTTTTCTTTTATGGCCACTTCGTATGCATTCATTACATGCTCATAACCACCAAACGCCGATATCATCATCAATAAGGTCGACTCAGGTGTGTGGAAATTGGTGATCATTGAATTAGCTATGCTAAAATCATACGGAGGGAAGATGAACTTGCTGGTCCAATCGTTAATAGGCTTCAACATTTTACCAGCGGATACAGCCGATTCAATGGCCCTCATACTGGTAGTACCTACAGCGCAAACGCGTTTTTTACGCTCAATGGCCCTGTTAACAATATCAGCTTGCTTAGCTTCAATTATTATTTGCTCCGAGTCCATTTTGTGTTTGGTCAGATCCTCCACTTCAACAGGGCGGAAAGTACCTAAGCCAACATGCAGCGTAACCTCTGCAAATTCAACACCTTTTAATTCCAGGCGTTTCATCAGCTCGCGGCTAAAGTGCAAACCAGCTGTTGGGGCTGCAACCGCGCCTTCGTGTTTAGCATAAATGGTTTGGTAACGCTCTTTATCTTCGGTAGTAGCTTTGCGTTTAATATATTTTGGCAATGGTGTTTCACCTAATATCTCTACGTTGCGGCGGAACTCCTCATCGGTACCGTCAAACAAAAAGCGTATTGTGCGGCCACGCGAGGTAGTGTTGTCAACAACCTCTGCAATAAGCAGGTCATCCTCGCCAAAATACAACTTATTACCCACACGTATTTTACGGGCCGGATCAACCAGTACATCCCATAGGCGCAATTCTTTATTAAGTTCCCTCAATAAAAAAACTTCAATAGTTGCCCCGGTTTTCTCTTTGTTACCGTACATACGGGCCGGAAATACCTTGGTATTGTTAAGGATCATTACGTCCTTATCGTCAAAATAATCAAGTACGTCTTTAAAAACCTTATGCTCAATTTTGCCAGAATCGCGGTGTAAAACCATTAAACGGGCCTCATCACGCTCTTGTGAGGGGGTGTGGGCGATAAGTGATTCGGGCAGATTGAATTTAAATTGAGATAACTTCATTGTTTATTATTATAGGAATTTTAGGGCGCAAATGTACAAATATATTTATTGATTATGCTGTTTATGTTGGCGATTACACAGATACACACTTAATTACACCCGCTTGCGCCATGCAAATATAAATGTAGTTTAAGTTTATTAATTAATTGATGTAACTTAAGCCCCGTGTATTTATCTAATACATAACAACAATTTTGTTATTCAGTTTGAATTCTGTTGAAATCAAGTAATTCAGGTAGTTCGTAATATGATATTTTTAAAACTCTTCAGGGAAAGCTTTTTGTTTGCGTTTGATGCCTTAAGGCAAAATCGCCTGCGCACAATGTTGTCTTTACTTGGGGTTACAATAGGCATATTTACTATTATAGCGGTTTTTTCGGCTGTTGATACTTTGCGCGATAACCTGCAAACCAGCGTTGACAAACTGGGCAGCAACAGTGTATATGTTGAAAAATGGCCATGGGTTGGCGATAACAATTTTCCGTGGTGGAAATACATGCAACGCCCTGATTCAAAGATCAGAGACTATGTAGAACTAGAGCGCCGGAGCCAAACTGCCGAAGCGATTTCATATGAAGTGAGCATAGCTAACCGCACCATTAAATATAACAGTAACTCAATAGAAGGTGCTCAGATCTACGCAACATCGCATGATCACGATAAAACCTGGAATTTTGATTTGCAGGACGGAAGGTATTTCACAGAAATGGAATCGCGCACCGGTACACCTGTAGCGGTTGTAGGGGCTGATATATCAGATAATCTTTTCCCCGGCGGAAATGGAGTTGGCAAAAAAATAAAAGTAATGGGCAAGTACGTTACCATTATTGGCGTTTTTGCAAAAGAAGGCGATGATATGCTGGGTATATCAAGCGATAAACAGGTTTTGATACCCCTTAATTTTGCCCGAAACATTATTGATGTTCAATCTTCAAGATATAATCCTTCCGTAGTGGTAAAAGGTAAGGCGGGCATTCCGGTTGAAGAGGTGGTAGGCGAACTGCATGGCCTTATGCGCTCTATCCGCAGCTTAAAACCCGGCCAGGATGATAATTTCTCATTAAATGAGAGTACAATGCTTACCGCGCAACTGGATATTGTGTTTGCCATAATAAACAAAGCAGGTTTATTTATAGGTATTTTTTCAATTTTAGTAGGTGGCTTCGGTATCGCCAACATCATGTTTGTATCAGTAAAAGAGCGCACTAATATCATCGGCATTCAAAAATCATTAGGTGCAAAAAATTATTTTATCCTGCTTCAGTTTCTGATAGAGGCAATTGTGCTTTGCCTTATGGGAGGTATAATAGGATTATTGATGGTATATGGGGGTACTTTGCTGGTTACCGCATTGGCCGATATAACCATAAAACTATACCTTAAAAATATCATCATTGGTATAGGAGCATCTGTAGGTATAGGCACAATATCAGGTATTGTACCTGCATGGTTCGCCTCAAAACTTGATCCGGTAGAGGCTATACGCACCAATTAACAGAAAACGCTAAGCAAATTTCTCTGCAAATTTTTGAAGATGAGCTTTAAGTTCGCTCCAGTTTTCCTGTTCTATTAATTTTTTATCAAATAACGAGCTTCCCAATCCGTAGGCATTGGCACCTGCATTTTTAAAAGTTTCAATGTTATCAAGGGTGATGCCGCCGGTGGGTGCTAACTTTATTTTGTTAAGCGGGGCTTTTACCTCCTTAATATAATTAGCGCCCATTTGAGTAGCCGGGAATATCTTTACCATATAGGCCCCCATTTCCCATGCGTTATAAATTTCGGTAGGGCTAAAAGCTCCCGGAAATATAGGTATGTCTATGTTAACGCAACGTTCAATTATTTTTTGGTTCACAACCGGCGTAACAATAAATTGTGCTCCCGCGTTTAGCGCTATATCAAGTTCAGCCTGCGTGCAAACGGTTCCGGCACCAACGTTTAATGTGCTGCCAAAATTATCGGCAATAAACGCTATCATTTCGGCAGCGCCCTCGGTATTCATTGTTATTTCTATCGTGTTAAGCCCGGCATCCGCATAAACAGAAAGTATGTTTTTTATGGTGTCAAAAGGCATGCCTCTTACTATGCCCACTATAGGTACTTTTAAAAAAAGCTCTTCAGAAAATTTATTAGTTTTCATATAAAGGAGTATTATTTTGAGCGATAATGATCTGGCCCGCTATGGTGGCGCGGCTTAACACGTCGGCAGGCACAATTGTAGTGCGGGTTAAAAGCCCAAGGCATTCAAATGCCAGCCTGTATAGTTTATGTACGGCGCCGCCGGTACATAATATCAGTGGTACATCTTCATGTTTTTGCAGGCCGGCCAATTCGTTGCCCATCAACAAACCGCTTAGGTAAAGGGCATTTTGTTTTTTACCCAGTTTATTAAATAACTGATTCGTCCTCACGCTGAATAAGCTATTTAATATGTTGACTGATGCTGAATTGTGTACACCCCTTACAAATGCTTCTTTATCCTCCGCAGAAAGTTCCTCGGGAACGTTTACGTCTACCGAATCTTTCAATATACTATGGTGTGTAAGTATATTGTATAACTCGCCGGTCATAAAAGTTTGTATATCTACAAGCTTATCTGCTCTCACACTTAGATGTTTACTATGTGTACCCGGCAATATAAAAACTGTTTCGGTAGGGGTGTTGATGCCTAAAAGCTGAACCAGGCCTATCAATTGTGCTTCTTCGCCACGCATTACATCGCTGTCGCTTTTAACACCCGAAATAAGTATGATCCTGTTTTGAAAAGATTCTTCGGCCTCAAATATTTGAACACGGGCCTGGCTGCCATCGGTAGCGAATGGCAGATCGGCGTAAGGCAATTCGTGCATGCCGATTGACGCGGAAGCCATACCGGATATCACAATATCCAAACCAGACAGATCTACCGATGATTTATTGCTGAGTACGCTTAAGTTTGTTTTAAGCTGTTCTAAAAAATACTGTTTTCTGCTCAAATTGCTATGCGCAGCATTTGCCTGGTAGGCGTTAAATGTAAAAATAATGCCTTCGTCGGTTAACACCTCACTTAAAACGGCTTGATTTGTCCGGTCAACCAATCGCAGTCTGAAAGATGTTGAACCCCAATCGCAGCTTATTATGTGTTTTTCCATATTGGGTTACGGCTATTGGCAAAACCGTTTAGCGCATTTTAAGGCGATGTTTATAGATATGTTTATTAACTTCAGGGCAAAGATAAATTTTAGCGCCGTTAAAATGCAAGCTCAGGAACCTTTGGTGAACGATAAGTTTTTATTGGAAAAAGCTAAGGGCAAAGGTGGGTGGACCTACACCGTTTTACCCGAAACGGTACGCAAAAAGAAAACCCCGTTTGGTTGGATACAGGTAAATGGTTTTATAGATGATTTTGAATTGAAGGCTTATAGATTAATGCCCATGAGCAGCGGACAGTTGTTTTTACCTGTAAGGGCAGAGATCAGAAAAAAGATAAAGAAAAAAGAAGGCGACTGGATACATGTTGTATTATATGCGGATAACGCGCCCGCAGACATTCCCGAAGAGTTTTTATTGTGTTTGCAGGATAATGAAGAGGCCTACAGCAACTTTTTAAAATGCACCGATTTAGAGCAACGGGCGTTCATTAATCATATCTATTCTGCAAAAAGAGAAGATACCCGGATACAGCGCATAGTTCAAACTTTGCAGCTGTTAGAAACCGGGCAGAGGCTACCGAAATAAACTACCTGTCGTTTTGCCGAAATATTCTGATGGTATGCATATACCGGCCCTGGTAGTAGGCATTAAGCGGGGTTTCTGTTACGCCATCATCCTTACCTGAGGTTGAATGCAGAAATGTGATCTGTTTACCCGGATCAATTTTAAGAATACCCATATGCCCCACAACTTTTACGGTACTATCTGTGCCGGTAAAAAGGATCAGGTCGCCGGTTTTGGCATTTTTTATATCAATATGCCGGTTAACGTACGTAAACCCGACTGATTGCCGTGGCACAGCAACATTAAAATGATTAAAAACGTAAGTAATAAATCCGGAACAATCAAACCCCTTAGCCGGATCTGTAGACCCGTACAGATAGGGGACACCTTTTAGTGTTTCTGCATATTGTATTAGGGCTACAGGTGTTAAATTACCGGTGGCAATGGTTGTATAACCTGCATTATCAGGTTTTAGTGGAGCTAAAGAGATAGTGTTTTTGGCTAATGGTGTATCAGCTTGCTTTGATATAGGGGCATTGTAAACAAAATCGGGTTTATCTTCACCATAACAAGAGTAAAGTAAGATAGAAACGGCACAGATGTACAGCAATTGCTTCATACACCTTACGACACCTTAATTTATAGAATGTTTTGAAATAGATGTAATAAACCTATGGATAGACTTTATAGAGAATAATTTAATACTCTGCCGTAACATTAAAACCAACTCCCGCAATACCTAACTTTTCCCAGGCCGCCTGGCTGGTTTCGCGCGATATGATAGGACTTGCAAAAAACAACGCCGCCGAAAACATAAGGCCGTGCCCGGGTTCTGTTTTTATCCATTCCAGCCCAATAAAAAACTTATCCTCCACCATAATATTGTATGGCGTAAGGTCTACATCAATAGCCTTTTGTCCTTTTTTTACGGTTACAAAAATGTTGTCATGTAACAGGTTTTTGTCCGGCATGCCGTCCTTCACACTGTAAACATTTAATCGCATTATAACAGAGTCCAGATCGTTTTTTACAATTGACGCGTTAAAGCGTTTCAGCCAGGTAGGCGACCTCTTGGTTTTTATGATGATACCGATCTCGTGCCCAAGTTGGTTATCATGAAAACCTGCGCTTGTTGATTGGGATTTGGTAGTATTGCCCAACACCCCGGTTTTCCATTTGCGGTTAGTTACCTTAACTTCGCCAAGCTGTTTAACATCAGGTACCAGGGAAATATTTAAATCGCCCTGGCGTGTAGCCAGTTCTTTTATAACGTAAGCTTGCGGCTTGTAACCTATCATAGAAAACCTCAGGCTGTCATCCGCATTGTTATTAAGCGTTATGCTATATTTTCCTGCATCGTTACTTACAGTTCCAACCGCCCGGCCAATAACGCCAATATTTACATAGGGCAGGGTTTCGCCGGTTTTAGCATCCTTAACCCAGCCACTTATCTTTTGGGCATGCGCAAGGCTGATTGATAGGATCAGTATTAAAAAAGCTGAAAAGATCCTTTTCATTAATTTAAGCTGTCGCGTATAATTCTTCCCTTTGCTTTTGTACTGCATCACTGGTTATATACTCGTCATAAGTCATTAGTTTATCAATAATGCCGCCCGGAGTAAGCTCAATAATACGTGTAGCAACGGTTTGTACCAACTCATGATCTCGCGAGGTGAACAACATAGTGCCTCTAAAATCATTCATGCCGTTGTTTAACGCGGTGATGGATTCCAGATCAAGGTGATTGGTTGGCTCATCAAACATTAACAAATTAGCTCCCTGTAACATCATACGGCTAAACATGCAGCGCATTTTCTCGCCACCTGACAGCACCGTAGCTTTTTTCATTACCTCTTCGCCGGAGAACAGCATGCGGCCCAAAAAGCCACGAATAAACTGATCGTCTTTTTCGCCGGGCGAATATTCGCGCAGCCAGTCAATCAGGTTATCATCTTTGCCTGCAAAATAATCGGCGTTATCCATCGGGATATCTGCAATGTTAATGGTCACGCCCCATTTAAATTCACCTTTAAAATCTTTATCCCGGCCGGTTAAAATGTTGTACAGCGCGGTAGTAGCTAAACTGTTTTGGCTCAGTATGGCTATCTTATCACCTTTATTCACCATAAAGTTAATGTTGGAGAATAAAGGTTCGCCGTTAAGGCTCTTACTTAACTTTTCAACCTGTAATATCTGGTCGCCCGCTTCGCGGCCCAGGTTATTAAATATAATGCCCGGGTATTTACGGTTAGATGGTTGTATCTCGTCCAGATTGATCTTATCCAAAGCCTTTTTACGGCTGGTAGCCTGTTTTGATTTTGACGCATTGGCGCTAAAGCGGCGTATAAAGTCTTGAAGTTCCTTTACCTTATCCTCGGCCTTTTTATTTTGATCAGCGCGTTGTTTCAATGCCAGCTGGCTAGACTCGTACCAGAACGTATAGTTACCGGTGTAGATGGTCATTTTACCAAAGTCTATATCAACTACGTGCGTACAAACGGTATCTAAAAAGTGCCTGTCGTGCGATACCACTAATACAATAGCTTCGTAACCTGCCAGGAAATCTTCCAGCCAGCTTACGGTATGTATATCAAGGTCGTTGGTAGGCTCATCCAGCAATAATATATCAGGTTTACCAAACAGCGCCTGCGCTAATAGCACACGTACTTTTTGGGTGTTATCCAGGTCTTTTACCAGGCTGTAATGAAATTCTTCTTTAATGCCCAGGTTGCTTAAAAGAGTTGCGGCATTGCTTTCGGCATTCCATCCGTCCATTTCAGCAAACAGATTTTCCAACTCGCCCGCGCGTTCTCCATCAGCATCGCTAAAATCTTCTTTAAGGTAAATGGCGTCCTTCTCCTTCATCACCGCGTACATTTCCTTATGGCCCATCATCACTGTTTCTAAAACAGTAAATTCGTCAAAAGCGTAGTGGTTTTGGCTTAGCACAGCCATGCGTTCCCCGGGCGTAAAGCTCACAGAACCACTTGTAGGGTCAATATCGCCTGACAGTATTTTCAGGAAAGTTGATTTACCCGCGCCGTTGGCGCCAATAATACCGTAACAATTGCCCGGGGTAAATTTTAAATTAACGTCTTCAAATAGGGTACGCTTTCCATAGCGTAAAGATAGATTGGATACTGTAATCATGCTGCACCTTGTGTTTGCCGCAAAGGTAGTGTTTATAATGATTGGTTAATTGGAGAATACAAATGAAATTGAACAGGATGGCAAATAAATATAATGATGAGTTTTCGGTGTTTCGCGCTTTAATTTTGCGGAGCTATTTCTACACAACGGCAACTTTAAACCCCAATAAATTTGTTGACTCAATTTAAAAGAAAATGTACCGGATTTGCTTCAATAAAAAAATGTTAAAAAAAAGTTAAACTAATTTTCAAACATTACGTATAAAGCAATATATAGACCTATTATAGCCGATATTTTAACGTTTTTGCTTCAGTTAGATAGTTTTTGTTGCCTAAAAGTAAAAAACTTGTTAAGCAGCAATAAACCATTACTTCTAAAAGTTTTAAATTAAGGAACGGGTTTTGTAGAGGTTTAAACAATTATACACCTAAAAATAATTATTTATGTTTGCAGTGATAGTAAGCTTGATAGTTATCAATATTTTGGTACTTGCAGGCAAAGTAAACGATTCTAAACAAAGAATTTAGTACTTAGTTAAGCTGGGTAACTAATGCTTTTGTTTGATGGTCAGCCAGTTTTTGTAACGGGGCTGATGCCATCATTTTCATCATCATGTTTAATTCTGCGGTAATGATAAAAGTAACCGTGCTTGTATCATTATCGCCTTTTATTTCCCAATTTAATTTTACTGCAAACGGAGGTTTTTCTACCGGCGAAATTTCAATGTAATTATTGGGTTTGCGCTCAGTTATTTTCAAGCTGAGTTTCAGCATGCCCGGCACCTCAAAATAAGCATCGTTATAGCCGGATTTCCAATTAACCACATTATCAGGCATTAAGCCCTTGTGATTGTTAAAATCTGCCAGAAAGTTAAAAACTTCATCAACAGAGCGGTTAACGGTAACAGTGCTTTTAAAGGTGCTCATAATATCAATATTATACTCCCCAAGTTGAAGGAGATTCTCGCCATGATCTTAGCATATCTACATCCTTACGTGTAATGTATTGATGTTCTTCTGCGTAATTTATAAGCGCGGTGTAATTAGAAAGCGTTATATAAGGGCAATTGGCATTTTTAAAATTCTCTTCGGCAATATTAAACCCATAGGTAAAAATAGCTGCAAGCCCGGCTACATCGTATCCGCCTTCGCGTAAAGCTGTAACTGCTTGTAAGCTGCTTTGGCCGGTAGATATCAGGTCTTCAATAACAACCACGCGCTTTCCGGTCATGCTATCATCACCTTCAATCATATTGCCGCGGCCATGTTCCTTAGCCTTGGCGCGTACATAAATAAAAGGTAATCCCAGTTCCTGGGCAACTAATGCACCTTGTGGTATACCTGCTGTGGCAACACCGGCTATGCACCCAACCGAACCAAATTTTTCCTGTATGGCTTTTGATAACTGCTGGCGTATATACGTGCGTACAGTTGGATGAGACAATGTAATACGATTGTCACAGTAAATGGGCGATTTCCAGCCCGAGGCCCATGTAAATGGATTATTAGGTTGTAATTTAATTGCTTTAATTTGCAGCAGGAACTCCGCTACTTGTTGTTCAGTTTCACTGGTATTAAACATGGCTCAAAAATACAGAATTTATATTAACGAAAAAGTTATCTTATTAACAGAAACACTTCCCGAACGCTTGGATAACTATCAACAAATTGACAGCCAGACGTTTGATCTGAAAATTATTTACACCTGGATTGTTGCCCATAAAAGAAATCTGTTTTATGTGCTATGCCCCAATGCTAAAGCCTTTTTAAAGCAAGTAAAGCAAAGCGTTACGCTGATAAAAGCTGCCGGCGGACTGGTTAAAAACGAGAAGAAAGCTTTTTTGTTTATCTATCGTAACGATAAATGGGACCTGCCTAAAGGTAAAATTGAGAAAGACGAGACCGTTAAGGAGGCCGCGGTGCGCGAGGTGGAAGAGGAATGTAATATAACCGTTAGCAAGTTAGAGGATAAGATCTGCAAAACCTACCATGTGTACGTTAGTAAAGGCGATGTAGTGCTCAAAAAAACCTGGTGGTATGATATGAAATGTAAAGGGCAAACTAAACTTAAACCGCAGTTGGAGGAAGGCATAACGGATGTACGCTGGTTTAAAAAAGATGAAATTGATCCCATCCTTTCAAATACTTTTCCTTCAATAATAGATGTTTTAGAGAAAGCTGAGCTGATTACAGAAAGGCAATGGCCTCTTTAGGTATAAACTGACTTACATCGCCATTGTAACGCAAAATTTCGCGCACTATGGTTGAACTGATGGAAGAGTAGCCCGGCTTGCTTACAATAAAAATACTTTCAATATCGGGCGCGAGCGAGTGGTTCATCTGGGCTATGGCTTTTTCATACTCAAAATCTGATACGGTACGTATGCCGCGTATCATATAACCGGCGCCAATGCTTCTGCAAAAATCTACCGTAAGGCCATCGTATGCTACAATATGTATTTTGGGTTCAGTTTCAAAAATTGCGCGCAGCATTTGCTCACGTTTTTCAATGGCAAGCAAACCTTTTTTCGAGCTGTTGTCGCCGATACCTATATACACTTTATCAAATAATCCTACCGAGCGTTTTACTATGTCGACATGGGCTTTTGTAACCGGATCAAATGATCCCGGAAAAAGGGCTATTTTCATGAATTGCGTATTTTTAAGTAAATGTACAATTTATACGTGTTTAGCTAAGGTTTTTATTGTTGTCTGAAAAACGAGAACGAAGAATGCCCGTACTTACGCTGCTCCGTAAAATTAGGATGATTGCTCAAATTCTGCATAGACTGATGTTCTACGATCAGCAGGCCATCAGGCAGTAATAAGTTTTTTTCAAATACTGTTTTGGGTATTTCGGGTATGCGGTTCAGGTCATACGGCGGATCGGCAAATATCAGGTTGTATTGATCGGTTTCCAAGTCCAGGTATTTAAAAACATCAGCTTTAAAAGTCTTTATATTACTCAACTGATGTTGTTTGGCGGTATCCTTTATATAATGGATACAATGTATACTGCGGTCTACAGAGGTAACCTGTTCAGCCCGGCGCGAAGCGAACTCAAAAGCAATGTTGCCGGTGCCGCTAAACAGGTCAAGCACCTTTATATTGTCAAATTCTATTTGGTTTTGCAGGATGTTGAACAGCGCCTCTTTGGCCAGATCTGTAGTAGGGCGTACCGGTAAATTTTTTGGCGGATTTAAGCGCAGCCCTTTTAACGTGCCTCCGATGATACGCATAGCAGCAATGCAGATAGCTTAAGCAACTGACCTGAGTTCAACTCTTCTGGCAGTTTTGCTATTTTCAACTTATTAATATCCACCACCGGGAAAAACTCAGACAAACGTGCCCTGTATTCTCTGTTTACCGCAGCTCCGCTTAAGTATAAATGTACCTCTCTTTGCAATACCCCCATCTGTTTAAAAACCACAGAAACCGCATACGCAAGGTCGTCTGCTGTTTTATACTCAAAAGTATTGTATAGCCTTAGTTTTCCGTTTTTAAACCGTAGCAGCTCCGCAACTCCTTCTTCAATATTTATATATATGGTATTGTAAGCGGGGTTGGTGTTTGCAATCACATTTATCCAGCCCCTGCTGCTGTGTACGCAGCGGTCCAGATTAAATTTGCCAATGGCTTCAAAAACTACTGCTTTTATTTTGTAAATTATAAAATTGTCGTCGTCAAGCTGTTGGGCCAAAACCTTTTCATCTTCTTTTACATCAAAAAAGCGGGCGTAGCCGGCCACCTTGTCCGTACTGTATAACTCTGCCGGAACTATGGTAAATGCCTCAGCATCCACGCCTACTACAACGTCTTTAAAATTGGCCAAAAGTTCATTGACCATTTCGGTTGGCTCAACCAGCTCCTCAAGGATGCAATTTTCGGCCAGGGCCATCAACCTGTCGTTATAAAAAACGGCATAAGTAAAGAGGGTACTGTTTACCTGTAGTACCATGGTGTAGTAATACGCCAGGTTAAGGTCAAAGTCCTTGTGCCGATAGGTATAGTTAATTTCGCCCATGCTATCAGCAAAAGTAATATTTTTTGCATTACATAATTCAGCTACTTATAAGCATTTTTGCACGTGGCAGTAACAGAACATATCCGCAAAGCTTTCCCGCATGAGCCAACCGATCAGCAATTACAACTGTTTGGCCTTTTAGACGACTTTTTAAATAAAGATGAGGGCGATGAATGCTTCATTTTGCGCGGCTATGCGGGTACAGGTAAAACTACCATTGTAAGCGCGTTGGTAAAGGCTTTGCGTAGCTACAATTTTAAATCGGTGTTGCTGGCACCAACGGGGAGGGCTGCTAAAGTAATATCTGCCTACTCCGGCCGCAAGGCTTTTACTATACACAAGCGCATCTACCGGAAAAAAACCGCGCTTGATATTGACGACAGGTTTATGATAGCCGAGAACATGGCCAATAACACCCTGTTTATTGTTGATGAGGCATCCATGATATCTGATCAGTTGAGTGGCAGCAACCGTAACTCGTTGCTGTATGACCTGGTGAACTACGTTTACAACACCAAAAACTGCAAGCTGATGCTGGTAGGCGATACCGCCCAGCTGCCGCCTGTAGGCTCTGATAACAGCCCTGCACTTGATTCAGCCTTTGTTAAGAAAGAGTACGGACTGGACGTACACAGCTTTGAACTAACGGATGTATTGCGCCAGCAAAAGGACTCGGGTATATTGTATAATGTTACCCGCGTGCGCGATATCATCCGGCAGGAGAAGGAGATCATCCCCAAGATCACTACCAAAGGTTATAAGGATGTTTTCAGGATGACGGGTGAGCGCTTGCAGGAGGGACTGGAGTACGCCTATACCAAATATGGGCATGATGATACCCTGGTGGTTTGCCGAAGCAACAAAAGCGCAAATCAGTACAATATGCAGATCCGCAACAGGCTGTTGTACCGCGAGGAGGAGCTAACCGGCGGCGACCAGATAATGATAGTAAAGAACAACTACTTTTGGCTGCAGGATAAAGAGGAAGGGAGTACCGCTTTTATAGCCAACGGCGACATTGCCAAAATACGTAAGGTGCGTAAGATCGAGGATATGTACGGTTTCCGATTTGCGGACGTGCAGATAGAGATGACCGATTATACCGAAGATCCTATTTTAGATTGCAAGGTACTGTTGGACACGCTCTACACCGAATCGCCGGCTTTGACGGCCGATGATCAGAAACGATTGTACGAAGAGGCTATGAAGGATTACGACCACATACCCAACCGCCGCGCCAAACATAACGAACTTAAAACCAACCCGTATTATAACGCGCTGCAAATAAAGTTTGCGTATGCCATTACCTGCCACAAGGCGCAGGGCGGGCAGTGGGGGGCTGTATTTGTTGACCAGGGATACCTTACCGACGAAATGGTAAACACCGATTTTCTGCGCTGGTTCTACACCGCCTGCACACGGGCAACTCAGGAGCTTTTTCTGGTTAATTTTAACCAGCAGTTCTTTGCAACTCCCGAAGAGTTGTAGACGGGTGTTGCAGAGAATATGGCAACACTTTGCAACACTTGCAACAGCGTTTTTTGAATGTGTCTGAAAGTCACGCTATTATAAGTATTGTGAGTTTAAACATGCAACACTTTGCAACAGACTTATTTGTCAGTAAAATTAGCTGTAAATTTCACGCATATATTTCATTATCAAATATTTAAAAAATGTTAAAATGGGCGCTTTTTTAACCCTGCCTTGCAACAGCAAGCCAGTTGGCTTTTGCTTTAAAATCGTTGCCGTCTAATTCGCCGCTTAGCTGGTAAATGTATAACTTAGCCCACCAATCACCTGTTATTATCCATATGAAGTTTACCGTATTTTCTTTTTCTATCGTCGCCCTTCTGAGCTTATCAGCTACAACGTTTGCGCAATCCCAGAATGATTGGGAGAACCCCCAGGTGTTAGGCATCAATAAAGAACAAGCCCACGCGAGTTTCTTTATGGAAAAAGAAAAATCGGCAAACCCTAACGTTGTATCGCTGGATGGTGTATGGAAATTTACCTGGGCTGTTGATCCTGACCATCGCATAAAAGACTTTTACAAAAACGATTACGATAACTCAAAATGGAGCGATATAGTGGTGCCGGGCAACTGGCAGTTACAGGGATTTGACCTGCCGGTATTTGTAAACATCCCATACCCCTTTAAACGCGACCAGCCTTTTGTAATGGGCGAGCCGCAAAAAAACTATTACACATTTGACCACAGAAACCCGGTAGGCAGTTATATAACCAGCTTCACCATGCCGCAAAACGCGGTTAATAAGCAGGTGTTTTTACATTTCGGCGGGGTTGAATCTGCCATGTATGTGTGGATAAACGGGCAGAAGGTAGGTTTCAGCAAAAGCTCTATGGTGCCTGCCGAATTTGATATTACCAAATACCTGCGTAAAGGCAAAAATAAATTAGCGGTAGAGGTTTACCGCTTTTCTGACGGAAGCTACCTTGAGGATAATGATATGTGGCGCTTAAGCGGCATTTTCCGTTCTGTTGATCTGCATATACGCCCAAAAACTTATGTCCAGGATCATTTTATTACCGCTGTACCCAGCACTGATTTTTCAAAAACAAGTGTTGGAATTGATCTGAACCTGGAGAACAGAGCCGAAACAGCGGCAAAAAACCTGCTGGTTGAAGCACTTATCACTGGTAACGATAAAACAGGAAAACCGGTTAGTATCACCCTGACAAGGAAAATACCTGTAGTAAACAAGCAAGGCGCAATTAAAGTGTCGTTATCGGCGCTTATTAATAATCCCAATTTGTGGTCGGCAGAGCATCCTTATCTATATAATGTACAACTAAAATTGCGCGATAGCCGTAACCAGGTTATTGAAACCATTCACAACCGTTTTGGCGTTAAAAAAGTAGAGGTAAAAGGCGAGCTATTTTACATTAATGGCCAGCTGGTAAAGTTAAAAGGCGTTAACCGCCACGAGCATCACCCGCGCACGGGCAGGCATGTAGACAGGCAAACTATGCTCACCGATATCCGCCTGATAAAACAGGCCAATATTAACATGATCCGTACATCGCATTACCCTAACGAGCCTTATTTTTATGAGTTGTGCGATGAGTACGGCATTTATGTAATGGACGAGGCTGATAACGAGTCGCACGGCTATGGCATAGGTAACCGTAATTTAGGCGAGGATCCTAACTGGGAAAAGGCACACGTAGACAGGGCCGTATCTATGTTGCAGCGCGACAAAAATTACGCTTCAATAATTCTATGGTCCTTAGGTAACGAGGCAGGCAGAGGCAGAAATATCCGCGCCATGGCCGATACCGTTAAAAAGCTGGATCCTTCGCGCCCGGTTTATTATGATTCTGACCGGAGCGTATCAGCAATTTATGATGAGGGTTATCTGCATCCCGATACTTTGGCGGCTTTAGGTAAACGTATAAAGGACAGGCCTGTTTTTCTGCGCGAGTATCACCATACCATGGGTAATTCTGGTGGTAACCTGCAGGAATATTGGGATGTTATATATGCTGATGAGAGCCTGGTAGGCGGGGCTATATGGGACTGGGTTGATCAGGGAATTGCTAAGAAAATTGACGGATCGGCTTTAAAGTATGATGCGAACCCGGCTAATCTTAATTTAAAGGCCGACGAGTATTTTGCCTACGGAGGCGATTTTGGCAACTATTTTAATGATGGTGCCAATTGCCTTGACGGGATAGTATCATCAGATCGTACACCACAGCCTGAATACTACGAGGTGCAAAAGGTTTATCAGAATGTAGTTTTTAAATTGGAGAATGCCGCTACACCCACAGTTGCTATAACAAACCATTTCAATTTTACCCCTTTAAGCGATTTTGATATAAGTTACGAATACACCCTGGCGGGTAAGGTTATAAAGAGCGGAAAGCTTAATAGCCTAAACATATTGCCCGGCGCAACAGCAAAAACTACCATCCCGCTGCCTCCGAATGCCGAAGGCGAATTATGCCTTAATTTATATGCATCGCTAAAAAAAGCGACGCTTTGGGCTGCTGCAGGCTATCGTATAGCACGTGGGCAATTTATAATAAAGCCTTTTGATTTTAAGAAGATGGCACCCGTTAGCGCCAATGCGCAAGCAACGCAAACCAGCACAGAAATAATAGTAACGGCAGGCCAACACCGCATGGTTTTTAATAAAGCCAATGGTGCATTAACCAGTTGGAATCAAGGCGATACGGAGTTATTGAAGGGCGCACTTGAACCTTATTTCTGGAAACCGGCGAACGATAATCAAAAGCGTAATAACTACAACCGCGATCTGCGCAAGTGGAAGACCGCGGCAGACAGCCGGGCGGTTAAAAGCTTTGAGGTGGAGGATAAAAATGGCCTGGTCAACATCAACTTCAATATGTTGTTACCTACTATAAACGCTGATTATAAGTTGAGTTACGTGCTTAACGGTGAGGGAAAACTGCAGGTGGATGCCGATTACAAACCACTGGCCGATACTATTCCGCTGATACCAAAATTTGGCATGCGGATGCGAATCCCCGCTAATTATTACAACGTACAATGGTACGGACGTGGTCCTTATGAAAACTATCCCGATAGAAAAACCGGATCAATGGTAGGCTTATACAGCCTAAAGCTGAAGGATTTTATGACGGATTACGCGGCATCGCAGGATAACGCCAATCGCACTGATGTGCGTTGGTTTTCTTTTGGGGCTGCGGATGGTAACGCCATTAAGGTAGAAGGTTTACAGCCGCTTTGTTTCCATGCTTGGAACTACACAGAGGATGACCTGGAAAAAGTTAGACATAGCTTTGAATTGCCCGAACGCGATTTTATTAACCTGAACATTGATCTGAACGTGCACGGCCTTGGTGGTAATGATTCCTGGGGAGCAAAAACCATGTCTAAGTACACTATTGACGGTAAGAAGCCTTATCATTATGGTTTTGTACTTGCTTATTCAAAAGGAAAATAATGCGTCGTAGACGCAAAAGGTCGGTAGAAAATAAGAATTGAAATCAGCATGCCGTAGGTATGCTACCCAAGTTAAGGCAGACAATCGGCAATTTCTGCGAGTGGACAGATCAGGCCTTAATTCCTTTTTTTACGCCTTCCCCACCAAATTATAAAACCCGTAACAGGCATGCTGGCGGCTATTAAGCTTGCACAAAATGCAATAATTTTGCCTGGCAAACCTGCTATGGCACCTATATGGATATCATAATTCATGCGGGCCAGTTTATCGGCCGCGCTCGCTTTCTGCAGCTTGCCGTAAATGTGTTTTACAGGTATTTCCTTTAGCGTGTACTGGTCGTAATAAATGTAATCGCTTTTCCAGTAAGTGTAAGTATCGGGGTTAATAGCAACTTCAATGGCGGCTTTGTTATTTTCGGGGATGTGAACATCAATGCTACCCTTAAAACCGGGTAAAGCAGCGCGGGTTTTATTCCAGATCTGGTCAATAGCGGGTAGGTGTTGCACTGTTTTAGCAGTGGTGTCAGACTCCGCCTCATAATAAGCAACCTGGGTTTTACCACCAGACGATAGCCAATACACCGACCCGGCAAACCACTGGAAACCCATTACCATGCCAGTTAGCGCGATAAAAATAATTACCCAGGCCATGTAAAAACCCAGCACGTTATGCATATCATAATTTACCCTGCGCCAGCGGGCGTTTAATTTAATGCTGAAACGCTGCTTTGCCGCTGCTTTGTTTTTTGGCCACCAAAGTATCAATCCGCTTATCAGCAACACAACAAATATCAGTGTGGCCGACGTTAAGATTGGCTGCCCAACGGTTGGCGGAAGCCACAGGTAATAATGCCCATCCAGCACGATCCGGAAAAAATCGGTGCTCATGTTCTTTACCTTTAGTACCTGGCCCGTATAAGGGTTTATGTAAACAATCCAATAATATTCCGGGTCGGCGTTATAGTAAGCCGCCTGAGCAGATTTGCCGGGCTGATAACTTATGCTATGCGGATCGTGTTTATCAGGTAATGCTTTATTAGCTATAACTCTTAATGCTGAGGGTGGCAGCAGGGTTTGGTTTTGAGCTGTGGTGAAAAGATAAGGTTCAGTAAACCCGCGTATTTCCTGCTCAAAAGCCAATATACAACCGCTAATACCTAAAAAGCAAACAATAAGGCCCGAAGCCAGCCCCAGCCACAAATGCAGCCTGCCTGTCCAGTACTTAAAGTTTCTTTTTTTTGCCATTATTATTAGGGTTTTACGTTTTGCGTTTAGCAGGTTCAATACATTTATAAGCTAAACTGCCGTAAATTAACGTGCCCAACCTGATGTTTTACCGACGGCAAAAGTATTATTTAAAATGATTCTAAACAATAGGGTTGGTAATAAGTTTCACTGAATCGCCCCGCTATTTAAATACAACTATTGTATTAGTTATATAATTGATTTACCTTTATCAAAACCACTTTACAACCTAACATCTGATAAAGCGTATGCCTAAAAGCGGTATTATCAATATTTGCGTTACGTTAATGCTTTCAATTGCATTTAATGCAGTACATGGGCAGTCTACACGCTCCGTTCAGCAGCAGATAAACGCCATTTCTGCCTATAATACCGCTCATACTCCCGAGAAAATATTCATCCAAACCGATAAGCAGAACTATAATAAGGAAGATACGATATGGTTTAAGGCTTACGTATTTGATGCTTCAAGCCTTAGCGCATCAACCAAAACCGGCCTTATTTACATGGAGATTACTGATGCTACTGATCGGGTGATCAACCGCAACATGGTATCGCTTACCGCGGGCCTCGGTTGGGGCAATATTCCGCTGGTGGATAATCGTTTCCCTGAAGGAACTTACACCTTACGCGCTTACACCAACTGGATGCGCAATTTTGATGAGCACTACATCTTTACCAGGCAATTTACCATTGAGGGGGCCCTGGATGAAGACTGGATGATCAACTCGCGTTTTGAACTGACAGAAAAGGAAGGACAAAATAATGTAAAAACCGGGCTGGCTTTTTTTACTAATGAAGGCCACCGCATGTTTGCCGAAGCATTAAAGACCAGAATAACAGCGGGGCGGCGCAATCTGTATCGCACCAACCTGACTACGGGTGTTGACGGTACCCTTGACTTTGATTTTAATTTACCGGATAAAGTAACCACGAAGGATATAAACATCAGCCTTACAAAAAAAATAAAAGGCGAAAAGGAAGTAACCTTTAATGTGCCTGTAATAATAAACCGGGATGAAAAAACGGACCTGCAGTTTATGCCCGAAGGTGGCAGCCTTATAAACGGTATGCTTAACAACGTTGCCTTTAAAGCGATAAACGAAGAGGGTAAGGGGGTTAACGTGCAAGGCGAAATTTATAATTCCAAAGGGCAAAGTATAACCACTTTCAGCTCAAAACGCTTAGGGATGGGAGCGTTTAAGTTTCGGCCCGAGCCGGACGAAATATATACCGCCCGTGTAAATTTCCACGGAAAGTTGCTCAGCTTTCCGTTGCCGCAGGCCAAAAGTTCGGGTGTGATGCTTAACGTAGATAACATAACAGATAAAGACTCTGTTTTTATTACAGTAACACCCTCTGCCAATGCCAGGCAGTTGGGCGGCATATATTACCTTATCGGGCAGTCGCCGGCTATGGTTTGCTACGGGGCAAGGGTAAATTTGACTAAAGGGGCCAGCACCTTTAGCGTAAACCGCGAGGCATTCCCAACGGGGGTCGTCCGGTTTACTGTGCTATCTGCAACAAGTGCACCTGTAGCAGAGCGTATTATTTTTATTGATCACAAAGATCGGATCAGGATTGATGTTATTCCGTCCAAAACTACTTATGGTAGCCGCGACAGTGTAAGCCTGGCTATTATAGCGTCAGATAAAGATGGATTTCCGGTGCAGGGCAGCTTTTCGCTGGCTGTTACAGACAATGCCCAGGTAAAGCTGGATTCGACAACCCTGCCCAATCTGCCCGCGAAATTGCTGCTGGCAGATGATTTAAAGGGCGAGATTGAAAACCCGGGCTGGTATTTTTCAAAAGGCGATTCTGCACTTAAAGTGCAGGCGCTTGATGTTTTGCTCCTTACACAGGGATGGGTAAATTATAAATGGACAGATGTTTTTGCGGCTAAGCCAAAACCACTCCTCTTTAAAGCCGAACCCGAATTTGCTGTAAAGGGAAGAGTGCTAAACGCTTTTAATAAGCCGGTTGAAAAAAGTAACATCATTCTGCTATCGCTTAAACCTGTGATTGTGGCAGACACCATGACCAATGCCGCCGGCGAGTTTTCTTTTACGGGCATCAGTCCCCCCGATACGGTTGCTTTTAACCTGCAGGCGCGGAATAAAAGGGGCAGGTCTTTTAATGTTGGGATAGAATTAGATGATTTTACGCCTCCCGTTTGGTCTGCCAGCCAGCAACGCCTTATTCCGCCGTATGTTAATATAGATACATCGCGTTTGAATGCCATGCGTACAAAAGCCTTATACAACCAGGAGGAGGCCAAAATAACGGGCCGGCAGTTGCAGGAAGTACAGATAAAAGCGAAGAAGATAATTAAGGAATCTAAAAGTTTGGTGGGCCCCGGCGAAGCAGATTTTACGTTAAATAGCGATGATATAAAATCAAAGGGAAAGATGACCATGGAGGACCTGTTTAAAAAAAACATACCGGGTTTTGTTGTCAGGGAAAATGGCATGTATACTTCATATATTATTGACAACAAAGCAGTTGTGCTGATAATAGACGGTATAAAATCTTCGGTTTTTATGGGGCCCGGTTTCGGTTTAAAACAGATGCTGCAATATATGGATGCAGACGACGCGAAAGGAATAGAGGTTATGACTACGGGTAACAATCAGATTCCTTACACACAACAACATCTGTCTCCCCTGGCAAAATTTTGGGAATACGCGTTTATTGAGCTCACCACTTATTCAGGCAACGGTTTTACACAAAAAGTGCCCGGTACTTACATTTATCGCCCGCCGGCTTTTGCATCAAAAAAGGAGTTTTACTCGCCACGTTACGCGGTAAAGCGTACAGAGCCGGGCGTTGATACGAGGCCAACCCTGTTTTGGGTACCTAATATTACGACTGATGAAATAGGCCGCGCAACCGTAAGTTTTTATACAGCTGATAAAACCGCCACTTATACGGTAAATATACAGGGTGCCGATATGGATGGGCTTGTGGGAGCGGCACAAAGCAAAATTAAGGTAGTAACGAGTAAGTGATTGGTTATTGAAGATTGGTTATTGAAGATTAAAGATTAGTTGGTGAAGATTAGTTACTGAAGATTGGTTATTGAAGATTAAAGATTAGTTGGTGAAGATTGGTTATTGAATTTACTAATGACAAATGACCATTGGCCAATGACAAATGCCCAATAACTAAACAACCGGTAATTCAATAACAAAGGTAGTGCCTTTGCCTTCTTCGCTTTCAACCTTGATAGTGCCTTTGTGGCTTTCAATAATCTGCTTTACAATGCTCAGGCCTAACCCGGTTGATTGCTCGCCTTTTAGACCTGTACGGCCCGCTTTAGAGAAACGTTCAAAAATATGGGGCAACATATCCGCGGGTATCCCCAGCCCATGGTCCTTCACTTTGATGGTAACCCTATTGCCCTTTTGTTCCAGATGTAACTCAATATTGTCTTTCTCTTTTGAGAATTTCATGGCGTTGCTGATCAGGTTATCCAGAACGCGCTGAAATTTTTCGTTATTGATACCTGCGTGTATGGGGCTTCCGCTGCTTTTAAGCACAATATTATTTTTAAGATCCTTCTGGATCTTCCACATATCAATAATACCCCGCAGCCATTGGTTCAACTCAGTTTTATGCAGCTCAATATTGCTAAGGTTTTCGTTTTTAGCGGCCTCTAACAGATCAGATATAATGCTGCGCGCTTTAACACACGATGCCTTTATCATGCCAACGCTGTCCAGGGTGTCCTCGCTCAGTTCATCGTCAAACTCCATCATCATCGCCAGCGATTCAACCGCCGCTATTGGGTTGCGCAAATCGTGCGCTACCATGCCTAAAACCTGGTTTTTAAATACAGCGGCTTTTTCAATCTCAATGTTTTTATTGCGTATTTCTATTATCTGCAGGTAATAACTTGCTTTGTACGAGTAAAAATACCGGGATATCAGGTAGAAACCAGCCAGCAGTATAATGGAGATAAGCTGATCATACAACATGCTTGTAGCATCAGTATGGGCAACAAATAACAAGGCGGTATAAACTATTTCAATTAGTATGATCATGGCTATCACCTCATCATACTCAAAAACGCACATTACGCTAATTACACATAATGCTATTAAATAGATAGTGAGCGCGTTGCGTGGGTCAGACGTGGCTATAAAAGCGGAGTACATGCCGGCCATTATCAGGTAAAAAGAAAATATAAAAACAAAAACGATCATGCCCGCGCCGGCTTTTTTTGTTTTTTTGATACGCCTGAGCAGTAACTCGCTGATAAGGAAAAAAACGGGCGTAACTACAATATACAACCAATTGGTAAACGTAACTTCCGGGAAGTTTTGCGCCTTTGTAATATTTACCGGCAGCACCCAGATCAGTATACGCAACAAAACATTTATCAGCAAAAAAGCTATACTGCTATTACGTATAGACAGCAGGTTTTGCAGTGTATAATAATTGCGGAACGCCGCCCGGTACCGGCCGGGTAAACTTCTAAAATAATGGGTATCCAAATTATTGAGGGGTGCTTATGGCTATCAAAAATATAAAAATCAATCACTTTGAAAAAAATGATAATTGTTTTTTGCTTTTAATGCTAATGATTTGCGTTGTAGTTAGATGCATTTTCGTTAGGGCAGCGGTGTGATTCTTGCTGCTTGTCAAAAAGGCGTATGGAATTCAAATTGAATGACACTTTTTCAGGGCAATGCTAATGGCAAGCGTTTTGAGGCGATATAGCTGAAATAATTTAACTATGAATTTTAACAACTTCACCATAAAAGCACAGGAAGCCGTACAAAAGGCATCCGAAATAACAGTTGGTAACCAGCAGCAGGCTATTGAAACAGCGCATCTGTTAAAAGGCTTGCTTTTGGTTGATGAGAATGTTATATCCTATCTGCTTAAAAAATTAAATGTAAACCTTAACAGGTTAAACACCACGCTTGATGAGCAGATCGCATCGTTCCCTAAAGTAAGCGGCAGTAATGTTTACTTATCATCGGGTGCTAACTCGGCGCTGCAAAAGGCACAAACCTACCTTAAAGAGTTTAAGGATGAGTTTGTGTCGGTTGAGCATATTTTACTGGGTATCTTATCAGTAAGCGATAAGGCCAGTACCGCTTTAAAAGACGCAGGCGTTAATGAGAAGGACCTGAAAAAAGCCATTGTTGGCCTGCGCGGCGACAATAAAGTAACCGATCAAAATGCCGAAGCTACTTTTAACGCACTGAATAAATACGCCCGGAATTTAAATGAGTATGCCGAAAGCGGCAAGCTGGACCCGGTTATTGGCAGGGACGAAGAAATTCGCCGCACTATCCAGATCCTGTCGCGCCGTACCAAAAACAACCCTATTTTGGTGGGCGAACCGGGTGTAGGTAAAACCGCTATTGCCGAAGGTATTGCTTTCAGGATATTGAAAGGCGATGTGCCCGAAAGTTTAAAAAGTAAAACCGTTTACTCATTAGATATGGGCGCGCTAATAGCGGGCGCTAAATATAAAGGCGAGTTTGAGGAGCGTTTAAAAGCAGTAATAAAAGAGGTTACCCAGGCAGATGGCGAGATAGTATTATTTATTGATGAGATACACACACTGGTAGGTGCAGGTGGGGGCGAGGGCGCTATGGATGCGGCCAATATTTTAAAGCCCGCCCTTGCACGCGGCGAATTAAGGGCCATTGGCGCTACAACGCTTAATGAGTATCAAAAATATGTTGAGAAGGATAAAGCCCTTGAACGCCGGTTCCAGATGGTATTGGTGGATGAACCGGATACAGCCGATGCCATTTCTATATTAAGAGGATTAAAGGAACGTTACGAGTCGCACCATAAAGTGCGTATTAAAGATGAGGCCATTATAGCCGCGGTTGAAATGTCGCAGCGTTATATATCTGACAGGTTTTTGCCGGATAAGGCGATAGATCTGATGGACGAAGCCGCGTCAAAACTGCGTATAGAAATGGACTCTGTACCCGAGGCGGTTGACGAGCTGCAGCGCCGCATAATGCAGCTGGAAATTGAGCGCGAGGCGATAAAGCGTGAAAAAGACGATAGGAGAGTTGCAGAATTGAGCGAAGAGATAGCTAATCTGTCTTCCGAACGCGATTCGCTTAAAGCTAAATGGCAGGGGGAAAAAGATGTTGTGGATGGCATTAACTTAAAGGTTGAGCAGATTGAAAACTACAAACTGGAAGCGGAACAGGCTGAACGTGCAGGCGATTATGGCAAAGTGGCCGAGCTGCGCTATGGAAAGATCCGCGAAGCGCAAGAGGAAGTAGAGAAACTGAAGGAAGCCCTGCAAGCTAACCAAAGCGAAAGCCGCATGCTGAAAGAGGAGGTTACCGCGGATGATATTGCAGGCGTGGTTTCCAGGTGGACAGGCATTCCGGTTTCTAAAATGATCCAAAGCGAGCGGGAAAAGTTGCTCAGTTTGGAAGATGAGCTGCACAAACGCGTTGCCGGGCAACAGGAAGCTATTGAAGCCATAAGTGATGCTATACGCCGCAGCCGCGCCGGTTTGCAGGATAAGAGGAAGCCTATTGGCTCATTTATATTCCTGGGAACTACAGGTGTAGGTAAAACAGAGTTGGCAAAGGCTTTGGCTGAGTACCTGTTTAATGATGAAGGTGCCATGGTGCGGATTGATATGAGCGAGTACCAGGAGCGCCATGCGGTATCAAGGTTAATAGGCGCGCCTCCGGGATATGTGGGGTATGATGAAGGCGGGCAGTTAACCGAAGCTGTACGCAGAAAACCTTACAGCGTAATTTTATTGGATGAGATAGAAAAAGCGCACCCGGATGTGTTTAACATATTGCTACAGGTGTTGGATGATGGCCGTTTAACCGATAATAAAGGCCGGTTGGTGAACTTTAAGAACACCATCATCATCATGACGTCTAACATCGGCTCCAATGTTATACAGGAGAACTTTCAGTTTTTAGAAGATGGCGACCGCGATGCGATCATCGCCAAAACAAAAAATGATCTGTTTGAGCTGTTGCGCAAAACCATACGCCCGGAGTTTTTAAACCGTATAGACGAGATCATCATGTTTACCCCGCTTAACCGCGATGAGATAAGCGATATTGTTAAACTGCAGTTTAAACAAGTGCAACAAACACTGGCCGAAATGGGCATCAGCATAGAAGCTTCAGAAGAAGCCCTGGATTGGCTGGCCCAGTTAGGTTACGATCCGCAATTTGGTGCCAGGCCATTAAAACGCGTAATACAAAAGCGTGTATTGAACGAACTTTCTAAACAGATACTGGCGGGTAAAGTAGATAAAGACAGCAAAATAAAGCTGGATATGTTTGATAACCAGTTTGTGTTTATGAATACGGAAGAAAAAACGCAGCAATAAGTTTTTAAAAGCTAATAAAGAGCCCGTAGGTAATGCGGGCTCTTTATTATTTTATACTATTCTACTTGTCGCCGGTGCCTTTTTGTTCGTTGGTGCCCTCGCCACCCTTGGTATCAGTATTAGAAAATAAAGATATACCAACAGCTAATCCTATCCAGGGTTTACCTTGATATTTCCAGTCTCTGCTTTGCAGGCCGGTTAAATAATCACTGCCTATAAACGCCCCTATTTGAAAGCTTCCGTGCGCGTAAAGCACCCCTGCGTTTATGGAGAATGCGGCGGCGCTGGTGCTTGCAGGTGTAATCCCGCTTTTTAAACTTAAGCTATCGGTGCGCACATTTGCAATGCCTACACCTGCTATATAATTAATTGACTTTTGCACAGTGCCCTCTAATTGATGCCGCAAGCCAAATACAAATCCAAGATTTAGCTTTTCCTCATAGCTAAAAAAGCGCTTGTTTGAATCTCCCAGTCTGAGCTTTATTGGCAGGGTCATCACTCCCCATGTAAACTGATTTTTTACGCCATAGTACGGAACAACTGAAACATCAAACTCTTCTGGCGTAATAGCAAACTCTTTGTAGTTTGCCCATTTTCCGATATAAGCGTTCTTAACGTCAAAATCGTAAACAGCAGCCTTGCTTCTAAGTTTTTCGTAATACTCGTTTGTTTTAGCATAATTCTTTCTCAATGTTATTTTTTGAGGCTCGGTCAAGATGGTATCATAAACTGTAGTATTATAGCGCCAAAAGGTGATCTTGATATTATGAGATGTGTCAAATCCGGTAACGGTAAATTTGGTGTTACTCGGCGCTCTGAATTTATACTGCTTTTGGAAAACGTTATTAGCGTCAACGCCATATACATTTACAAAATCGGGTGTAATTGTGTACATTTTGCCAATAATGGCCTGTGCATAGCCGCCCATGCTCATAAAGAGAAGAGCCGCAACTGTGATAAGTTTACGCATGAGTTTAAGATTTAGGGTTAGTGAATAAAAAAACAAATATCTATGTTGTCCAGAAACGAATTTCACGGGCTTTCTCGCCGGTGGCATACCATTTCTGCCAAATGTCGCTCTTAACATTTCCTGACCATTTTGGCAAGGTGGTTTCTGCTGAACGATAAAACCTCCAGCGGTAATGATGGTATACAGCTGTCATATGGATTGCATATGCCCGGGCTAATTCTTTATTGCCAATAATAAGGTTAAGGTTATCATCATTTGATTTGCTGGCCTTACCACCCATATTATGCGAGCCTGTAATTAACACCGGGTTGTCTGAAAAAGGGTCAATAAGAATTACTTTGCTGTGAATGGTGACATTTTTTTTGCCCATTTCTTTGGTCCAAAATTCAAAAGGATCTGCAATGCTTGCGGGTAATGCAACATCCATATCGCCCTCCTGGTATTTATTTTTATGCAGAAACGCAATGGTAGGATAGTCTTTACCACCGGGATCAGCGTTTATAACACCATTAACAAGCAAGTTTCTGTCTTTAGCTTTTTCCAGAATAGTGTTATACAACAACCTGCTCTTGGTTTTAGCGCCGGTTATAACACCAGGCTTAAACATCAGGAAAAGTATCCCTTTGGTTGCGGCATTAATATACTTGTCTGCCTCATCCATGTCAATCTGATTGCCAACAGGGGTAAAGTAGGTGCGTATGGTATTAGCCTGGTTTTGCTTTACTGTGCCGTTAAATTTTTTAAAATCTTTGCCATAAAGTCCCTTCCCTTCATTATCACAATCTTTTAGCATTTCATCCCACTCTTCTTTGTAGTATTTAGCTACATCAGTATCATTAATAACCACCGCGTTATTTACCTGGGTATGTAGGCCGTTAGTTGTCCAATTTGTGCTGCCTGTCCAAACTTTTATTGGCGTCTCTACCTTATCCGGCGTTGTTTGGGTGATAACCAGAAATTTGTTATGGGCAAAATGTGGTGTGCCAACTATGCGCCTTGTAAGGTTTACTTTAGTCAATAGATCGGCGCTCTCTTTTTCCGGGTCGTTATTATCCTCGCTGAAAGCGCCATTTGCAAGTATTATATTAGCCCGCCGGCCTATTTTATTTAACCGCCGTATAAGGCCAGGTTCATTGCATTCGTATAAGGCGCCATATACTTTAAGCGTTTTTGTTTCTGCTATGGTCTCTAATAAGCTGTATAAAGCAGCCAGCAAATTACCACCCATAAATTGTTTTAACGGCGATTTTTCATCGGCCAAAATATTGCTTAATTCTTTACTTCTATCTTTGTCTGGAACGTTAGCCAAACGCCTTGATACGAACTGAGATGATACTAGACCACGGTTAAAGTAAGCTTCATTACCCGGCGAGTTGCCAATGGTTAACCATGCCGACCACTCTGATGCCCTCTCCATATCTTTAACAAGCCCGTTTGGGGTGTTAATCATCGGGATAACTTTATAACAGATCTCATCGCCTGTTTTTACAAAATAATCACTCCACATATATTTTTGAATCGGCCATTGTGTACTGGGGCGCATCTCTTCCGGCGTGTGCGGGTCGCCTTCAAATCCTACCGAAGTAAGTAATGGCTCTGCCTCAAGGTCGGTTTCGCCTTTTCTTTTGCGGAATATGGCAAATCCATGGCAGTCTTTTATAAATGTGGCGTTAGGTATGATGATAGTTGCATCATCATTGTTTGAGTAGGCCTGGACAGACAGTTTTTGTTGCATAATAAAGATTTAGGTTGTGATATTATTCTTATGCTAATATACTGATAATTTGAAAGATAGCAATCTCAAACGCAGATTTTTATTAATTTTTGATCTTAACCGTTTTTCAAATTTTAAGTCCGTGCTTTTTTACAAACATTGCGATCGGTTTTGCCACCGGCGATCAAGATTACTACTGATGATAATTGACTTACCGGATTCAGTTTTTACATTATAAAACATTGCCTGGTTTTATAGGTTGATACAGTATACTATATTATATACTATGGAAACAAAAGATCTAAATAACCCCGACCAGCAAGATAAACGCCCCGATTTTTTAAAAAATACGCCCGAAGTTGAGGGCTTTGGCGATGAGGTAGACGAAACGCTAAAACAGGAAAGTCACCCTGATTTGGGTAATCAATCGCAAACAGGGGCGGCAACTAATAATAACGGGTTGGATATTGAACCGGAGCCCGGCGATACCGGCGGTATTGTAGGCACTGATGATTAATAACAAAGGGCGGTAAAATTACCGCCCTTTGTTATTATTATAGAATTGTGTCTTAACAAACCAGAGCCGGGTTTGGGTAATTATCAGCCTGGTCCTCTATGGTATTATCTAAACACTGAAAGTCTTTTTCTATTAAAAGGGATAGTTTATTATCCACTCCGCTAAAACCAATTTTATCTGTTGTCTCCCATTCTGTAGCCATAAGCTGCGATAGGTGTACTATTATCTTATTTTGCTCAAAACTTGCCGTAACCGTTAATTCCTGGTGTATTTTTAGGGCGTAGATCAATTTTTGATTGCCAAAATCTACAATTTCTTCTAAATACCCTGTTTTAATAAACCTTTCTACATCTGTTTTACTCAATCTGTATCTAATTGAGTTTCCTTTAATCCTTATTTTCATATTTTTTTGATTTTTTTATCGATTATATATTTTATATATCAGATTTTTTTGAGTTTTGTGATTTTATTTTGTGTTTTCAAGTATTTAAAACTATTAAACGCGATTTATAAAAGTAATTTTTTGTAATTTTTATTAAAATGTCAAAAACCTTATCTAAAATATTGTATTTATTAAAGTAATTTTTACTAATAATTGATTTTGATGTGAAATTTTTAACAAAATTATGTTTTATATCAGACTAAAATTGATTTTTAACCAAAAATTATGTGATATTATATGATTATGATGATGTAAAAATTGTAATTCTGATTTTTTTTATATAAAATTGCTATGCAAACACAATATTAGGTCGCTTTTTTATTGTGTTGGTGATAAAAGCTTTAACAATATGGAAAAATCAACAGTCGTAGTGATTGGAAATGGGATGGTTGGTTACAAGTTCTGCGAAAAACTTGTAACCAAATCATCAAACTTCAACCTGATAGTATTTGGCGAAGAGCCCCGCCAGGCTTATGATCGCGTTCACCTCAGCGAATATTTTAATGGCAAGTCTGCTGATGATCTGTCAATGTCTTCCAGGTCATGGTACGCTGAGAATGACATCACGCTTCACCTTGCAGATCCCGTACAGGAAATAAACCGCACAGATAAAACAGTGCATTCTCTGTCAGGCATTACAATTAAATACGATTACCTGGTTTTAGCAACGGGGTCTTCCGCCTTTGTCCCGGATATTCCGGGAGTAGAAAAGGAAGGGGTATTCGTATACCGTACTATTGAGGACCTTGACCTTATTAAAGCATATGCCGCCAATGCAAAGACCGGTGCCGTTATGGGCGGCGGTCTTTTAGGTTTAGAGGCAGCCAAGGCCTTGATTGATCTGGGTATAGAAAGTACACATGTTATTGAGTTTGCCCCACGCCTTATGCCGAGGCAGATCGACTCGGCAGGAAGTGCCATGCTGCAGTCTAAATTAAAAGAGCTTGGATTAAGTATACATTTAAATAAAAGCACATCCTATATAGGTGGCGAACATAAAGCCGAATCACTGAACTTTAACGACGATACGGAACTACCCATTGATATGCTGGTTATATCAGCAGGAATCCGTCCGCGCGATGAACTGGCTAAACTGGCAGGCTTACATGTGGGTACCCGCGGCGGTATTTTGGTTGATGCCAAAATGCAAACCAGCGATGAAAGCATTTTTGCCATTGGCGAATGCGCGCTGTATGAAGGAATGATATACGGCCTGGTGGCACCCGGTTATGAAATGGCCGATATTGTGGTATCGCAATTAACAGGCGGCAGCAAGCTGTTTTACAGTTACGACATGAGCACCAAACTTAAACTGATTGGTGTGGATGTAGCCAGCTTTGGCGATGCCTTTATTACCGAGCCCGATTGCCGCACCATAGTTTTTGAAGATACCCACAAAGGCATTTACAAACGCATTAATATAACTACGGATGGCAAGTATCTGCTGGGCGGTATTTTAATTGGCGATGCTGATGCTTACAACATGTTGCTACAAACCGTTAACAACAAACTGGTATTGCCGCCAAACCCCGAAGATCTGATACTGGGATCAAGAGGTGGTGCGGAAAGTGAAGGAGCCGGTGTAATGAGCCTGCCGGATGACGCATTGATCTGCTCGTGCGAGGCGGTAACCAAAGGGGCAATTTGCTCATCAGTAACAGACCTGGGTATTACTAATGTAGACGGTATAAAAAAATGCACCAAAGCAAGCACCGGTTGCGGTGGTTGCGTACCCATGGTAAAAGATCTGGTGAATGGCACTTTAAAAGCTAACGGCGCCTACATTAAAAATACCATTTGCGAGCATTTTGATTACTCGCGCCAGGAACTGTATGATCTGGTAAAAATGAACCAGCTAAAAAACTACGACCTCGTGTTGGATCATTTTGGTAAAGGCGATGGCTGCGAAACTTGTAAACCGCTGGTGGCAAGTATCCTGTCGAGCCTGTGGAATGAGGTAATTGTAAAACAATCAACCATACAAGATAGTAACGACCGTTATCTGGCCAACATACAAAAAGGGGGTACCTACTCGGTGGTACCACGTATTCCCGGCGGCGAGATAACGCCTGATAAACTGATTGTAATTGGTCAGGTTGCTAAAAAATATAACCTGTACACCAAAATAACCGGCGGCCAGCGTATCGACTTATTCGGCGCGCATGTTAGCGATCTTCCATTGATATGGGAAGAACTGATTGATGCCGGATTTGAAAGCGGCCATGCTTATGGCAAAGCCCTGCGTACGGTTAAAAGCTGCGTAGGCAGTACCTGGTGCCGCTTTGGTTTGCATGATAGTGTATCCTTCGCTATTGAGGTGGAGGACAGGTACAAAGGCATCCGTGCGCCGCATAAAATTAAGGGGGGTGTAAGTGGATGTATCAGGGAATGTGCCGAAGCGCAGTCAAAAGACTTTGGCATTATAGCTACCGAAAAAGGATGGAACTTATATGTATGCGGCAACGGCGGATCTAAACCGCAGCACGCGCAGATATTAGCTACGGATATTGACAAGGAAACGCTGGTAAAATACCTCGACAGGTTTTTAATGTTCTACATAAAAACTGCCGACCCGCTTACCCGCACCGCCACCTGGCTCAACAAAATGGAAGGCGGCATGAGCTACCTTAAAAACGTAATTATTAACGATAGCCTGGGTATTTGTGAGCAGTTGGAAGAAGAAATGCAGCTATTGGTAAACACCTACCACTGCGAGTGGAAAGAAGTGGTTGATAACCCTGAGCTGCGTAAAAAATTCTCGCACTTTGTTAACGAGCCTGCACAAAAGGACCCCAACGTAAAGTTTGAGGAAATGCGCGGGCAGGTAAAGGCGAATTGGTAAAGAAATAAATAATAAAGGTCATCCCGAACTTGTTTCGGGACCCCACAGGACAAGTACACCGCAATGCATGTGGGGTGCTGAAACAAGTTCAGCATGACGTTTTTAATGGTTCGGACTAACGATACTAAAACAACACACAACGTATGGAAACACTAACAGCAATTAATTGGATCCCGGCCTGCTACATTGATGATGTTCCGGAAAACGGCGGGGTTTGCATGAAACATGGCGATGAGCAAATAGCCATTTACAACTTTAGCCGCCGCAACGAGTGGTATGCTACTCAAAACCTTTGTCCGCATAAACAGCAAATGGCGCTTTCGCGGGGTATGATAGGCAGCTCCGGCGAAGATTGCGAGCCTAAGGTGGCCTGTCCGTTCCACAAAAAAACCTTTTCGCTTTTAAGCGGCGAGTGCCTTACCGGCGACGATTTCAGCATAAAAACCTACCCGGTAAAAGTAGCCGACGGTAAAGTTTATGTAGGCGTAAATGCCGCTTAATATTTTTTGTACACCCAATAAAAAAGCCCTGCCGGGAGGTCGCATTCCCAGACAGAGCCATACAGTTTTTATCGCTTTAACAAAAAAAACCTCACCAAATGTACAAAAATGTATTAAACCAAAACGGCGTGGGCAAAATACTGCTTTTGTCGTTAAGCTTGTCGTCTATCAAAGCATCGGCGCAGCTTAGTCTTACCGGACAGCTCCGAACGCGGAGCGAATTGCGTAGCGGGTACGGGACACTGCAACCGCTCGGCAATAGCGCATCGGTGTTCACGGCTCAGCGCACCAGGCTCACATTTAACTACAGATCAAGCAAGCTTATTTTCCAAACATCCGTTCAGGATGTAAGGCTTTGGGGGCAGGATGCCTCTACCATCAGCACCGCCGATGGCAATAAATTAGGAATACACGAGGCCTGGGCCGAATTGATATTATCCAACAAAAAAGACACCTCGTTTAAATCTTCGCCCTTTGATTACTTTGCTATAAAGCTGGGCAGACAAGAGATAGCTTATGATGATGAGCGCTTATTAGGCGCGTTAGACTGGACAACACAAGCACGCCGCCACGATGCCCTGGTGTTTAAACTATTACAAAAAGGATGGCAGGTTGACCTGGGTGTGGCTTTCAACCAGCATACTGATGCCATTAACTATAATGGCACTTATTATACCCCTGCCAACGTACCCGCAACGGTTAAGGATAATAATGGCAACCTGACTAATACCCCTGCCGGTTTTTTACCACTGGTTAATACCGCCGGGAACAGCGATAAAAAAGGCGGTCCGGTGTTTGTCAATCCGCCAGGAACAAATGGCTTAACACAAAACTATAAGGCGTTTCAATATTTATACACCGCTAAAAAGATCGGTAAAACCAAGGTTTCGGGTTTGTTCTTTGCCGACCAGTTTGGCAAGTATAAATTAGACTCTGTTAAAAATATCGCCAACGGCAATACCGGGTATATTTACGGAAGGCGCTTTAACCAGTCGGGCGTTAATACCCGCATCACAACAGGGCTGCTGGTTAATCCGGTATTTGGCGCGGGCAACCAATGGGCAGCAACAGCAGGATATTATTACCAGGGCGGGCGGGATAAGGACAGCCTGCAATTGAACGCTTATATGCTCACCTCATCATTGGCATACAAAGCAGGCAAAATGAGCTACACCGCGGGTTGGGATTACCTGTCGGGTAACAACGCCTTTTCTGCATCAAAAACCAACCACAGGTTTGATCCCCTGTATGGCACTCCGCACAAATTCTGGGGGTACATGGATTATTTCTACGCGGTAAGCGGCGCGCCAAATGGTGGCCTGTCTGATCCTTATCTGAAGGTAAAACTAACTTCTACCCGCTTTACCGCAGAGCTGGCCGGGCATTATTTTATGTTAGGCAACGATCAGAAAGATGCAAGCGGACAAGCTTTAAGCAAGCACCTGGGCACCGAGCTTGATCTTACCGCCGCTTACAAGCTGAATAAACTAACCACTGTTGACCTGGGCTTATCCTACATGGCAGCATCCCGCAGTATGGAGTATGCCAAAAATATAACGCCGGGCACTACCAATTTAAGTCCGGTTTGGGCCTACCTGCAGATCAATATCAAGCCAGATTTTTTGAATAAATAATTCCCTTATCAATAACCCTGTAACACAATAATACAATGGAAAAGCAACTCACAAAACTCAATATATTTTCGGGCAAGGGCGTTCAAATGCGCACTTTCCACATTACCTGGTTAATGTTCTTTGTATGTTTCTTCGGATGGTTTGGTTTGGCGCCTTTAATGCCAACCGTTCGCGCCGAGCTGGGCCTTACCAAAGCACAGGTAGGCAATATCATCATCGCATCTGTAACAGCTACCATTATAGCCCGCTTGATTATAGGTAAACTGTGCGATAGCTGGGGGCCACGCAAAACAGCGGTAAGGCTTTTATTGGTTGGCGCAATACCGGTATTCCTGGTAGGGTTGGCCCATAGCTATATAACTTTCTTATTGTTCAGGCTGGCCATAGGCGTTATAGGTGCTTCGTTTGTTATTACGCAGTTCCATACCTCCATGATGTTTGCGCCCAATATTAAAGGCACAGCAAACGCGGTTACAGGTGGCTGGGGCAACTTAGGTGGTGGAATAACCAATATGGTAATGCCGCTGATATTTGCCGCCATTGTTGGTTTTGGTTATACCCCAGCCGAAGCATGGCGCTATGCCATGATAGTACCCGGTTTAATGATGCTGATAATGGCCTTTTTATACTACCGTTACACCAAGGATACCCCGAATGGCAACTACGATGAGATAGGACACAAACAGCAAAATACCAAAACAGACTGGAGCGTGTTAAGCGACTGGCGTATTTGGGCGCTAATGCTGGCCTATGCCATGTGCTTCGGTATGGAGCTTACGTTTGATAATGTGGCCGCACTGCATTTTGTGGATAGCTTCCATTTAAACCAAAGCACAGCAGGTTTCTGGGCAGGGATATTTGGTTTCATGAATATTTTTGCCCGTGCCCTGGGCGGTATAGCATCAGATAAAGTGGGTAAAAAATTCGGTATGCGCGGCAAGGGTTTGGTCCTGGCAGGTGTGCTTTTGCTGGAAGGCTGCGGTTTGATATTGTTTGCACAGGCAGGCTCGCTGTTTATGGCTATAGCATCTATGTTAACGTTTGCCCTGTTCCTTAAAATGTCAAACGGTGCTACTTATGGCATTGTCCCTTTTGTAAATACTAAAAATGTGGGTTTGGTAAGCGGCATTGTCGGTGCCGGTGGCAACGTTGGCGGTATGTTGTTTGGCTTCCTGTTCAAGTCAGAAACCATCACTTATGTGCAGGCATTTACTTACATAGGTTACATCGTAATTGCTATATCTGTTGTGATACTTATTACCCGTTTTCAGAAACAACCCGCTGCCGATGCTGAACTAAATAACAACATGGCAGGCAGCGCTGCATAACATAATTCTTATTAACTATCCATGACCAGAAAAAACACCGAAAGTTATACATCAACCTGCTGTTACTGCGGGGTGGGCTGCGGCGTGGTGGTTAATAAGGAAAAAAACGGCAGCATTACTGTTGAAGGGGACAAGATCCATCCGGTTAATAAGGGTATGCTTTGCAGTAAAGGAATAAACCTGCATCATACCGTTAACGACAAGACCGACAGGCTGCTTTATCCGCAGATGCGGTATAACAAAAGCATGCCCATGCAGCGCGTAAGCTGGGACAACGCTCTTGATCGTGCTGCTGCCGTTTTTAAAACTTTTATAGATAAATATGGGCCTGATTCGGTTGCGTTTTACGCTTCGGGCCAGTGCCTTACAGAGGAATATTATGTACTGAACAAGCTGATGAAGGGCTTCATCGGAAGCAATAATATTGATACTAATTCGCGTCTGTGCATGAGCAGCGCGGTTGTTGGGTACAAAAAAGCATTGGGCGAAGACAGTGTACCGGTTTGTTATGATGATATTGAACTGGCCGACTGCTTTTACGTTACCGGTGCCAACCCGGCCTGGTGCCATCCTATTTTGTGGAGAAGGGTTGAAGCGCATAAAGCAGCCAATCCGCAAATAAAAATTATTGTGGTTGACCCACGGGTTACAGACAGCGCAAGCATTGCCGATCTGCATTTACAGATCAACCCCGGCACGGATATAACCCTTAACCATGCCATAGGGAGGGTGCTGATAGAGAACGGCGACATAGACCTTGATTTTGTGACCAACCATGCCGAAGGCTTTGAAGCTTACAGCGAGCTGGTGTTTACCAAAACGGTGCACAATGCCGCGCTGATCTGCGGAGTTAGCGAAACTGATATTCGTTTGGCCGCAAAGTATATTGGTAACGCCAATGGCTTTATCAGCATGTGGACAATGGGGCTTAATCAAAGCGCTATTGGCGTAAATAAAAATTTGAGCCTCATTAATCTTAATTTAATAACAGGAAATATCGGCAAACCTGGCTGCGGACCGTTGTCGCTGACCGGACAACCCAATGCCATGGGTGGGCGCGAGGTTGGTGGGCTATCCAACTTGCTGCCTGCACACCGGGATATGGCTAACCCCATGCACCGTGCAGAGGTACAGCAATTTTGGGGAGGAGCAACTATTAACCCGCAGCCGGGGCTTACCGCTACCGAAATGTTTGAGGCATTGAACGATGGGCGCTTAAAAGCGATTTGGATATTGTGTACCAACCCAATGACCAGTTTGCCCAACGTGCGGTTGGCAGAGGAGGCTTTAAAGAAAGCCAAATTTGTTGTGGTGCAGGAGATCACTAACAGATCTGAATGTTTGCCTTATGCGGATGTGATCTTGCCGGCAGCGGCCTGGGCCGAAAAGGAGGGAACCATGACCAACTCCGAAAGGCGCATAAGCTACCTGAATAAGGTTATTGATGCACCGGGAGAGGCTTTGCCGGATGCAGAGATCATTTGTCGCTTTGCGAAAAAAATGGGTTATAAGGGTTTTGATTTTAAAGACGCCGCGGCTATTTATGCGGAACATGTAAAGCTGACCGAGAAAACCAACATAGACATAAGCGGACTGAGTTATGAAATTTTAAAGGAACGCAAAACGGTGCAGTGGCCCTATAAAAAGAAAAGCGCGCTGCATGGTACGCCGCGTTTATTTGCCGATAAGAAATTTTATACGCCATCTGCCAAAGCCATTATCCATGCTGTACCCGATGAACTGACCAGCGAAATGCCCGACGCGCGTTTCCCTTTTATATTAACCACGGGCCGCATCCGCGATCAGTGGCATACCATGAGCAAAACCGGTAAGGTAAACAAGCTTAATCAGCATTATCCGCAGGCTTTTTTAGAGATCCATCCAACAGATGCAGAAGCATTGCAAATTAGCGAAGGAGACGTTGCTGTAATCACCTCAAAACGCGGCGAAGTACAGGTTAAAGCAAAAATATCAACCCAAATAAAACAGGGTGTTGTTTTTCTGCCCATGCATTGGGGCAAGGTTTTAGGTAACGATCTGAACAGGGCCAATAACTTAACGTCAGACAAGATAGACCCCATGTCTAAAGAGCCTGACTTTAAGTTTTGCGCGGTAAGGGTGGAGAAGTATAAAAAGCCTTTTCAGCGGATTGTGGTGATAGGGGCAGGGGCGGGTTCATATGGTTTTGTAAAAGCCTACCGCGAATTAAATAAGGAAGATAAAATTACAGTTTTCAGTAAAGAGAACTTCCCGTTCTATAACCGCATTATGCTGCCCGATTACATCAGCGGCGAGCAAAAGTGGGAGCAGTTGGTGAAGATGACAGATGAGGAAGAGCCGGAATATAACATTAACCTGCTGCGCGGGGTAAGTATTGAAAAAATAGACCGCGCCAATAAAGTAGTTACTGACTCAAGGGGTGTTAAAACACCTTATGATGTTTTGCTGATGGCTACCGGCAGCAGGGCCGCAGTGCCCAAAAATGTACCCCAATTGCCTGGTATTTTTACCATGCGTAACCGTAATGATGCCGATAACTTTAAAAAGCATGTGCCGCAAAACGGCCATGTGGTAGTAGTTGGCGGCGGTTTGCTCGGTCTGGAAATGGCGGCATCGCTGCGCGAAATAGGTATCAAGATCACCATTATACACCGTACCTCCCGGTTTTTAAACAGGCAGTTAGATGCATTGGGTAGCCAGTTGCTGCACGAAGAAATGGCCGACCAGGGTTGCGATATTTATTATGATGACGAAATCCAGTTGTTTTATGGTCGCTCAAAATTAACGGGTGTTGGTCTAAAAAGCGGTCGCAAGTTAAATTGCGATGCCATAATACTGGCAATAGGCACCAACCCTAATTTTGAGATAGCCAAAGAAAGCGGATTGGAGTGCCGCCGCGGCGTGATCGTTAACGAGCGCATGCAAACCAGCGACCCGGACGTATATGCGATAGGAGAGATAGCGGAGTTTGATGGAACGTTATACGGCATATCCGCAGCCGCTGAACAACAGGCTGGCGTAGTTGCCGCCTACATGAATGGTGACATTGCCAGCTATTACAAGGGCAGCCTGTTTATGAATATTATCAAGATTCATGGCTTTGATCTCTGCAGCATAGGATTATCAGAATGCCCTAATGATACCGATTACGAGGAAGTGGTGTTTATAGATAAGGCCAAGCGCTACTATAAAAAATGCATCATACACCAGGACCGGCTGGTAGGAGCCATCTTAATTGGCGATAAGAGTGAGTTTTTAGAGTTCAGGGAACTGATTGCCAACAAAACCGAATTAAGCGAAAAACGCCTGCAGTTGCTGCGCAGCGGCAATGCTGCCGAACCGGTTATAGGCAAACTGGTTTGTAGCTGTAACAACGTGGGCAGCGGTAATATTCAGAATAAAATTGATAGTGGTTGCCACAGCTTGAAAGAATTATGCGCGGCTACCGGCGCGGGCATGGGTTGCGGATCTTGCAAGCCCGAGGTTAAGCGTCTGCTGGATGCCGCGCTGCAAAATAACGTAATGGCTAAAGCGGGATAAATGATGGAGCATCTGATCAAAATAAACTTACCGGGAGGCTTTATATCAGCAGGCGATCTTTATGAAATATTAGTGATTGCCGGGAGTGCCGGTGCCGACAGCATCCGTTTTGGTAACCGGCAACAGCTTTATTTTACCATAGATGCGGAAAGGCTGGAGGATCTGGAGCTGGATATGCTTAAATCAGCCATCAGTTATGAGGTTGATGAGGATAACTGCCCCAATATCATCAGCTCCTACGTGGCCGATACTATTTTTACTCATCACGATGCCTGGCTGCGCGAGGGGGTTTACAAAGACATTTTTGATGGCTTTGACCATCAGCCCAAGCTAAAGGTAAACCTGGTAGACAGTAACCAAACCTTTGTGCCGTTTTTTAGCGGGCATATTAATTTTATAGCATCCAATACCAATAATTACTGGTTTACCTATGTGCGGTTTCCTAAAACAGATCAGCTGTATTGTTTACCCACGCTGGTTTATTCGGAGGATATCCCGGCGTTAGCTAAGGCTATAGAAGATACCATCCTGCAAAAGAAAGAGCTGTTTTTTAACCAGGCAGGGGTTGATACCGACCTGTTCTATAAAATGGCGATAAAAAAACTGAACGTGGTTTTTAAACAGGTAACCGAAGCTTTAAAACTGCCTGATTTTTATCTGCCTTATTACGAGGGCTTTAACAAATACAGCAATAAGTACTGGCTGGGTGTTTACCGCCGTAACGAGCTATTCTCGTTGGGCTTTTTAAAAGATGTTTGCCTGTTGTGTTTAAAAAGCCGTATAGGGCAGATCTATACCACGCCCTGGAAATCGCTCATTATTAAGGGCATTGAGCCGGCAGATAGGCCGCAGTGGGGCTTGATACTAAGCAAATACCATTTTAACGTACGCCACGCTGCCAATGAGTTAAACTGGCAGGTAGAAGATGTTTGCAGGGAAGGCCTCGAACTCAAATTGCAATTGGTACGACAGTTTGAGGAGGCCGACCTGCGAACCTATCAACTTTGCTTTGCTATTAAAACACAGCCCAAAACAGGTTTGCAGGGGTCTATAATTATTAAGAAGGAGGGTGATGACCTTTATAATATTTCGCATACGCGCGATTTTAACCCGAACTCAAGGGAGGAAATTATATATGCGACGGGGGTAGCGCAGGATGGATTAAGTGAAAAGTTAACGGCATTGTGCCACCACTTTCAAAACCTGCAGTGCGAAGCGATTGAACCTGTAGACCTACCCAACAAACCTATACTGCACGAAAAGATAAATGTTTACGAGTGCTGTTGCTGCCTGAGCCGGTACGATAAACAATACGGAGATCCATTAAATGATATAGCGCCGGGCACTGATTTTGAAAATATCGGCGATTATAACTGCCCCGTATGCGATGCGCCCAAAAATGATTTTATACTGATTGAAATAAACAATTAGCCTGGAGTTTAGTGCTGAAATAGATTTATAAAGTGGGACAAAAAATAGCTAATTTGCAATTAATTGATTATGAGTTATTTACAGGTAATTTACAGCTAATTTTCCTGACGAATAAGTTGTCTCACTTTGTCCCAAGCCAAAACTGCAAACTGCTAAATTTCAACTGATTACTAAAAATATTGTCCCAACTTGTCCCACTTTGTCTCACATCCGCGCGGGACAACAATGCTAATTTTACTTTGCGCTTACCCCTTTAAAAATCGCCTTAGGTAAATTTGTACCATGAAAGTACAAATTTGGTCTGATGTGATGTGCCCGTTTTGCTACATAGGCAAACGGCGGTTTGAGCAAGCTTTGCAGCAATTGGATAGCAAGGCTGATATTGAGGTGGAATGGAAGAGCTTTCAGCTTAATCCGCACTTAAAAACAGATCCATCTTTAAACGTAACGCAATACCTTGCTGATATTAAAGGCTGGACAATTGACCACGCCCGCCAAATGAATCACCATGTTACTGAAATGGCCGCCGAGGTTGGATTAACTTACGATATGGACAAAGCCGTTGTAGCCAATAGCTTTGATGCGCACCGCTTTGCCCACCTGGCCAAACAGAACGGCAAAGGAGACGAGGCCGAAGAAGCCCTTTTTAACGCTTACTTTACCCAAGGCAAAAACATAGCCGACCATGATGCATTGGCCGAACTGGGCGAAGCCATTGGTTTAGATAAGACCCTGGTTAAACAAACCCTGGCAACCGACGAATACGCTGCAGATGTTAACGCCGATGTAATGCAGGCCCAACGATACGGCATAAGCGGTGTACCGTTTTTTGTGCTAGATAACAAGTACGGTGTATCCGGCGCACAGGCAGTACCGGTATTTTTGCAAACACTCGAAAAGGCGCATCAAGAATGGGCGTTAGATAATAAGCCCGCTAAGCTGGATATTATTGAGGGCGATAGCTGCGGGGTGGATGGGGATTGTTAAAGGGTAACTAATCCTCCTTATCGCTTTCTGCCTCAGCCTTTTTAGTTTCATCGGATAAGTTGGTGGTAATGGGATTTGCTGCCAGTAGTTTAGCCATAAACGCCAGGTTAGATGTCATGTAGCGCAGGCTTTTATTGGTGTACAGATAGCGTTCGGCCCCGGCCTCAACATAGTCTTTTTCGCCGCCTGCCACGCCAACCCAGTAAGCGTTTGCGTTGGGTGGAATGGTAAAGCCAACTTCCTGCATGGCCCATAGTACCTGCGCGGCGCAGGTATGGGCGCCGTCTTCGTTACCGGTAACCAGGCAGCCGGCTACTTTGTTGTAAGGCATAAACTGGCCAGTCTCCTTATCCATCAGGTTTTCATCCCTGAACACGGCATCTAACCGCTCAATAACTTTTTGCGCTGTTGATGCCAGGTTTCCCATCCACACCGGTGTAGCGATTATAAAAACGTTACAGGTCTTAATCTTTTCAAGAACAGCTGGCCACTCATCGCAGTCTCCTTCGTCAGACGAGTTTCCCGTTAAAACGTTATAGTCGTTCAGTCGTATAATTTCCGTTGATATGTCCAGCGCGTCCAATTGCTCAGCAGCTTTTTTTGCCATGGCGCCGGTATTTGAAAACTTGTCGCCCCGTTTTAATGTGCAGTTTATTATTAGCGCTTTCATCATATTTTAACAACGGCCTATAAGGCTTATTGTTTAATAATCAGTAGTGTTAATTGGAGTGATTTTTTGAAGTAAATGGTATAAATTATACTTTTAGCTACACACAATCCCCGTTTAACCATTAAGCCTAAACTCTTAATATGAATAAAATATTAAAGCTGCTTTTATATTCAACGTTAACATTGTTTGCCGGTAGCAGTTGGGCACAGTCAAAAGCTTTTAATACAGACTCGTTACACGCAAAACTGTTGTTATATTCCGGGACGCATCCGTCTGAAATAGTGTAAAGGGTAGGCCATTTTTGGCGGGGTATATCAGGGATGTACCTCAATGAGTCAGGAAGTATTAGCCATATATAGCACACTAGTGAATTTTATAGTTTGAATAGAAGCCTCGACGGACTACTGGAGCAACAATATCTGTCTACCTTATTTTGGAAACCCGACCTAACCACTAACCGGAATGGCAAGGCATCATTCTCTTTCTATACAGGCTATATAACGGGAAAGTTCAGGATAATTGTGCATGGTATGAGTGGCAAAAGCGTAGTTTATGGTAATGAGGAGATTGAGGTGAAATAAATGAGTTAAAGAATAATATATAATCGCATATTTATTTAAACTATCCAATTATATGAAAAATATAACGATTGAATTTATTAAGAAGTTTATAGCTTCCAATCACATTCCATTTACTCCAACACAGCAAAGATTATGCGTTCCTATTATTTTAAGAATGTGTCAAAAGATGTCGAACGATATCAAATTTGATGAGATAAAAGTATGCGATGATTTAATTATAGACGGGCATCATAGATACTTAAGCTCATTGATGATGAATTTTAAGCTTGACCATGTGTTAAGTAATAGTACTTCAGCAACACAAAAAATAGAGTGGAGGCTAGTGGAGTTTGATGAAGAGGATTGGGATACACAAGCTAAGATCGAGTATCTAAACGAAATAGATGCTAAATTCAATAATGTTGAAATTGAATTTGTGCGACAAATAACTTCAAGATAAATAATAAGTTGTAAATTTGAATATGTTAATTTTATTAGATATAGATGGTGTAATGGTTCCGGCAAACTCTTGGAAAAAACCGGAGTTTATGGATGATGGGTTTTCTGTATTTAATTCAAAATCAGTTAAAGCACTTCAACGCATCCTATCCGAAACAAATGCTTCAGTTCTGTTAACAACCTCGCATAAAACTAAATACAACATTGCGCAGTGGCGGGATCTATTAAAATCAAGAGGTATAAATGCTAAAAGTGTTAAAAGGCTCGGCACAAACAGTTTAACTACTACTCGAAAAGATGAAATTTTGCAGTGGTATAGAAAAAAACATGTGGAGAGCGAAGATTTTGTGATAATTGATGATGATAAATTTTTAAACGAACTGCCTGATAGTTTAAAGGATAAACTGGTGCTTACCAGCCCGTCAATTGGTCTTACCGACGAGCTTGCTGACCAGGCAATTAGTATCTTAAAAAAAAGCACCTTTCAACTTTCTCAATAGGTCCCCATTATTTAGCAGGGGGTGATTAAATCTTTTTTTTAAAATCATAACTAAATAAATTAGCAAAACTTGCTAACTTTACCCTGTGTACGCCATAGTAGATATTGAGACCACAGGGGGGCATGCCAGCGCGAATGGTATTACCGAAATAGCCATTTGCCTGCACGATGGCAAAAAGGTTACGCAGCGTTACAGCACACTCGTTAATCCCCGCAGGGAAATACCTATTTATATTAGCGCCCTAACTGGTATTACCAATGATATGGTAGAACAGGCCCCGCCTTTTGAGGATGTGGCCGCCGATATTTACCACCTGCTGCACGGAAAGATCTTCGTAGCCCACAACGTTAACTTTGATTACTCGTTTGTACGTTACCATTTGGGCCAGGCGGGTTATGACCTTAACACCAATAAGTTGTGCACTGTTAGGCTGGGGCGCAAAATATTGCCCGGTCATGCATCGTACAGCCTGGGCAGGTTATGCCGCAGCTTAGGTATTGATAACGAAAGCCGTCACCGTGCTTTAGGCGACGCGGAAGCAACAGCAGAATTATTCGGGATGATGCTGCGTGCCGATAGGGATGACCATATAAAAAAGGCGCTTAAGCAAAACTCAAAAGAACAATTACTGCCCCCGCATTTACCCAAAGCAGATATTGAAGCACTGCCTATGATGCCCGGCATATATTACTTTCATGACGATAAAGGGAAGGTGATATATGTAGGAAAGGCGCGGAATATAAAAAAACGGGTTTGCAGTCATTTTACCGGTAATAATCCTGGTCCGCAGCGGCAGGAGTTTTTGCGCAACATCCACCGGGTAACTTTTAAGGAATGCGGTACAGAACTAATTGCTTTTGTGCTGGAGGCGGTGGAGATAAAAAGGCTTTGGCCAAAATACAACCGGTCGTTAAAGCGCTTTGAGCATGCTTACGGGCTGTTTGTTTTTGAAGACCAAAGCGGCTATATGCGTTTGGCTGTTGATAAAAGGCGGAAATTCGCTCTTCAGCCTGTGTACACCTGTAACTCAATAAACGAAGGTTACAGCATTATCCATAGCCTTATAGATCAGTTTGAACTTTGCCCCAAGCTTTGTTTTATACAGCGTAACAATAGTGCTTGTAGCGGTGCTCATGCAGGCTCTTGCGCCTGCGAGGGTTTGCAGCTTGTTGCAGATTATAATAGCAAGGTGGCCAACGCTATTGAGGGCCTGCGAAATGCCTTGCCCACCTTTGCCATAAGAGACGAAGGACGCAATTACGATGAGCATAGCTGTATACTGGTAGAGCGGGGACAGTTTTATGGTATGGGCTATATCGCGCCCGGTTATCCAACCAATGATCTGCAGCAACTAAAGACGCAGCTTACGCCTTACCCGGGTAATGATTATATCCGCAATATGGTGATTAACTACGGCGAAAAGTTTCCGGACAGGATGGTGGTTTTTTAACAAATCGGTGGGCTTTTCCGGTCTGCTTGCAATCGATTGCTATTATTTGAAATTTAGTTTTAGTAACAATTATACTACAGTTAAATTATTTTTTAGGGTAACAGTTAGGTAAGTGTATCCTTTACAGTAAGCTTGCATGTATTATTTGTAATTATTTAACACTTTTTAAACTTTCGGTGCGTTTTAACGTCAAAAAAAAGAAGCTAATAAATTTTTGAGTAGTATGGTTACACTTGCTTTTGAGGCCATATTTTCTAAATTTGTTGGCTCAACCTACAGAAGTTTTAAATACTAATACAACAATTAATTATATACTAATAGAAATGAAGAGAACTATCGTATTAACAAGTTTTATATGTGCTATGCTTGTTGCTAATTTGTCATTCGGTCAAACTACAAAAAAAACCACCACGGTTAAAAAAACCACTACCGTTACAAAAACAGTTGTGTCAAAACCAAGTGCGGCCGATCTTGTAATGGGTAAACAGGCGCTTACAAAATCAGACTGTTTGGCTTGCCATAAAGAAGATACAAAGGTTATTGGCCCTGCTTATATTGATGTTGCAAAAAAATATGCACCAACAGAAGCTAATTATGATTTGCTGGTAAAAAAAGTAATAGCTGGTGGCTCTGGCAACTGGGGAACTACACCAATGTCGCCGCACCCATCATTGCCACCGACAGATGTAAAAAAGATGGTACAATATATATTGTCGCTTAAATAAATACTTAAAAAAGCTCTACCTTTAATTAGGTAGGGCTTTTTATTTTATTAAAATAAATAAATATTTGTACTTCACGATCAGAGTACAAATTTTCCTGTTTTTGATCGGCCGATTCATATTAAAACCAAATTATAAACCATTTTTACATGACAAACTTTACAAAGTATTACAGGCTGATCTGTAGCGTTGCGCTAATTGCTGCTATAGGTATCACAGCGTCGTGCTCAAGCGCAAAAAAAGGCTCTTCAAAATCAAATAAGGTTTTGGTGTTTCATAAAATAGGCGTTGACAATAACGGCAGAAAGGCTTATGCACATGCTTCCAGAATTCCCGGGTCAATAGCCATAATGAAGTTGGGTACTACAAACAATTTTGTTGCAGATACCACCAGCGATGAAAACAAGTTTACGCCGGAGAATTTGAAGCAATACGCAGCCGTAATATTTATAAGCACTACAGGTGCCCACATCCTAAACGATGCGCATAAAGCCGCATTTACTGCCTACATACAAGGTGGCGGTGGTTATGTAGGTATACACGCAGCATCAGATGGTGAGTACGACTGGGCCTGGTATGGTAAATTGGTAGGTGCCTACTTCAAAGCACACCCTATGGGCACACCTAATATGACAATTGACGTGGTTGACAGAACTTCTGCCGCTACAAAAATGTTACCTGCACGTTGGGAACGTAAAGATGAGTGGTATGCTTACAGAGCCATGCCACAAGATGTACATGTGTTGTTAAAGCTTGACGAGTCATCTGCCGCTCCGGAAGTTTACACCAGAAGCCCGCAAGCCAAAATGGGTGCTGACCATCCGTTAGCTTGGTGGCATGATTATGATGGCGGGCGTGCATTCTACACTGCACTGGGCCATACAGATTCTTCTTATGAAGAACCACTTTTCCTGCAACACCTTTTAGCCGGCATAGAATACGCTATGGGCCGCAAAAAGATGTAATGTTAAATCTGAAAAACTAGAAACTAAATATAACCTGGAATAATGAAAAATAACAACAAATGGCTTTTGGGTATAGCATGCATATCAGCAGTAGCATTTTATACTTGTAAGCCGGCTCAAAAGTACGCTACACAATACCCTGTAGAGCGCGATGCCGCAGGTAGGATAAAGGTGAACATGCACCCTGATCCTACGCCAAAATCGCCTGAAGAAGAGATGAAGCACATTTACCTGCCTAAGGGTTACCATCTGCAGTTAGTTGCTTCAGAGCCAATGGTAAGCCAGCCCGTTGCAATAGCATGGGATGGTAAAGGCCGCATGTTCGTAGCCGAGTTAAATACCTATATGCTTGATGCAGATGGTACGGGCCAACGCGATGAAAAATGTAGAATTAAACTTTTAGAAGATACCAATGGCGACGGCGTAATGGATAAAATGACCATTTACGTTGATAACATTGTAATGCCACGTACCTTGCAGCCATTGGATAATGGCCGCTTATTGGTTAACCTTACCTGGACAAATGATGTGTTCTGTTTCCAGGATACTGATGGCGACGGAGTATCTGATAAAAAGACAACTGTTTATACCAGCCCTACCGTTGGTAATAACAACAACCTTGAGCACCAAAAAAGCGGTTTGATATGGAACCTGGATAACCGTATGTATGTATCTTACGATCCGGTTCGTTTCACGCTGCAAGGCGAAAAAGTAATAGGCGAGGAAATACAGGAAGGTGTACCACCACAGTGGGGTTTAACACACGATGATTATGGCCGTTTATTTTATTCAAACGCCGGTGCAGAAGTACCCGCGCGCGATTTCCAGCAGAACATCCACTACGGACAATTAGATACGAAAGATCAGTTTGATGCCGAGTTTCAGGAAGTTTGGCCAATTGTAACTACACCTGACGTTCAGGGTGGCCCAATCCGTTTGCGTTCAACAGATAGCACGCTTAACCACTTTACAGCGGTTGCAGGTCAGTCAATCTATCGTGGTAACATGTTGCCTAATGATCTTTACGGAGATCTTTTGATCCCTGAGCCCGTAGGCCGTATCATTCGTCGTGCTAAGGTTACCAATACTAACGGTAAAATAACCTTGCGTAACGCTTATGATAAACAAGAGTTTATTGCTTCAACAGATATCAACTTCCGCCCTGTTAACACAGCAACCGGCCCTGATGGCAGTTTGTACATAGTTGATATGTACCATGGTATTATCCAGGAAAGTAACTGGACAAGAAAAGGAACTTTCCTTCGTGGTAAAATTGAAGATAAAGGCCTGCAAAAAAATATAGGCCGTGGCCGTATTTACCGTTTGGTACATGACGATTACAAGCCTGATTTCAAAAAGAAATTTGACTTATACAAAGAAACCAGCGCGCAATTGGTGGCGCATTTAAGCAACATCAACAATGGCTGGTGGAGAGACGAAGCGCAGAAATTGCTGGTTATTCGTAACGATAAATCAGTTGTGCCTGAATTAAAAAGATTAGCGCTTGATGCAGGTGTTAACCATTTAACCCGCATACATGCTTTGTGGACCTTGAACGGTATGGGATCATTAGATAACGCTACCTGGACAGCCGCTATGAAAGATAACGATGCACGCGTACGTAAAACTGTAGCATGGATAGGAGAGGACGTTATAAAAGCCGACCCTAAAGCTATCGACCAGTTAGCTACTATGATGAATGACGCTGACGCTGATGTTCGTTTCCAGGTAATGCTGAGCGTACGTTTTGTTGATTCTGATAAATCTAAAAAGATCATTGCTGATCTGATCAAGAATAATCCTAATGATCCGATGCTTGCTTTATCTCAAAACTCAAGAGAAACCAAGCTGAAAGCTAAAGCAGAGCAAGCAGCCCGTCAGGCAGCTTTAAGTGCTCAAAGCGCTAAATTGGTATCTCAGGGTCAGGTTATTTACAAACAGCTATGCTTTACCTGCCATGGCGGCGATGGTAAGGGTGTTATTATTGGTGGTACTACCTCAACAGCTCCGGCGCTTGCAGGTAACCCTGATGTTAATGCTTTTGGTCCTGAGAAATTGATCCGCACTTTATTACACGGCTTAACAGGCCCTATCCGTGGTACAACTTATCCAGATGCTATGCCTGCTTTAGGTGGTAATGATGATGATTACATCGCTTCAGTACTAAGCTATATCCGCAGCGACTTTGGTAACAAAGGAGCGGTAGTATTGCCGGAAGATGTTGCTACTGTTAGAAAAGCTACAGCTGCAAGAACTGCAAGCTATACCATGGCTGAACTGGATACCATTCGCCCTGTATTGCGCGGAAGAGGCGGTTTTGGACCTGGTGGGCCAGCCGGACCTCCAAGATAGTAAGAAATGAATTATTTAAAGGGAGCTTCCACAAGGAGGCTCCCTTTTTTTATGGTTGAAATTGGTGTTTTATAACCTGATGTTGTGGCAAAAGAGATAAAAAGGCCTGATTATAAAAATCCTTAAAACTTTTTTTGCGTAAGTATAGTTGTAACAGCACTACAGATAATGCAGCACTTAATAGAAAGCATCCGCACCACGAGAGAAAACCTTGGCTATTCGCAGGAGTATATGGCCATGAAACTGGGCATTGGCCAAAACGGTTACAGCAAAATAGAATTAGGCTACACCCGTATAACGGTTGACCGCTTGTTTGAGATTGCTAAGATATTAAATACCGATATTTTCGTTTTACTGCAGCATCCGCAGTTAAAAGAGGCTGTTTAACACACATCATTAAAATCTATAAGAATATGGGAATGCCCGAAATATTAGTTATCCTGGCAGTAGTACTACTGCTTTTTGGCGGAAGAAAAATACCTGAATTAATGCGCGGTTTAGGAAAAGGCGTAAAAGATTTTAAAGACGCGCAGAACGAAACACCTGCTCCTGTTGAGGAAAAAGTTTAGCTAAACAGATCGGGCTATGCCTTAATTGCCCGTACATCTAAGCTTTTAATTTGCTCTTTATAGGCTGGTGGTAGTAATGCGTTCCTAAAAAAGCCATCAATCCCTGCTTGCCTCAGTAATTTGTAAATACCCATAGCCGGTAGTATCCAAAGCCGTTTTTTAAAGTTGAGCAGACTGTTTACGTGTGGCGCAACTAAAATGCGCTGCACCTGCAATACAATTTGATACCTAAAGGCACCCAGGTGTTTTTTATATTGCTTATACAGATCGTAAGTAAAATTACTGCGCACCATGTTTTGCTTAAGGGATGCATGGCGCATTATATACCACTCCTCAATATTTGCAGGTAAGCCAGCTATCTGCATCCTTTTGCCCATGCGGTTAAATACATCAAATATTTCTTCTTTTTCCGCTTGGGTTAGCTGCCTGTCCAATAGTTCAAATGATCGTATGCTGTAATCTATCAGCATAAATAGAACATCACGGTAGGCCCAGTCGGGTATAGTAGCGCCGCGGTTTTGCTGTACACCTTTATGTATGGAGGTTATTTTATCAATGGCTTGCAAAGCGGTTGCCTCATCAGCAAAAATTATCACTCGTGAGTAGGTTATGGTTGAGAATAACCTGCCTAAAGGATCGGCAGGCAGCTTACCGGTAAAGTACAGCCAGTCAACAGCCTTGTTCAACGCAAATTCGGCGGCAGCGCCGGCAAAGATAAATAGTGTTGTGTCTGCACGCCCCCAGATCTGGCGCACAACAGAACTTTTGTCTACAAACGTTTTCATGCTGCAGCCTCCAGTTGTTTTATCCATTTATAACAGGGCAATAATATAGCCAAAGTAATAACGCCGAATGAACAGTCTATATATTGCCAAAAGAAAGGTATTCCCCTTATGCTGCCTGCAATAAAGGCCAATGGAAAAATAAGGACGGCTGCAATTATGCCAAACTTTATCACCCAGATATTGCGCACGGGGTCCATCAGCGGGCCGATGAATAGTATAGCCAGCATAACATGCGCAAAGGCCAGCCAGTCGGTGCCATAGCTAGTAAACGGATATTGCATGTTTATGTCCCTGATAGCTATATATACCTTATTTAGCCAGGTACTTAGCAAAGATGTGCCCTGTGGCTGACCCTTTATCAATAAGGCCAATTCGGTTTCGATAGGGAAGGCCGTAATACCGCTCAAAAACAATCCAATTATCACGGTCCATATGCACCATTTTACACGGGTTCTAATGTTATTTAAGTATGCTTCCATCTGTTGGTTTTAGTTTGTTTGTTTTTAAATAGGTCTCTATTCCAATAATTACCAATGTACCCAGGGCGTACATCAAAATATCGGTAAAAGAAAAAGAGGTCCCCAACACCGTTGCAGCCGTAGCTGATCTGCCCCAACCCAAAAGCGCCACCAAATGGAAATATTGAGATACCTCTATCAGGCAAGCAAAAACGAAAACCATTAAGGCTGTTTTTACCGGCGCGGTGTTAACAAAAGCTTTAGCAGCGCAGTAAACTAATATTACCACCAGCAGATCGCCAAAGTAGGGGCGTATAAAGTTATCATTGAGGTAAGCCGCTATTGCTGCTTCAACAATAAATAATGCAATAGCCAGAATAAAATAGAGGAAATGGAATTTCATATATAAAAGTACTTTGTAATGCAAAGTAAATGAATTTTATTCATCTTTCAAAAAATAAATAAACCTTTACATCAGTATTTTATAATAGGCAGATGGTATTTTTTTAATTTTTTTAGACAAGATTGAAAAGATATTCTATCTTTGCAGTCCGTAAAAAAAGGCAATAATTAGCTTTTTTATATTGGATATTAAATAAAAAGCATTTGTAGCTCAATTGGATAGAGCATCTCACTACGGATGAGAAGGTTTGGGGTTCGAATCCCTACAAGTGCACTGAGAACAAAGCCTTTCTGTATCAACCGTAGAAAGGCTTTTAATTTTTAAATAAGCATGCTCAACTTAGTACTCTTTGGCCCTCCCGGGGCTGGTAAAGGCACCCAATCACAAAAACTTATTGAAAAATATGGTCTTATCCATCTTTCAACCGGCGATTTGTTGCGTGGTGAAATTTCGCAGGGTACGGCTTTAGGTTTAGAGGCTAAAAAACTAATGGATGACGGATTGTTGGTTCCGGATGCTGTAGTTATTGGCATGATCAGCAATAAGCTTGATGCCAACAAAAATGCTAAGGGCTTTATTTTTGACGGTTTCCCGCGTACAACTGCACAGGCAGAGGCGCTTGATTCGTTACTAAAAAGCAAAAAGTCATCAATTACCGGTATGATTGCGCTGGAGGTTAATGATGATGAGTTAGAGAAACGCCTTTTATTGAGAGGCAAAGACTCCGGCCGGCCTGATGATGCGAATCCCGAGATCATCCGCAAAAGAATAAAAGAATACAACGATAAAACTACTCCGGTTGCCGAGTACTATAAGGCACAAAATAAATTTACCGGTATAAACGGTATTGGTACTATTGACGAAATAGCAGCAGCTATTGACGCGATAATTGCCGGTTATTAATATTTCGGATTTCGGATTTTCGATTTTCGGACTTGCCGATATAATATTTCGAATTTCGAATATTCAATTTCGAATTTGAGATATAAAATCAAAATGCACTGTGCCTTGTTGTAATACATGGTGCATAAATTCGAAATTCGAAATTTCAAATCCGAAATCAAAAATGTCTCAAGGTTCAAATTTTGTTGATTACGTAAAAATATGCTGCCGGTCCGGTCATGGCGGGGCAGGCTCTGCACATTTGCACCGCGACAAACATACCTCAATGGGCGGGCCTGATGGTGGCGACGGCGGACGTGGTGGCCATGTTATTGTAAAGGGTAACGCCCAGCTGTGGACCTTGCTGCACCTGAAATTCAGAAAGCACGTTATAGCAGGCGACGGTGAAAGCGGAAGTAGCGGAACCAGCACCGGAAAAACCGGACGCGATGAGATATTGGAAGTACCTCTGGGTACTATAGCACGCGATGCTGAAACCGGTGAGATCTTATTTGAAATAAACGAAGACGGCGAGACCCGCATTTTAACAGATGGTGGTCGCGGCGGTTTGGGTAACTGGCACTTTAAATCGCCAACCCAGCAAACCCCTCGTTTTGCACAACCCGGCGAACCCGGTAAAGAAGAGTGGAATATTCTTGAACTGAAGTTATTAGCAGATGTTGGTTTGGTGGGTTTCCCAAACGCGGGTAAATCAACCTTACTTTCAGTTGTATCTGCTGCCAAGCCTGAGATCGCTGATTATGCTTTTACCACGCTGGTACCCAATTTAGGTATTGTGGCTTATCGCGGCCATCGCTCGTTTGTAATGGCTGATATACCAGGGATAATTGAAGGTGCATCGCAGGGAAAAGGCTTGGGCATACGTTTCCTTAAGCATATTGAACGCAACGCGGTGTTGCTGTTTATGGTGCCTGCAGATACTAATCGTTCAATTAAAGAGGAGTTTGACATCTTGTTGAAAGAACTGAACGAATATAACCCGGAGTTAATGCACAAGCCACGCGTACTGGCTATTACCAAGTCTGATATGCTGGATGAAGAGCTAATGGCGGAAATGAAAAAGGAAGTACCTGCTGATATTCCATCCGTATTTATATCATCAGTTGCGCAAAAGAATATAGATCAGTTGAAGGACCTGCTTTGGGCCGAAATAAACAAGCAATAATTTATTCGTGATGATAGGGCTCGCCCTTTAGAATGGTAAAGGCGCGGTACAATTGTTCGGTAAATAACAACCGGATCATTTGGTGCGAAAACGTCATGCGCGAGAGCGAGAGTTTATCATTAGCCCTGTTGTAAACAGACTGATCAAAACCATAAGGGCCGCCTACAATAAATACAATATCCGCTGCGGCGTGTCCACGTTTTTCCAGGTAATTGGCGAACTGCTTTGATGATAGTTCGGCACCATGCTCATCTAACAATATCACAAAGTCGGTAACATTTATTTTTTTTAGGAGGAGTTCGGCTTCTTTAGTTTTTTGCTGATCCTGCGTTAGGGCTTTTGTGTTTTTAAGTTCCGGAAGCTCCACCACTTCTAATTTGGTATAGTGTTTTAGGCGTTTTACGTACTTATCAATACCTTCTTTCAGATAATTGTCCTCTGTTTTACCTATAACAAGGAATGTGATCTTCATAGCGCTAAATTAAAATATAAGTGCTTATTTAGCCGCAGATTTTATGGAAGATATAATTAACACCTATCAGGGCCACGCTGCCAATGCGGCTGCAGAAGCAAAACGCTTTAAAGAACAGGCCAACAGCTACTCGCTTTTGCGCCTGCTGGTTTTTTTCCTGATGGCGATATCTGTTTACGCGGGTGTTGTATCTGATAGTTTTTCTGTTATCGCGGTAAGCTTTGTAGTGCTTTTATTTTGGTTTGCCTGGCTGGTACAACGCCAAAGCATCTACGAGAAAAAGAGAAAGTATTACAACGACCTGGAGCGTGTTTATAATAACGAAATAGTAAGTATAACTCAAGGCATCAATATTTACGATACCGGGTCGCGTTATAGCAACGAAAAGCATTTTTATACTTCTGATCTGGATATTTTTAGTAATGCATCATTATTTGGCCTTATCAATCGCGCAGCTACTTCTTTAGGTAACCACAAATTAGCGGCCTGGTTAAGTGCGCCTGCCAGCCGGGATGTGATCATTTCGCGCCAGCAAGCGGCACAAGAAATTGCTGCCAAAGGCCAATGGAAGCCCGAATTGCAAACCCTGTTGTTGTTTGCCAATGGTACTGACATAAATCGCTTTCAGCAGTTGTTCAGTTATCTTAAAAGTCCGCTAAATATCCCCGGTGAGAAAGCGCTTTCAAAATACATAACAATAGCGCCCATTCTGTTAACAGCTGCAATTGTTGGTGCCTTTTTTAGTCCGGTTTTTAAGTTACTGGCGCTTGTTTTGGCGGCGGCTAACCTTATCATTGTATCTTCAAAAGGCAGCTATATTATTAAGTCATCATTTATTGCCGATAAAATAAGCGATGTTTTGGCGGCCTACGCCATAGCCTTTAATAAAATTGAGGCAGAGAAGTGGGATGCTCCCTTAAATAAGGAACTTGCCGGGCGGATCATATCTAAGCAAACATCAAAAAACATTGCTCAGTTATCACAACTCATTCATAAGCTGGGGTACAACCTGGTAATGATAGTGAACTTTGTGCTTAACGTTTTCTTTTTATGGGCACTTAAACAGGTTATAGCAATTGAAAAATGGAAGCGCGACAATTACCACGACCTTGAAGAAGCATTTGATGTAATAGCCGAATTTGAGGCCCTTTACAGCGTTGCAGGTTTACGCATCAATTATCCTGCATGGGCCCTGCCGCAGATAGCAGAAGGCGGCGGTTACACGGTAAGCGGTAAAGCGCTGGCACACCCGCTCATCAGGTCGTCGGGGCGTGTGGAGAATGATTACGAGTTAACCGATACTTTTAAGGTTGATATTATAACGGGCTCAAACATGGCCGGTAAAAGCACGTTTTTGCGCACCGTGGGCATTAACAGCGTGCTGGCCCTTTGCGGCGCGCCTGTTTGCGCCGAAAGTATGACGGTATCGGTAATTACGTTGGTGAGCTATATGCGGATCAAGGATTCGCTAAACGAAAGTACCTCAACCTTTAAAGCCGAGCTTGACCGCTTGCAGATGCTGCTGGCTGCTGTTGAAAACGAGCATAAGGTTTTCTTTTTAATTGATGAAATGCTGCGGGGAACTAACTCGGTAGATAAGTACCTGGGCTCAAAAGCGGTAATAGAACAACTAATTAAAAAGAAAGGCGTGGGCATGGTAGCAACGCACGATCTGCAAATTGCAAGGCTGGAAGACAAGTACCCGGATTATGTTCGTAACTTCTATTTTGATATACAAATAAGTAACGGACAGATGCTTTTTGACTACAAATTGAAGCAAGGCGAATGCAAAACCTTTAACGCCAGCCTGCTGCTAAAACAGATAGGTATTGATGTGGATACCGCCGATCAGGGTTTGTAAAACTTTTGTTGCCCTAACGCCTTCATATATTGTTTGTTATATTTGTTATAGCAACACTGCTGAATTCAATCGCGATATATATGAGGCGGATCAAGAAGTTTTTGATTTTTACTTTACTGCTTTTGCCTGTTGTTAGCAGGGCGAATTCGATCCTCTTACCCATGGACGAAGCGCAGAAAGAACATCTAAAAGCTTACGGCATCGCGTTTTGGGTTTTAAAAGCAGATAAAGAGGTCCAGTGGCTGCTTAACTATCGCGCAGGCAGCTTCCTGATTGATTACAGCAAAGCTTTAGAGGATGAGTGCAAAATACGCGGGGTGAGTTATGAGGTTGTAAGCGATGCCACCGTAAGTGGTATTATGACTACCATAAACGACCCTTCTGTAAATATGGATGTGGTTAAACTGCAGAAGGCGCCAAGGGTTGCTGTGTATTCGCCGAAAGATAAAGGGCCTTTGGAAGATGCCGTTGACCTGGTGCTTAAGTACGCCGAAATACCCTTCGATTATATTTATGATGAAGGAATTTTAAAAGGAGACCTCCCCAAATACGACTGGCTGCACTTGCACCACGAGGACTTTACAGGGCAGTTTAGCAAGTTTGGCAACGGCTTTGGCAATTACGAATGGAATATGCGTAACCGCCAGATGCAGGAGGATGTAGCTAAGAAGTTTGGCTACCCTAAGGTGTCAAAAATGAAATTGGCAGTTGCGCAAAAGATAAGGGAGTTTACCGCAGGCGGCGGCTTTTTGTTTGCAATGTGCTCGGGCGCAGATAGTTTTGATATAGCTTTAGCAGCGTATAACACAGATATTGTAGACAGTGAATATGACGGCGACCCCATTGATGATAATGCGCAAGCAAAGCTGGATTTTTCGCAAACCTTCGCGTTTCAGAACTTTACTTTACAGTTGGGGCCACGGGCGCGTAAGTTTAGCAATATAGATACACGCACGTTAAACCGCCTGCCAATGCAGAACGATTTTTTTACCCTGTTTGATTTTTCGGCCAAATGGGATATTGTTCCGAGCATGCTAACGCAGGATCATGAAAGGGTGATAAAGGGTTTCATCGGTTTGGCCACTGCCTTTGATAAGCAACTGTTAAAACCCGGCGTAACCGTAATGGGCGAACTTAAAACCGAAGGTGAAGCCCGCTACATACACGGCGAGTACGGCAAAGGGCAATGGACCTTTTATGGCGGCCACGACCCTGAAGATTATCAGCATTCGCCCGGGTCGCCGCAAACAGACCTTAAACTGCACCCCAACTCGCCCGGTTACCGGCTGATATTGAATAATGTGTTATTCCCTGCCGCGAAGAAGAAGAAACAGAAGACGTGATTTTTTAGTTGGCAGTTTTTAGTTGACAGTTTGCAGTTTTTCCTGGTTATAGGTGCCGTGTAATTAATTTACTGCCCACTGCAAACTACCCACTGCCAACTGAATAAACCTACTGATAAAAATTCCACCTCACACCAAACTTTAACATGCTTGATAGTTGCGGGTAACGGTTAACAGTATAATAACCTTTGCTGAATAATCCCTGATTGGCGTAATCGTACATCACCAGCAGATCTGTGTTTTTGATGTTGGCCTTTAAAAACACGCTGGCGAAAGGGTAGGAGGAGAACTGCACATCCGGCCCGTTGTAAAACTGTCCCAGCCCGGTGGCGTATGATGGTGCCGAATAAGGCGTATTATAACGCACAGTAAAGCCCGTTGAAGTACGCAACACTTTAAATAAAAAGGAATTAAGGTAGAAACTACTATAGGTATATACCTCGGGTATGCGCAGTGTTTTATCGTAATCGGTTTTCTCGTAAACCGCAAAGTTATCAAAGTGCCAGTTGCCAAATGCAAGGTTTTTGCCTACGCTTATTTTAAAAAGGTTTATAGGCGTTGAAAGTTGTACGGGGTGCGCATCAACACCTCCCGGCGATGATTCGTAATACAGGTAATCGTTCAATAAAAAATACTCCGCCTTTATATCAAATTTCAAAGCATCATTGATGTAATTGAATGACAGCGCCGTTGTTTTTTGATTAGCAAAGGTATTATTGAAGACATAATGATTAGTTATCCAGCTGGTTGCCATCAATGAGGGTGAACTGCTCTGTTGATAAGCATTTAATATAATTCTTCCGGCCTTATCACTGCCAGCCAGGAGCAACTTAGCATCATATAAAAAATCGCCGAAGTTGCGCCCCACAACAATTTGATTTACAGAGGCCTGTAAATTTATTTTGTCGCTAAGCCGGTAACTGGCACGCCCGTTAAGGGTGATGTTTTGAAAACTGGCCTGTTGCTGTTTTTGTGGCAATACCACCTTTAAGCCATATTGGTTAAGTACAGTATCAACTACGTACTGATTGTAATTGTAAAAGTCGTGTGTAAGGCCAATATCTAACTTAAACTCATTTTTTACAAACTGGCTTGATTTGCCACGCAGGTAAAAACTGTACGAAAATTCGTTTTGGATATTATTTACCGTTAACGAGTCTTTTGTTCTGTTTGAACTGAAATAATAGTCAGGGAAAACATGGTAAATATCCTGGTCAAGCACCTGATAAATGTATTTTTTCTGGCTTACATTTAAAGTGTGCGAAAAACGCTGCGTGGGTAAAATATTAGCGCTGCTTTTATTTTTAACAAGTGTAGTATCAATCCGGCCAACATAATAGAACTGTTTAATATGCAAGCCCATTTCCTTCCAGTTTTCGTAGGAATTTGGCAGGCGTACGCGCTCAGTGTTTCTGTCGAAGGAGCCACGGGCGCTGGTAAAAAGCGAATCGTTCAAAACCGAACCGGTTTCGGGCGATTTAAGGTTATTAAAAATTAGTGTACTTAATAAATTATACCGCTTGTTTTTTGATTCGTACCAGCTAAAAACATTGCCGGTAAGGTTGCTTACGTTTTGCCCTAAAATATTGGTGTTGGCATACGTTCCGCGCGAACCAAGAAAGTTTAAGCTAAACCCAACATTCCAGTTAGGCTTTACATTTTGCGTGTGGAAAGCTTTAAAATATTGTTCCTGCGAGCCGCCGGTAACCATTGTTAAAAGCGTGTAGGGCACGCGGGCATTAAAATAGTAAACATCATCGGTAGTAAACAACCAGGGCTCAAGGGCGTGTAATCCAACATCAAAGCCAATAGTTTTACGTGGCTCAATTAACAAGGGGCGGGCGGCGCGGCCCATGGTGCCGTCTAAACTTATTTTGGGGTTACGCGCGTAAAAAAGCGGGTTATAATTCTCAAAATCAGTAAGCGAGGTATCCAAGGGAAACAACTGCGTACTGTCGCGAAGCAGAGCTTCGTTAGTTATTTTAATAAAACGCGTGCTAAATATAACCGAATCCATGCGCTCGCGCTCGCGTTTGCGAAGCGTATCAAGCATTTGATCGTTGGTTAAGACTTTGGTACGGTTTCGCGTCGTGTCGTTATAGTTGTAGTTGTTTTGGTAACGCGGATCGTTATTGCCGTTGTTATATCCCCCGTTATTGTACCCGCCGTTATTATTGTAGCCCCCGTTGTTATTGTACCCGCCGTTGTTATACGGAGGCCCGTTTTGCGCAACAGTTGTTGTAACCCAAAAGCAACTCAATAAGAATAGTAAAAGGAGCTTTGATCTATCAGGCATTTAAACTTGCTATCAGTTCTTTTAATATCAACGTCATATTGGGTTCAGCAGTTTGCGCAACAGCGATGATCTCTTCTACTGATACAGGTACCAACTCTTCGCCAAAGCCTTCATCCGTTAGTACCGATATAGCAAAAACCGGCAAACTCATATGCCTGGCAACAATCACCTCGGGCACGGTACTCATGCCTACAGCATCGCCGCCAATAATGCGCAGATAACGATATTCGGCTTTTGTTTCCAAATTTGGCCCCGGCACAGCAACATACACACCTTTGTGGCAGGTAATATTGTTCTGTTTGGCAATTTCAAGCGCCTTGCTTATCAAGGTACGCTTATAAGGCTCGCTCATATCAGGGAAGCGTGGGCCAAGTTCCTCATTGTTTCTGCCGGCCAAAGGGTTTTCGGGTTGCAGATTGATATGATCTGATATCACCATCAGATCGCCCTTTTTAAAATCGGGGTTTAATGAGCCGCTGGCGTTTGATACAAACAAAGTTTCTATGCCAAGCATTTTCATTACCCTAACCGGGAAAGTTATCTCCTGCATACTATATCCTTCATAGTAATGCAACCGACCCTGCATGGCAACTACATTAACCCCTGCTAACTTGCCGAATATTAGTTTACCCGAGTGAAACTCAAGGGTAGATATGGGAAAATCAGGGATGTTTGAATACATCAGCTGCTTTTCAACCTCAATTTCGTTAACCAGGCCACCTAAACCTGTGCCTAAAACTATACCTACTTCGGGTTTAAAATCGCCTATGCGATTTTTTATATAACTAACTGTGTGGTAGATGTTCTCTAACATAATTTAAAACTGTTTGGTCAAAAATTTGCTGCTGCTGTAAAAATTTAACGCCTATAGGCTGTATATATACGGGCAGTTTATTAAGTATTTCTCTTAGTTCATGCAATGCTAAACGCTGCGCATCCTTTTCTGTTGTGATGATCAGTTTTTTTTCTGATTTGCACGCGCTAAAATCTCCCGCAAGTTTAGCGATATTTTTTAAGCTAAAGCTGTGGTGGTCGGGATAATTATGATGTATTACGTTTGAAGTTTGAGTTTTTATGTGATTAACCAACGGAGCGGGATTGGCTATACCTGTTAGTAAAAAAACAGTGGTGTCTGCATCAATTTTGGCGTTGGTAGGTTGTCCATTAATGTCATTCAGAGGCAGATAGCTTATAGCTAAAAAAAATAGCTGCTGATAGGGGAGCGGGTTTATTTTATCAGTTATCTTTTTTTGCGCGGCATCGCTAATATCTTCGGGACATTTGCTGATTACTATTACATCCGCGCGCCAGCGGCCGCCAAATGATTCGCGCAAGTTTCCGGCAGGTAACAAAAACTGAGGCTGCTTTATGCTATTGTAATCAAACAACAATATACTCAACCCGGGTTTCACTGCTCTGTGTTGATATGCATCGTCAAGAATAATCAGATCGTGATATGCTTTTAGTTGTTCAATTCCAAAAACCCGTTTCTCGCAAACCGCCACTGTAATTTCAGGAAACTTGTGTTTAAACTGCGCGGGCTCATCACCAATTTGAGCAGCGTCGGCGTCGTTACCCGCTATAACAAATCCTTGTGTATCCCGGCCGTAACCCCTGCTAAGCGTGGCCAGTTTGTGTTGTTTTTCTAAAAGGCGTATCAAATATTCTGTCATGGGGCTTTTGCCTGCACCGCCAACTTCCAGGTTACCCACCGCTATAACGGGCGTATCAAACTCATGGCTTGCAAACAATCCTGCATCATAAAGCCAATTGCGCATCATAACAACAAGGCCGTAAATAAGCGAGAATGGAAATAAAAGCAAACGCAGGTATTTCATAGCGCGAAGATAGTGATTGATTGATTGAAGATTGGTTTTTAAAGATTAAAGATTAGTAGTAGCAATTCTGGTAATATGCAAAAACCAATCTTTAATCTTTAATTACTAATCGTCCTCACTCCGTTTTCATTCTTTTTTGAGCGGCACGCTTAAACTCATAATCGCCGCCCAATAAATATCCCCAGGGTTTTGTGCTTTCTATCCTGTCGAATATGATTTTAAAGATGGCAATAACCGGGATGGAAAGAAACATACCCGACAAACCCCACAACATTTCGCCTAAAATAATGCCGAGGAAAGTTATCAATGCATTTAGCCTCACTTTAGATCCTACAACCGTGGGCAATAGTAAATTGGCATCAACAGCATGTATAATAATTATGCTTACAGCAACGCCAACGGTGTTGCTTACCGGGCCGGTGGCAAAAGTTATGGCCACACTTAAAACAAGCGCGGTAAAAATTCCCAGATATGGAATTATGTTAAAAAGACCAACTATAATGCCCAGCAGCACAGCATATTTAATGCCGATCATCCAGAAGGCGGTGCAGGCAATTGCGCCAACTATTATCATTTCAAACAGTAAACCTAAAATATATTGGCGCAGAATACTTTGTATGTTTTGCGCTATATCGTTTACAACGTGGCCATGCTCTTCCTTAAATACTTTTAACACAAACCTGTAAAGCAGCCTGCGGTAAAAAAGTATAAAAAAAGTAAAAATCATTATAAAAACATAAAACAACACTAATGACGAAACCGCGCCAAAAGTGGTGGTTATAACCTGGCTGCCTGAAGAAATTAGCTTTTTCGCGGTATCGTCAACCAGTGTTTTTTGGCTTTCGAGATTGATCTGGAGCCTTCCCTCTATCCAATGCGAGAGGTCATCGATTGATTGTGTAAGCTGATTTTTAAGCATGGGCCAATCAGCTGTTAAGCGCGATATCTGAGCGCCAATTAAATAAAGTATGGCCGTAACCATACCTACAAGTAAAATAACAGAAAGAAACGACGATACAGAACGCGGCATGCGCCACTTACGCTCAAAGAAATTAGAAAGCGGCAACAGTAAAATGGCAAACAGAAAGCCAAACATCAACGGATCAAGCAATTCTTTTCCCTGCACAATTAAATAGCCCAGTACTACAAAGCCTATCAGTATTAATGCTAAACGTTCATAAAATGGGGCAATTGTATTTTTTGGTACCATATGGGTTTTAAACTAATGCGCTAAGCTAGCTGTTTATTTAATGTTTTGAATATAGCGATATATTACCAAACGGAAAGTTGCGCCGGATAATGTGGCAGACATTTTGCAGCATGTTCAATTATTTAACTAATGAAAATGTTATGGCAAAGTATTCTGAAAAAGCAGGCGAAAAAGTAGAAAAAACCATGCACGAAATGAAGGAAGGCAATCTTAAAACCGGTAGCGGCAAAAAAGTTACCAGCAAAAAGCAAGCGATAGCTATTGGTCTTTCAGAAGCCCGGAAAGAGGGGGCTAAGGTTCCTAAAAAGAAAGATTGATCTGTTAAAGGGGTGGAGTTATTTTAACGGTTCCTTTTTACTTTTTACCCAGTTCTGTCGCTATCCAATTCTCTAATTTGCCCTCACTGTCCAACTCCGCCAACATCTCTACGTTTTTATCTTTGGAGCGTTTTTTTTCAGAGTTATACTTGGAGATTATCGCTTTAAAACCTGCCAATTTAGCTTTGTTAATATCAAAGCTTGTTTTATCTGTTCGGCTTTGCAATGCATATTTTGCATAGCCGCCCATATAGGAAAACGTTAACTCCTTATTTTTTTCCATTATTTCCATAAGGATCTTATCGCCAAGCTCTATGGTAACTGTAGGGCTGCCAGACATCCATGCCAAAAAAAATGAATTAGCTATTTGCCTTTCGCCATTTTTTGAATTCCAGGGCGTTTGTTCTAACCAATTGATGACGTTTATTACGTCTTTTTCATATTTATTATAATCTTCCGGAGTAGTAAGCGAGTAACTTTTTGGCACCGGAGATAGCTGCGCGGCGCAGTTTAAGCTAATGGTCAAAAGAAATATAGTAACTAAATAGGGAATAACCTTCATAAAAGTTTAAGTGCTATTTTTACTAAAATAGGTATTTTTTTTAAAACCAACTATTTATCGTTGGTTGATGGTTTTGGCAAACGTATCTATTATATCCATTAAAATAATTGCATCATCCAAACTACAAGGATTATCGCCCTCATTATTAAAATAATTAACCACCTTTTCTATCATTGGATAGCCAATATGCTCAGGCTGAATAAACTTTTTTGTAATTTCACCATCATTGTTTTTTAATGTTACGGTATAGGGCTCGTTAAAAAATGGAAAGCTTATGCTGCCTTTTGTACCAACAATTATACATTCATCCGTCACTTCAGATGGTGCAACATTAAAGCACCAGGAGCCGTTTACAACAACTCCGTTCTCAAAAATTATGCTGCCACAAGTGTGGTCGGTAGCGCCGTAAGTGCCTGCCTGATTGATCGAAAAACCGCTGTATTTTGCAGGCGCGCCAAAATAAAACAACATAAGATCTAACTGATGGGGTGAAAGGTCGTTAAAATAGCCACCGCCCGATAAATGAGGCATAATACGCCAGTTATCGGGTGATAGGTCCTCATTATCCGGCTTTGCGCTTTTCCATGTTCTTATTTGTACGCTTCGTACCTGGCCAATAGCACCGTTGTCCAATAATTGTTTTATATGCAGATACATGGGTAGCGCCCTGCGATAATGCGCTACAGCAAGTTTCCCTTTGCTTTGCTTTAAAGCTTGGGCCATTTGCCGTGCTTCGGCAGCATTCATTGCTACCGGCTTATCAACGTATACGTTTAAATCATGGTTAAGACTTGCAAGAACATATTCTAAATGCGATGATGGGGGTGTAGCAACGTAAACAGAATTGATTTCGGCATCATTCAACAGTTGTCCGGCGTCGCTGTACCATTTACCCACACCATGCCTGCGGGCATAATCTTCAGCTTTGGCAGCGTCGCGGCGCATTACGGCAATTAAACGGCTATTAGGTACCTTATAAAGTGGCGGCCCACTTTTTACTTCGGTAACATCGCCGCATCCAATTATACCCCAGTTTATTGTTCCCATGTTTTATATCAATATCATTTAAATTATTTCTGCAACTACAAATGTGCTTCCGCCAACAAAAACCAGGTCGGCAGTTCCGGCGTTTTTTTGCGCGGCTGCCAACGCTTCTTTTACCGAGGGGTAGCTCTTACCCCTTAAATTAAAGCCAAGCGCTTTTTCGCGTAGAGTATCAGCATCTAAACCGCGCGGAATATCAGGCCGGCAGAAATAATAGGTCGCGTTTTTGGGCAGTAGTGCTAACACTTTGCTGCTATCTTTATCGCTAACCATACCCATCACAAGATGTAAATGTTGGTGCGGAGTAGCTGCAATGTTTTTTAACACCTCTTGTATGCCATCCGGGTTATGCCCGGTATCGCAAATAGTTAAGGGAGATTTACTTAGCACATCCCATCGCCCGCGTAAGCCGGTAAGCGCTTTTACGTTACTTAATGCAGTTTTTACGTGCTCATCGCTTATGTTGAAACCCTGTAGCCGTAACTCATCAATAGCGCTTAAAACAGCTTTTATATTTTTAAGCTGATAGCTCCCCACCAGGTCAAGTAATAATGAATACCTATGTTGCGTAAGGGTATGTTGCGCTATTATACTTAGGTTCTGCTCAGTTGCGCCATCTGTCATCTGTACTTCCCATTCATCAGCAGCAAAGCGTATGGGTGCTCCAACATCATTAGCCTTGTTTACAAATACATCAGCCACTTCATCCTGCCGCTCACCAACTATAGCTGGCACATTCGGTTTAATTATACCGGCCTTTTCTGCAGCAATAAGCGGTAGCGTGTTGCCAAGCAGATCGGTATGGTCCCAGCCTATATTGGTAACTATTGATAGCAATGGTTTGATTACATTGGTCGAGTCGAGCCTGCCACCCAGGCCAGTTTCAATAATAGCTATGTCAACTTTCTCTTCCGCGAAAATATCAAAGGCAAGGCCCACGGTCATTTCAAAGAATGACAGGTTTAAACTTTCAATATCTTGTTTATAACGCGCAACAAAATCAATAACGGTCTGCTCACTTATCATGGCGCCATTTATGCGGATACGTTCCCTGAAATCTTTTAAATGTGGCGATGTGTAAAGCCCCGTTTTATAACCCGCCGTTTGTAACACGGCAGCAAGCATGTGCGAGGTTGATCCCTTACCGTTGGTGCCGGCTATATGCACACTTTTAAATTGGGTTTCAGGATGGTTGAGCAATTGGCAAAAGGCGATAGTATTACTCAGATCTTTGGTAATGGCTGATGCCCCTGTGCGCGAAAACATGGGCAGGCGGGTATAAAGGTAATTGATGGTTTGCTGATAGTCCATAAGGTTGCAGCGGTAAATTTAACAGAATTATAACTGTGTTTTTTGTACTAACGCATTTGTGAGCCTTAGCTGACGATAAATTTAAAATAAAGCATTTTTTGAAAAGTTTAGTCATTTGAGTATAATTACACTCGTAATGAGAAAATTTCTGTTATCCGTGTTAATTTGTTGTTTTGGCGCATCTGCCGGGGCACAAAGCATCACGTTGTTAAACCTGATGAATTTAACCAGCCTTAATAATAAACAAGCTGCTGATGATATAGCCGCACGCAAAGCCTTTAAGCTGCAGTATGGCGAGGAAGTAGACGGATTTTTAGTAGAAGGTTACACAACCACGGCACCAAAAAACAAGTTAGAAACCATTAATGTGGGCCGCGGGTTTAAACTGGCCAGTGGTGGCGTGCTGCACACGGCCAGCTATGTTAGCGCTAACCCACAGGATGTTGTTAATCTGATGGGACAGGTAAAGGGCGCTAACCTGAAGCAAACCTTCCACGGGGCCGACGATAAGGATAACATTTATATTTACGACAGCTTTTTATACCACATGGTGGTGCGCATGAGTTTTGATGGTACCCGTTCAACCATTGACATTAGCCAGAAACAGGTTTTTGTAGAGTAACCCAGCCTAGGGCACCAACAGGTAATATATCAGCCAGCATATAGCTCCGCCTAAAATAGCTACCAGCAGGCCGCTTACCTTTCGCTTCTTTAAAAATAAAAGCATTACCAAACCACTTACCGAAACCAGTATAAGGAATACCGCTGCTACATCAATAAGCCAGCTCCAGCCTTTGCCGGTATCGCGGCCTTTGTGCAGGTCGTTGAGTACGGCTCCAAGTCCCGATTTAAGTTCATTAATTTCAAATTTCCCGTCTTTGCGCGAGATAAAGGCATCGGCGCTATAGCCAGGTCCTTTAAAAGACACGGAGAGTTGGTCATCCTGTATCAAAAAATCACTTACATAGCCCTTAATACTATAGGTTTTTCTAAGTAGCTCTACTATCTCCAGTTTTTTTATCTGTGCGGTGTCGGTAACATTAACCCAGGCAATGGGTACACCGCCACTGTATTTTTGCTCTACTTCTTTCCCCTCAAACCAATTGGCATGGTTAAGGGTAAGGCCCGTTACCGAAAAGAAGAGCACCACCACAAAACTCAGCATTGACAGGTAAATGTGCAGCCAACGCGAAAAGGCAGCTGTTTTTTTCTCCAGAACACTTTTCGGCCGTTTATCGGCAGCATTTGTAGTTGTTCTGCTCTTAGTCATTTGCTTTTTTACGAAGATCTAATGATGCCGAACTTACTTCAACATTACTGCCCAGATCAAAATGCTGTGCCTGGGCTTTACTGATAACTATATCTTGTGTCATTAGTTGATGGGTGCCATGTTCGCGCGCTGCCTCTATATATACCGTATACGTTCCTTGTTTAACCAGGTTGCCTTTATCATCCTTGCCATCCCATTTAAGGCTGTATTTACCTGCGCTGCGGGTGGCGCTTGTTGTTGAGGTAACAACCGGGTTGTCATTAATCAAATCTTTGTAATATACAGCATACCATAACCGCAGATCCCATACATATTTTTCCTTATCTGCACGCATCCAAAGCGCTATCTGCCTTACAGGTTTTTTATCGGCATTAACTACCCATACTGCAATATAAGGGCGATTTACCCGCATACCCGGCTGCGTAGCCAATTCAAGGTTTACAGCTAATTCATAATTCGGATCCCAGGATTGTTGTAAAATTGCGGCAGATGGAACTACAACGCTGTTCTTTTCCGCTGGCATTTCCAATTTTTTCCAGCCCGCACTTTCAACGCGTTGCCCATCTGCAGTTACCAGCATGAACTCTGCACCCGGCACTGTTGCCACTAGTTTTTCAGCTTCGGCAGGGCTTAGTACATTAAGGGCTGTAGCCAACGCGCCTGCATCAGTGGCATTAGGTGCAGCTACCGTAGCGCTGATAACGCCACCCGCAGGTTTACCCGTACGCGGATCAACAATATGCGAATACCAAACACCTTTAATTTCTTCGCCACGACGGTAGTTCCCGCTGGTGGCTACAGTTAGGCCCGATACTTTTATTTGCGTTATAGGCTCCGCGTTTTCATAATCGGCTTTTGGGTCGCTTACTTTTATTTGTTCGGTGTGGTCGCCGCGTACCAAAATATCGCCTCCAATGTTCAATACAAGCCCATTAACTCCACTAACACCCATGGCCGCAGTAGCAGCCTTGTTCAAGATATAACTTTTGGTGAACGAATTAAGCATTAACGGCGCGTTATCGGTACGCAGCGCTGTGTGATTCTTTTCATTTAAAACGTAATGCTGTTGATGCACCTGAGCAAGCGCAGCGCTTATCTGCGTGCCGGTAGGCAAGGTGTTTTTAGCTGCCGCATCGCGCCATAGTTTATTAATGGTTTCTGCGGATGCATTCAAAGCGCCACCTGTTCTTTGGCGCCAACTATCAAACAGGCTCAGCACTTCATACAACTCATACGAAACTTTTACCGGTTTTTGCGAGGTGCGCATCCAGCGGCTAAACTCGCTGTCGGCATCGTAACCACTTAGTATTTTATTTAGTCTATCTATTTCGTCCAAAGCCGCTGCCTCGGCCTTTTGGGCTCCGGCATCGGTTTGGGCTTTTATTTTAATTTCAAAAGATGTACCCAGCACGTTCTCGTAATTGGTTACATATAGTTTGCTTTTGGGCGGATGGGTAGCCCGGGCAGTCGGTGCCAGCATTGCCAATGCAACCAGGCAAAGAGTTAGTTTTCTCATAATGGTTTTAGTTCGACTTAAAAGTATGTAAAAAGTATAAACGCGTACTATTAAAGTAGACCAAACCCCTTATTTGCGAGACGAAACTGCTGGTCTGATAATATAAACCACCAAAGACACAGGCAGGTAGCCAAAAATGTTAAATTACTTTTCTTAATATGTTAAATAAAGCTATCTTTGCCACTCATTAAAAATCCTAATGCGGAAGTGGCGTAATTGGTAGCCGCACCAGACTTAGGATCTGGCGCTTCACGGCGTGGGGGTTCGAGTCCCTTCTTCCGCACTTAATGAAAGAAAACCCGGTCAGAGATGATCGGGTTTTTTGTTTATTTTTTCCGTACTAATTTGTCTAACCAACTATCTCGATCTTTTACAATCCCCAGATATTTGTGATATCTCAGCCCGGAAGTTTCTGCACTTGCATTTTGTTCAGCTAGTGCTTCAAAATAAGCAGCTGTTTCAAAATCCTTTCTGTGACTGTATATAATTGAAAGAATGGAATATCCTTTATATTTTTCGATGGGAAATAAAGAGCTATTAACCCTTTTTATAATTATTTTCTCAACAAAATCGTAAAACTCCGTCTTTTCGGTTTTCACAACTAACTCTGAAAAATAACTGTAAGCTTGCGTTTTTACCTGTGGATAAACTAATTCAAAATCAAGAGCCTGCTTATAATAATACACGGCCTTATCGATGTTTCCTCTCTGTTTGTAAATGTTACCCAAAGTCACCAAGGCATCGGGACGATTAAATCTATCTTCTGGGTATTCTGTAAATAACTTATCGATTAATTTTTCAGCAGCATCGAGCAATTGTGGAATTCCAGTTTCGGTTAATTCAAGTGCTTGTATTTTTAAATATTGAGCCCGTCCATCTTTTCTTGCCCGCGCAAGTTTTGCGAAGAAGTATTCTTCGTCAGCCTTCGACCAACTTTTCTGTCTATACCAGTCTGCCATAATCAAATATACTACAAGTGAAATATATAAATAGCTGTCAGTATTAATTATCCAGCTGACCTTTATAATGTACACTACCGCAAATGATTTAAGCTGCTCTCCACTTAATTCATTACTGGCTTACTATTTGCCTGTCTCTTAAAAATATTATCAAGATACGACTATGAAAAAGCTAATTGTATATTCCGGAATTGTAGCCTCTTTGTTGTTTACAACAGGCAACTTAGCAAAAGCACAAAACAAAATAAGCGACCAGGGTAAAGGCGCAATAATTGGTGGCGCGGCCGGCGCGGTTGTAGGCGGCATTGCCGGTAAAAATGTGGGCGGTGCTTTAATTGGTGGAGCTATTGGTGCAGGTGGCGGTTACGTTATAGGTAACGAAACCCGCAAGGCTCGCGAGAAAAGACAACGTATAGCGTACCGCGAAGCTTATTATAAAAAACACGGACACTATCCAAACAAATACGTTTACGTAAAACCAAAAAAATAAACAAAAAACCCGGTCACTTTTTGACCGGGTTTTTTGTTTGCGGATGTTGAAGCTTTAAGAGAGCGTATTTTATTTTACCCGCTCAGTATATTCTCCGGTGCGTGTATCTACCCTTATTTTATCGCCCTGGTTTATAAAAAGCGGCACCCTTAACTCAATGCCATTATCAGTTGTTGCCAGCTTAAGAGCGCCTGATGAGGTATCGCCTTTAACTGCCGGTTCGGTATAGGTAATTTCCAGCTCAACAAAGTTGGGAGCCTGCGCCATAATGGGTTCTTCGCTTTCAAAAGAAACGATTACGCTCATTCCTTCCTTCAGAAATTTTACAGCCGGGCCGAAAAGCGCTTTTGGAATGGTATGCTGCTCAAAGCTTACGTTGTCCATAATAACCATAAAATCGCCATCCTCATACAGATATTGAAAATCATTGGTTTCTACACGGCAAATCTCAACCTGCTCATCCGTACCCAAACGCGCCTCAACAATTTTACCGGTTTTAATATTACGGAACTTGTCTAAATAGAATGCCCCGCCTTTTCCTGGTGTGCGGTGCAATACTTCGGTAACGCTTACCAGTTCGCCGTTGAAGCGTAATATATTGCCTACTTTAATTTCGGATGCCTTTGCCATGAGTGTATTTTGTCAAAATTGAGCGCAAATATAAATTAACTTATGATAATGGAAAGGATACCCAATCACAATTCAAAAACAGAAGTACATCGTCAAACGACTTAAAGAGATAGCCCTTTAGCTTCTTAAGTATTCTCCCGTCTCCTTAATCAAAGCTTTCATTAACTCAGCCGCCTTTGTATGCTTCAGTATCGGTGCAATCTGCCCTCCCCAAAAAAGCACCATGTCCCACTTTTCCTGCTCCAAAGCTGCTTTGCGCAAAGGTGCCATAAAGGTGGTTTGCAAGGGGAAGGGTAAATGGCCTGCTTTCTGATAAAGCAGGTCTTTAGCTATACGGCTTGTTATGCCCCTGCCTAACCTGCCGGTAAACGCGCGGGATAGCATTGTATATTTGGCAGCGTCAGAAAACAGCATTTGTCTGTGAATGGGTAACGCGTTTGATTCATCAGTAGCTAAAAAAGCGGTACCTATCTGCGCTGCATCTGCACCTAAAGTTAAAGCCGCGGCAACGCCCCGGCCATTGGCTATGCCACCAGCGGCAATAACCGGAACCTTTACTTTTTCTTTGATCAATTGCAGCAACACAAACGTGCCAGTGGTTGACGCTTCGGCCGAGGCGAGAAAGGAGGGACGGTGCCCGCCCGCTTCAAAGCCTGAAGCGATGATCATATCCACACCCGCGTTTTCCAGGTAAATGGCCTCATCCAAAGTAGTAGCTGCACCAACCGTAACAATGCCCCGTTTACGGCTTTGCTCTAAAATATCAGCCGAAGGCACGCCAAACATAAAGCTGAAAACTTTCGGCTTAACATCCAGTATCACCTGTACCTGGTTTTCAAAACGGGTTTTAAACGGCGCGGGTTTGGCAGGAAGGGCTATACCCGCCTCATCAAAATAGGGTTTAGAAAGAGCCTTCGTTTTTTCAAACTGCTCATCGCTCACCGTGCCGTCAATCGCGTCGGTGTCTGATACCCAAAGGTTAATATTATAGGGTTTATTGGTAGCTGCTTTTATCTGCCTGTCCACATCAACTATCTCCTGCGGACTTAAAGTGTAAGCGCCATATCCGCCCAGGCCACCCATGTTAGATACTGTTGCCACCAGCTCAACCGATGACAGGTTACCCCCAAACGGCCCTTGCAAAATGGGGTATTGTATGCCTAATAGTTCTGTTGCTTTTGTATTGTACCACATGGCTTTAGTTTTTATGAGTTAACGTCGCTCATCATTTTGTTTACAATGAGCCACTTACCATCAATTTTATGGAAAGATAAAAAATCGTGATAGTTAAAATCGTACATTTTTACCCTTACTTCGGCAACGGCTATTGATTGCACTACTTTTATACTAAGTATCTCGCCGCTAAACGGTGTACCGGCATCTTCCGGACTTTGGCGATTAACTACCCCATTTAAATATTCGGGCAGGGTTTTGGAGTATGGTGCTCCCTTCACGTCGCCAAATAATAAAGTGCCGGGATGGTAGATCTTTTTCAATAAGGCTGTATCGCCGGTATAGATCCCTTTTATATAATAGTCTTCCAACAATTTTGAAATGGCTATTGCATCAGTTCTTTGCGTTTCCATTTTAATATCAGTTTAAATTATGACCAGCGCTCATGCCACCATCAACATTAATAATGGCACCGCTTATAAAATTACTTTTAGCTATGGTATAAACCATTTCGGCAACATCGGCTACCTCGCCAACTCGGTTAAGCAGGTGTATCCCGGCATTTGCATCCGCACCTTCGCCGTGCATGGGCGTACGGATTACACCCGGAGCAACTGTATTTACCCTGATATTATCCTTACCAAACTCGGCGGCCAATTGTAAGGTTAAAGCATGTATAGCGCCCTTGCTGGCTATGGGTGCTGTAGCAGGCGCGCCACCCAGGGCATGCCCAACCAGCGGCGTACCTATGTTGATTACTACACCCCTGTGCTGTTTAAGCATTTGCGGTATTACAGCCTGGGTTGTAAAGTAAGTACCTTTAAGGTTGGTATTTAAAAATTTGTCCAGATAGGCCTCATCAACTTGAAGAAACGGTTTGTTGCCGAATATGCCCGCATTGTTAACCAATACATCTGCCGAGCCAAATTTTTCTACGGCGATGGCCACCATTTTTTCGCCTGTGCGCTTATCACTCACATCCCCTGCTACCATGGCCAGGTTAGGCCCGGCACCCAATTCGTGATATACTTTATCTAATTTTTCGGCGGTGCTTGAATTGATCACTACGTTATCGCCTTTTAGCAAAAAGTAGCGGGCTACCTCTCTGCCTATGCCGGATGATGCCCCGGTTATTAATACTGTTTGTTGTTTCATGGCTTATTTTTTATCGGCTGTTATACCTTTTTCTCTTAATACTGATACCTGCTCGCCGGCGTAACCCCAATCATCCAGTTCTATTTCCTGTATCACTACGTGGGTTAGGTGCGGGTCTTTGTTAAGCGTATCGCTAATTAAATCCGTTACGCCTTTTATTATAATTTGCTTTTGTTCGCGGGTAACCCCTTCTCGGGTTACTTCTATTTTAATGTACGGCATGGCTTTAATAATTTAAAGCTAAAGCAGTTTAAGCTGCTTTAGCGGTTATACTTACGTTCAAATCAAAATCATTGTAGATCAGGGTATCGCCAAGGTCCTTAAAAAAGTTACCGGAGCGAAACCTCATTTCGTATTTGGTACGGTCTATAACAATTTTGGCATTTGCGCTCAGGGTATCGCCATTTACGTTTACGTCGGCATCAAATGCTATAGGGTGAGTAATGCCTTTAATGGTGAGGTCGCCGTTGATCCGGTTACCTTCAACCGAAGTGATCTGTAATAATGCTTCCGGATATTTTTCGCTTGAGAAAAAATCGTCAGATGCCAAATGACCTGCAAACTGCGCGTTGGTAGCCGGGTCAGTAATATCCAGAATGTTGATAGCAGTGGTGTCTATAACAAACTGACCTCCACTTAATTTACCACCTGTTAAAATAAGCCAACCTGCTTTAATAGCTATTGTGCCGTTGTGTGCGCCGGTTACCTTACGGCCTATCCATTCAATATTGCTTTGGGTGTTTTCAATTGAGAATTCTTGTGTTTCCATTGTCTTTATGTTTTAAATAACAACACAAAGTTGGGTAGGAAAAACGGGGTAGGCGTGTGACCTACATCACATTCAAAACAAGGGGTGAGTTTATGTGATGTATATCACTTTTCGTGTGTGTATAACCGGCTTAAGGTCTCGCGCGATACGCCTAAATAAGCGGCTATCAGGTTTTTTGGTACGATGTTATACAATTGGGGGTACATTTTTAATAACTCTTCGTAGCGGCTTTTAGCGTCGTTATTCATTAGCGATAGCAGGCGTTTCTGGCTGGCTACATAGCCCTTGTTGGTGCGCCAGCGGAAGAAATGTTCCATAGGGTGTAATTCGGCGCACAGCTTTTCGCGGTCGCTGTTACTCAGGCACAGCACTTCGGCATCACTAATACAATCTACGTTGATAGTTGCCTTGCTGCCGGTGTAAAGAGCGTTAAAATCCGACGTCCACCAGGTAGGCATGGCAAACTGCAGGATAAACATTTTCAGATCATCGTTAATATAAAACGATTTGAGGCAGCCCGATAGTACAAAATATTCCTGATCTACCTTATCGCCGGCGGTTATTAAAGCCTGTCCTTTTTTAAAGGATCGCGGTTTAAAGTGCGCCAATACGTAATCAAATTGTTCATCTGTTAGGGTGATGGTTTTAGAAAGATGTTGCTTTAATATTTCGGCGGCTTGCATAGCCTAAGTTAGGTTTTTTTATGGCAATTGATATGCTTTACATCACTCAAAATCCCACCAAACCGTGTGCTTAGGCGGGTCGCCCAGGGTGTATGGTTCGCCAATCAGGGGTACGTTTAGCAGGATCCCAGCCTTTTCGGCAGCCGGGATCAGCTTTTCTATAGGCTCGTTCCAGGGATGATCTGCCGCTACAAATTTACCCCAATGGATAGGCTGCAGCAAGTTGGCCTGTAGATCGCCCGCTGCTTTTACGGTTTCGCCAAATGTAAGGTGCGTCCATGGCCAGTTAGGACTATATTGCCCGCATTCCAGCAGTGCCAGATCAAATGGGCCGTATTGTTTACCTATCTGTTTAAAATGTGGGCCATAACCACCGTCGCCACCGTAATAGAGTTTGTATTGTGCTGCCTGGATAACAAATGAAGCCCAAAGCGTTTTGTTAGCTGTGTTATATGTGGTGCGGTTGCTTTTGTGCTGCGCGGGCGCGGCGGTTATTTTAAGGCCGCCCGGCAAGGTTACAGACTGGTTCCAATTTAATTCTGTTACTTTTTTGGGGTCAAATCCCCAGTATCGCAGGTCGCCGCCCACACCTACAGGCACTACCGCCATTTTAACGCGACTTTTCAGTTTTTTCAGCGTACGAAAATCCAGGTGATCATAATGATCATGCGATATAATAAGTACATCAATTGGCGGCATATCTTCAGCATGGTAGCCCATGGTGCCTTTAAACGCAGTAACCAGGCCCGGTACGGGCCCCGCGTGGTTGCTAAAGATAGGATCGATAAGAATATTACCCTGTGCAGTTTTGATAAGCAGGGATGAATGCCCAAACCAAACCACGGTAGGCGCGGGGGCGGCCAGTTTTTTAAGGTCAGTAGTAACTGATGGCAGCGGTTTAGATGGCCTTATAGTGCCAGGGCGCTTATGCAGAAAAAGCCACTTTTTGTACTTAACCGCCGAGTCTAAACGTTCAGTGAGGTTTTGAAAACTGCCTTTTTTGTAATTGGTCAATGTATCCCATCCGGCACGGGCATTCCCCCTCGGGTTTCTGCCCACAGATCTTATTACGCCGCAGCTAACAATGCTTGCCAGCAACAGTATAATTACCCCAATTTCGCGCGCATTGATTTTCATATCCCTGAAACACATAATAACGCGTAAGGTTCAGTGATATTTATAAAATAAGAAGTAGATGTTGCTTTTAAACGGTATTAGTCTACCTTTTTACCCTTCATAGCGTGCGCAATAGCGGTGTCCATCAGCCGCTCAGCAAAGGGGCGCGTATACTCGTTTAAAGCATCAATTGCCTTATGTATACCATCCTTATCACCGTTGGATAGTTGTTGCTTCAGGTTTACAACCAACTTGTTGGTTTCAATCCCTTCTTCCAAAGTAACATGTTCGCCGTTCTTCTGTAAAAAGCGTTCAACGGTATAGATCATTTGCTCGCCTTCTGTGCGGGCTTCTATAATCATACGCTGTGCCACGTCGTCCTTAGCGTGCGTAATGCTGTCCATCAGCATTTGCTCCACCTGGTCGTCGGTAATGCCGTAGGTAGGCTTAACCTCAACCTCCTGCTTAACGCCCGAGCGCAGTTCAATGGCCTGGATCTTTAAAATACCGTCGGCATTAAGCAAAAAGTTAATATCCACCTTGGGGAAGCCTGCAGGCATAGCGGGTATGCCTTTCAGTTCAAACTCCGCCAGTTTGCGGTTCTCGCTTATCAGGTCGCGTTCGCCTTGATAAACGGCTATTTTCATGTTTACCTGGCCGTCTTTTGAGGTGGTATACTGTCTGCCTGCTTTGGTCGGCACCTTGCTGTTGCGCGGAATTATGACATCCATCAGCCCGCCCATAGTTTCAATACCTAATGATAGTGGGGTAACATCCAGCAGTAAAATATCGCGGCGGTTACCGGCCAAAATATCGGCCTGAATAGCGGCCCCCAGGGCAACCACTTCATCAGGGTTAACATCATCATGCACCGGGCGACCAAAAAAGTTAGATACCATTTTTTTAACCAATGCCGTGCGGGTTGAGCCGCCTACCATTACCACTTCATCAATCTGCTTTACGTTTAATTTTGCATCTCTCAACGCGTTCTCGCACGCAGTAATGGTTTGCTGTACTTTAGGCAGTATCAGTTGTTCAAACGTTACTCTGTCAAGCGTGCACCATATATCACCTATCTTCTCGTTAAACAAACTCTGGTGGGCAAAGGCTTTTTTAGCCTCCTCGGCCTTTAAACGCAATTGCTGCGCCAACTCGCGGTTTTGGCTTACTATGTTTATATCCAGCTTGTTTTGATCGATCCAGTAATCAACAATAGCGCGGTCAAAATCATCACCACCTAAAAAGGTATCACCATTGGTTGACAGCACCTCAAAAATGCCGTTCTGGATCTGCAGAATAGAAACGTCAAATGTGCCGCCGCCCAAATCATATACCGCAATGGTCTTCGTCTCATCCGGATTTAAACCTATTCCATAAGCTAAACTTGCGGCAGTCGGCTCGTTCACTATGCGTAAAACGTCCAGTCCGGCCAGTTTACCTGCATCGCGGGTAGCCTGGCGCTGCGAATCATTAAAATAAGCAGGCACCGTAATTACAGCGCGGTTAACAGGCGTTTTAAGCGCATGCTCGGCACGGGCTTTCAATTCTTTTAATATCAGGGAGGATAGCTCAATAGGGGTATAAAATTTATCGCCTACGTTTATTTTCACCAGGCTCTCGCTGTCGTCATCAATTACTTTGTACGAGAAAAAATCTTTGTAATTGGCAACGTCCTTAAAAGAGCGGCCCAATAATCTTTTAACAGAAAATATAGTGTTCTGCGGATCGGTTATCAGGTAGTTTTTGGCTTCATTACCTACCGTGATATCACCTGACTGGCCAAAGTGCACTATTGATGGCACCAAAACGCCTTTGCCTGTATCATTAATCACCTGCGGGTTTTTGTCGGGGTTGATGAAGGCCACCAACGAGTTGGTGGTACCCAGATCAATACCTACAATAATTTCTTCTTTTTGTATAGAGCCCGTTGCCAGGTTGATAGAAACTTTAGCCATGGTGTAATGTTAACAAGGGGCAAAGGTAGGTAGTTTTGGCCTATGCTGTGTCATGATATTGTGAATTGCAGCAAAACGCATAAATTGCATGGCGAATAAAATTATGAGCACTCAATTGCGGTTAAGGTATTTTTTAACTTTTTGGTTGCTTAGTACAACCATTACCGGGGCTTTTGCGCAGCAATTTGGCGGCAACCCGCCATCGGTTAAGTGGCGGCAGGTAAATACGCCTGCAGTAAAAGTGATATTTTCTCAGGGTTTAGATTCTGTAGCTTTTAACATTGCCGGCGTTATTGATCGCGTTAACCCAGCGGTTCAGCCCACAATAGGTAATAGACAGAAAAAAGTTAGCCTGGTTTTGCAGGACAAGACCACAATCCCCAATGCATACGTTGGCTTGGCACCGTTTAGAAGCGAATTTTATTTAACACCAGATCAAAACAGCTTTGAACTGGGTAGCCTGCCCTGGGCAGATCAATTGGCCATTCACGAGTACCGGCATGTGCAGCAATACAATAATTTTAATGTGGGCCTGTCGCGGGTTTTATCAACCATTTTTGGGCAGGGGGGACAGGCGGTTGCCAATAGTTTATCTGTACCCGACTGGTTTTTTGAAGGTGACGCCGTTTATAACGAAACGCTGGTGAGCCGTCAGGGCAGGGGCAGGCTGCCTTATTTTTATAATGGATACCGGGCCTTGTGGGCAGCCAATAAAAATTATAGCTGGATGAAGCTACGTAATGGCTCCTATAAGGATTATATCCCCGATTGGTATCCTATGGGCTATATGCTGGTATCATACGGCAGAGAGAAATATGGCAACGAGCTCTGGCGCAATGTAACCCATGATGCTGCCGCGTTTAATAGTTTGTTCTATCCGATGCAGCATGCTGTAAAGAAATATACAGGTAAGGATTTTAAAACTTTCAGAACAGAAGGATTAAATTATTTTAAACAGCAATACCAGTATAAATCAATAATTCAATCATCCAATAATTCAGTAATTAATAATGAGTTTCCCGCCTTTGTGGATGAAAACACACTCATCTATGTTACATCAGCTTACGATAAACTGCCGCAGTTTACATTAAACAAAAATGGTGTAGAAACTAAGGTAAGTGTCCGTTCCCGTTCATTAGATAACTATTTTGATTACCGAAACGGCAAGGTGGTTTACGCCGCCTACCGCCCTGACCTGCGATGGACCTATCGCGACTATAGCGAACTGCGCGTTTTGGACATTAGCACAGGTAAGGAAAGGCAGCTTACCCGCTCTACCAAATATTTCGCACCCGCTTTTAACGCTGACGGAACGCTGATAGTTGCTGTAAAAACCGTTGCCGGCCAAAGTTGGCTGCATATTTTGGATGCCGCAACAGGTAAGGTTATTGATGAAATACCTAACCCTGATAAGTTATTCTACACTTATCCAAAGTTTTATAATACCCAAACGCTGGTAGCTGCTGTACGAAACTCAAAGGGAGAAATGACCCTTGCCTTTATTGATATAAAAACCGGTGTTGCAAAATATTTGCTGCCCTGGTCATTTAATCCTATTGGGTTTATTGCAGTGAATAGCAATAAGATCTATTTCTCGGCAACAGCAGGTAAAAACGACAGGTTGTTTTCTTTCTATCCTGCAACCGCGAGACTACTCGAGTTTAAATCAAATATTGCAAACCTTAATCAATACCAGCCTGCTGTTTCGGGCAGTAAACTGGCTTGGGTGGAGTTTACGGTATACGGTTATAAGGTTAATGAAGCTACCAGTACTTCATCACAATGGATAGAGACGCCGCAACAGACTATCCAAAGCTTGTCTGATTTTAATATATCGGTGCTCGCTAAAGACTCATCGGCGAATTTACTGGGCGCTGTATCAACACCAACACTCGCGGTTTCCAAGTACAGCAAGGCACATGGCTTGTTTAACTTCCACAGTTTGATACCTGATTTTAGCGATCCGAACTACAGCCTTACCCTGACAGGCGAGAATGTGCTGAACACATTCCGCTCTGAGGTATCATTTAATTACAACCGGGATGAAGGCTCAAAGCAATTTGGTTTTGCCGCTTTGTATGGAGGATTGTTCCCGTTTATAAGAGGCGGCGTTAATTATACGCTTGACAGGCGCAGCCTGTTTAACGGCGAAAGGATCTATTTTAATGAGAAAGATGTTTACGCGGGTTTACAACTACCTTTAAACCTAAGCAATGGCAAAAATGTCACATCACTTTCTGCCGGAAGCGATGTTTATTATACCAGCAATACCATTCAGGACCCCTTCCGAACCCGGTTCCGTGATCGTAATTACACCTACCTTAGTCATTCAATAAGTTTCAGCAACCGCATACAGCAGGCAAAGCAGCATATTTATCCACGCTTTGGTCAAAACATCAGCTTGAGTTATCGCTATGCAATAAGTAGCTTAACCGCCAGCCAGTTTTTGGCTAACGGCACCTTGTTTCTGCCGGGTGTTTTGCGCAACCACAACCTGGTTATTAATGTGGCCCACCAGGAAAAAGGCCAGAGCAATGCGGTTAATTTTTCTAACAATTTTCCGTTTTCAAGGGGTTATACCGCCGAAAATTTGCAACAGATGAATAAGATAGGCGTAAACTATCATTTGCCTTTGTTTTACCCGGACGCAGGGCTTGCGCAAACCGTTTATTTTATGCGGGTACGTGCTAACCTGTTTTATGATTATACCCGTGCCCAGGATACTTTCAGTAATGGAAAACCCTTTAATGCCGACTTCCGCACAGCAGGTGCCGAACTGTATTTTGATACTAAATGGTTTAACCAGCACCCGCTTACATTTGGTGTTCGCTACAGTTATTTGCTGGATAATGATATTTTTGGCGGCTTGGGTAAAAACAGGATAGAGCTAATTTTGCCTGTAAGCTTTTTTTAATCACACATACATTTACTAATTTGGCACGTAATGAACCGCATAGACCGCATAGCCGCCATATTGATACAACTGCAATCGCGCAGGGTGGTAAAAGCGGCTGATATAGCCGAACGCTTTAACATCAGTTTACGCACTGTTTACCGCGATGTAAAAACGTTGGAAGAGGCAGGTATTCCTTTAATTGGAGAAGCCGGAGTTGGTTATTCCATAATGGATGGCTACCGCCTGCCGCCTGTAATGTTTACCCGCGAAGAAGCCACCGCGTTTTTAACCGCCGAAAAGTTTATAGAAACACTTACAGATACCTCTACCAGCGCAAACTACAGCTCGGCCATGTATAAAGTGAGGGCTGTGTTAAAGAATACCGAAAAGGAATTACTGGAAGGTATGGACGATAGGATAGAGGTACTAAAAAGCATGGCCCGCGCCAACGTGGCACCCACAGATCATATCCAAACTATACTGCATAGCATAGCGCAAAAAAAAGTGTTAGGACTTAACTATTTCGCGCAACACAGTCAGGAGCTTACCAAGCGTTATGTTGAGCCTGTTGGCATATTTTACTCTGCAAACTATTGGCATTTAATAGCCTGGTGCAGGCTGCGTAATGGTTACAGAGATTTTAGGATTGACCGTATAAAGAATTTACACGTTACAGAAGATACTTATACAAATGAACATCCCACGCTAAAAGATTACATAGCACAAACCGCGCATGATCAGGATCTGGAACGGGTGGTGATAAGTGTTGATCAACATGTGCACTCGCATATGGAGCAGCAAAAATATTATAGTGGTTTTGTATCTGAAAGAAAGGTTGGTAAAAGTATAGAAATGACTTTCCTTACTAATTCGGTTGAAGGTTTTGCCCGTTGGTATATGATGTTTGGCGATAATGCCGATATCATCGAATCAGAAAAACTCAGAGACCGGGTAAAAGCAATATTGGAAGCTACTTATGTGCGAATTAGCGCGGGCGTTGCAGTGGTGTAACACCTAAACCGGCAAATTTCTGAAACACAAGCTGGTTACTAACGTTGTTAAATATAAAAAAGCAATGTTATGGCAAAGCTCAGTTTAAAAACAAGTATCGACATAAACGCCCCCGCAGCAGAGGTTTGGGAAGCGTTAACTAATCCGGCTATCATCAAACAATATTTTTTTGGAACAGACCTTAACACGGACTGGAAAGAGGGAAGCCCAATTGTATGGACCGGCGAATGGCAGGGAAAAACCTATCAGGATAAGGGTAAAGTGCTTCAAGTTGACCCCGGTAAATATGTAAAATACAGTTATTGGAGCAGCATGAGTGGCACCGAAGATAAGCCGGAAAACTATCAAAACGTTAGCTATACCTTAACCGAAAACAACGGCGTTACCAGGTTTGAATTAGAGCAGGATAATATTAAAGATGAAGCAGCTAAACAGCACTCTGAACAAAACTGGCAAACGGTGTTTGAAAAGATGAAGGAGCTGGTGGAAGGTAAGTAAAGTGAACAGTTGGGTGTCACTCTGAGCTTGTCGAAGAGCGGTGCGTAAAGGCCTCTGCGCACTATGGTTCGACAGGCTCACCATGACAGCCATTAAAATTATCTCTCAAACGTCATCCTCAGCCCTGAATCCTCTGTAGTGAACTTGCCATTGCTCCAGGCCAATTTGCCCGAAATAATTGTATGCTCAATGCTTGAACGGAAGGTAGAGCCTTCAAAAGGGCTCCAGCCGCATTTATATAAAATGTTATTTTTATTTACCTGCCATGGTTTGTTCAGGTTAACCAGGGCCAAATCGGCATAATATCCCTCGCGTATAAAACCACGTTTAGCTATTTGAAAACAGGTAGCTACATTGTGCGCTGTTTTTTCTGCTATCTGTTCCAGGGTTATTTTACCATGATGATAAAGCTCAAGCAAAGCAGGTAAAGCATGTTGCACCAAGGGGCCGCCGGATGGCGCTTGCAAATAAGATTGCGCTTTTTCTTCAATGGTATGTGGAGCGTGATCGGTAGCAATAACGTCTATACGCCCATCCAACACTGCTTTTAAAATACCATCGCGGTCTTTGGCCGTCTTTACCGCCGGGTTCCATTTTATCAGGTTGCCTTTGGTTTCATAATCTTCGTTGCTGAACCATAAATGGTGCACACAGGCTTCGGCTGTAATGCGTTTATCTTTCAGCGGTATTGTATTATCGAATAAATGCGTTTCCTTTTCGGTAGAAATATGTAAAATATGCAGCCTGGCATTATGTTTTTTAGCCAATGCTACTGCCATTGATGATGACAGATAACAGGCCTCCTCGCTTCTTATTTTAGGATGAAGGCGCACGGGTACATTATCGCCAAATACTTGTTTATAATGGGCCAGGTTGCTTTGTATCGTAGCCTCGTCTTCACAATGGGTAGCAATAAGCATGGGCGAACGGGAGAATAAATTCTCTAACGTAGTTGGATTATCCACCAGCATATTACCGGTTGATGAGCCCATGAATACCTTTATACCGCATACATTTTGAGCATCAGTACGCAAAACCTCATCCAGGTTATCGTTAGATGCACCCATGAAAAACGAATAGTTAGCTAAAGAGCGTTGCGCTGCTATGTCGTATTTATCCTGAAGCAACTGCTGCGTTAAAGTATTGGGTACGGTGTTCGGCATCTCCATAAAAGATGTTATTCCGCCAGCCACCGCCGCGCGCGATTCTGTATAAATATCTGCCTTGTGTGTAAGGCCCGGCTCGCGAAAATGCACTTGGTCGTCAATCGCTCCCGGGAGGAGGTACAATCCTTCGGCGTTAATAGTTTCGTCGGCCTTTACATCAATCTGGCTATCTATCCGTTCAATAAATCCGTCTTTAATAAAAACATCTGCATTAAACTGTTTGCCTTCATTAACTATGGTAGCTGATTTGATGAGGAGAGTAGACATATAGCAAATATAGCTTTTGAGGCTGAAAGGTGAAAGGCAAAAGGTAAAAGGCGAAAGGTTTTGCTTTGAAGAGGGGCTCAGAGCCCTGTGAGCCTGCATTGTTTAGGGGTTAGCGGTTGGGATAACACCTATTACCTTTCGCCTTTTACCTTTAACCTTTCAAAAAAGCTATCTTTGCCAAATGGCAGCTACTTTTGAGGACTTTAATTTTAACCGGCAAACGCTAAATGCCATTGCTGATGCCGGCTATACCGAACCGACGCCCATACAGCAAAAGGCCATGCCGCCTATTTTGAACGGGCAGGATGTTATGGGGATAGCACAAACAGGTACAGGTAAAACCGCTGCTTATGTGTTACCCATTATTATGCGCCTTAAATACGCGCAGGGAGAGCATGCCCGTGCGCTTATCCTGTCGCCGACACGTGAGTTGGCTATGCAGATAGAGGAAAATATCAGAACCTATTCAAAATATACCGACCTGCGTGTAGTTACGGTTTACGGAGGTTTGGGCCCTAAAACTCAGATAGAGAACATCAATAAAGGCGTAGATATAATAGTTGCTACACCTGGCCGCTATATGGATATTTATTTGGCCGGGCACATTGTTACTAAAACCCTGCAAGTGCTGGTATTGGATGAGGCCGATAAAATGATGGACATGGGCTTTATGCCGCAAATAAACCGCATTTTAGAAGTAGTACCGCGTAAGCGCCAAAATCTGCTGTTCTCGGCAACCATGTCAGAAAAAATTCATCAGCTATCAGCAAATTTCCTGGAATTTCCTACCGTTATAGAGGTAACTCCGCAGGCTACTCCTGCGCAAACTGTAGAGCAAAAGCTGTATTATGTGCCCAACGTGCGCACAAAAATAAACATGCTTAAAAAGCTGCTGGATGAAGAAGGTGATATAACCAAGCTGATGGTTTTTTGCAAGACCCGTGCCGCGGCAGAAGACGTATATAAATTTTTAGGGCGCAAATTTGGCGAAGGCCAGGTTAAGGTGCTGCATGCCAATAAAGGGCAAAACACGCGCATTAACGCCATGAATGCCTTTAAAAATGATGAAGTAAAGATATTGGTAGCTACTGATGTAGCTTCGCGGGGTATAGATGTAAGTGATGTAAGCCACGTTATTAACTTTGATGTGCCGGTAGTAATTGAGGATTATGTGCACCGTATAGGCCGCACCGGTAGGGCACTGCAAAGTGGGGTAGCCATTACCTTTTGCAACCCGGCCGAAGTGTATTACCTCGGTAAGATCCAGAAGCTTATCCGCCAAACCATCCCCGAGCATAAAATTCCGGCAGATGTTTTTATAGAAGAAACGCCGTATGAGGAAAGACAGGATCAGGCCAAAGAAATAGATCTGCAAAAACGAAAGGAAAACCCCGACTTTAAGGGTGCCTTCCACGAAAAGAAAACGCTTAATCAGCGCAAAAAATTTGATGCCGAAAAAGCTAAGCGGGTGGGGCATGTGGGGCAGCCTAAAAGATCAAAACCAAAAAAGAGACACTAATATGAAATTAAAAGTAACTCCGCTTAATTTTGCCACAGCTTTCTTTTTATTTTTCGCGGGTTTCGTGTTTATAAAAGGTGCCAACGTTACCGGTATGGGTTTCGCCCATATGGATACCGCGATAGGGCTTATATTATTGCTATTTGCCTTTGTAGTGTCATTTCTGGATGTAATATTCCGTAATTTCTTTGCTGACCTTAAAAAGTTATGGCTAATAGAGCTAAGCTTTATAACTTTAGCGCTTGTTATTTTTTTAATTGTTAAATAGAAACCTTAATGAAAAAAGCCGAGATAAAGCTTATAGTTGAATTGGATGATAATAATGTGCCTGAGCGCATAACCTGGGAATCAACAGATTCCGCTAATAAAGAAGCCCTTCCAGTAAATGCTTTTATGTTATCGCTTTGGGATCATCATTATAAAAACGCGTTAAAAATTGACCTGTGGACGAAAGAGATGCCGGTGGATGAAATGAAACGCTTTTTTTATGAAACCCTGCAAACCATGGGCGACACTTTTTTACGCGCTACCGGCGAGAAGAATATAGTAGAAGACCTGCGTGATTACTGTGCCCACTTTGCCGATAAAATGGAAATAACCAGATAAAACAACAACCTATGCGAATAAGTTCTCTCGTATCATTTGCCGGTTTTTTATTGATCATTATAGGTAGTTATTGTCCTTTATTACGCCCTTTCGGTTTGTTTAACATGAATGTTTTTAAGTTGAGCCAGCCGTACGGAATGACAATTTTGTTAGTAGCCGTAATTGGTATTTTAGGTGTTTTTTTAAACAGAATTCAACTGGTTAAATTTTCGGCATGGGTGGCGCTTATCTTAGTGTCATTACTATTATTAGCCTCGGTATTAAAAGTTAACACAAGTTTTAGCTTTATACCTTTTAAAAGCATATCGGGGTTTTTAGCAAAGCAAATAAGATTTAAGTGGGGTTGGTATGTATTATTTGCCGGGCCTGTGTTGGCTTTGATCGGCGCTTTTTCAACCCGGCAATTATCAAAAATACAGAAGCCTGACTTATAAAAATTCTATCTTTATAAATCGACTAAAAAACATCCTGCGTATATATAGCGTTATCTGTTAAATTTATAAGCACCTCCGTAATGTTCAAATTATCCTTTCGCAGCCAGGTACTCATTGGTTTTGGCTTTTCTATAGTACTTGTATTTATAGTAGGTATACTTTCCTACAGCAGCATAAACCAGCTGGAAAGTGATACAGAAATGGTTGAGCATACCCAACAGGTTATTAAACGTTCAAATAACCTGTTGCAAAGCCTTATTGATGCTGAAACCGGCATGCGCGGTTATGGGGCTACTGCCAAAAAGATATTTCTGCAACCTTACAGAAAAGCTATCCCGTTAATTAATAATGATCTGAAGGAACTAAGAGATCTGGTAATTGATAACCCACAGCAATTGGTAAGGATAGATTCTTTACAAGAGGCGGTTGGAGATCAGTTAGATATCTTAAAAACCAATGTCGAAACCCGTGATAGCAAGGGTTTAGAGTTTATGGTGCAAAACAACATGTTTGTTAACGGCAAACAAAACATGGATGATATCCGCAGTATACTTACTTCTGTAATAGATACAGAAAACAATCTGCTGGCCCAACGTAAAGCTAATTCAAGGGAAGCATCAAGTAACGCCATTATATTCATTGTAGCGGGTTCGGCAATATTCCTTATCATTATTATACTGCTGTTTTATTACATACAGGCAACGTTTGCTCAGCAAAAAAAGATAGAACACGAAATACTTGTTGCTAACACAGAACTTGGAAAAGTTCTGGCAGAAAACGAAGCTAAAAACTGGCTGCTTACCGGCACAGGTCAGCTTAACGAGAAAATGCAGGGCCAGCAATCTGAGAAGGAGCTGGCAGCCAATATATTAGCAGAAATAGGCACTTATACCGATGCCTTAGCCGGTACTTTCTATCTATATAATGATACTGAAAACAAGCTCGACCTGTATTCTACATATGCTTTTTCAAATTTAGATGTAGTTAAAAAGTCAATATCAGCCGGCGAAGGCTGGTTGGGACAGGTTTTGCAAAACAAGCAGGCCACTTTAATAAAAGGAAAAATAAATAGCAAACTAAGTCTGGAATCATCATTAGCCAATGAAGAACTTACAGAAATATATCTTCTTCCTTTCTTTTTTGATAAAAAACTAAAAGGGGTAGTTGAACTTGCATTCCGCAATCAAATGGGGGAGAGCGTAAAAGAGTTCTTATCCCTGGTGTCGAATGATATCGGTGTTGCGGTTAATACATCACAGGCCCGCACCATAATGCACGATTTGTACGAGGAAACGCAGCAACAGGCCGAAGAACTATCTGCTCAGCAGGAAGAAATGCGCGTTACTAACGAGGAGTTGATGAATAAGACAGAAGAGTTGGAAGCATCAGAAGAGGAACTGCGTGTACAGCAGGAAGAATTGCGCACAACAAACGCGGAACTTGAAGAAAAAGCCAGCTTGCTTGAAGAAAAGAACCAGGCTATTGAAGAGGCGCGCCAGGCAATCAACACCAAAGTACAAGAGCTTGAAACTACCGGTAAGTATAAATCTGAGTTTTTGGCCAACATGAGCCATGAGTTGCGTACGCCACTTAACAGTATTTTGGTACTGGCGCGAATACTAAAGGATAACAAGCCGGAAAATCTTTCAGACGATCAGATAAAATACGCCAGCGTTATTTTCAATGCAGGTAATGATCTGCTCACACTTATTAATGATATTCTTGATCTGTCTAAAATAGAATCAGGTAAACTTGATATGCAGAATGAGCATATCAGGGTGACAGACATTTTAGAGGATATGGAGATGCTGTTTGCTGAAGTTGCAGGCAATAAGAAAATAACCTTTACAAGATCAGCAGAAAACGTACCGGCAACTATATTTACTGATAAGGTACGGGTGGAGCAGGTTATAAAGAATCTGCTTTCCAACGCGTTTAAATTTACGCCGGAAAATGGCGTTATAAGTATTAGCGCATTACCGGGCAAATCAGCGGATACAATCAGCTTTAGTATAAAAGATTCTGGTATTGGTATTGCCGAAGAGAAACAGAAAATTATCTTCGAAGCGTTTCAACAGGCAGATGGGTCAACCAGCAGAAAATACGGAGGTACGGGCCTGGGCCTTTCTATAAGCCGCGAACTCGCAGCGCTGTTAGGTGGTTCAATATCTTTAAAAAGTAAACAGAATGAGGGTAGCGAGTTTACATTGACCATACCGCTTGAAGCTGCAGCCGTAGCTAAAACTGAAGACGAAGAAGATCTGCCAACCGCGCAAACATTTATTCCCCAAATACCGCTGCAGCCGGTAGCTCAGCGCCCGGCTGGTCAGCAAAACAGGGATCCTTTAGTTGTTATTGTTGAAGATGATAAGAATTTTGCGTCAATTTTGCAGGATTACGCAACCGACCATGGGTATAAATCTGTAATGGTTAATGAGGGTGCCAGCGCGGTTGAAGCAGTAAAAGAACATTTACCAGATGCCGTAATATTAGATATTATGCTACCGGGAAAAGACGGATGGCAGATATTGAAGGAATTAAAAGCTGATGAAGAAACGGCACACATTCCGGTTCACCTCATGTCGGCAGGTGATGCCGCTGCTAACAGGGTACGCCGCGAAGGTGCCATCAGCTTCCTGAAAAAACCTATAGACACCAACACGCTCGATAAGCTGTTTGGTGATATAATGGTAAGCACCGGTACCAGGTTTAAGCAAATTTTATTGGTAGAAGACCACAAGGCACAAAGCCAGGCACTTAAAGAAATGATGCAAAACAATGGCATTTCTGTTGATCAGGCGTTTGATGGCGAGTCTGCTTTCCGTATGCTTAACGTTAACGATTACCAATGCGTTATCTTAGATCTCAACCTTCCTGATATTTCAGGCCTTGATCTGTTAGATAAAATAAAGGAAGTTGAAAAGTTCTCTGCCCTGCCGGTTATTATTAACACCGCCATGGAGCTGGATAAAACATCAGTAAGCAGGCTGATGAAGTATGCCAATGCTATGGTGGTTAAAACCAATAAATCTTCTGACAGGCTGATTGACGAGGTGAACTTGTTTTTAAATAAGATCAGCAATACGTTGCCACAACCTGATAAAGTTAAGTCGCAGGTTGCTACCATGGGCAAAGCTGGTGTAAAGGGCAAAAAAGTTTTAATTGTTGATGATGATATGCGCAACATTTTTGCTTTGAGCAGTGCCTTGCAAAGCTATGATATGGAGGTTGAGATTGCAGGCGACGGCGAAGAAGCGCTTGCCAAGCTTGATGAGATAAAAGGCATTGATATAGTGCTGATGGATATTATGATGCCCAAAATGGATGGTTACGAGGCCATGCGCCACATACGTAAGCAAAACAAGTGGGCCAGGTTACCTGTTATAGCATTAACAGCAAAGGCCATGAAAGACGACCGGGAGAAGTGTATTGAAGCTGGCGCCAATGACTATATAACTAAGCCGGTTGATATTGACAGGCTGATCTCATTAATGCAATTGTGGCTGGAAAAATAATATGCATGCGCAAAGCGAGATAACCATTCAGCAAATAACTGAACTGATTGCACTTATTGAAAACTTGTATGGTTTTGATTTTAGCAATTACTCAAAAGCATCGCTGCGCAGGCGTGTTATCCGTATTATGCAGCTTCAAAAACTGCCTTTTTACGATTTAAAGCACCAGTTAGTTAATAAGCCCGGCTTTTTTCAGCATTTTTTAGAGGAAGTAACGGTTAACGTAACAGAGATGTTTCGTGATCCAAGCTTTTATCAGGCGCTTAATAACCAGATAATACCTTACCTGTCATCCTATCAGCATTCTAAAATATGGAGTGCCGGGTCTTCATCCGGCGAGGAAGCGTATTCTCTTGCCATATTGCTTAATGAAGCCGGCTTGCGTAAAAAGACGTTTATTTATGGTACGGATATTAACACCGAAATGCTTGATGAGGCACGTAAGGGAATATATAGCCTGCGTAAAATAAAAAGCTATGCCGAAAACTACCAGATGACAGGCTTAAGCGGATCTATAATTGACCATTTTACTGTGTTGTATGATGCGGCTACAATTCATAATGAGCTAAAGCAGAATACTTTGTTTTCTGTACACAACCTGGTGTCAGACGGTGTGTTTAATGAGTTTCAGCTGATTTGTTGCCGCAACGTTTTTATCTATTTTGAAAACGCGTTACAGGAGCACGTTCTTGACCTTTTTTACAATAGCCTTGCGCCGTTAGGGTTTTTGTGCCTGGGTACAAAAGAGACAATACGGTCTGAGACGTTCAAAAAGAAGTTCAGAGTAATCAATCAGAAAGAAAACATCTATCAAAAAATTGGCTCTTGACGAAAATATAATTGCCAGGTGGCGCCAGTCTGAATTGCTGGTTTTAGGCGGATCAGCAGGTGCGTTCAAACACATCTATAATGCTGTTCGTGTTTTCCCGGCTGAACTGGATAAAGCCGTATTGATCGTCCTTCACAGAAAAAAGAACTTTTTTAGTGAGATAGAAAATCTGTTTGCCCAAAATAGTCGTATGTCTTTGCGCGAAGTAAGTGATAAGGATGCTATTAAGAAAAATACGTTATACATAGCGCCTGCAAATTATCACACTTTAATTGAAAGTAAGCACAGTTTCGGTCTTGATGTATCAGAGGCTGTGTGGTATTCAAAGCCATCAATTGATGTAAGTTTTGAATGCGCCGCTGAAGTGTTTAAAAAGAAGTGTACTGCGGTGCTTTTTTCGGGCGCTAACCAGGATGGTGCAAAAGGCCTGCTTTCTTTACGGAATAACGGGGGGCTTACCATAGTGCAAGATCCGGACGAAGCCGAAATGCCAGAAATGCCGCAGGCTGCAATAAGGGTAAACGCGGCAGAATATATATTAAGAACAGAGGATATACTCGACCTATTTAAAACATAATTTAAATACTACCACAATTACTACATGCCGACCCCGATAAATATCCTCATTGTTGACGATCGCGAAGAAAATATAATAGCCCTCGAGGCCTTACTTACACGAGACGATGTTAAAATTTTTTCAACTACTTCTCCAAACGAAGGCCTTAAAATAGCCTGGGAAAACCAGATAGCCATTGGTTTGATAGACGTACAAATGCCGGAAATGGATGGCTTTGAGTTTGTTGAAATGCTTAAGGCTAACCCGCGTACAAAAGATATATTGATACTTTTTGTAACTGCTATATCTAAGGATGCAAAGTACGCGGTTAAAGGCCTTGGTGTAGGCGCGGTTGATTATCTCTACAAACCGCTTGATCCGTATATAACTTCGGCTAAAGTTGATTCTTTTATTCAACTGGCTAGGTATCAGTCAGATATTATTCAAAAAAATGAAGAATTGCAGAATTTTTCAATAATAGTGAGGAATTCTGCAGATATAATTTGTGTTGTTAACGCAGAAAATTATGGCATAATATCAATAAACCCCGCGGCAGAACGCATACTTGGGTTTAAACCCGACAGTCTGGTAGGAACAAGTGTAATTGACAGGGCCATTGAGGCAGACCGCATTGCTTTTCGATCTGCACTTGGCGGGCTGATAAAAGACAATATAGCAACGTCATTATTTGAATTTCAATTCACTACGTTTTCCAAATCTGTTATTTGGGTAGAGTGCCGGATTGCCTATCGTAACCGCACTTTGTTTTTAAATATAAGTGATATATCCGCGCAAAAAAGCTATCAGGAGCAGCTTATTAAATCAAAGCAGTTGGCAGAATATGGAAAAAAGGCAAAAGAGACCTTTTTGGCCAACATGAGCCATGAACTGCGTACACCTGTTAACGGAATCATCGGCCTGAGTAATTTGTTGCGAAAAACAGAGCTTACCGATCAGCAAAGCAGCATGATAGAACTGCTTGAAGTATCGTCTCGCTCGTTACTTGGTGTGATTAATGATGTGCTGGACATTTCAAAGATAGATGCCGGAAAGTTCAATATAACCCGCTCGCCTAATAATCTTTATGATGTATTGCGCTCTGTTTACAGGTTGCTGAAGTTTAAGGCGGATGAGGAATTTATTGAGTTCTTTTTAGAAATTGATCCGGATGTTCCTGAATTTGTGGTATTCGACTCGCTGCGGCTGAATCAAATATTAATGAATTTACTGAGCAACGCTTTAAAATTCACCAAACGCGGCTATGTAAAACTTAAGGTATCGGTTTTAGACAGACATAAAAATAAAGCGCAAATAAGGTTTAGTGTTGAAGATACCGGTATCGGCATTCCGGCGCATCGCTTAAACGCTATTTTCGATTCTTTTGAGCAGGCAGAAGATTATACCGCTACTAAATACGGCGGCACAGGTTTGGGATTGGCTATTGTTAAAAAATTAGCTGAGCTAAAAGGAGGGGAGTTGACCGTTGAAAGCGAGTTAAACAAGGGAAGTGTGTTTGCTTTTACAAATTGGTATACCCTTGCAACTAAGCCCAAAGAAGAAGAGGTAGTGGGCGGCGGTCTTCACGACTTTGAAAACGTTAGTATATTGGTTGCGGAGGATAACCTCATTAATCAGTTTATGCTATCTAAAATATTAAAGGATTGGAAGGCTGATGTTGATATTGTGAGCAACGGGGTAAAGGTGCTTGATAAACTGGCTGACAATAATTATGATATTATTTTAATGGATACCCACATGCCCGAGCTGAATGGCTATCAAACCGCCCGGAAAATAAGGCTTGACTTTGCCGAGCCGAAGCGCAGTGTTCCCATCATCTCGCTTTCTGCAGCCTCGTTTGACCACGAACAGCAGGAAGCAATTGCTGCAGGTATGAATGATGTGCTTTCCAAACCCTTCCAGCCGGAACAGCTGCACGCTAAAATTCAGCACCTTGTTTTTGAAAACGGAGAAAAGAACTGATAGGCGAATTGTTTTAAAATAAGGCGATCTGTAGGAAATCTAATTGATCAATCGCTTACATTTGGTGCATGAAACTTTTTGACCAAACCTGGTACCTTCTTAAAAAAGAAATATTACTGGAGTGGCGTTCTAAATATGCCTTTAACGGCGTATTGTTATACGTGGTGTCAACGGTTTTTATTTGCTATATAGCGTTTCATCTTACTCCGGGTTTTGTAGGTAGCGGCGGATATAAAATAGTTTGGAACGTGTTGTTCTGGATCATTATCCTATTCGCTTCGGTTAACGCCATTGCCAAAAGTTTTATGCAGGAAAGCAAGGGGCGGCTGCTCTATTATTACTCCATAGCAAGTCCGCAGGCCATCATCTTGTCAAAAACCATATACAATATGGCCTTAATGATATTGCTGAGCACATTGGCCCTGTTAGTTTATCTGGTGTTTTTTGAAAACACAATAGGCGATCCGCTATTTTATTTCCTGGCGGTGGTAATGGGTGCCTGTAGTTTTTCAACCGCGTTCACCATGATCTCTGCCATAGCATCAAAAGCGGGTAATAACGGTACCCTTATGGCTATTTTGAGCTTTCCAATTATTATACCGGTAATATTAATTCTGATACGTTTAAGCAAGCGCGCTATGGATGGGCTGGACCGTAGCTTGAGTTACAGCGATATAGGCGTATTGGCCGCTATAAATGCAATAGTAATTACTACTGCGCTATTGTTATTTCCGTATTTGTGGCGAGATTAAAAACAATTTTAATTACCGTTTTTAGTTATTTACTTTAGAATTATTTTCTTCCTTTAATTACCCCATGCTTTTTAGATGGTTTGCGTTTCTGTTTATTATGCTACCGGCAGTTTTGCTGGGACAGAACCTTACTATTAACGGTAAGATAGTTAATAAGGAAAGCAGCCGCGGGGTTGCAGGAGCAAGCGTTTTTTTAAGCAACTCATCTTTCGGTACCACCTCATCTTCTGATGGTACATTTACCTTAAGCCGCCTTAGGCCCGGGCAATACACGTTGGTGGTAACTGCTATTGGCTATGCCGTGTATAACAAAATTATTATGGTGAATGCAGATGTTGCAGACCTGACCATTACCATGGAGCCAAGGGCTATAATGTTGCGCGAGGTAACCATATCCGGCAGCAGCAGGGCCAACTGGAACCGTAATTACGAAATGTTTAAAAAAGACTTTATAGGTAATGATGAAAACGCCAAGCAATGTGTTGTTATTAACCCTAAGGTTTTGGATTTTACTTATCGTAAATCTAAGCAAACCCTGATAGCCAGCGCCGACGAATTCTTAATTGTAGAAAATAAAGCACTTGGTTACAGGGTTAAGTTTTTGTTAAATTCCTTTAGCCTTGATAATTTAGAGCAGAGGCTTACTTACCAAGGGAGCCGCCTGTTTGAAGAGTTGCCCGGCAGCGCCGCGCAAAAAAAGAAATGGCTGCTAAAACGAGATCGCGCTTATTATGGATCGGCTATGCACTTTTTAAGGTCACTTTATCAAAATAAGCTGAAAGAGGAGGGTTTCGAAATGCGGAAATTAACCCGTGAGTCTGATCCTTCGCGTCCATCAGCAGCAGTAATTCAACAAAAGATGCAGCAATTTAATGGTGTGTCGCGCGATTCCTTTCAGTATTATCATGATTTTTACATCAGTCCCAGATATATCCACCAAAAAATCTCAACCGTACCCTGGCTCAGTTTTGAGGTATTGCGTGATGGGCCGCAGCCAGGATTATACGCTATTACATTCCCCCAGTATTTATATGTGATATATAAAAACAGAGAGGAAACAGAAGCCTTTAAGGATATATACCGCCCTTTGGATATGCCCAATTACGAAGTAAGCGTATTAACATTATTTAATGATCCGCCTTACGCTTTATTTGATAGTAACGGGATTGTGGTAGGAGAGAGCCCGTTGTTTGAGGGAGCGTGGTCAAAGGCTCGCTTATCAGAATTGTTACCGGTTGATTACACGCCATCTGCGCCGCTCAATTGACCAAACAATTTACAAAAGCGCAATACAAATAATTATTACATTTGTCCCCATATCAATATGAAGTTTATTTATCAAACCTGGTGGAAGGTACTTGCCGTTGTAATAATATTTTACACGTTAATAGCGGGTTTTTTAGGGGGCGTGCCAAAAACATTTATTTTGCATGAAACCATAAGGAACACGTATTTTCATGTGCCTATGTGGATAGCCATGTTTACTGTTTTTACCATCTCGGTAATATACAGCATCAGGTATTTAGCCACCGGTAAAGAAGAGTACGACCTGATAGCGGTAGAAAGTGCCAATACAGGCATATTCTTTTTTGTGCTGGGCCTTATAACAGGTATGATGTGGGCCAGATACACCTGGGGTGAGTACTGGAGCAACGATCCGAAACAGAACAGCGCGGCAATAGCATTTTTATTATACTGTGCCTATTTGGTGCTCAGAAACTCAATTGATGAGGAACAAAAACGCGCCAAAATATCAGCTATATATAACATATTCGCTTTCCCCATAATGGTAGTATTGATAATGGTGCTGCCACGGTTAACAGATTCATTGCATCCGGGTAATGGCGGCAACCCTGCTTTTGGCCGGATGGATATGGATAACAGAATGCGGGTGGTGTTATACCCGGCTTTTATAGCATGGGGTTTATTTGCGGTGTGGATAGCTACTATACGTTACCGCATAAGATTAATAGAATATAAAAAGAACGAGATAAATTGATGAAAAAGCTTTCAGTATTTTTTCTGCTTTTGCTAAGCTATGCAAGTTGTTTTGCCCAGAATAGCGATGTTCCGGAAATGGCAGATATTATGGAGAGTAACGGAAAGATCTATGTGGTAATTGCCACTATCGTTATCGTATTTGCCGGATTATCGGTCTATCTTTTCAGTATAGACAGGCGATTAAGAAAGATCGAAAAAGAAAAATAACCCGCCTAAAATAAACTACGTTTGTTTAAACATAGTTTTTATACCATTGTTAATAACAGTATAAAAATAGTTCTGCTTAATAGTTTGCAATATTGATAAAATTTGTACCATTTTTGCGTTCTATTTTAAGAAAAATATAATTATTAACACCTTATGGCTACTATAATTTCAGCTGATAACGATACTCACTTTTTTGCCGATGTATGTAAAAATTTTGACTACGCAGCGCAATTCACACAACACAATCCGGGTTTATTAGATCAGATCAAATCATGTAACAGCGTTTACCGATTCCGTTTCCCTATCCGCAGAGGAAATGGTTTCGAGGTAATTGATGCATGGCGCGTAGAGCACTCGCACCACCAATCACCAACAAAGGGTGGTATACGCTATAGCGAAATGGTTAACGAGGACGAAGTAATGGCGCTTGCTGCGCTCATGACTTATAAGTGCGCTATTGTTAACGTGCCGTTTGGCGGCGCAAAGGGCGGTATAAAGATCAACCCAAAGAACTATACCGTTCAGGAACTGGAGAATATTACCCGCCGGTATACCGTTGAATTAATTAAGAAGAACTTTATTGGCCCCAGCATAGACGTTCCGGCTCCAGACTATGGATCGGGCGAGCGCGAAATGGGCTGGATAGCTGATACCTATGCTACCATGAATCCCGGTCAATTGGATGCTATGGGCTGCGTAACCGGTAAACCTATAGCATTACATGGCATACATGGCAGGCGCGAGGCTACAGGCCGCGGAGTAGCTATTGCCACACGCGAGTGCGTTAGCGTTGCCGAGGATATGGCTAAACTGGGCCTTACTCCGGGTATTGAAGGTAAAAAGATAATTGTGCAGGGATTGGGTAACGTAGGTTACTATTCAGCTAAGTTTTTAGCGGATTTTGGTGGGTTAATAGTAGGAATATGCGAGTTTGAGGGAGCGATTTATAACGAAGACGGATTGGATGTAGAGGCGGTTTTCCAGCACCGTAAATCAACAGGGTCAATACTTGGCTTTAGCGGCGCTAAGAAAGAGTTCAAAAACTCAGGCGAAGGGTTGGAGCAGCAATGTGATATATTGGTTCCGGCAGCGTTAGAAAATCAGATCACCAAAGACAATGCAGCCAGTATTAAAGCCAAAATTATAGTTGAAGGCGCGAACGGCCCTACCACGCCCGAGGCTGAAGCAATTTTTTATCAAAAGGGAGGCATTATAGTACCCGATTTGTTTGCCAATGCCGGTGGTGTAACTGTATCCTACTTCGAGTGGTTGAAAAATCTTTCGCATGTTGCTTTTGGGCGCATTAACAGGCGTTTTGAAGAAAACTCTAACCTTAACCTGGTTAACATGGTTGAGGGTATTACAGGCCTATCGCTTACGCCTTTACAAAGGGCAACTATAGTAAAAGGAGCGTCTGAACTGGAGTTAGTAAATTCAGGACTGGAAGACACCATGATCCGTTCTTATCACGAAATCAGGGAGATATACAAGGCAAACCCTAAAATAGATACTTTGCGTACAGCTGCATTGGTGGCTGTAATTAATAAAATAGCTATATCCTACCAGAATCTGGGTGTGTGGCCATGATGGAATGCCGGTAAAGAAAATTTAAAGGACCTGCCTAAAGCAGGTCCTTTTTTTGTTAAAACAAGTTGGCAATTAATGGCTTGTAAAAGTCGTTTCTAAAAGGTTAAATTTACCTTTACCAAAAAATGAACCGGTTATTTAAACTTCTGTTAGCAATATTACTGTTATTCGTGGGGATAGGTGCGTACGCGCAGTGCCCTGAGAATATTGGTTTTGAAGATGGATCCCTTAAAAACTGGCAAATTTATGCAGGTCAGGAGAGTACGGGCATTTCAGTACCCGTAACCGAAGTTAGCGAGCCACAGGGCTCCCGTGTGGTAATTATGAGGGCCAGCGATAAGTTAATAGATCCCTACGGGCATTTCCCTACCACTAGCCCCAACGGTAGTGGTTATGCAGTACGGTTAGGAGATGATCAGACCCGCGGAATGATTGATAGGTTAACTTATACTTTTACCGTACCCGCTAGTGGGCAATATGGCTTAATTGTAAACTATGCAGCTGTATTACAAAACCCTAATCATACCGATTCAGAACAGCCGAGATTTAAAATTAACGCCTACAATGTAACAGATAATAAGGAATTAGATTGTCCCGCATTTAATTTCACCGCTACCAATTCCAATGCGTTTAAGCTTTCTGATATAGAAACTACCACCACGGGGGCTGGAGGTAATGTTGATGTTACATCGATATATTATCGGGACTGGACAACTACTACTATTAACCTTATAGGATATGCGGGTAAAACTATTCGCTTAATTTTTAACAACAATGATTGTACAAAAGGCGGGCATTTCGGTTACGCCTATTTTGATATAAATGAGCAATGCAGCAGCCCTGTAACAGGAAATACCTACTGCGAAGGGCAAAGCTTTTTAACGCTTAGGGGGCCTCGTGGATTTACTGGTTACAAGTGGTATACTAAGAATGACATGAACACTGTATTAGACACTACGCAGGTACTTAAACTAAGCCCGGCACCACCGGCCGGTGCTGAATATGCCCTTGTGATTGACGCTATAGATGGGTTAGGATGCCGCGATACTTTATATACCACTATTTTTAAATCGCCTGCAACATTTACTTTTAAAGTAAAGCAGCCGGTGTTTTATATTTGCGAGGGAGGTACGTTCAATTTAACAACGCCTGATATTACCGCGGGTAGTTCTACAGGATTGCTTCCGTTTGAATATTATACTGATCCGGTCACGGAAGCGTATCTGCGCGATCCGGATAAGTTAACCAAGCCCGGTATTTACTACATTAAGGCCACTAATGATGAAGGATGTTCTAATACCTTACCCGTCGAATTAAAATATTTTGATCCGCCAGCTACCGTAACAACCAATCCGGCACCTGTACAGTATCCTAAATCAATTAATCTTTCTACAACCTTTCAACACGATGTTGGCTATACGTACACGTATTATAAAGATGCAAAAGCTACCCAACTTGTTGATGACCCCGACCATGTAGTTGCTACCGGCAAATATTACATAAAGGTAATTACCGGCAATGGCTGCCAGAAAATAGTATCAGTAAACGTTACCGTACTGCCACCGCCGCCTTACATCATCTCGGGCCCAACCGCGTTCACACCTAACAGCGATGGTATTAACGACCTGTTCAACATAACCATAGATGGCTTTGTTGATTTTACCACCGTAAGCATTTACACTCGCAGCGGACAGTTTTTATTTAAGGCCAATAAGCAAGCTATGAGCTGGGATGGCAGTTTTAACGGAAAGCCCATGCCGCCGGGTACCTATTATTGGTTATTTGAAGGTGTAGATCAATATTATCATACAAAGGTTAATAAAGGCGGGTATGTCAGTATTATTAAATAATGGCATTTATCTATAACAATTCTAAATAAAACATATCCCTTGTAATAAATATTATTCCCTCAACGTTTTGTACTTTTGTGGTCGCAAATTAAGAGAGGTAACCCTGTAATGAAAAAAAGCTCAATTTTAGGTCTTGTTGTAATTGCAATTGCCATTGGCGTTGTTATAAGTTTATATGGCAGTGCCAGTACTTACGGCTCATTTGCGGATGCCCGTGAAACAAGCAGCGAATTACATGTGGTAGGTAAGTTAAACCTGCAAAAAGAATTGCATTACGAACCGGTTAAGGATGCTAACTATTTCTCTTTTTATATAATTGATGAAAAAGGAGAGGAGTGCAAGGTTGAGTTTAGCGGAGCCAAACCACAGGATTTTGAACGTTCAGAACAAGTAGTTATGGTGGGTAAAATGGAAGGCAATAAGTTTCATGCATCGCATATTACATTAAAGTGCCCTTCTAAATACACAAACGATAAAGTAGAATTTACAGAATTCAAGGCTAAGCAAGCCAATATATAACCAATTTTAATGGATACAGCTTTTGTAGGCGAACACCTTTTACCGGGCCAGTTGGGCCAGTTTTTCATAGTTTTAGCATTCGGTTCCGCGTTATTTTCAGCCATAGCTTTTTATTTTGCAACTACGGATAAAACCGGCGATAAATCCTGGGATCTCCTTGGCCGCATAAGCTTTTACACCAACTCAATTTCGGTTGTTGGAATAGGTGCGTGCCTGTATTACATTATATTAAATCACCTTTTTGAATATTACTACGCGCATGAGCACTCGTCAAGAACGTTGCCTGTTCAGTACATTATTTCAAGTTTTTGGGATGGACAGGAGGGTAGCTTTTGGCTGTGGACGTTCTGGCAGGCGGTATTAGGTAATGTTTTGATATGGAAAGCAAAATCATGGCGGGCACCTGTTATGACGGTTGTAGCTTTCTCTCAGGCCATGCTGGCTACTTTTTTAATGGGCGTTGAAATATTTGGTACGCGTATTGGGTCTTCGCCTTTTATTTTGCTTCGCGAAGCGTTTAATTTGAAAGAGTCGGCACCGATATTTACTACTAACCCCGAATTATATAAAAATTACCTGAGCTATATTAAAGATGGCAACGGTATGAATCCCCTGCTGCAAAACTACTGGATGGTTATACACCCGCCAACCTTGTTTTTAGGCTTTGGTTCAATGATCATTCCGTTTGCGTATGCCATTGCCGGTTTATGGCAAAAACGGTATAAAGAGTGGATAAAACCAGCTATACCTTATGGTTTGTTTGCCATGATGATTTTGGGCACAGGTATTATTATGGGCGCTTTCTGGGCGTATGAGTCGCTTACATTTGGCGGTTTCTGGGCCTGGGATCCGGTGGAGAATGCCTCTATTATACCCTGGCTGATATTGGTAGGCGCGGTACACGTGCTTATTGTTTATAAAAACTCGGGTCACTCGTACATTACAGCTACTATCATGACGCTGTTGAGCTTTGTGCTGGTGCTATACGCGTCGTTCTTAACCCGTAGCGGTATTTTAGGCGATACTTCGGTTCACTCGTTTACAGATGCTGGCATGTTCTGGCACCTGGCTATTGATGTGATAATATTCCTTATTGCTGCGATATTCTTACTGGTAATACGCTGGAAAGACTTACCTGTCACGCAAAAAGAAGAAGAAACCTACTCTCGCGAATTCTGGATGTTTGTAGGATCGGTTTTTTTATGCCTGTCTTGTCTGCATCTTGTAGGGGTATCTTCGCTTCCGGTATTTAATTTAATTTTCGGTACAAAAGCAGCAATTTCGAATCCTGTTACGCATTATAATATCGTTCAGGGGGGTGCTGCGGTTATCATTATGCTGTTGAGCGGTTTTACACAGTTTTTAAAGTATAAAAAAACTAATACTAAACAGTTTGCAATAACAACCGGCGTATATATGGCGGTGGCTATTTTATTAACTGGCGTAATTGCTTATTTAACAGGTGTAAATAAACTCAACTTTATATTCATAACAGTTATGTTTAGCAGTATTTACTCAATACTGGCTAACGGAAAAATACTGGCTGAAGCTATAAAGGGTAAATTCAAACTGGCAGGTTCGGCAGTGGCGCATATTGGTTTTGGGTTGATGCTGGTTGGCGCGCTAATTTCTGCAGGTACAAGTAAGGTTATTTCAGAAAATACTACCGGCGAGCAATATTCAGAAGAGTTTGTTAAAGGGAAAAATAACCCCTTAGAGAACATCACCATGTACAAAAACACTCCGGTACAAATGGGTAAGTACCAGGTAACGTACGTAGGCGACTCAATAGCGCCGCCTAACCATTATTTTAAGGTGCAATACAAAGCCTTTGATAAAGATGGAAAGGTTACCGAGGAGTTTATGCTTAAGCCCAACGCGCAGGCCAATCGTAAAATGGGCCTAATCTCGTCGCCGGATACAAGGCATTACCTGTTTAGTGATATCTACACGCACGTAAACATGGCAAACTCCATTACCTACGATGAAACTGCAGAGGCAGATGCGCACGAAGGCGAGGACGACGATAGCAAGTATGAAGCTCCTTTAGTTTATGAGGTTGCAGTAGGAGATACGCTGCCTTTTAGAGAAGGCTATGTTTTGCTGCAAAGCATAACAAAAATTGATAAGGTAAAAAGCATTAAACTTGAAGGAAAAGATGTAGCTGTTGAGGCGAAATTACAGGTGGTATCAAATGGCAAAACATATACGGCCACACCAATCTACCTCATCAAAAACAACAACGCTTTTGACTTTGCTCATAAAGTAGACGACTTGGGCATAAAGCTTCGCTTCTCTAAAATAATTCCGGCTAAGAATATGGTAGAGATAACCCTTTACCAGCAACCGCCAAGCGCGCGTAAGTATATTGTAATGCGTGCTATACAGTTTCCGTTTATAAACCTGTTATGGGCAGGTACCATTATTATGGTGATAGGCACACTGATGGCGATATTCAGAAGAAATAAGGAACTGAAAACAGTATAAATTATACCTTAAGGGGTAATGGAAGATAGTTCTAATCATAGTAAAGCCTTGTTAACGCAAGGCTTTACTGTTTTGAATGAAATTTATACATCTGAAGAACTGCAGCAACTAAATACGCTTATTGAAGCTGCAGATCAATCGGGAGATACTTTCAGAAAATAACCATAATAAGTCTTGTTTGTCATTGCGAGGTACGAAGCAATCGCAAGCAGAAAAGCCGACATGCAAAGTTCGCGATTGCTTCGTACCTCGCAATGACAAAAAATCGGCCTAACTTACAAAGCTTTTAAATACTCCAAAAAAAGATGCAGGGCTTTCCGCTTCTCTTCAGTCAGATCAAAATCTATCTTATTCATTAAATAATCATGAATATCAAAATCTGCTCTTGCGGGTATTTCAGCAAATAGCGCTTCGCGGTGCTGTAATCCATATTTAAGGGCCTCATTAAACTCATCCACAAAAGTTTGCGGAACAGGCTTGTTAGCTATCCAGGCAGCAAAAACAAAGGGCAATCCTGTAAATTTCTCCCATTCGCCGGCCAGATCATACGCGTAGGCGTACTTATCTTTTTTGCCGAAGGTACGGTCGCCTATTTGTACAAAAGCGGTTTCGCTATCGCTTAAATTTGAATATTCAGGGTCATTTGTTATTAGCTCCGGTGCTACCTTCCAGTAGTTTTTCAATAACACACGCGCTAAATTATTAGAGGTACGCGACTCCGGGTCTAATTGAAGACGTTTTATACTGTGAATGTCGCAATTGCTAAAAATGAAAACCGAATTAACAGCACCCTTTGCCCCAATGCAATAATCAGCAACAATGTTCCAATACGGCATATTAAGGGTAGCTGCTACCGGTATCAGCCCGATATCTACCTTGTTATCAATAGTTTTCTGCGCGCAATCAGCCGGGATATCAAGGCTGAGTTCTATTTTATCAATAATGGCGGTATGTTGAATACCGTATATAAAAGGCTTTGTATTAGTATAGCTAACAGCCGATATTTTTATTTTTTCCACGTAGGGCTCTTAGTTATCTTTTAAATGGTCGGCGTTATTAAAATCGGCAATTTGGAATTTTTCGCCGTCAAATACAACCTTGTATAACACCAGGTTTTGGTGCGGAAAGTCCTCGGCCTCGCTTGCCGGTTTGCCGGTTAGTAAACACAGAAATAAGCGCATGGCCCGGCCATGCATGCATATCAGCACCGTTTCTTCCTCCGGATGCGACATAATCACCTCCAGCGCTTCCCGCTGCCTTGCCTGCACCTCGTTGGGGCTTTCGCCGCCTTCAAATTTGCTGTCAAGGTTTCCGGCTACCCATTCGCGCACTATCCGCAAAAAGCCGGCCTTTGTTTCGGGTGTACTTGGCTGCCCCTCGTAAATTCCCCAGGCCAGTTCGTCCAAACCAGCCAGCTTTTCGTAGGGTAAACCCTCGTCAATAAACTGCTGTATGCTTTGCTGCGTGCGTTTAAGTTTGGATATATATATTTTATCAAAAGCGATATTTTTGTAAGCCTGATAAAATTGATCAGCCTGGCGGCACCCCTCATCATTCAGGTCGGTATCCTTACCACGCCCCTGTACAATACCCAGTTTGTTTAGTTCTGTTTGCCCATGGCGAACGATATATAGTGTTTTCGTCATTTAGCCCCTCTAAATCTCCCCCGGAGGGGGAGACTTCTTTTTGTTATACCCCAATTAAACAGTCCTCCCTACCGGGGAGGATTTAGGTGGGGCTCAATTAATCACTGGCAGCCTATAAAACTGTGGCTTTGCCTCAGTGGCAAACTGATGGTCTTTATAATCTGTAATTACATTATATAAAGTATCGCGTTCTATAGGATGGCGGCCCACCTGTTTTATTAACTCCACCAGTTCTTTGGTGCTCATGGCTGGTGTTTGCTCTTCGGCCCCTGCCATTGAGTATATTTTTGTAGTGTCGTCTAACGTGCCGTCTATATCATCAACACCAAAATTGAGCGATAACTGCGCCGTGTTACGGCTTATCATGGCCCAATAAGCTTTTATGTGATCAAAGTTATCCAGATAGATGCGTGCTATAGCGTAGTTACGCAGATCCTCAATAACGCTTACCTCGGGCACATGCGACATCTGGTTATCTTTATTGCGGAATTTAAGCGGGATAAAGGTTTGGAAGCCGCCGGTTTTGTCCTGCAGCCGGCGCAAACGCTCCATATGGTCAACCCGGTGATGGAACTCTTCAATATGGCCATACAGCATGGTAGCGTTAGAGCGGCCGCCTAATTTGTGCCATTCTTCGTGTATATCCAGCCATTGCTGCGATGTGCATTTATCTTTGGCGATCTGGTCGCGTATGCCTTCATCAAATATTTCTGCACCACCGCCGGGGATAGAACCCAAACCGGAGTCCATCATCAATTTCATGCCGGTGGCATAGTCTATTTTGGCTTTTTTAAATATGTAATGATATTCTACAGGTGTTAGTGCTTTAACATGCAGATCTGGCCGGTACGCCCTGATCCTGCTGAAAAGCTCAGCGTAAAATGCTACATCGTACTGCGGTAAAACGCCGCCTACTATATGCACCTCGGTAACGGGTTCGCCATCGTATTTTTTAACGATGTCAAACATTTCGTCCATGGTATATTCCCAACCCTCTGACCGTTGTTTTATCAGCCTTGAGTACGAGCAGAATTTGCAATCGTAAACACAAAGGTTAGTAGGCTCAATATGAAAATTGCGGTTAAAATAAGTAACGTCGCCGTGGCGCTGTTCGCGTATATAATTGGCCAGCGTGCCCAGGTAGGCCAGTTCGCCTTTTTGGTAAAGTAAAACGCCCTCGTCAAAACTGATGCGCTCATTCTTCAGCACCTTCTCTGCAATGCTTTTCAGATCAGCAGAAAGGGCGGCGTCTTGTAGTAATATTTGTAATCTGCCTTCGGCCCCCATTAAAAAAACTTTTAGCAAAAGTAGCAAATGTAAATGTAATGGTAGTGCAAATTTGGTGTTAAACCAGTCTGCTGTTAAAATCTTACATTCATATTTTAAAAGTAGGGCAGTAGTTAAGATAACATCCGCATTAAACAAAAAAGTGTTGCAAAACGCCGGCAAAATTTACCACTTTTCATTAATTTGATTATCAATAACTTATAATAAGATTATAGCTAACCGGCACTGACGAATATGTCTGTTGCAAAGTGTTGCATGTGTAAACACGTAATTGTTGTAAAGTTTTAATTATCAAACACTTGCAAAAAAAGCTGTTGCAAGTGTTGCAAAGTGTTGCCTGTATTTCCTGCAACACCCGCTATTCTTATTCTTTAAATTATAATCGTTAAAACACATTGTAATGACATTAAGGTTGAGGCTATTTTTATAAGTTTGTTTTTATGAAGCAGGAAACCATAGCTATACACGCAGGCAATCATACCGACGAATTTACCGGTGCGGTTGTGCAACCCATAACCCTGTCGACCACTTTTGAGCGGATGAAGGACGGCAGCTTTAGGGAGGGGCATATTTATAGCCGGGCTTCAAACCCTAACCGCGCGTCGTTAGAGAATGTACTGGCTAAACTGGAAAATGGTGTTGACGCGGCAGCGTTTGCATCAGGCAATGCCGCGGGTATGGCTGTTTTTCAGTCGCTGGCACCCGGTACGCACATTATCGCTCCTGATGATATGTACCATGGCCTGCGCAATCAGTTAAAGCTATTGTTTGCAGGCATATTGGAGTTCGATTTTATTGATGTAGATAACAGCGAGGTATTGAATGCGCACATTAAGCCCAACACAGGCTTAATATGGGTAGAGACGCCATCTAATCCCTTGCTTAAAATAACTGATATAAAGAAGGTTGTGGCTATTGCCCGCAAGCACAAAATCAAAGTAGCCTGCGATAACACTTTTGCTTCTCCTGTTTGCCAGCAACCCTTAACCCTGGGGGCTGATATAGTAATGCATTCATCAACGAAATACTTTGGCGGCCACAGCGACCTGATGGGCGGCGCATTAGTAACTGCTGAAGATAACGACTGGTGGCAACGCATCCGCGAGATACAAACGATGGGAGGAGCGATACCATCGCCACAAGACTGTTATATGCTTACCCGAAGCATAAAAACGCTGCCTTACCGTATACGCGGGCATGTTAGTAACGCGCAGGCGCTGGCTGAGTTTCTGCAACAGCAACCCGCTGTTGAGCAGGTTTTATACCCGGGTCTGCCATCGCACCCCGGCCATGAAGTTGCAAAACAGCAGATGACGGGCTTTGGCGGCATGTTATCATTCACTTTAAAGGATGGCCCCGAGGCAGCAAACAGGGTAATTAATAAACTACAGCTATTTACCCGCGCCACCAGTTTGGGCGGTGTGGAGAGCTTAATAGAGCATCGCGCCACCATGGAAGGGCCGGATACCAAAACACCATTTAACCTGTTGCGCATATCAGCAGGGTTGGAGCATATTGACGATCTAATAGCGGATATGAAGCAGGGCCTTATGCGTTAGGTTTAGAGGTGGAAGGCTAAAGGTAAAAGGCTCTAAATCGCTCCAAAAATACCTTTAACCTTTTGCCTTTAGCCTTTTGCCTCTAAAATATTTGCATTTACCCAATCAAAACTTATATTTGCACCCTATTGCAATAGCAATGTAATTGATCAATATTCCTTTCAGGCATATTTGATTTATAAAGAAGCGGCGAGAGATCAGGCTCCGTGACCCGCTGGCAACCCTCGGCAAATGCAGAGAAGGTGCCAATTCCTGCCCCGGTAAATATCCCGGGAAATATAAATTAACAATATGGAAAATTTAAAAAACACCCTTCAAGTAAACTTTATTAATACCCTAAAAGGTACTTCGCTTTGCTATGCCCCGGGCATGTTTATGCGTCGCTGTAGCTGATACAGTTTAATCATCCGGCTTGCTAAAGCCATAAACGGATAAAGTTTATCTTAACCACCTTTAATACGAATGATCGCTAAAACCTATAAATATTCACAACCATTTGAACTGGAATCGGGGCAAACGCTGCATGGTTTGGAAATTGGCTATCATACCTATGGCCGGTTAAACGCCGATGGCAGTAATGTAATATGGGTGTGCCACGCGCTTACCGCTAACTCTGATGTGCTGGATTGGTGGAAAGGTTTATTTGGCGAGAATGATTACTTTAATCCAACAGACCATTTTATAGTTTGTGCCAACGTGCTTACGTCGCCATACGGCACAAGTAACCCCCTGAGCATAAACCCGCAAACCGGCGAACCATATTACTTAGATTTCCCGGATGTAACCATACGCGACATGGCTAAAGCGCATCAGCTGCTTGCCGCATTTTTGGGAGTTGATAGCATAGAAATTGCCATAGGCGGATCACTTGGCGGGCAGCAGGCTTTAGAGTGGTCTATAATGCAGCCGCATCTGATTAAAAACCTGATAATTATAGCTACTAACGCGCGCCACTCGCCTTGGGGTATCGCGTTTAATGAGTCCCAACGATTGGCATTGCTGGCCGATGAAACCTTTTTGCCCGGCCAACCTGATGGCGGTAAAAAAGGGTTAAAAGCCGCACGAAGTATGGCATTGCTGTCCTACCGTACTTACAAAACCTACAATATCAGTCAGCAGGAAGACGATGATAACATTCAGGACGATTTTAAGGCATCAAGTTATCAGTCTTACCAGGGCGATAAGCTTGTTAACCGCTTTAACGCCTATAGCTACTGGTATTTGTCAAAAGTAATGGACTCGCACAATGTGGGCCGTAACCGCGATGGCGTTGAAAAGGCGCTTAGCCTGGTAAAGTCGCGCACTTTGGTTATTGGTATCCGTTCAGATGTGCTTTTTCCGATAGAGGAGCAGGAATATTTGCACAAGAATATTCCACAGGCGGAGTTTGCAGAGTTAGACTCCTTTTACGGGCACGACGGGTTTTTAATAGAAACCGAAGCCCTCACTAAAATTATTACTTCATTTTATAAAACAGACGCAGCCGGAAGTAACATCCGGTTGCACACTACCGCGTAATGAGCAAAAAATTGACTATTGGCCTTTTCGGCTTTGGAGTTGTTGGGCAGGGCCTTCATGATATTATCAAAACCAAAAACCTAAACATCGAAATAAAGAAAATAGCTATTAAAGACGCTACCAAAGAGCGGTCTTTACCGGCAAGCTACTTTACCACTGATAAAGACGAATTACTTAACAATCCCGAGATCAATACGATCATCGAGCTGATAAACGATACTGACGCTGCTTTTGAAATTGTATCTACAGCGCTCAGATCAGGCAAGAATGTAGTATCGGCAAGTAAAAAAATGATCGCGCTTCATTTAGAAGAGCTGCTTAAAATACAGGAAGAGCACGGTACCTCATTATTGTACGAAGGGGCGGTTTGCGGTAGTATACCCATCATCCGTAACCTGGAGGAGTACTATGATAATGAACTGCTGCACTCCATTTGCGGTATTTTTAACGGATCATCTAACTACATCCTTTCTAAGGGTTTTTTAGAAGGAATGGATTACGCTACCGCCTTAAAACAAGCCCAGGATCTTGGCTTTGCCGAAACCGACCCTACAATGGATGTTGGCGGTTACGATGCAAAATTTAAACTGACAATTGCCGCGGCCCACGCCTATGGGGTTGTAGTTGAACCGGATGCAGTTTTAAATATCGGTATAGAAAATCTGGCCGCCAGCGATATTCAGTATGCCCGCGAAAAGGGTTTGAAGATAAAACTGGTACCCGTAGCAAAAGAATTGGATGACCAACATGTTGCATTGTTTGTATTACCAAAGCTGGTAACAGAAAGCGAATTTTTATATAACGTAGAGTATGAATACAATGGCGTTATAGTACAGGCAGCCTTTGCAGACCAGCAGTTCTTCTTCGGAAAAGGAGCAGGGGGGCATCCAACCGGGTCTGCTGTACTTTCTGATATTGCCGCGTTGCGTTATGATTATCAATACGAATACAAAAAATTGAAGACCAATACCGGCCTTAAATTCACCAATGATATTGAGCTTTGTGTGTATCTGCGCTATGAAAATGATGATTTTGTTGATGCCCTTGATTTTAAAGAAATAAAAGAGCGTTATTACTCAGGTACTTATAAATATATTATCGGAAAAATAAATCTCAGCAAACTGATTGACCTTAGGCAACGTATATATGATGAAAAGGCATTCCTTGCCTTTGCCGACCAGCTAACGGGGGTCAGCTTAGTTTCGGCAAATTAACATAGGCTTTTGGCTTTGTTATTTAGAAAGGCTCTTTACAAAGGAGCCTTTCTTATTTAAGTTCATTTTGCCTATTTTCGCTCACCAAAATTCATCCTCGTATAAATGGATAAAGTTACCCGGGTATTAACAAGCAAGCCCTTTGTACTCACCTTATGGTTCGGCCTTTGTTTGTTTCCGGTAATTAAGAGTGTTATTGAGGGGCATAGCCATATCCATAACAACTACTTTGTTTACAAAGGGAATTTTTGGCACGTTCTCCATCAGCAAAACCTGTTTGCTTACTATCCCGATCAATATTTTGATCTGAACCATTACGGCCCTATATTTTCGCTGGTTATTGCGCCATTCGCTATGCTGCCCGATTGGTTGGGCGTGCTACTATGGGTGGTGTTCACGGCCTGGCTATTATTAAAATCGGTTGAGCAATTGCCAGTTACCCGTGAACATTACCTGTTGATCATTCTGTTGTGCGCGCACGAGTTGATGACGTCGACAGCCAATGTACAGATCAATCCGCTGGTGGCCGCGCTTATTATATTCAGTTTTACTTTTATACGTAAAGAGAGGGATTTTTGGGCGGGGCTAACCATTGCATTGGGCATTTTCATCAAGCTGTATGGTGTGGTTGGGCTGGCTTTCTTTTTCTTTTCGAAGAATAAGATCAAGCTGATAGGTAGTTTACTTTTTTGGTCGGCAGTGTTATTTGTTTTACCGATGCTGATCTCTTCGCCATCTTTCATCGTAAAAACCTATCACGACTGGTACCTTGATCTGGTAGCCAAAAACGCAGAGAACGAAACATCAACCCGTGTAGATGTATCTGTAATGGGAATGATAAGGAAGATCGCTTTTCCTCAACTTTCTAATATCATCGTACTCGTCCCGGGAATTATTCTTTTCGGTTTATCGTATCTGCGCATAAAGGCATTCCGTAACCTTAACTTCCAATTGTTGATACTTTCATCAACGCTTATTTTTCCGGTTATTTTTAGTACCGGGTCGGAGTCGCCAACGTATATAATAGCTTTTGTGGGCGTTGCGGTATGGTTTATCAATGCAGAGCGGCCATTAAGCAAGCTGGATATTTTTCTGTTGGTTTTAGCGCTGATATTAACCAGTCTTTCACCGTCTGATCTGTTCCCCCGCTATATCAAAAAAACCTATGTAGAGCCTTATGCATTAAAGGCGCTGCCGTGCTTTTTGATATGGCTGAAGATCATTTTTGAAACATTATTCCGTAATTTCACTAAAAAGGATTTAAACTTGCCCTCACAGACGGTATGAAGAAAAAACTTTCCATTGTAATTCCGGCGTATAATGAGGAAAAGAACATAGCTCATCTAATTGCCGAGCTAAGTAAATCCATCAGCAGCACAGGATACGATTACGAGCTTATTTTTATAAACGATGGCAGCAGGGATAATACATTGCAGGCTATCCAGCAACAGGCAGACATTTATCCGCACGTGTATTACATTGAGCTATCCAAAAACTTTGGTAAAGACTACGCCCTTAAAGCCGGTATTGACGCTGCTAACGGCGATGCCATTATTACTATGGATGCCGATTTGCAGCATCCCCCGCATTTGTTACCCGAGCTACTTAAAAATTGGGAAGAAGGATTCGACATTATTTACACTTATCGCGCAGAGTCTAACCGCCATGCAAGTGCTTACCAGCGCTTTGCATCAAAACTGTTTTATAAGATAGTAAATACGCTATCAGATATTAAACTGGAGAATGGTATATCTGATTTTAGGCTGATGGATAAAAGGGTGGTAGATGAGCTAAAACAGATCAATGAGTACGAGATATTTTTCCGGGGGATGGTAAAATGGGTGGGTTTTAAGCAAAAAGGCATACCCTACACACCTGCCGAACGCCATACCGGCGAAGCCAGTTATTCGTTTTTTCGCCTGTTTAAATTGGCAGTAGGGGGTATTATGGCATTTAGCGTGCGGCCCTTGTATATTGCCACCGGGTTAGGGCTGTTCTTTTCGTTTGCAGCAATCCTTTACATACCCTACGTGCTCATCAGCTATTTTGGCGATTATGATAAGGTTTCGGGCTGGGCATCGTTAATAGCTACGGTAGCTTTTTTTGGGGGATTACAGCTTTTGGTGCTCGGTATAATAGGCTCGTACCTGGGTAAAATATTTATGCAAACCAAGCAACGCCCAACTTATATAATCCGCTCCACTAATCTGCAAAAATAAATAATGATACTGTTAGGGTTTGATGTAGAGGAGTTTGATATGCCGTTGGAGTACGGCAAAAACCTGCCTTTTGATGAGCAACTAGCCGTATCTACCCAAGGCACCAACACCATTTTAGAAATATTAAGCAAAGCAGACATAAAAGCCACTTTTTTCTGCACCGCCAACTACGCGGTTAACAAACCCGATGTCATCAAAAAAATTGTTGATGCCGGGCACGAACTGGCCTCGCATGGTTACTATCACTCTGATTTTAAGGTAGAGCATCTACTGCAATCAAAATTGAAACTTGAAGAGGTTTCGGGAGCAGAAGTTAGTGGCTTCCGTATGGCACGGATGATGCCGGTTGATGAGAAGGAAATACAAAAGGCAGGCTATACCTATAACTCGTCTATCAATCCAACTTTTATCCCTGGCAGATACAATAACTTTAGCAAGCCCCGCAGCTGGTTTTTTGATGAGGGTGTTTTGCAGATCCCCGCATCGGTGTCGCCGCTTATTCGTTGGCCACTTTTTTGGTTAACGTTTCATAACCTGCCTATGTCTGTTATTAAATGGATGGCAGCAGCGGCACATCGTAAAGATGGTTACCTTAATCTGTACTTCCATCCCTGGGAATTTACTGATCTGAATCAACCCGAAAAATATGGTTTCCCGGGTTATGTGGCTAAAAACTCAGGGGAGGCTTTTGTAAAACGTATTACCGACTTTATTGCTTGGGCAAAAAGTAAAGGTTATGCGTTTGGCAGGACGGATGAGTTTGCGAGGGGGGTTATCAACAATAAATAAGTCCCTTTTAAATTCTCTGCGCAACTCTTCCTATTCTTCGTGTACTCTTTGTTAAAATAAACGCAAAGTGCGCCAGAAGACGCAGAGGTCACGGAGCCAGTACAATTTAACGCCCTACACCCTCCCAAACACCACTGTACCATTATGCCCGCCAAAGCCAAAGGTGTTGCTCATGGCATATTTAACATCGTGCGCAACAGCTTCACCTAAAATAATGTTCATGCTATCGTGAATAGCCGGATCTAAACTTTGCGTATTAATGGTTGGGGGGATAATGCCATTGCGGATAGCTAAAATGCTTAAAATACCCTCAATTGCACCCGCAGCGCCTAACAGGTGGCCGGTCATTGATTTGGTTCCGCTTATTTGAATAGTGTTTTTTTCTCCTCCGGTAAGGTTCAATACAGCGTTTATTTCAGAGAGGTCCCCCACAGGGGTGGATGTGGCATGCATGTTCAGGTAATCCAGTTGCCCGGTGGTTATTCCTGCTTCGTTCAGGGCCAATTGCATGGCCTTGGTGGCGCCTTTTCCTTCGGGATGGGTACTTGTCATGTGGTAAGCGTCGGCGGTCATAGCGGCTCCGCAAACTTCTGCATAAATGGTGGCGCCACGCTTAACCGCGTGTTCATATTCTTCCAGCACCAAAGCGCCTGCACCTTCGCCCATTACAAAGCCATCACGGTCCACATCAAAAGGCCGCGAAGCTGTTTGCGGGTCGTCATTGCGATGCGACATGGCCTTCATCGAACTAAAACCGCCAAAAGAAGCGGGCGAAATTGGTGCTTCTGAACCGCCGGTTACAATGATCTTAGCCTTATCTAAACGGATATAGTTAAAAGCATCCATAATTGCGGTATTAGAAGTGGCACAAGCCGAAACCGGGGCATAGTTAATACCCATATAGCCATGGCGCAGCGAGATCAAGCCCGAAGCCATATTGATCAAAAACTTAGGAATTAGGTAAGGATTAAAGCGTGGATGACCATCGCCTAAGGCATATTCGCGCACCTGGGTTTCGTAAGTTTCCATACCACCCTGTGCAGACCCCCATATAACGCCAACATCAAATGGATCCATTGCGGCAATATTAAAGCCCGAATCTTTAATAGCCTCGTCTGATGCTATCATAGCATATTGCGTGTAGGCGTCGGTTTTTTTGATATCGTTCCTGTCTAAAAAATCGGTAACGTTATAATCTTTCAGCTCGCAGGCAACCTGCGATCTGAATAGCGACGCGTCAAAACGTGTAACCTTGCCTGCTCCGCTAACGCCTTTAACAGCATTATCCCAAAATGTTTTAACATTATTACCAAGCGGGGTTAGCGCGCCAATGCCGGTTACAACAACTCTTTTTAACATAGTTCTTAAAAAAATTTCACAAAGGTATAATTATAATGCAAATGTCGGCAGGGGGTAGCTTTCTCAAATTTGAGGCCCGAGGGTATTGCAATGATTAAAGAATATTCAATTGCTACACTAAGGTGTACCATTTTAATAATTAAATTGAACTGTTTTTTATCGTGTGCTATTTTTTTAAATTGCTTATAATCAGATAATTTGCATTTTATAAAATGTACCACCGTCATTACTTTTAAGTCGGTAAAATTAGCTGTAAATAATAGTTAAATATTTAATTATCAGTGTTTTGTAAAATTGAAATTTTCTTAAATTTTGGTACACCAAATGGTACACTTTTCATTACACTAAGTGAAGTGTTGAACAAACGGTAGCGAAACGTTTTTCGTTTTGCAAACCTTTTTATATAAATAAGCTAAAATTGTATATTTAAACATGAAGAAGATCATATTTTCTGTTATGTTACTATGTGTGCTGGGTTTGGCGGGTTATGAGCTAGCATTTAGCAGCGCAGCACCAAAGGTCTATCGATTTGTAAACTATGATGAACTGCAGGATGGCGACATCATTTTCCAAACCTCAAGTTCGCCGCTTAGTGTAGCTATACAACTGGCCACGCACTCAAAATACTCGCATTGCGGAATAATTTTTAAAGAAAAGGGTGCCTGGTATGTTTACGAGGCAGTTCAACCTGTTAGTATAACCCCGTTAGAACAGTGGATAGCGCACGGCGATGGCGGCAAATTTGTAATAAAACGTTTAGCCAATGCAAAACAGACGTTAACCTTATCGGCTATTAATAAAATGAAACAGGCGGGCAAGCAATTTATGGGAAAAGATTACGATGGCACGTTTGAGTGGAACGACGATAGGATCTATTGCTCTGAATTGGTTTGGAAGATCTACAAAACCGGAGCCGGTATTGAAGTTGGGAAGCTTAAGAAACTGAAGGACTTTGATCTGAGCAGCCAGGCGGTAAAAACTAAGCTAAAAGAACATTATGGCAACAAGATACCATTGGAGGAGCCGGTAATTTCGCCGGTTGCTGTTTTTGATAGTCCGTTGTTAGTAACAGTACGATCCAACTAAAACCATATATGGCGAAGAACACCAATAAAACCACCGAGAACGATGGGAGCGTAGTTGATTTTTTAAACAGCGTTGCCGACGAAACCAAACGCTCCGACAGCTTTAAAATAGTTGAACTGATAGAGCAGCACACAGGCCTGCCTGCTAAAATGTGGGGACCTGCCATCGTTGGTTTTGGCAGCTACCACTATGTATATGAAAGTGGGAGGGAAGGCGACGCGCCCTTGTTTGGCTTTTCGCCAAGGGCGAACAATATTTCACTTTATCTATCGAGCGGCTTTTCCCGCCGCGAAGAACTGCTTGCCAGGTTTGGTAGGTATACCGAAGCTAAAGCTTGTGTTTACATTAGAAAATTAACGGATGTTGATACGGAGGTGTTAAAGACCATGGCAGAAGAGTCTATGATGCACATTAAGGAGAAATATTCGTAATGATATATAGGTTTAAGCAGAGACTTTAGCACCTGTTTTTAGTATCAACAGAACGCCCAACGTTAAAGGGGCTTAACGCTTGTTTGATTGAATTTATTACTTTTTCCAAAGACGCGGCTTCAGCGCCTTGTTGTCCGGGTAAAATATTTCAATTTTCTCGTTGTAACCGGGGCCTGCATATAGGTAGTGTTGTTCATTGTAAGTTTTTGACAGATCTTTACTATATTTACAATCATCCGCAATCGGAAATACAAAAAAGGGGTGATAGGTTCCAATTTGTCCGCCTTTTACTGTTTTATAAAATTCGCCGTAGCCCCTGTAGATAAAGCATAGCCTGTCATTCCTTTCAAGATCGGTTAATGCAATCGGTATTTCAACATCTAAACTCACAGTGCCCATAGTCTCATCAGATTCATGGTCAAAAACCATTTTTATATTGTTATTTTCAATGTTTATTATTGAAAATTCTCCACCGTATCCTGCGCCATCAGTACCGCCTGACATAATTATAACAGTATGCAGATTTGTTTTTTGAACAAATACATTTTTTGATTTAACCAGATTATGATTTGATGCCAGTAACTCAGCTTGTATTTCAGCCCAGTAGTCTTTTGCCGTGAAGATTACCTTTTTAGCGCCCGACATTAAGATGGATATTCTGTTGAATGATGATTTATCCGTTAGCGATGAGCTCAATATTATGGTATCAATTACATCATCATTATTAAGATCAATGCGAAAAGTTTTGAAATGATTATATGTTACAGACTTTTTACTCTTTTGCGCTAAGGCAGCAAAGGAGATAGTTAAAAATAAAGCCAGAAGCAAATTTTTCATATCGATAAAGATAAATAATCAAACCTGTAATATTCAATGATTTTGTGTTGCGACGCTTTTGCGTATGGCTATTTTCCGCAACGCATTCTTACCTTTGCCCTGTGCCAGCAAGGAAACCCAAACCCAAAACAACCAGGAAAACGCCTGCAAGAGCAAAAAAGTCGGCTAAGAAAAATCCGTCGTGGAAATTGTTGCTGGCAGGTGCGCTCCTTATCCTGCTTTCGCCCTTTTATTACGGCTATGTGCTAAAATTCTTCAGCACAACCTGGCGTTGGGTTACAGATATCGGCGAATCGCCAAACTATCGCACCTATCAGAGTTTTGGCATCCGCATCCCGGTTAAGTATAAAATTCATGGCATAGACGTTTCTTACGCCCAGGGAAAAATTAACTGGCCAACGGTGCGGGCCATGAAAGAGGATAGTGTACGTATAAAATTTGCCTTTATTAAAGCTACGGAAGGTTTAACAATAGCTGATCCCTATTTTAAGCGCAACTGGCGCGAGGCGGCCAAGGCGGGGATTGTTTGCGGAGCCTACCATTTTTTCAGGCCCAAAAAAGATGGTTTGTGGCAGGCGCGTTTCTTTTTGCAGAACGTAAAGCTGGAAACTGGCGACTTGCCCGCTGTGGTAGATATTGAGGTATTGGATGGAGTATCACCTGCAAAGATGCGTAAGGAACTAAAGGCGTATATAAAAAAGATAGAAACTGCAACAGGCGTAAAACCGCTCATTTACACAAGCCTTAGTTTTTATAAAGACTATCTGGCCGGTCATTTTGATGCTTATCCTTTATGGATTGCTCATTATTATCAGGGTGAGCTGAAAGTGGCTAATGGTACCAACTGGTGGTTCTGGCAACATTCGGATAAGGCAACTATCAACGGCATTGGTCATGTGGTAGATTTTAACGCCTTTAAGGGGGATAGTCTGGATTTGCAGCGGTTGTTGGTGAGGTAATGCTTAGCTGTTCATTCTAAGTTATAAAATCCAGGGCCTGTAAGGGTGGAATTATAAAGAGCGTTGTCATCCTGAGCCTGTCGAAGGATATGCGGGCGGGCCTTCGCGTTCACCCTTCGACAGGCTCAGGATGACAGCCCGCGTGAGTTCATAACATGTCATGTAGCGCCAGCGAAGAATCTTGTAAGCTAAGCTATGCTACGCCAAGCGCTTAGTTAACAAAGCGCGTAAGATTCTTCGCTGTCGCTCAAGATGACAAATTATAGGATATTTAAGCTTTATAAGCAGCAGCAAACTTAACTGCAAAATCTTCCAATTTAGTTTTACCAATCAGTTCGGCATTATCCAGATCAAAATCATCCCAAATCAATCCCGTCCTGATGGCGGCACCCATTTCAACATAATTTTTAGCGATATCTTCGGGCAAGCCAGCACCTCTCATACCATCGTAAGCTTGCTCATCAGTAAACTCAACCCAGGGTAATTCAGGTTTGCCAATAGCTTTTCCCAATTCAGCGGCAACTTCGCTAAGAGTGCGTTTGTCGCCTCCGATGTATAAAACGGATATGCCTGTAAAGCCTTTTTCTATGTTTTCTGCAGCAATAGCGGCAATATCCTCCGGATCAACCATAACCAGTGGCTTATTAGCGCCAAAGTTTGATCCTATTATACCCGCATGTTTTATCATATTGATATCAGCATAAAAATTATTGTAGAAGTACGATGGGCGAAGGATAAGCAGATCAACACCCTCCAGTTGCTTCTTTAATATTTCTTCTGCTCTGTGTATACCTGCAATGGGGCCTGTACCTTCCGGCAAATGCGCGCCCAAACTGCTTAACAATATTACTTTTTTTATGCCCGATGCCTTAACCGCGTTGGCATAGTGTTGGGCCACTTCGGCTATGTTAGCTTTAATGTCGGGTGCAGAAAAATCGGTAGGTATCATAAGATAAACCACATCAGCATCTGTAAAGGTCCGGGTTAAAAAATCTTCATCGGTAATTGAACCAATCGCCGGTGTAGCGCCTATACTTTTTATCTGCGCTGATTTGTTACTATCACTGCTGATAACGGTTACGTTATGGCCGTTTGCTGCAAGTGTTGTTGAAAGCGGGCGGCTTATATTGCCTAATGACCCTGTTATAATTATTTTCATGATTTTGTATGTTTTTGTTGAAAGCAAAGGTATATTTGTACTTACTTTTTTACAAGTACTTACCCTAAAGTATGTATCTATGACAACCATTAAAGAATCTTCAACCATCAACATTAACAAACGGGCTAACAGGGCCAATTGCCCGGTAAGTTATGTTATAAGCAAACTGGGCGGTAACTGGAAGCCCCTTATTCTGTTTGAGTTAATGCACGGCCCACGAAGGTACAGCGAACTAAAAAGGGCGATACCAACGGTAACAGAAAAAATGTTGATACAACATCTGAAGGAATTACATGAGGATGGTTTAATTAACCGCCACGCAGAGAATGTAGTTCCGCCGGTGGTAACCTACAGTTTAAGTCCTGACGGAGAAGAACTAGGGCCAATTATGGATGAGATGGTGAGGTGGGCCGAAGGCAGGTTTAAACCCAAAGAAGGGTCGGATGTAAGTGGCTATCTCACGGTAAAATAAATTCTTACGTTTTTAGCCTAATTTACCACCTTTGCACAGTATGATAGACTATAACCCTAAAAGCTGGTTCACATTTATTTTTCGCGTTCATAAAGCCGATACCTTTCGTAAACTTTTGCCGCTTATGCTGGCAATTGCAGCCTACTCAGGCGTAATTGTTTACCTGGAGGTGAACGTTTTTAAGCTATCGCAGAATAGCCATATCAAAAACATTAGTCTGGTGCATACGATACTCAGTTTTGTTATCTCTATGTTGTTGGTTTTCAGAACCAACACAGCTTATGATAGGTGGTGGGAGGCAAGACGGGTATTAGGATCGCTTACTAACACTTGTCGCAATATTGCAATTAAACTGAAGGCCATTAACATCGGTGCTGATCAGCGTGCTTTTTTTTCGACAGCCATACCCATGTATGCCGATGCATTGCGCCAGCACTTACGCAATGAGCGCTGGGATGTGGCAAGTGTCCCTACTATAATGGTTAATCCCGATGAACATGTCCCTAACCAGATAGCGGGATTATTAACGGAGCAAGTTTATAGCTTACATCGCGATGGGGTTATAAACCGGGAAGAGCTGCTGCTTATAGGGCCTGATCTGGCCGCGCTAACAGATATTTGCGGTGCCTGCGAACGTATCAAAACCACGCCTATCCCTTTTTCCTATAGTGTGTTCATCAAAAAATTCATCTTCTTTTTTACCATGACTTTGCCTTACGGCTGGTCGTTTAGTTTAGGTTACCTGGTGGTGCCGCTGGTGGCCTTTGTGTTATTTGTATTGGCCAGCCTTGAGCTTATTGCCGAAGAGATAGAAGACCCATTTGGCTACGATGCCAACGACCTGCCGGTAAACCGCATATGCACCAACATACATAAACATGTAGCGGAGTTGTTAAAAAAAAATAATTAATAATGAGCAAGACCTATAAAATATTCTGTGCCGATAGCCTTCCGTTTTTGGATGAGGTGAAGCATCTTTTTGAAAATGTTCAGATTGATTACTGGCCAGAGGCTACTACCATTACCGAAGATGCTTACAGGCACGCTTTTAGTAATTATGAAGGTGTTATAACCACCCATACGGTTAAAATTGATAGTCGCCTTTTTAACGATGGTTTTAAAGTGAAAGCCATATCCAGCTACGGCACCGGGCAGGATTATATGGATAAGCCATTTCTGGCATCAAAAGGCATTAAAATAATAGGCATTGCTACAGAACATGTTTACTCCACTGCCGAGTTGGCTTTGGGCCTGGGCTTAAATTGTATTCGTAATATCAGTACCTCTAACAACTACGTTAAACGCGGAGAATGGGATAATACAGGATTAACCCTTTACATGGGCGATAACCTGTATGGCAAAACCTGGGGAATTGTTGGCATGGGGAAAATTGGTGTTACATTGGCTAACATGCTAACAGCTTTCGGTTGCAATGTAATATACACAGCCAATAGCGATCATCATAACGAATGGGAGTATTGTACTAAAAACGAATTACTGAAGCGGAGCGACATTATATCCCTGCATATACCACTAAATGAGGATACAGTAAACTACATTGACGAACCAGAATTGAAGCTGATGAAGAAGAATGCCATACTGGTTAATGTGGCGCGAGGCAAGGTGGTGAACAATGCTAAATTGTATGAGTATTTAAAAAACGGCGCTATAGCATCTGCAGCGCTGGATGTTACTGACCCTGAACCGCTAAGCGACATCGCCATTGCTAATATACCTAACTTGTTAATTACACCCCATATTGGCACCGCCGCGGCTTATACCCGCAGGCAAATGACGGAGGCATCTATTAGAAATTTGCTCAAGTTGCTGGGGCAGGGTTGATATGCTATAGCGTCATTACACAGGTTATATTATTTAGTTCGATATTGTAGCGTTTGCGCCAGCATACACGTTTATTGGGGTATGCTCAACCTGATAAACTATCAAAAGCGACTTGTAAGATATTTAACGTTTCTGATATTAATTGTTGTCTCTTGTAGCAAAGGCGAGCACTCGCCGGCTCCTGATCCTGTAGCGGAGGAAGAAATAATTAAGATACCTGTAGTAGTTCATGTAATTTATTCTGAAGATCAATTCAATATAAGCGACGATAAAATTCGCTCACAAATTAAAGTCTTGAATGAGGATTTCAGGATGCGTAACCCGGATCATCTGCGGGTGCCGGATGAGTATAAATCCGTTGCCGCGGATGTTGGCATTGATTTTCAACTCGCCTCAATTGATCCCGAAGGCAATCCAACTAATGGCATAACCCGCACACGAAGCATTTTGATGGGATGGCACGGCAGAGTAACAGCGCAGGCTGATACTTTAGAAAAACTCCCGCTTTACCATACAAATAAGGGCGGGCACGATGCATGGCCAAGAGATAAGTACCTGAACATTTGGATTGCCGACCTTAGCGACAGAAACGGCAACGTTATAATTGCCGGTTATTCACAATTTCCGGGCGCACCTGCGGCGGCAGACGGAGTGGTTATTGATCCGCGTTGTTTTGGTACTTTACCCCCGCTCACTCCTCAGCAATCACTCGGACGTACCGCAACACACGAAATAGGACATTGGCTAAACCTGTACCATATTTACGCACAACCATCTGATGATGTAGATGATACCCCACCGGGATGCCAGCCAAACCTAAGCAGGTTAAGCGCCTTATCAATAAAATGCGTTACTGAAGGGGCATTGCCACTAAAAACAAATTCACCAAGTTCAGCCGATTGCGGACCGAGCCCCATGACCATGAATTTTATGGATTATGTGTCTGATGAAAATATGTATATGTTTACCAGGGGCCAAAAAGAAAGAATGAGGAGTTTGTTTAAAAAGAGCGGTGCAAGGGAAGCATTGTATCGGAATAACACGCTGATCATTAAAAACTAATCTTTGAATATCCAAACCAACACGGCTCCGGGGAAAGATCGGGACCGTTACCCGGCAATTGTCGGGATAGCAAGAATGGAATATCGTTATGGTTTGAAACAACAAAGCCCCGATATTTCTATCGAGGCTTTGTACCCAGCGCCGGAGTCGAACCGGCACGGTTTCCCACAGGTGTTTGAGACCAGCGCGTCTACCAATTCCGCCAGCTGGGCTTGCTGTATGAGGGTGGATTTAAGTCCTCAGAAGCGGGATGCAAATGTATTTAAACTCTCCTTAATTCGCAACAGATATTTTTGCCTGAAATAAATATTTGCAATATCGTTTAGCTTGCCCTCTTTGGCCTTATCGTCTAATTGTTTGTAACCTGCTGTAAGTCTGTTTAATTCTTCATTCAGATCGCCCTCAATGGCAAGTACTTCATTGGTTAAGTGAGATAGTTCGTCTTTGTCGTTAACCTCCATTAGCCGCTCATTTATATCCATCATCTCCATCAAAAAATCTCCCGGCAGTTGTGGTTTGGCGCCGTCTTCAACTAAATTATGCTCGCGTAAAATGTATTCTAATCGTTTATTAGGGTCAGATAAAGTTTGGTAAGCCTTATTGTTTATAGTAGATAGCTCCAATATTTCCTGCTGTTTTTCCTCGCCTTCGTTAGCATAAAAATCGGGATGATATTCTTTGCTTAGCTGGTAGAACTTCTTTTTTAGCAAAACCGCGTCCGGGTTAAAGCTTTCGGGTATATCGTAAAAATCAAAATAGTTGATCATGGGGCAAAGTTATGTGTTTTACCCGGTGCTAGTTTTAATTAGAGAAAAAAACGTAAAACATATAACGTAATACGTACAACTTATAAAACCTATAAAAAATCTATCTTTGCTCAAAATACGCCTTTATGTTATTTGAACAAATGCGGCAAAAGCCGTTTTTTATACTTGGCCCCTGCCAGATGGAAAGCCTGGATCTTTTATACACCGTTGCCGAAAAGGTAGCCGAGATAGGGCAGAAGTATAATGTGCCGGTTATCTTTAAATCATCGTTTGATAAAGCTAACCGCACTTCTATCCACTCCCAACGCGGGCCGGGCCTTGAAAAAGGCATGGAAATGCTTCAAAAAGTAAAAGAACAGTTCGGCCTTCCGGTTACTACTGATATCCACGAGCCTTTTCACGCCGCTGTAGCTGCGGAGGTAGTTGATATTTTACAGATCCCCGCCTTTTTATGCCGCCAAACCGACCTATTGGTAGCCGCCGCACAAACCGGAAAGATTGTGAACGTTAAAAAAGCGCAATTTCTATCTGGTCAGGATATGTTTTACCCTGCACAAAAGGTTATTGAAGCAGGTAATGAGCAGGTGATATTAACCGAGCGTGGCAACATGTACGGCTACAATAACCTGGTGGTTGATTTTAGGAATATTTATGATATGAAAGGATTTGGCCACCCGGTATGTATGGACTGCACACACAGCGTTCAGCGCCCGGGCGGTGCAGGTGGCAAAACCGGTGGCGACCGCACCTTTGTACCTATGATGGCGCTCGCTGCAAAAGCTTTTGGTGCCGATGGCTACTTTATGGAGGCGCACCCTGACCCGGATAATGCGCTTAGCGACGGACCTAATATGGTAAAGTTGCACTTGTTAGAGGAAGTAATTAAACCGTTACTATAAGAGTTGTAAGTTGTGAGTTATAGGTTGTAAGTTTTTTACGACTTAGGTTACTTGCAACTTACAACACACAACTTACAACCCAAATGAAAAATATAGCCAAACGTGTTTTTGATATTGAGATTGAGAGCCTGCAAAAGGTAGCTGCCTCATTAGACGAAACTTTTACCAAGGTGGTACAAGCTATTTTAGCCTGCAACGGAAAGGTTATTGTAGCCGGCGTAGGTAAATCGGGTATTATTGGGAAAAAAATATCAGCTACCTTGGCAAGTACAGGTACCCCCGGCTTCTTTTTGCATCCCGGCGATGCCTTTCATGGTGACTTGGGCATTTTGAGCCCGAATGATGCCGTGTTGCTGATCTCTTACTCTGGCGAGACGGACGAATTGCTGCGTATTATCCCATTTTTAAAATGGAATAAAAATCTGATAATCAGTATAACGGGTAATGCTACCTCAACAATAGCAAAAAATAGTAACTACCATTTAAATGCTACCATTAGTCGCGAGGCCTGCCCGCTGGCCCTTGCGCCAACATCATCTACTACAGCGGCCCTGGTTATGGGCGATGCCCTGGCAGTAGCCCTGATGGAGGAGCGTGGATTTAAGGAAGAGGACTTTGCGCGCTTTCATCCCGGTGGAAGCCTGGGGCGCAAGTTACTTACGCGGGTAAGTGATCTGATGCGCACCGATGATCTGCCCTTTATTAAAACTGATGCCTCATTTACAGATGTATTAATGCACATGTCTACCGGGCGCCTGGGCCTGGTAATTGTGGGCAGTGCTGATGCTGTTGAAGGCGTTATTACGGATGGTGATCTGCGCCGTGCATTGCTCAAAAATCCGGATACCTCAAAGCTAAGCGTTACCGATATGATGACCGCCAACCCGGTAATTGTTAACGACAATGAATTCATCAGCGCTGCCGAGCAGGTGATGATGGAAATGAAAATTACCACCCTGCTGGTTGGCTCGGCAACGCAACGTACCATCAACGGCGTTTACCAGATCTATAATACTGCACAATAGCACACGTAGCGTTTCACAAAATATATGGAACGGATGAACGAATGACACGATTTTTTCGTAATCATTTGATCGTTAATTTGTTAATCTTTAGCGATGAAACGCTGTGAAATTACTTATTCCTCAGGAAGATTAAGCTTAAATTTTTTATAAAGCATTCATAATAAGGACGCTGACGAATAACAGTTTTGTTACTTTTTATGAAACGCTTTTATTATTAGATTTAAAATTCAAACCAATTAGCCTACAAATCATGAATAAATATCGCGGGAAGAGTTTCGTCCTTATTGCAGCGGCGTTTGTAACTGCCACATTATATATGCAGTGCTCGCCTAAAATGGCCCCAACCGTTTCATCTTTGCCTAATACTACGCCGCAGGCTGATTTAAGTAAGGGCCTGAAGGATTATTTTAAAAATGATTTTTTTGTTGGTGTGGCAGTTGGTTCCAGATCAATAAGAACAGACTCAGCGTTGATTATAAGGGAATTTAACAGCGTTACTGCCGAGAATGATATGAAGGTAGGGGTTATTCATCCTACAGAAAATACGTACAACTGGAAAAACGCCGATGATATTGTAGCCTTTGCCGAGCGGCACAAAATTAATATACGTGGCCATAATTTGCTTTGGCACCAACAGAATGCTGAGTGGATGTTGGTTGGCCCGGACGGTAAGCAGGCGAGTAAAGAGTTAGTATTGAAGCGCTTAAAAGAGCACATATTTACGGTTATGAACCGCTATAAAGGAAAAATTTACTGCTGGGATGTGGTGAACGAAGCTATTGACGACAGCCAGGATCCCGCAGTGATGTATCGTAAAACCAAATGGCTGGAGATATTTAACGGACCTGAATTTATAGATGCTGCATTCCGTTTCGCGCACGAGGCAGATCCTAAAGCAAAATTGTATTATAACGAGTTTAACAGCGAGCGCGAGGTTAAGCGTGAAAAGATATTTAAGCTGATAAAAAGGCTAAAGGCAGACGGTGTACCAATTGACGGCGTTGGATTCCAGGCACATTGGTCTTTAGATTATCCAACAGTTACACAGCTACGCACTGCCTTAGATCAGATCGTGTCATTAGGTTTAGAGGTACAAATAACGGAGCTGGATGTTACTATACATCCACGGCCTTTAGGAGCACCTGCACCTACAACGCCACCTGTAGATGCTGGTTTTACACCTGATTTAGAGGCCAGACAAGTAGCCAAATACAAAGAAATATTCGACATTTTGCGTGCCTACAAAAAGAACATAAAAGCAGTTACTTTTTGGAATGTGAGCGATAGAGGAAGCTGGTTAGACAGCCGTGGCGGTGGTTCTGCCGGCGATGCAAAACCTGCAACGCCGATGATACTTAAAGCATATCCGCTATTGTTTGATGTTAATGGCCAACGTAAAAAAGCGTATTGGGCTGTAGTGAATAATTAATAAGAATCCAGTTTTTAAATAAATACCAGTATAAACGATGAACAAATATTTACTTAACATTAGCCGCAAAAATATAGTACTTGCTGCAGCAGCTGTTGCAACTACATTGTGCTATATGCAATGCTCACCTAAAGTAACACCAACTACCGCGTCGGGAGCAACCCCAACTGCTGCTGCTACGCCCAACACCACGCCGCAGCTTGATCAGAGTAAGGGCCTGAAAGATTATTTCAAAGACTATTTTCTGGTTGGAGTGGCCGTTGGTTCACGCTCAATACAACAAGATTCTGCTTTGATGATCAGGGAATTTAATAGTGTAACCGCCGAGAATGACATGAAGATGGGCGTTATCCATCCCACAGAAGATACTTATAACTGGAAAAACGCTGATAACATTGTAGCCTTTGCAGAACGGCATAAAATGAAGATCCGCGGCCATAACTTATTGTGGCATACACAGGCTGCTGAGTGGATGTTTGTTGGCCCAGACGGTAAACCTGCGAGTAAAGAATTACTGCTAAAACGCCTAAAGGATCATATTTTTGCTGTGGCCGGCCGCTACAAAGGCAAAATATACGCCTGGGATGTAGTGAACGAGGCTATTGATGATACGCAGGATTCAACAATTGTCTACCGTACAGGCACAACCAAAACACAGAAACCCAGCCAATTCTGGGGTATCTTCCAAAGCCCTGAGTTTATAGATGCCGCTTTTAGGTTTGCACATGAAGCGGACCCTAAAGCCAAATTATACTATAATGATTATAGCAGTGAGCGCCCGGCAAAACGCGAGAAAATTTTTAAAGTGGTAAAACGGTTAAAAGATAATGGCGTACCAATAGATGGGGTAGGTTTCCAGGGACACTGGACGCTAAATATTCCTACTGCATCACAATTACGTACTGCCTTAGATCAAATAATTTCGTTAGGGTTAGATGTGCAATTTACTGAAGTAGATGTTGACGTACGCGTACCTCAAAGGCCATCAGGGCCTCCTGCAAATGGTGCTGCTCCAACAGCCACACGCCCTGCAGCTACAACACCTGATGTTGATGCGGGTTATACACCTGAAATAGAGGCCAGGCAGGTAGCGCAATATAAAATGATATTTGATATTCTTAAAGAGTATAAAAAACATATCAGCAGCGTAACTTTCTGGAACGTTTCAGACAGAGCAAGCTGGTTAGATGGTCGGGGCACAGGTGGCGCTGCAGCATCGCAAACCGGTCCGCGTACAATACGTAAAGCTTACCCGCTTTTATTTGATGTTAACGGGCAACGTAAGAAGGCTTATTGGGCGGTAGTGAATAAATAATACAACTATTGCTTTTTCAGTCGCGTTAATGGCTGATAATTCGTGCTGCGCAGGGTCTCTTTCGGGAGAGCCTGCGCAGCACGGAATAAATAGTAAAGGGGGATTCTCAAAGGCATTGTTTCTTTAAATCAAGCACTGTCATGCCGAACTTGTTTCGGCACTTCACGGACAGGTAATGAACATAACAGGCAACCGGCAGTACGTGACGTTTGCCTGGTACGCGTAATGCAGAAACAAGTTGGGCATTACGGATAGGTGTTATGCTACTTCTACGTTCTTAGCCAACGTTTTAAAGCAGTCTCCATTAGCTTGAACGACTGTGATTGTTACCGCTCCCGTTTTACTGGTATTAATATCGCGAACAATACCTGATTTGCCTTTGTGGGTACCACCAATCACGTTGCAAGATGCTCCGTCGGTTATCTCTTTACTCAAAAATGGTTTGTTTTGCTATGAATATGAACTATCGCCTACGAACCGACTGCTACTGCGCCTGAAACATAAACGTTACTGTACCCAATTGTTGCTCCTGGGCATTTTCAAGAGCGTTAAGGCGGGCGCTGCGAACGGCATCTTCACACTTATCTAACAAGGCCGGATCAGAAATGGTAGTGCCACGGGCACCTGCACGTGCGTAAACAACGCTGCCACTTTTGTCAACACGCAATTCAACCACTACTCTGCCTGTTTGCCTGCCGGTATAGGTTACTATCGGCCTTGATGTGAAGCTACGCTGAGCCATGGATAAGTTACCCCCATTGCCAGATCCCGTACCATCGTAGTTATTGGTAAGCGTACTACCGGTAGGTTTGCCTTGGTTGCCGGGCGCGTTGCCATTTCCGTCGCCCTCACCCTGGCCATTATTGGTTTTGCCTTTATAAAGCGCGTTTTGATTAACTGTGGGTTTAGCAGGTGTTTTGTTGGGCTGGGTAGCAACAGTATTGCTCGGTTTTTTCGCGTTAGCACTAATTTCGGGCGCGTCTTCGCTATTTTGGGTCACAACATCTTTATCGCTGCTCTCTACCTGTGTTTTCTCAGGGGTAGGTGTGGCGTCGTTCACCTTATCGGGTTGGGTATTGTTAGCGTTCTCCGCAACCGATGGTTCATCAATACTCATGTAGTCGCTGCCCATACCTTCATCAACCGTACCGTAATTAACCAATATGCCGCCGGTGCCATTTTCGGGTAGGGGTGGTGTACCAAACACAATAAACCAGCACGCGGCAATAAGCACAGTCATTATTATGCCTGTTGCTAAAAAAGCTTTGGGGTAGTTGTTTTCCTCGTATTCGGTCATTCAGTTTACATTTTACACTTCTCAGTTTGCAGTGATAAGCCTGCATACAAGTGCAAACTGCCAACTGCCAACTGTTAACTACGCCTTCGGCGCTGTCGCTAAAACAAGTTTCATATTCAACTTTTGCGCGGTGTCCATCACTTGTACCACATCTTGTATGGCTACCGTTTTTTCAACATACAAAACTATGGTAAGTTCTTCTGCCATTTTTTTGTAGCTCTCCAGGGTGGTGCTTAAATTGGCTACCGGTATTTCCTTTTTATCAACGTAATATTTCAGATCCTGCGTTATAGATACTACTATTGTTTTTTTTGATATTGATTTTCCGCTGGATGATTTAGGCAGCATCAATTTTATAACGTTCGGGTTTGCTACCGTTGATGCAATGAGGAAAAACAAAAGCAGGAAGAACATAATATCGTTCATGGCCGACGTATGTACCTCGGCAGAAGCTCCCCTTTTTCTTTTTCTTAAATTCATTTGCTTGGTTCTTCTAACAGGTCAATAAATTCAATTGCGTCTGTTTCCAATTTTAATATCACCTTATCTACCATCATATTTAAAATGTGATAGCATATGTAAGCGATCATACCTACAAACAACCCAGCGGCTGATGTCACCATTTTTACATATAAACCACCTGATATGTTACCTATGCTGATGTCGCCACTTTGTGATATATCAAAAAATATTTTAATTACACCGGCTATTGTGCCCAAAAAGCCCAGCATAGGCGCTATGCCGGCTATAATGCCCAAAATGCCTATGTTCTTTTCTAATTTTGAAACCTCAAGTTTACCAATGTTCTCTACAGCGCCTTCAATGTCTTTTATGGGTCTGCCAATACGCAGCAAGCCTTTTTGCAGCATGCGGCCCAATGGCGTGTTGCTGTTACGGCAAATAGCAATAGCCGAATCTAAATTGCCTGATAATACACTGCCACGCACCTGTTGCATTAATTGCGACTCATTTTTTGCCGCTTTGCGGATGGTAAAATACCGCTCAAAAAATATTACCAAACCTAATACCGCTAAAATACCTATAGGTAGCATAACCCAACCACCTTTTAATATCAGGTCGCCAAAGCGTAATTCCTGGGGTGGTGCCGTTGCTAATTGCTGTACGGCGTGATTTGCCGTATCTGCCAAATGATTAATGGTATCTGTAACTGCCTGCATTATTTGTTATTATAGGTTATTATATTGGTTTATTTATTGATGATCTCGAGCGTATAAGACCCTTTGGATAAATTCTTCTCTTTTATCAACTTTTGTCTCATCGCCTCGCTTTCGCTTACTGAGCGAAAGGTGCCCAATGATACTTTAATGTAATTTCCGGGCATATCTTCGGCCAATTTAGCAGTTGGTATACCCATAGCCTTATATTTTTTCACCGCCTTGTCAGCCGCCCACAAATTTTTAAACCCTTTGCCGCTTATCAGTTCAAAACGCGATTTGGCAACTGTATCTGTTGCAGCAATGCCTGCTGAATCATTTAACGCATTTTTTGCGGTATCAGTATTCAAAGAATCAAGCTCGGGAATCACTATTGTGTTTGGCCTGGTTTCAGCAGGAACGGCCGGTTCAGCATTTTTCCAGAATTGTAGCTTATTAAAAGTATCGGGCGCGTACATATAAAGCCCAACCACGCCGGCCCCTAATACGGCAAGTATAATCAATGTGATTAAAATGCCACGCAGTGGGCCACGCCGTTCCTCCTCTTCTTCTTCGGGAAGATCAAGAAAAGCCTCATCGTAAGTTGGTGATACAGGGGCTTCAATTGTTTCTTCAGGCAGATCACTAAAAACTTCATCGTAACTTGATGTTATAGGATCGTCAAATTTTTCTTCGGTAACAGGTTCAAACTTTTGTTCTGCAACGGGTTCAAATCTTTCCGCTATAGGTTCAAATTTTTCTTCCGCTATGGGTTCAATCTGTTCTTCAGCAACAGGTTCAATCTGTTCTTCAACTACCGGTTCAGTATATAAAGCGGCAGTATCCGCTTCCAGTGTCTCAGGGTTTTGCGGCGGTAGTAATGTTTCTGTCCATGGTTCATGCTGACGGGCAGATACGGTGTGGGTTTTATTTATTTTGATAGGCGCGTAACCGTAAACTTCCAGATCATTGCTCAGCTTGTCAACCGGTTTAAAAGAAAGTTCTGCCCTGTCGGTATAAAAATAACCCAGGTTGCCCAGCGGTACATCGGCAACTATTGCCTGCAGGCGCAGGTTAGAAATATATTTTTCTATAAAATATTTAGCCGACGTAAGCGATATACTCTTTTTTGCAACCAGATACGCCGCTAATGCATCATCATCTATATCAGCCTGCGCCTCAAAATGAACTTTGTTATAGGGGGGGTAAAAAGTTGCTTCGTTCTCATCATAATAAGCGCTCATGCGTACCTGCGAAAAGTTTCCTAAACCGGATACCTTTACTTCGCCCCGCAACATAAGCAACTCGCCTAAATAAAAACCTACATCCATGCGCTAAAAGTAAGGGTTAATCGCATAACATCAAAACACCGCGGGGCTTAAAAACTATAGCTTGCACCACCAAATATATTAAACCCATAATTTGGGTAATATAGCCAGTTTTGACTGTTGGCATTCAGGATGTTGTTAACCTGGCCAAAGATGGTTATCTTTTTGGTTACCTTATATTCAACGCCTCCACTCAGATCGGCAAAGGCATCAATAGACGATCTTGTAGCACCTGCTGTCAGCATAGACGAACTCACATACGGATCAAACGTCTGGCCCCTGTATAACAATGTACCGTTGACGATTACCTTATCATTTATACGGATGGATGCCCCGCCTTTTAGCTTAAACTTAGGCAGGTTCCAGGCGGTAGTTTCAGAGGCTAACTGATAATCAACAAATTCGGCACTTCCAAAAATGTTTACGTCTTCGGTGGCTTTGTAATCCACTTCGCCGGTAAAGCCGCTTACGCGCGCAGTCCCGTCGTCGTATCTCACCGCAAACTTGTTGTAACCCGCCGCGATATTGAAATTGCTTACCATTAAAGGCATATTTTTAACGTTGTTGCGGTAGATGGTAGCTTTAAAGTTTAAGCCCGGCGCTAGTGTTCCTTTTAAACCGGCGCTTATATCCAATTCATCAACCGAGTTGCGGATGCCGATATTTTGGCCCAGAAAAGGGTTGATAGCATAAAAATTGCGAAGGGTTGATTTATTGATGTCGCCTTTTGCCTCAACAAACAGACGAGCATATTTGGGTATAACCTGCAGCTCTGCTTTGGCTGCCGGAAATATGAAAAAGCGTGAAGAAAAGCCAAACTCTGTAGCCAGCGTAACCCCCGCATCAATTTTATAATTGGTGCCCTGAAACTTTATGTAAGGATTAACCCGCGCAATGCTGTTGTTAATAGAGTATTGCTCATCTTTTTGCGTGGTCAGATCAAGCGAGGCGCTTGCCCCTGCGTAAAACTGTTTAACGGTTTGATTAAGGAAACCGGATATAGCCACATTGTTTTCGCGAGCTTTGTATCTGTCTGCAAAACCGTAGCCCTGCAATTTAACCGCGTAAGTAAAGTCGTTCTCTACGTCGCGGTAGTTCTTAGCCAGTTCGCCCTCGGCGCTTATGGTGTTGAAGTACTGATGCGATGGGTAAAATACATTTGCCGGGGGTGGGTCGTAAGGGTTAAAGCCATAGAAGTAATTGCTGCGATTGCTGAAGTCAATACGGCCGCTCAATGAGTTAACCGGCCCAATGCTCTTGCCAAATACACCAATCTGATTGTTAATAGTGTTCTGCTTTTCAAAAGCGGTACCACGCTGACCCATGTGTTTAAAGTAACCCGCAACCTGTAAGGCCTCGTCCTTGCCGTTTCCAAAATAACCTTCGGCAAAAGTGGTTTTAAGGCTTCCCACTCCCACCCGTACAAAATTGTTGGTAGGTATTGAATCTACCTCGGCAGGCATACGCATAGCGTTTAGCTGTTTTATATCTGTATTACGTTCCAGGCGCTTATCAATTGGGGTATAGGTTAGCGGTGCCTTAAATGGTGCCTTGTCCTCCATATCCGGGTTACGGCGCAGTTTAACAGCATCAGCCAAAACAGGTTTGTAGGCTGTGGTAATTACAATTTCTTCAGACAGGCTGCCCCCGTTTTGCTGCGGATTGTTACCAGCGCCACCATTTTTTGTAGTATCGACTTTTACTTTTGATGCGGCGTCGCCTATATTTTGCGCATCTGCTTTTTTGGGTGGGGTGGCGGGTTTTTGTGCCGGCCTCCTTTGTGCATCAGCCGAAAACGTGAAGCAAAGCACCATCAGTAAGGTAAGCAGGGTAGGTATGTATCTTAATTTCATTGCTCGTGTATCGTATTTTGCTTGTTGCCTTATTTTTTTTGAGGAGATATCGCATCCAGTTTTTGGCGGGCAGTTGTAACGATATCGTCATCGCCTTTATAGCCATCAATTATACTTTTCAAGGTCTCCCTGGCCTGGAAAGTGTCTTTTAACCCTACATAATTGTCTGCTAACAAAATATAGGTTTTAGCTACCCAGTAATCATAGGCAGACAGATCCTTCACCAGATCAAAGCATGTTTTTTGCGATGCCTTATACTGGCGTTTTAAATATTGCACGTTAGCCATGTTATAACGCGCCTCCGCGGCAGCAATGGTTTTAGTATTGTCTGCCGTGTAGGTTAATTCCTTTACAGCGGTTGTTGTATCAGCCAGTTGCAAATAAGCCAATCCGGCGTAAAGCCCTGTTTTAAACTTATCTTCCTGAGATGTTTTTTCATTTGCACGTACCAGTTCTACATAGTTTATAGCATCCTCAGGCATTCGCATTTGCGAGTAGCAAAGCATTAAATTATTAATTGCGAAGGTATAATCTGCCTTAAATTCCGAAGTTATTTCCAGCTTTTTCAGGAAAACCACTGCATCGTTCCATTTTTTTTGTGCCATATACAGCTTAGCCATGCTTATAAGCGATTGCTCTGTGTATGCGCTGGTCCAGTCGTTCAAAATAACATTGTAGTCCATAACAGCCTCATCGTAACGTTTAAGGTTAACTAAGCTCTGCGCACGGGTAAACCTGGCCTGTTTTTCGTATATCGGTTTGTTATTAAACTTGTCAAAATAAGCGCTAACGGCATTTGCAGCTCCCTGCCAATCGCCTCGCACGTACAGGTTATTTGCTGCCGACATCATAATATTTTCCTGCTCCGCGGTTGTATAATTGCCAATAGGCGTACTTACCGCATAGCTTAAATAAGTTTGCGCATCGCCTTTATCGGTATAAATTTTCTCAATTTGCTTAAGCGCTTGTTTGGCTTCGTTGGCAGAAGGATAATCTTTTACTACACGTTTAAAATCTTCTATGGCAGCCATGTCATCGCCGGCGTTATAGTCTATTAATCCAATTGTGGTAAGCGCACGCGGAATGTAACTGCTGCGCGGATATTTTTCAACCATAGTCTGAAGCGCGGTTTTAGCAGTGGCACCATCATTTTTAACAAAATAGGTGTAGGCTATCTCAAAATCGGCATCATCGGCATAGTCAGAATTCGGGAACCTGTTTAAAACCTCTTTAAGCGTAACGATCTTAGCATCCGGATTACCCTGCAAGCCTTGTATCATGCCGCGTTGAAACAACGCGTAATCTTGCCCTTTGCTTCCCTGTGCAATTATGCGGTTGTAATAATCAAGGGCCTTACCATAGCGTTTCAATACAAAATAGCTGTCGCCAACGCGGGTAACAGCATCATTTATACTGTTTTGATCTTTTTCTTCGCCGCGTAAAAAGCGTTCAAAAAACTGGGCCGCTTTGCTGTATTTTTCATCATAAAACGCGGCGTAAGCCAAAGCATAGTTGGCATAGTTTGCCACATTTGTTTCGGCAGCTTCGGGCATCTGTAAAAACTTTTCGAACGTCTCAACAGACTCGCCGTACTTGCGCACCTCGTACATTGCCTCGGCCATCCAATAAGTAGTTAGGGCTTTTATATTGGCATCCAAAGGGTTTTGCAGTGAACGCAGAAAAATACCAATCGAATTTTCAAAGGCGCGTTCATTATAAAACTCCAAACCACGATAATAGGTAACTTTTTGGTAAGCTATTTTAGCGCTTTCTGATTTATTGGGAATAGGCTCCAATATTTCAACCGCCTCTTTATAATTATGCGAATTTAAAAGCACCTCGCCTAAAAGCACCTTTACCTCGGTGTTACGCGCCGAATTAGGATAGTTTTTTAGATAAGCCCGGGTAGCATCTAAAGCCTGTGTATAAAAATCAAGTTCGTAGGATAGCTTGGCATATTCATACAGGCCGTCTTCCTGCAATTGCTTGTCAAAACTTAACTTTGAAGCCGCCAGGAAGGCATTTCTGGCGCTCTCTTTATTGTTCATCTTCAGGAAAACCTGGCCCAATATGTAGCTGCCGTTTTGTGCATAAACATCATTATCACCCACCAGCTTTTCCAGTTCGGTGGCCGCTTTTGCAAAATTGCCCACTTTAAAATAAGCATAACCCATTTGATAGCTATCCTGTGTGTTTTGCGTTTTGCCAAGATCTCTGTCTTCAAACCGGCTGTAGTAGTTAACAGCGTTATCATAATCGCTTTTTGCAAAGTACGAAGCCGCAATTATGCGTAGCATTTCGGTCTCGTTTTGCTGGCGTGTGCTTTTTAAAATGGGTACGGCATAGTTTATAACATCGTCGTATCTTTTATCCAGGAAATAAACGGCAGTAATGTAGTACGGGTAACTGTTCTCGTATTTTTTTGAATTTTTTAACTTTTCAAAATTTACCAGTGCCAGGTGATAATCCTGGTTAAGGTAGGCTATATAGGCAAAATAGTAGATAGCATCATCTGTAAATTGCGAGCGCTTGTTTTTTACTTCGCCAAACAGTTGCTGCGCATTTTTATAATCATTAAGCGAAAAATAGGCGTAACCTTTACGGAATTTATATTCATTATTTTCAGGCCCTGTAAGCTCGCTGGCGTCAATCTTATCAAACCATTTAAGCGTTTCCTGATATTTGCTTTGTTTTGAGTAGGAGCGGCCTATTTGGTAAAAAGCCAGCTTGGTAAGCGTATTTTCCGGATGCTCTTTAATGAATTTCAGGAAAAGGCTTTCGGCATCGTCATTACCTAACTCCAGCGCGCAAAGCGCAAGGTAATATTGCGAGCTTTCTTCTATCAGCGACAGCTCAGACTCAAACTTTGACTGATTAGAAGTTTTTAGCGCCAGGTTTTGCACCAGGTGATATTGCTGGGCCGCGGCAACATATTTTCCATCATCGAGCAGGCGTTTGGCAGCATGATAAGTACTGTACAATTGCGATGAAGGGTTTTGTTGTGCTAATGCAGGCGCGCTGACTATGAAAAGAGGGAACAGGTAGTATTTTAGTTTTATCATAAAACGCGGACAAAAAGTTCTGCAATTTAATTATTCAAAAAGCTACTATTAACACAAGTAATTAACACCTGTGGAAAATTAGTTTTTTAACGCAGTAAATTTTGGGATGGTATGAATGTGGAAAAGTTTAGTGGTTGGTCACTGGTCAATTGTCATTAGTTACAATTGACTATTGCGCGTTGCTACATAAAACGAAAAAATGATTTGTCGGAATATTAATCAAACGTGTAAAATGACTAATGCCCAATGACTAGTGCCCAATAACTAAGCTACAATCTGCCGTTGTACACAAGATAATAATGCGTCAATATCAAAAGGCTTGGCAACAAAAGCATCGGGTTGGCAGTTTGGAGAGTTTATATCTTTAAGCGCGTGGCTTGCAGAGATCATAATTACCGGGATAGCGTGTGTTTCTAAGTTGGTTTTTAAATCGCGACACAATTCACGGCCATCCATATTCCCCAACATAATATCCAAAATGATGAGGTTGGGTTTAAACGCTCTCACTTTATCAAATAAAAAATGTCCATCTGTAAGGGTCTCGACGGTATAACCTGAATCGTCCAGAATAAATTGGATTATTTCAAGGATGTCTTTATCGTCGTCGACCACTAAAATCCGTTTCATTGTTGAAATACTATATAAAAAAAATGGTACAGCAAGTACTTATTCTTTAAATAAGCAATTGCTGTACCATTTCTTAACTACAACTTAATTAACAGTAGTTCTAATAGTTTTTATATTAGAAAACTATTAGAACTACATTTTATATTACACAAAAATTATAATGCATTTTATAACAACTTTCGTTTCTGTCCTAAAAACCAAATAGTTGTTTAAGGTCAGGCTTTATAACTGTACCATATTTTTTCAGATCATCTTCGTTTACTTTCTTCTCGGACGCTACAATGCAATAAGTATAAGTCTTGTTTTTTATTTGCGCGTCATGGAACGCTTTTAAATCGGCAAAGCTCATTTTATCAAGATTGTCAAAAACATCTTTACGCAGATCGTGGTCAAGCCCCAAGCGCTTTGCATTTAAATAATCAGATATAATACCATCTTCGGTAATACGCTCTGTTTCTATTGATTTACGTACGTTATCCTTGGCAAGTGCCACACCCTCTTTTGATTCGGGTAGGGTAGTAAGCAAATCATTCATGCCCTTTATCGCTTCGTTCAGCTTATCAGCTTGTGTACCTATGTAAGCTGCAAACACGTCGCGGTTTTCTTTTTTACTTGGTGTTGCATATTGCGCGAAGGTGGAGTAGGCCAAAGCTTTAGACTCCCTGAGATCCTGCAATACTATTGAGCTAAAGCCGCCTGTGCCGAAGTAATTGTTAAACACTGCAATGCCGGGTGCTAAAGCAGGGTTATACTTTTCGCCGTTACGTATCCAATAAATTTCGGCCTGCACCATATCATAATTGGCAAAAAGTACTTGATTAGCCGTGCTTGTAACCTGCGTAAATTTAACTGCTGCCGGGTAAGGGGTAAATACAGCCGGCACTTTATGTAATGATGCCACTTCCGTTCCGGCTTCGGCAGCTGTTTTTGGCCCGTAATAAAGCACTGTATGGCTGTAATTACTAAGGTCATGCAGCACCTTGATAAGGTCCTCTGCTTTAACTGCATCAAGTTCTTCATTGGTTAAACCGTAGTTATACGGATTAGTTGGGCCATATTGCGCATAGCTAATAAGCCCCTGCATAATTGCCGATTTGTTTATTTTTGAATTCTCCCTGGAACGCTTTATCCTTGTCTTTAAACTTGCCAGCGCGACCTCATCGGGCTTACAATCGGCCAACAGATCTTCATAAAGCTTTAAGGTAGCGGCAAAGTTTTCCTGCAATCCGTTAATGGTTACGGTGGTTACCTCGTTACCTGCGCTTATGCTATAGGTAGAAGCTAACTTATAAAATGCTTTGCTAAAGTCTTCAGAAGTTTGTGAGCCTGTGCCCAAAAACTGCAGGTATTGCGCAGCTATGGGCAGCAGCTTGTTGTTCCAGTTGCCCATCTCATAACGATAGTATAATCTAAACAGGTTGTTGTCGGTGTTTTTTACCGCTAACACGTCAAGATTGCCTGCTTTAGCGCGTTGTATGTCTTTTTGATAATCTAACCAAACAGGTTTTATATTGGTAACCGGCATAGCCATAACCTGTTTTAAAAATGGCGACTGCGCTGCCGAATTTAAATCAACAGGAGTGATGGTTGGCTTATCAACTTTAACAATATTTTTATCCTCGCCCTGGTGTTTGTAAACTATAACATAGTTTTGATCACTAAGGTATTTGTTAGCGAAAGCTACTATCTGGGGCTTTGTAACTGCCGAAAGTTCCTTTACTGTACCCACAACGGTTTTCCAATCAACACCTGATGTAAAGGTGTACATCAGATCTTCTGCCCTTGAAGAGTAATCCTCATTTTTCTGGATAAGCGCCTTTTTTTGGTTATTTACTATAGATTGAATAAGATCATCAGAAAAATCGCCTGCGCGCAGTTTAGCTATCTCGGCCAGCATAAGGTCGCGCACTTCTTCCAGAGATTGCCCTTTAACCGGGTTGCCACGCAGCAATAGCACACCGTAATCTTTTAAAGTATAACTGCTTGCACTCGCGCTTAGCAGTTTTTGTTTTTTTATCAGATTGAGGTCAAAGAGGCCTGCTTTACCGTTAGTTAGCATTGCGCCTACCAGATCAAGCAAACGGGCATCGCGTGTGTTAGCGCCCGGAAAACGGAACGCCATTGTAACGTTTTCGGCATTAGGCCCATACACATCTGCCTTTACAGGCGCGGTTATGGGTTGTTCCGCATCAAACTTATAGGGTGGGATAGGCTTTGGCTTAAGGTAGCTAAAGGCCACGTCAATTTTTTTAATAACTGCATCCGGATTAAAATCACCCGATAGGATAACACCCATATTATTCGGAACATAGTAATCATGATAATATCTGCGGATGGCAACCAGCGAAGGGTTTTTTAAATGCTCAACCGTACCTATTGTGGTTTGTTTACCGTAGTTGTTGTTAGGGAAGAGCTTTGTAAACATAGCCTCGGTAACCTTACGGCCATCATCATCAAGGGTGCGGTTCTTTTCCTCATATACTGCTTCCAGTTCGGTATGGAAAATGCGCAGTATAGGGTTTCTGAAACGCTCTCCTTGCACCTTCAGAAACTTGTCAATGGCATTGGCAGGTATATCTTCGGTGTAAACGGTTTGTTCAAATGATGTAAAAGCATTACTGTTCTGCCCGCCCATGGCGGTCATCATCTTATCGTATTCGTTAGCAATGGCGTATTTGGCGGCCTCGCCCGATGCTTTGTCAATTTCTTTATATATCTCCTTGCGTTTAGCTTCGTCTTTTGTGTTATTATACTGCTCATACAACACATCAACCTTAGTAAGCAAAGGTTTTTCTTTTTCCCAGTTTAATGAGCCAAACTTATCAGTTCCTTTAAAAAGCATGTGCTCCAGGTAATGCGCCAGGCCGGTATGATCTGCAGGATCTGTTTTGCTTCCGGCTTTTACAGCCACATAGGCTTGTACACGCGGCTGTTTTTTTGTTGGACTTAATATAACCGTTAGCCCGTTTTTTAAAGTATAAAACCGCGAATGTGTAGGGTCGCCGGTAACATATTTATAATTGTAACCTGCCGCGGAGGCCTGTTTCCAGGCAATGGTTGTTTGTGCCGTTAAGTTTTGGGCAACAAAAAATAAAAGGCCGATAATAAGGAATCTGTATTTCATGATATTATAGGATTGGTGCAATAAAAGTATCTAAAAAAATACATATAAAAAAAGCCAACGCAGGTTAGCGTTGGCTCATTATTTATTTTTTAAAAGAAAGGTATTGTTAATAGTCAGAATCGCCGCTGTTGCGGTCACGGTAATTGTTGCCACCGCCGCTGTTTTTATCGCGGTAGCCATTTCCTCCGCCACCGCTGTTACGGTCGCGATACCCATTGCCACCTCCACTGCTGCGTCTGTCATCATTTCCGTATTTTTTGTATCCGCCGCCGCTGTCGTTTCCACCACGGAATCCGCCGCGGTTACCACCGCCAAAATTGCCGCCGCCTGCCGGTCTTTCTTTTTCGCGGGCTTCGCTTACGGCAATGTTTTTGTCCAGAACCTTTCTTTCGTTCAGTTCGGCAATTGCGGTGTTGGCTTCGTTGCTGTCGGGCATTTCAACAAATGCAAAACACTTGCTTCTGCCGGTTTCGCGGTCCATAATAAGGTTAACAGAGTTTACCGTACCGTACGCGGCAAATAGCTCCGTAATTTGGGCTTCCTGATACTGATAGGGCAGCCGGGCTACAAAAATTTTCATTAAACTATGATATGATGATTAAAAAGCAAGTTTATAACGTAAATATATACTATTATAAACTTATTTACAATTACATAGCAAAGGCTAAATTGTTTTAAAAACGAGGGCTTTTTAAACTATTTTATAAGATGATTTACCTTTTCTACCAGTTCAGTAAGGTCAAAGGGTTTGTTGATTATGGCGTCGCAGCCATAGGCAAATAATTCATCGGCGTGATTAACGTATGCCGAGAAAATAATTACAGGTACATGTTTAAAATCAGGGTGTGATTTTATTTGCCGGCATAGTTCGCCGCCGTTGGTGCCGGCTACCCGGTAATCTAATATAACCAGGTTAGGATCAAATTGCTCTACAAGCGGAATTACATCCGCGCTTTCAGATGTGCTTTTAACATCAAATTTTTCATAGGATAATGTTTCGTGAACAATATCCAGAATGTCTTGATTATCGTCCAGAACTAATATTCGTTTTGACATCTGTAATTTTCAATATTTCCGACAGACAAGCAATGTATAAGGTCTTTAAAGCAACGCATCGGATAAAAAAAATCTTCGGATATATAGTGTGTAAAAGTAATTTATTTTTCTTGTATTATTCAACAAGGAAAAAACATGTTGAACGATTTTTCAAACTTATTTGTTTTACTTAAGCAATGCTTTTTACAAATATATAATTCCGGCGTATCAAATTAAATAGCGCTTATTTTTAATATTTTTTTTCTGAAATAATATCGGTGCTATATTAAGGGCAATAGTTAAAACGCCTCGCCCACAGTAAGTAATAATGAGTTGTAGCCCTTGCTCACGCCAAAATCAAGCCCAATATTGGTATCAGATTTTTTGTTGTATTTTATGCGTATGCCTGCGCCGGCAGCGGGGTTCCAGTATTTAAATTGCCGGGTGTTAGATTCGCTGGCAGAGTTAATATTTGCAAATACTACAAAACCCAATAAGCCATTTTGAGTCAGGTCTTTGCGGTATTCGGTTTCAAAATACAACAAAGCCTGGCCGCGATACCGGTTTTGGGCTATACCCCGGCCAGACCGTTGGTTGGGTTCCATGCCAATAGCAGGTAGATTTAAATAAGGTGTAAGGGGCGTAAGGGTGGCCCAGTAATACGTCCAAAAGGCCAGCATGTTCTTTTTGTTGTCAGTACTAAAGGAATGGTACTTACGTACATCTACATATAATGATTGCCAGCTGTTGCTGCTTCCCCATGATTTATAGTTAAGGCGGTAAATGAAATTACCGTACCAGCCAGGCAAAGGGTTAAGGGAGTTGTTGCGGCTATCATACAACACGTTAAAGCTAGGCCCGGATGAGAAGGAGCTTTGGTTTGCGCGCGTACCGTACTCGTAGTTGGTAAACTGCTCAAAACTGGTTTTGGCGCCATTATCACTGTCAACATCAAAATAGTAGTCCAGATTATAGCCAATACCCAGGTATAAATAGGATGTTATACGCTTAACAACGCTTTGGTAAAAGCGTACATATTTATAATCAACCAAAAATTTATGATCTGTAGGTTGGCCGCCGCCCAAACCCCAGGTATATTGCGGATACACCAGCAGCCGTGTATCACCCTGAATGTTGAACATATTGTGTTTTAGCCAGATATTGGAGCGAATGGGTAAACCATAGCGCCCGCTGAAGTTAAAGTAGGGCGTAAAGTTTACGTTAGATATGTAAGTGGTTTGCGGATTGCCTAAATAAAAACTGGCTGTGGTTGATGTTAACAGCATCCTGTCGGGCCCTGCGTTTGATGAGGAGACAGGTAAAATAGAGAAATATATTTTTTTTCCCGCCGTATCCGGTGTTCGTTTGCTTTGAATATTGAATACATCGCGGGCAATATCTATCAGGTCGGTTTTGCCTGCCGTATCAATAATGTTTTTGTTTTTAGGGTGATCGCTGCTCATTTGTGCAAAAAGCAGAACAGGTGAGGCACAGAGGAAGAAAAGGATTAGATATTTAAACATCGGCAAATAACAACACAAATATAATAACGATAAGAATATACAAATTGTACACAGCAATATCAAAAAAATACTTGTTAAAAATTACGCTGGTAAAGCATTCACTTGCGGCAAAAAAACGATCTTTGCAGCCCTAGTGGGTGCTTCTACTTTTAAATACATGACGAAAAAGAAATACTTTTTTACCGTACTGATATTAGGTTGCTTAACGGCCCTTTCGCCTTTTTCAATTGATATGTATTTGCCGGGTTTCCCGGATATTGCCAAATCATTAAATACCACCACTGCCCAGGTAGCGCTGTCGTTGTCAAGCTATTTTATAGGCCTGGCCGGTGGGCAGTTATTGTACGGCCCTTTGCTGGACAGGTTTGGGCGTAAACCACCTTTATACATTGGCCTGGCGGTTTATATAGCCGCATCGGCAGGTTGTTTTATGTGCACAGATATTGATACACTCATCATACTCCGTTTTATACAGGCCGTTGGCGGCTGCGCAGCGGGTGTAGCATCAATGACCATGGTTCGTGATCTTTTCCCGGTTGAAGAAAATGCAAAGGTTTTTGCCTTGTTAATACTGGTATTAGGCGCCTCGCCGATGGTAGCCCCAACTGCTGGTGGTTATATCACTGCGGCATTTAACTGGCATTTAATATTTGTTGTATTGGGTATTATGGGGATACTATTAATCCCTGCCGTAATATGGTTGCCGGATACCTATAAACCCAACCCCAATTATTCATTAAAACCGGTACCAATAATTAGTGCCTTTTGGGAAGTAGCTAAAACGCCGCAGTTTTTTACTTACGCGCTGGCGGGAGCATTCTCGTTTATGGGTTTGTTTGTATATGTCGCCGGTTCGCCAATGGTGTTTATGGAGCTTTTTAAAGTTGATAAAAAAGTATATGGCTGGATCTTCGCAGGCTTGTCAATCGGCTTCATCGGTGCCAGTCAGGTTAATAATGTGCTGCTTAAAAAATTCACGAGCGAGCAAATTGCCAGAACGGCGTTAACCGTGCAAGTAATAAGCTCAGTTATATTTTTTATAGGATCAATCTATGGCGTATTTGGCCTGGCCGGAACAATAGGAATGATATTTATAATGCTCTGCTGTGTGGGTACTACCAACCCCAATGCTTCAGCGCTTTCGCTTGCACCATTTGCAAATAATGCTGGTACTGCATCGTCGCTGTTAGGTGCGCTGCAATTGGGTTTGGGATCTTTTGCCACTATGCTGGTGAGTTATTTTCACAGCCCTACAACTTTGCCAATGGCGGGCATAATGGCTGCATCAGCAGGTATTGCTTTAATTGTGTTGCTGGTTGGAAGAAGGTTTGTGAAGCATAAGATTGAAGCCAGCGGTGTTGTGGTGGCCGGGCATTAGCCCCCTCTAAATCTCCCCCTGAAAGGGGAGACTTTTATAACGACGCAATCCTCTATTCAGAATAAACACTTTCCGCCTTCGTGCGCAAATTATATCCCGAAGCCATTACCTCGCCATAAGCACCGGCTGTACGCACAGCTATCAGATCACCGCGAAACGACTCAGGTAGCGGAACATCCTTGCGGAAACAATCTGTACTTTCGCAAATAGGGCCTACTACATCGTAGTGAGTGGTGAGTGGTGAGGGGTGAGTAGGTTTATCTTCCGAACTTTCAGACCTCCCAACACCTGGACTTGATAACTGCCCACTGCCCACTGCCCACTGCCTACTTATATTCTCCACTTCATGATACGCCTGGTATAACATAGGGCGCATTAGTTCTGTCATACCTGCATCCAATACCAGGAAATTCTTTTTCTGCCCATTTTTAACATACAGCACACGCGATATCAGCGAAGCGCATTGCGCCACCAGCGCGCGGCCCAACTCAAAGTGTACTTCCTGCCCGGGTTTAACGTTCAGAAAATCTTTAAATACTTTAAAGTACCCTTCAAAATTGGCTATGGTATTCGTATCAGGGTTGTAATAATCTACACCCAAACCGCCGCCGGCATTTAGCACCTTTACCTTAAAGCCGCGATCCTCAAACCAGTCCTGCATCTCGTTAATGCGGATACACAGGCTACGATAAACTTCCAGGTCGGTAATTTGCGAGCCAATGTGAAAATGAATACCTAAAAACTGCAGGTTTTTGCAGCCGCGTAATGTTTCGGCAACATCGCCCAACTGCCAGGTATTTATACCGAATTTGTTCTCGTCTAAACCTGTGGTGATGTAATGATGGGTATGCGCATCAACATTTGGATTAATGCGAATGGCAACGCCTGCGGTTTTATTTTTAGCTTTAGCCAGATCATTGATGATGACTAATTCCTGTACAGATTCAACGTTGAAGCAGAAAATGTCGACATCCAATGCCGCGTTTATCTCCTTATCAGATTTGCCTACGCCGGCAAAAACAACCTTCTCCTTACCAAAACCATGTTCAATGGCTGCCATTACTTCGCCGCCGCTCACGCAATCGGCACCGAAATCAAAAGATTGGATCATCTCTAGCACCTTCGGATTAAAATTGGCTTTCATAGCATAATGTACATGGAAGCCATATTTAGATGATGCCGCGTGGCATGCCGCTAAAGTTTGGCCCAGCACCTCCATATTATAGTAATAAAAAGGTGTTTCAATATTTTGAAAACGGGAAATGGTATCTTGGTTAAACATTGTAGCCCCCTCTAAATCTCCCCCTGAAGGAGGAGACTTTTATTTATTTTATTAAGTTATATAATTATTATTAATTGATTTAGCTTCCTGCTGTTCCCTTCTTACCAGAAGTCTCCCACTTCAGGGGGAAATTTAGAGGGGGCTAAAACAACCTGCTATGCAGGCTTCTTAAAGCTTCCACTTTATCTTCGGTTTTAACTAAAACCGATAGGTTATGCTTACTGCCGCCATAGCTTATCATACGCAAGGGCAGGTGCTTCAATGCTTCCAGCACGCGGGAACCGAATCCGTGCGAATTAGCGCTAAAATCGCCCACCACACAAATAATGGTTTGTTGGTAATCTATCTCTACGTTGCCAAAAGCTTCCAGTTCCGCTAATATTTCTTTCAGATAAGTAGTATCATCTATACTTAATGATACGGCCACTTCTGATGTGGTGATCATATCAATTGATGTTTTATAGCGCTCAAACACCTCGAATACGCGGCGCAAAAAGCCGTAGGCAAGTAACATACGGCTTGAGTTGATCTTTATAGCCGTAATGCCATCCTTGGCAGCAATTGATTTTATTTTATTCTTCTCGCTGTCGTTGGTTATCAGCGTGCCTTTAGCCTTTGGCTCCATGGTATTAAGCAGGCGTACAGGTATTTTGTATCTCTGCGCCGGGAACACGCTCTGCGGATGCAAGATCTTTGCCCCGAAGTAAGCCAGCTCGGCAGCCTCGTCAAATGATAGCTGCGCGATAGGAGAGGTGCCGCTAACAATGCGGGGATCATTGTTGTGCATGCCATCAATATCCGTCCATATCTGTACTTCTTCGCTGCGGATGCCTGCCCCAATTAATGACGCGGTGTAATCACTACCACCACGACGCAGGTTGTCTATCTCGCCAAAAGCATTGCGGCAAATATATCCCTGCGTAATAAATAAATTATTGTCGGGGTGCCGCTCAAGTATGGGTGTTAAATGTGCTGTGATATAATCAACTATAGGTTCATTATCCTCATCGATCTTCATAAATTCTAACGCGGGCAACAATACCGATGGAATGCCTATCTCTGTTAAATAAACGTGATATAGGGTGGTTGAAAGTAATTCCCCCTGTGCCAGTATTATCTTTTCTTCAACCGAAGTAAACAGATCATTAGCCACACCGCTTAGCAACGAAAAATGATAATCTATAACATCTTTGCCCTGTGCTAAAAACTCAGGCTTTACAAAAAGTTCTTTAATGAATATCTCGTATTTGTCTTTTAAAGCACCTATAAGCTGGGCCGCCTTTGGTTTATCGCCCAGTAAATAAGCCTGTCCAATTTCTACCAAACTGTTGGTTGTGCCTGATACAGCCGAGAGCACCACTATTTGCCTTTCAGAAGCATCAATAATATCAAGCAGCTTCTTCATCCGCTCCGGGCTGCCTACTGATGTTCCGCCAAATTTTAAAACTTTCATTGCGTATTTCTTATTGCAAATACCGGCGATAAATAAGCTTGCCGATACGTGTTTTTGAGGCGCTAAAAATAGGATTTTTAAAAGGATATATTGTAATAACCACAATTAAATTGGTGGCAGCCTTCGCCTGCGCGACGTATCAAGGATTAAAAAAAATTAGCATTATACCACAATTAACGAATGAAAAATGGCTCGTTATTTTACAGTAACATAAAGTCATTGCTTTTAATGATATAAAAACTGACTTATAAGTCAGTTTTTATAAAAAGATTACACGATGCTTTGTTTGGCAATAAATTATTGTTGAGATTTACGATAAGTTATTTTAATAGGGGTATTAAATAGCTACAAAAAGTCGTCTGCGTAAGCGGATGGCTTTTTTTTTAGCTATTCACCAGCACGTGTTCCCTAAATATCATCTCTAAAATTTCGCGGGTATTATCGGCATAATCCACTTTTATTGGGGTGCCATTGTTAAGCCAATTTAAAATAGTTTCGCTGTGTTTGGGTTTAAGGCTCTTAATAACCGGCACACCCATGTCTTTTAAGGCAGCAGCGTTTAGTTGCTGCTCGTACTGGTTTTTCATGGGGATAACCAGCAGTTTCTTTTTCATATACAACGCTTCGGCAGGGGTTTCAAAACCCGCACCACAAAGCACGCCTTCGCTCTCGGCCATGCTTTTTATAAAGGCCTTATTGTTAATGGGCTGTATTAATATGTTGCCGTATTGCTTCGTTTTGCTGTTATGTTTAGAGAATACGTCCCAATACACGTCCTTAAACTCAGAAAGGCGTTTTATTAACCGTTTATCATCATAGGCAGGCAGATAAACTGTGTAGTGGCCTTTATTACTTATACGCTGTTCGCGCACCTGCTGGCGTATTACCGGAGTAAAAGTTTTTTTATCGAATTTTTTAAAGTGGAAACCGTATGACGCGGTTACCGGTGCATAGTTTTTTAGCACCAATTTACCAATCATGTCGGTCTCTTCCGGCTTGGGCGCATTTTCGCTTAATACCGCAGCCTGGTGACTTAAACCAATGCAAGGTTTATCGGCCAAATAGCAGGCCCATGACGAAACGGGTTCAAAATCATTTATTACAACATCGTATTTGTCTATTGGCAGTTCTTTAATTTCTTTAAGAAACTTCCTAAAACGCGATTTTAGAAATGATTTCCATAGATCAACACCGCCGGATTTTCCGAAGATGAAACCAAAGCCGTTAAATTTATATTTTATAGGGAAGGGGAGGTTCAGGTCGCCTTGATTGCCGCTAACCAGCACATCAACATCGCCCATTTGTTGCAGCAGCGGCACAATATCCATAGAACGGCTCAGATGTCCGTTGCCAGTACCTTGTATTGCGTAAAGTATCTTCATCAATTAATAAGTTAAAGCGTATAAACAAATAAAGAGAGCTGTTGTTGCTCTCTTCATTTATTAACTGATCTTATTAGTCAATGAAAAAAGAACAATAGGGTAACACATCATTTGAATAACGATGCAAAGCTAAAGTTGGCTTATTAAACTAATGTTAAGTTACTGTTAGGTGTTAATAGAAGTTTGGAGGTTAAGCCGTCTTTCTTTTTAACGTGATAACGGTTATTTCAGGCCAAATACCCAACCTGCCCGAAAAGGCCAGAAAGCCAAAACCCCGGTTAACGTACAGGTTGCGGTTTTTTTGATTAACAAGGCCGGCCCAATCCAAATAACGGTATTGTACAGGGCTCCAACGTATACCCGCTACCTCTACGCCAAACTGCGCACCGTGGGTATGGCCGGATAAAGTAAGATGAATATCAATTGGGTTGTAGCGTACCTCTTCCTCCCAATGCGTTGGGTCATGCGATAACAGTATTTTAAAAGCGTTTTTATCAACACCTTGCAAAGCTTTTTTCAAGTCGCCTACCTGTTTAAATCCCTTACCCCAGTTTTCTACACCGATCAGCGATATTTTTTGACCGTTTTTTTCCAGATCGATGTTTTCATTCAATAGCAATCTAAAGCCAAGGTCTTTATGGTGCTGCTTTAATTTATCCAGATTTGCCTCTTTTGCCTGTGGACTTTCCCATTGCACATAGTCGCCATAATCGTGATTTCCTAATATCGAGAATTGTCCGTATGGAGAACGCAGCTTGCTGAAATTATCAATGTATTGCTCAATCTCGTCAGAGTGGTTATTTACCAGGTCGCCGGTAAAAACAAACAGATCGCTTTTTTGCGCTTGTGCCAGGTCTATGCCTTTTTGCATGGCGGCCTCATTGTCAAAACTTCCCGAGTGTATATCAGACAATTGTGTTATGGTGAAACCATCAAAAGCTTCGGGCAGGTCATCAAAATAAATGGTTTGGCGGTGTACTTTATAATCGTACTTGCCCCGTATTATAGCATAGATAAAACCAAAAAACGGAAAAGCGGCAATAAGCAAAGCCACTTCGCTTATAAACTTACGACGGCTTGGGAAGTGCGTAGCCGCTTTTGGCTCAGCAATCAGGCTGTATATACCTACAAAAAATCCGCCCAGATCGCCCAGGCCAAGTATTATGGCAAACACCAATTTCGTAACAAAGAACATCAGGAAAAGGCTCAGCATCCACTCGTTAAAGTGGCTCATACCGCTGCGGCCACGCATGGTGCCAAAGCTTATCAGAAATACTATTGTAACGGTGATTGACAGGAGGGGAAAGCCATATGCTAACAACCCGCGTGCTACCTGCGACTTCCAGTCGGCGGTGAGTGTTTTAAGGCCCGAGAAAACATACCAATCAAAAATGAAACTTATTACTGCAATAAATATGAAGATAGAAAAGAAGCCGCCTCTGCGCATAAATGGAAATGTATTTTAAACCGCAATTTAAAAAAGGAAAGCTAATCTGGATGTAAAATTTAGTTGCGTGATGAAATAAAAAATCCCCTGCAGTAAGCAGGGGATAAACTTTTATGTTTAATACTGGCGCGGCAGTGTATATCTGTGGTCGCGTTCGTAATAACTGCGGCCATAGTGCTCATAGCGGTCATTACTATAGCTGTGTATTCTCCTTGGATGGCGTTGCACTGTGCAGCTGCTTATTATAATTGTTAATATTATTCCCGTAAGTGCTATTATATTTATTATAAACTTTTTCATGATATCGCTCCCTTCTAAATCAAGTTCTATATCAATTAAACTATAAAAATTTATAAAGGTTTAAAAAAGCGATCAGGCGTTGGCCTGTTTTGCAGAAAGCCGGCTTATAAGTATGAATATGGCATTAAGTATTATAAATCCAACTAACAAAAATCCGCAGTTAGCCATTACCTTACCATAGCCCAAAGTATTTACCTCTAAAAAGTTATACGGATAATAACCCGTTAATGCACCGCGTACAAGAATGTAAATGGTATAGATAAGCGGATATACCAGCCACAAAAGTATATTTATCCACTTGATTAAGGGTTTATTGACCAAAAACAACCAGAATGCAATAAACGCTATAGGACTTACAATATGAAAAATATCGCTTGTTACTTTAAAAAGCCCCACCGGGTGAAATTGAGTACGCAGCATAAAATGATATACCAAGCCTACAATGGTTATATAGGCTGCCATGGCGCTTATTACATGGGGTTGGGCAAAAAAGCGTGCCCATTTTGATTGCGGCTTTATAACCAGCAAGCTTAGCAATAGCGCCAACAAAAAATTGGTTTGAATGGTGAAGTAGCTCAGCAATTGCACTATCGCTCCACCTAATGTTCGCCCTTTGTCAAGATAGTCGGGTATGGAAATGTAGAATTGAAGAACAATGCCAATCCATAAAAGAATGGCAAGCAGCGCCGCGAAGGTGAGTTTGACTTTGTTTTTCATTTCTTCTTTTTAACCCGTTTTTCTGAAGCAGCCTGCCATGCGGTTGTCAGGGCATCTTCCAGCATATCCAGCCTAACGGTGGCCAGTTCAAAAAAAGTGCAGCCATGCAGACCCCATTTGTTGGGTACTGGGTATATAACCGCCGGATCAAAAGCCGAAAACACCGATTGATCAACCAACGACAATTTAACCATAGCCCGCTGCTCGGGTACCCAAAGCGTTGCGAATGTGCGTTTGTTGGCTCTGAACGCCGGCTTGCCAAAATGGTCATATTCCTCTGTTCCCGGCAGGGACAGGGCAAACTGGCGTACGGTATCTATGCTGATCATAAAATTTGTGCAGGCGCTTGCTGAGGTTGATATTTTAGAATGAAGTTATAAGTAAATATTTATAAATGAAATGTTTCTGCGAAGGGAGGGCGGATATAAATAAAAAAGGCCCTTGTTTCCAAGGGCCTTAAGCATTTGTTCTTTGTTATTAATATCTTCTGTAAGGGGCGTAGTAGGGTTGGTTAACATAGTAACGGTGCCCACCTCTGTAACGTACAACCTGGCGATATCTTGCCGGACCGCGATGCGCAATTACCACGGGTCTGTGATATACTACCGGCCTATGGCGATACACTACCGGTCTGCTGTAAGCTACGGGCCTGTTATACACAACTACACGGCGCGGTGCAGGTGCGCCAATTTGTAAACCTACGCTTACCTGCGCTTCGGCAGCCTGAAATCCTAATACTAATGCTATTGTTGCTATGGCTAATTTTAAAGTCTTCATCATCGTATCTGTTAAGTAAACCTAATCTTGTTGTTTGTATTATTGAGACGCAGCCAACAACACAGGGTTTAACAAAACATTGCCAAAAAATATAATTTGCTGTTAAACAGCCTTATAAGTTTAGATGAGCAGCAATAAGTGTAGAAGAATATACACCTATCCGTACTATGATTTTGCCAGTTCTTCAAATAATTGCTTCTGTTTTTCGGTTAGATTGGTGGGTACCTGCACATCATACGTTATAAAAAGATCGCCATGCGCGGCAGTTTTTTTATAAACGGGCAATCCTTTTCCTTTTAATTTAACTTTTGTGCCATTTTGCGTTTCGGGCGCTACTTTAAGTTTTACTTTTCCGTTAAGCGTATCAATCGTCAAATCGCCGCCTAAAACAGCAGTATAAATGTCAATTTTAGCTATCGCGAACAGATCAGCCCCCTGCCGCCTAAAGCGTGTGTCCTCACTTACCAATAGTTTAATAAACAGATCGCCCGCAGGGCCGCCGTTAACACCTGCCGCGCCATGTCCGGCAACTCTAATGGTTTGCCCGTTCTCCACCCCGGCAGGTATGGTAATGCGGATGTTCTTTCCGTTTACAGTAAGTGTTTGTTTATGTGTTTCAGCGATCTGGTTCAGGTTAAGCTGTAGCTCCGCGTTATAATCCTGACCGCGGTAACGCGCCTGCCTGCCTCTGCCTGCACCGCCACCACCGCCAAACATAGATTGAAAGAAATCCGAAAAATCATCGCCGCTGCCAAAGCCTTCAAAGTCAAAACCCTGTTGGCCCCCGCCACCGTAGCTGCGTTGCTGCCCCTGTTGCTGTTGCCGGGCTTGGTCATAAGCGTCGCCATGTTGCCAGTTCTCGCCGTATTTATCGTATTTCTTCCGTTTTTCCGGATCGGCTAGTACCTCATTGGCTTCGTTAAGCTGCTGAAATTTTTTATTGGCTTCGGCATCATTAGGGTTAAGGTCTGGATGATACTTACGCGCCAGTTTGCGGTAAGCGTTTTTTATGTCTTTATCTGATGCGGTTTTATCTAACCCTAAAACCTTATAATAGTCAATAAATGCCATAGCAGTTTTTTGTAAATACTAAACTTTAAATATAGCAGATTGGTTTTTATAAATAAGTGACGGAAGTCAACTATGGTGGTTAGTCTAAAGATCTGTAGCGCCCGCGCGGCTTCGTTTTACATAGTTGCGTATATCTAAAACAATACCTGCAAAAAAGTAAAATATCAGCGGAAAGCCCACTGCTAAAAACGAGGAGTAAATAAAAAACAGCCTGATCTTAGAGATTGAAATATTAAAGCGCTCGCCTAAATAGGTACAAACCCCAAAGGAATGCCGTTCAAAAAAAGTGAGGAGTTGTTGCAACATAATTAATCAGGCTAACTTTAATATCTTATTTCCAATGCTGCATTGCAGGCATTTTTTGTAATTACAATAATAATTTTTCAGCTCCAGCAGCGCCTGCGATTCAAAAGCGGTTACCGCTTTAACACCTAACAAGTTAAAATCAGCAATTATCTGATTTTGTTCGCCGGGTAAACTTTCCAGCAGTTTCAAACTACGGTCTATGTAGTACTGTTGCTGATGGTGTTTGCCATAGCTGAACAAAAATACAGCTAAAGTGTTTAAAAGCAATATATTAATTGATGCCGCGCCTAAATTTTTGCCTAAAGGCTTTGATATTTTATCAAAACGATATCTGTCGTCCCAATAAGCGTTTACTTTTATCCCATCAAACAGCTCGCCCAGCGTTTTTACATCCCTTATGTCCAGTACTTTTGAGAAAAGGTGATTAGATGCCACAATTAATGCTGCAAACTGCGCCAGCCTTATGGTAGGGAAGTTTTGCGGACGTAAGCGCATAAACTTCCATAAGTGCTTTTCAATCGGCGTTAAGTTGTATTTTTTGTGCAGAAACGCGTACTCTTGTTTTAGCTGATTTGGATAATCGTCTGCAAAATCATCCTCCAGCATACCGGCCTGCCCAAATATCAAGGCTTCAATTTGTAGCGGATTGTTTTTGTTTTTAGCCAGAATGTTTTGCGGCAGCGACCGGGCCAGCAGTTCAAACGGCAACGCGTTGGTTTTAAAACCAAAGTTGGCTGCCAAAAACTGGTAAAAGGTTTCTTCCCAATCGCCGCGGTTAACCTCAAGGGCCGCAATTACCGCTGCCGATTTTTTTTCGAGCCGCTCAATCAATACCCGGGTAAGCCAGGTTCGCAGCGTAAAATCATCTAATTTGCCGATGCTGCTTTCGCAGGGAATAATGGTCTTTTCGCCATATACTAAATTGTGATACCTTAGGTACAATTCTTCGGGTATCCGATCCTTTAATTCAAGTGTAGGGATGCGCCGGCCATTAGCTAAAACAAGTGGTGCGTCGTCGCGGTAAACTACATGCAGAATAACATTGCTATAAGCGTAGTCGTTGGTGTGGTTATGTTTTTGCCAGTCGGACGAATTAATGTGCAGCTCTATATTTCCCGCCCAGGTAGTCTCGGCAATGCGAATGCGTCCGTTATGAAAATCAGGGCCTGAATCGGTGTTATGCAAACCGGCAGAGAAGATCTCCAGTTCATCACCATCGGTAGTTTGCAGTGCAGAACGTTCAAACAAACGGAACTTCCATACATAATGCAAAAAATCTTCTGTGATAAGCATGTAACTAAGGTAGGTGGTTTACTTCGAAAAACATAGCGATGGGTTTCAAACCAAGAGTGTTTTGAAAATTTGTGTGCGTAAAAACTCCTTCCTCGGGGAAGGGTGCGGTAGCCTGTGGAGTGGCGGGTAGGGGTTTCGCTCGGCGATAAACGGCGGTCTAACCCCTTCCTACACCTTCCCCGAGGAAGGAATCGCACAGGCCACCGCTTTCTTTAAATCTTGTTGAACTCTTCTTTACTTTCAAACCCATACACTATGCGGAATTTAAAATACTGCTCAACTCCTCTATTAACCCAACTTGCGCAATATTAAGCTTAACACAGGCCTCATCCACACCAAACCACCCCGCCCGGTCCACCTCCGGAAAGCTGGCCATTTTACCTGAACGCGGCGGCCATTCTATTTCAAAAGTATTGCTGACTATGATATTATCATCAATGTCACCCTCAACAGCCCATGCATGCACAATTTTGCCGCTCTTTAATTTTATGGGGGATAGTTTAATAAAATCGCCCTCAACCTGCTGACCTGTTTCCTCTAAAAATTCGCGTTTGGCAGCCTGTAGCGGATCTTCATCATCCAAAAATTCACCCTTAGGGATAGACCACGCGCCAGCATCCTTATTTTTAAAGAATGGCCCGCCCGGATGCACCAGGAAAACCTCTAATTGGCTATTGATGTTGCGGTAAAGTAAAATTCCGGCGCTTTGCTTGGGCATACTGCGGCTTTTGATAAATGTATCGTCAATATAGTTATTTTTGCCACACCATGCTCCCCCTTTAGGGGGCTGGGGGGCTAATGTTTACAGGAATAATAGAAACTTTAGGTACAGTAAGCAATTTACAACGCGAACAGGGCAACCTGCATATCACGGTTGAATCTGCTATATCAAACGAGTTGAAGATAGATCAGTCTGTTGGGCACAATGGCGTTTGTTTAACCGTTGTTGGCATTGCCGATGGTAAGCACACCGTAACCGCTATTGAAGAGACGCTGAACAAAACCAGCTTAGGGCATTTAAAATTAAATGACCCGGTAAACCTGGAGCGCTGCATGCAGATGAACGCGCGTTTGGATGGCCATATTGTACAGGGCCATGTAGACCAAACCGCCACTTGCACCGGTTTTAAAGAATTGGATGGCAGTTGGGCATATACATTTGAATATGATGCCGCATTGGGTAATGTTACGGTTGAAAAAGGTTCTATCTGTGTAAACGGCATTAGTCTTACAGTAGTTAACTCGCGGGCCAATAGCTTCTCTGTGGCGATAATACCATATACCTATGAGCATACTAATCTGCACAATGTACGCCAAGGCTCTGTTGTGAACCTTGAGTTTGATATTATTGGCAAATATGTTGCGCGTTTAATGCAACGCTAAGTTTATTTTGCCTTAGTTGTTAATTGCTCTAAACGACTTTTGCCGTAGGCGATGTAATCCTTTTCTGCTGTTTCATCGGGCTTTGATGCAAGATATTTCCTAAAGTATTTTATCGCGTTCTTTTGGTCATTCAGCTTCACATCATACAAATTGGCCAGGAAATAAAGGGTAAGCGGCTTTTCGTCATACAATAACGCTTTTTGATAGGATGCCTGGGCTTTGCTCAACTGGTTAATGGTTTCGTAGCTATCAGCCATTTCGGCGTAGTAGGTGTTTGTACTGGGCGATATACTCAGCTTAATCGCTTTTTCAAATAGGGGAATAGCATTTTTTTGGTCCTTCATTTGTTTATAGCAAGCTGCGGCAAAATAAGCCGTTACTTCGGTTTGTGATGTTTCTGGCAGCGCCATCAAAACTTCAACTCCGCAGCGGTAATTTTTAGTATGATAATAGGCCACGCCTAATTTAGTGACAACGAACACAGATTCATCGCCGGCTTGCAATAGCTGTTCGCCCGTTTTTACAGCAAGCGGCCATTTTTTTTGTGCCGATGCCAGGCGGAGCAGACTTTCAAGTAATATAATGTTTTCAGGATCTGCCGCTATGGCTATTGACAATACTTTTTCGGCTTGCTTAAATTGCAGCAGCCTTACGTAAGCATCGCTCAGGTCTGATGCAACGTCAAACTCAGTCGAATCCAGCTTATTGGCTTTTTGAAGATAGATAAGCTGCGAGACGATATCGGCCCGTTTTATACTGAAATTGGCCAGGTCTTTATAAACATCAAAATTGCCGCTGTCTATCAAAATGTATTTTTTCAGGAAGCCCTCTGCTTTAAAAACATTGCCGCGACGCAAATTTATGTTAGCCATATTTTGCAGTGAGTTTTTATCCGTCGTATCGCGGTCATACATCCGCTGATAAAAGTTCTCGGCATCAGGCAGTTTACCACCCATTGACGCGGTATAGGCCAGCCTGGATAGTTCCTTTGCATCAGTAACCGGCTCTGTATACACAGTTTTTAAATAGCTAAATGCGTCAGCATAGCGGTTATTCTGGTAATACTCTAGTAATAATCCATCATCGGTTTTACGGGTTTGCTGTGCTAAACAAATGGCACAGGAAGCAACAAATATCAGGAGCGTACTAAATGTCAATTTCATTTAACTAAATTATTAGTTAAAATCCAAATATCCAAATTTTAAACAAAAAAGCATTTAAGGCGTTGCTTTTATAGTTTAACTAAAAAACATACTTATGGATACGTTAAAGAAATTTGGATTGATGGAGAAGATAGTGCACGAGTTGGAAGATTTAAGGCACAGCCAGCAAGCCATTATGCAGAAGCTTACCAAGATAGAAGTGGATAATATTGACTTGGGCGATAAAAGGTTAGAAAAAGTGCTGCCTGATATGCACCAGCGTATTGCAGATAACCTGGATGCCATAGCTGCGTTGATGGAAGACTTTACCGAGCAGACCGACAAATTCGGTGATAAGAACAACATCACCGCGCTGAAGGAACAGCAAGAAATTGAAAATTTAAAATAGTAAAAGCCCCGAAAGGGGCTTTGTTATTTCTTTGTATTTAAGTTCCTGGTATGTACAGCATTAACGCGGGCAAATTTATTAGTAGCTGGCCATATTAATGTTGTTATTCCTATTACAACAATACCACCGATAATTGATGCTAAACAGTGCGATGACTTGCCAGGTGTTAAGATTATTATGTGATTGACCATCGATAAAAAGCCATGAGGTAGTGGTGCGTGAAAAGGTTATAAGGCGCGAATTAGCGAAGTTATTACCCCAGTGTAACCCGATTACCAACCAAATGCTACCTGAACGCAGAAAAGCCGTTGAAAACATTAAATAACCCAATAGCAAAGTTGACGCATAAAAAACAAAATTCCAGACATTGCCGCCCCAAACATCGTGCATGCAAATAAAAAAAACAGCGAACAAAGCGGTTGCTATTCGTTTATTTGTAAGCTCAATTAGTTTCACATAACAGTATCCCACTATAATAAAGTCCTGCACCACTGTAGTAGGTAAAACAGCCCAGAAAGCTTTAAACAACAACGAGCCATCTATTATATGGCTGGCAGAAATATGATCATTTCGCACCAACGCGCCAATGTAGAAAGACAATAAGAAGGAAGCTATACCTAATAACAGCCCCAGCGGCAAGAGTAATAAATAGCGGGGGGTTAGATCAAAGCCTAAAAAACTAAAATTTCTTCCCTCGCTGCGCAGCATTACCCAGTTAACAATAATTACCAGTAAGGTACCAACAGGTACAAAGGGTATATTGATAAAACCGCTGCCAATAAGTGAGGCCGCCAGCAATAATACACCAAGAACAAATCGGGATAAATGGGGATAAGATTTAAACAAGTTTTTCATTTCGGAGGCTAAATTAGTACCTTCAAACGCGAATCATATATAATTGTATAAAACGTCGCCGCAATGTCGCTAAATGTCATTACCGAAATATCCTCTCTAACACCCGCGCAGACAGCCGGTATTGTAAAGAAGGGACGGCTTGAAAAACCGCTGACCCAGAAGGAACTGGCCGATCTGTCCGGAATTAGCCTGCGCTCGCTTCAGCGTATTGAAAATGCCGAAGTGCTGCCGCGTTTGTATACACTACGCCTGCTGGCTAAACATATTAACCTTGATATAAGTTCCTCATCCCAATCATCACCGGTTTCAGAAGCTTCTATCGCAATACCATTAAAACCCAACTTGGCACGCAAATGGATTTTAAGCATAAGCTCGCTTGTATTTATTGTGCTATCTTTTTCTGCCTTCGTAATCCAATCGCCTACATTTCCGGAGAACTTATTTGAAACTGTGAACATGGTTCGGGCAGGCTGTATCATTTACACAGTTATTCTTTATAACATTTGGAAGTAAGATATAAGTGAGTGGTATATCAAGATCTGTCAGAATTTCTGATCATATTTTTTTTGCGTTTTTGTAAGGTTAACTTATCTTTCCAAACAAAAAGCCTTTTGCATTTCCCTGTTGATATTTCTATTTGGGGTGCCGCCATCCCGCTGCACCTTATTTTCGAAACGCTTGCTTATTTTATTGGCTATCGATACTACGCCTACCTACGTAAGCACCAGCCCGATCTGATCAGCGATGAAAACCGCATATATATATTTATCTGCTCCGCGTTTGGTGCTTTCATCGGCTCACATCTGGTGGGTATTTTTGAAAATCCCGCCGGTCTTTCTCATTTTAGTTTGATCTACTTTATGAGTAACAAAACTATTTTAGGTGGTATGCTTGGCGGCCTGGTAGGGGTTGAACTTGTTAAAAAGTATATTGGTGTAACTGTTTCCTCCGGCGATCTGATGGTTTATCCGCTTATTTTGGCGATGATAATTGGCAGGATAGGTTGCTTTTTGGCCGGCCTTAAAGATGGTACTTTTGGTACAGCGTCGTCTTTACCCTGGGCTATTGATCTTGGCGATGGCGTGCCGCGGCACCCCACCAATTTATACGAAATTTTATTTTGGATATTGCTTCGGCTGGCGCTTGTTTTAATCGAACGGAAATATACTTTTTCTAATGGATCAAGATTTAAGGTGTTTATGGCCAGCTATTTAATTTTCAGGCTATTAATTGAGTTTATTAAACCTGCATATTTTTTCCCGATAGGTTTATCAACTATACAATTGGTTTGTATAGCAGGTATTTTGTATTATTATAAAGTTTTTATAAAGCCGTATAACCTTTTACAACTAAAACCGCATGCCTGAGCGCCCATATATTTATTATGATTTTACGCAAAGTGTTTGCTCAACTTGCTTACGCCGGGTTGATGCCAAGATAGTTTTTGAAGATGAAAAGGTATACATGCTGAAAAACTGCCGTTTGCATGGCTCTGAAAAGGTATTGATAGCTACTGATATTGAATACTATAAAAACTGCCGCAACTACGCCAAGCGCAGCGAAATTCCGCTTAAATTCAATACCAAAACCCATTATGGCTGCCCGTATGATTGTGGTTTGTGCCAGGATCATGAGCAGCATTCGTGCCTTACTATTATTGAAGTTACAGACAGGTGTAATTTAAGCTGCCCAACGTGTTATGCTATGTCATCGCCCAGCTATGGCAGGCACCGCACACTGGAGGAAATTGAGGCGATGCTGGATGTGGTTGTTGCGAATGAGGGCCAGCCCGACGTAGTGCAGATAAGCGGTGGAGAGCCGACCGTACACCCGCGTTTTTTTGAAATTTTAGACATCGCCAAAACAAAACCTATCCGCCATTTAATGCTAAATACCAATGGTATAAGGATAGCCAAAGACGAAAGTTTTGTTGCAAGATTAGCAACTTATATGCCCGATTTTGAGATCTACCTGCAGTTTGACTCCTTTAAAAAAGAAGCATTAGAGCAGTTGCGCGGCGAGGATCTTCGCGAAGTGAGAGAGAAAGCTATTGCTAATCTTAACAAATACAATTTGTCGACAACACTGGTTGTTACGCTGCAAAAGGGCCTAAATACAGATGAAATAGGCGAAATAATTGAATATGCGCTTAAGCAACCCTGCATTCGTGGAGTTACATTTCAGCCAACGCAACAGGCCGGGCGATTGGAAAACTTTAACGCACAAACCGACCGGTACACGTTAACCGAGGTGCGATCTGCCATTTTAGAACAAACCAATATTTTTAATGCTGCGGATCTGATACCGGTACCTTGTAACCCTGATGCACTGGTGATGGGTTACGCGTTAAAAATCAATGGGCAGGTTTTTCCGCTTACGCGGATGATAGACCCGAATGATCTGTTGGATAATTCAAAAAACACCATTGTTTATGAGCAGGATGAACAGCTGAAGGGCCATTTGTTGAATATGTTCAGCACAGGTAATTCGGTTGATAAGGCAACGGAGCATTTAAAATCTATCATGTGCTGCCTGCCTGAAATAGCCGCGCCAAACCTTGGGTACGATAACCTTTTCAGGGTAATTATAATGCAGTTTATTGACGCGCAGAATTTTGATGTAAGGGCAATTAAAAAGTCGTGCGTACACATCGTTAATAAAGACCTTAATATAATCCCTTTTGAAACCATGAATATGTTTTATCGGGATGATAAAATTGGATATCTAAACCAATTGAAGGAGGAAATGAAATGGATGTAAATGAAGGAAACAACATCCCGGAAAATAAAAAGGATTGGACAATGAGGATTGTCGCTATTAATCTCGTGTTAATGATCATTTACACGATTGTTTTCCGATCAATGAAGGGTAATTATTTGGCACTTACTGCGGGTTTTTTTATGGCAATACAGATAGTAATTTGCCTATTAACTGCCATATTTTTTCAGCCAAAGGCTTTCTTGTTGAGCGCGCTTGCTATTTTATTGATTGGTTTTTCTACCTGTCAGATAGCTTTTTCGGGCAATATGTAGGCGTTGCTAACTATTTAAAGGAGTAAACAAAATGGATGTAAACCAAACCCCGCAGGAGGAGGCCCCGAAAAAACAGTATTCACAAATTAAGATAGTAGGGATTAACCTGCTTGTATTGGCAGTTTATGGTATACTGTCTAAAGTAGCGCCACACGGAGAAGGTTGGACCTACTACGCTTTTTTAATAGCTATCCACTTCTTATTCTGTATTTGCGCGGCTATTTATAATAGAAATTGGATGTGGGTTTTAAGCGCTTTGCTGGTGTTGGTAATTGGGTTTTCTACGTGCGTTGGGTCACTTTAGTACTGAAAATAAGCCGGAAATTTTTGGGACAAAATTTGCCATTTTTCACAACATGTCTGTAAATCAATTATTTAACCTTTTTTTTACAGCTAAATTTCCTGACGAATAAGTAGTCTCACTTTGTCCCACAAAAAATCTTCAAACGACTAGCTGTCAAATGGTTGCTGAAAATTCTGTCCCAACTTGTCTCATTTTGTCTCACATACCAGCGGGACAGAAAGCTACTTCACGGTTAAGCTGTTATTCTTTCTGTTCACATCAGGCAGGGCCAAATCAGGGTCAATACTAATACTTTCAACCGCGGAGATGGTCGGCATGATGAAAGTAGTGGCCTTGTTCTGCAGCCAGGTTTCCACAGGTAGTTTCATGCGGTATTTATTACCATCCTTTAGCTTGGCCTCAATACTATATGGCATGGCCATAGCTTCCTTGTTGGCCACCACCACTTCCACGCCATTTTTGGCGTCGCCATCCACATAATTAGCGCTGATGAGTGCAAGGTCAAGTTTATAGTTATTCATAAACCATCCGCGCCAAAACCAGGCAAGGTCTTCGCCGGCTCCATTTTCCATAGCCCGGTAAAAGTCGTCGGGCTGGGGGTGTTTGTAAGCCCATTTGCGGATGTAGTTGCTAAAGGCGTAGTCAAAACGGTCTTTTCCCAACACCTGCTCGCGTAGCAATATCAAGCCAAAAGCAGGTTTAAAATAGGTTAGGGGGTGACGGTACTTTTCGGGTATAGCATCAGGATAGGTATTTATCGCGGGCGAGGCCGGGTCAATTATAGCCGGAATGATCTCATCGGCCGGGTTACCGCCGCCGGGCGCATACTCGCCGTCGCGTTTTGGCGCGTATTCGCCCTTATTGATCACGTCTGATGCGTAAACGTCTATAAACGTGTTAAATCCTTCGTCCATCCACGCAAAGCGCCGCTCGTTAGATCCCACTATCATCGGGAACCAGTTGTGTCCTATCTCGTGCGCGGTTACCCAGAACAACTCTTTGCCTTTATCGTTAATGCCATCAAACAGAATGCCCGGGTACTCCATACCTCCGGCAAGGCCGGCCTCATTTATAGCTGCCGGGTAAGGGTATGGGAACCACTTGGTTGAGAAGTATTCTATCGCGCCTTTCAGGTATTCGGTTGATCGACCCCAGGCATCGTTGCCCGCACTCTCAACCGGGTAAACCGACATGGAGATCGACTTTTTACCGCCCGGAAGATTGATCCTTGCCGCATCCCACATAAAGGCACGCGATGCGCCAAAAGCTACATCGCGAGTGTTCAACATTTTAAAATGCCACGTAAGCGTGCCCTTGTTCACCGGTCGTGATGCAGGATCGGTAACTTCCTGCGCTGTGCGTATCATCACGGTTTTATCGCTGTTACGGGCGGCAGCCAGGCGACTGATCTGTTTGGCGGTCAACACTTCGTTAGGGTTAACCAACTCACCCGAGCCAGCCAAAATCATATCCCATGGCACCGTAACGCTGTAATCAATATCGCCATACTCACAGTAAAACTCGCCGCTGCCTAAAAAGGGGAGTGTATCCCAGCCGTTTGAATCATCATATACGCACATCCTCGGAAACCATTGGGCAATCTCGAAGATAGTACCATTCTTAGTTTGGGTATAGTCCGTCCGGCCCCCAAAGGCACCAGGGATGGTGTAGTGGTAATTGATGAGCATGTTGATCTTGCCCCCCTTCGCCGCTAAAGCCTTCGGTAAGCGAATTTGCATCCGGGTATCCGTAACAACGTAATTTACTTTCTGCACCTTGCCATTAACCGAAATAGCAACCGACTCAATAATATAACCATCGGTATGCTGGTCGACCTTGGGCTGGTTGCCGGTAACAAAGTTAGACCGCGCATCTTTCTTGTAGGTGTTCTGATCCATTTGCAGCCACAGGTAACCCAAAGCATCCGGACTGTTATTGGTATAGGTTATAGTTTCGGAGCAGGTGAGCAACTTGCTTGCGGTATCTATTTTGGCTTTTAACACATAGTCGGCGCGGTTTTGCCAGTATTTGGGGCCGGGCTCGCCATTAGGGGAATGTATTTCATTGCCTTTCTCAGTATAAAATTGCGGCGAGAACAAAGCCGCCGGATTATAATTAGATCTGATGGTATCGTTGGCTGTATTACGTGGCTTGCGTTGGGCCTGCGTAAATAAAACGCCAAAGGTTAGGGCCAACAAAGCGAAGAGTTTAAGTTTCATGCGTATCAGTTAAGGATAGCAATATACAAAAACAGGTTTAAGCGGCTATAACATATCAGCCAAAATACCCTCTTTAAGCGAATTGGTGCAAAGTTTAATAGTAGCTACCTTGAGCGTATCCATAACAAAGCGGGTAAGCAATGATGCCACCACTATCATATCCACGCGGATAGAAACAATGCCCTCCATGCTTTTACGCTGCTGGTGCGACGATGCGATAAGCTTATCGGTAACGGCAATTAGTTCCGAAGTTTCAAATGGGTAGTTTTTAATGTTTTTAAGGTCGAAGGGATTGCGTTTATCCAGTTCAATAATCTCGGCAAAGGTTTCAAACGCGCCCGATGAACCTATAATACTTTCTACTTTGTATTGCTTAGCCGCCTTAAAAAGCGGGGCCAGTTTTTCCTCCAGGTAGAAATGAAGCTCAGCAATCGATGAAGCAGGAATAGGGTCGACCTGGTGAAACTTATCCATTAACCGCGCGGCACCTATTTCAAAACTCTGTTTCCAAAATATTTCATCAGCGTTGCATAAAATGAACTCCACGCTGCCCCCGCCAATATCCATAATAAGCGATGTTTGCGCGCCAAGGCTGCCAGCCAGTTTAACCCCTTTATAAATGTATGTAGCTTCCTGTTCGCCGTTTATCAGTTCTATGTCGATGCCGGTTAGCACACGTACCTTGTCAATAAATTCCTGTCCGTTAGCAGCGTTGCGCAGGGCGGAAGTGGCTACGGCCTTTATGCTATCAACACTGTTCTTCGCAATATCCTGCTCATATTGCTGCATAGCTGCCATACCGCGTTCAAAAGCAGCAGGAATGATCACGCCTTTGTTAATGCCACCTTCGCCTAATTTTGCGGGTAAGCTTTTATGCACTATTTCATTATAAGCAGCGGCTGTACCTTGCGCAATAAGTAAATGAAAAGTATTAGTGCCGAGGTCCATTACGGCGACAGTTTTTTGCTGGCTCATAAACAAGTATGTGCCGTAATAATGCAAAAAATAATTTAATGTTTTAAGCGATGGATATTTGGCACCTGAATTTACTTCGTCAGATAAAATATATCCGCGTATTTACCTACAGTGCCGTTGTCTTTGTCAGCTTCGCTGTTGTTTATAAAAAGCTTATCTATTTGAGGCTGAGTAGTGTTAAACTGCAGTTTAAGCTCGTAAACAGGCTCGTTGCCCAATTTAAGGTATATGCTTTCTCCCGATTGTTTTACAGTGTTTATCCCTGCGGTATATAAGGTGTTGAAGGCGAAATTTTCATTACCGTAAGAAAATGGTGGCCTGATATAAAATGCAAGCTGTGTTGCATTCCCGTTCGCGTCTTTTTTAAACAATTGTATATCGCTTTTTGCGTAAGCCGCCGCATTTTTATCACTTAGCAAGTCAGCACCTGCGGCATTTTTAATAACTAACATAAGCTCGGGCTGTTGTATTGGCGAGCATCCGCAAAGGCCGCCACCGTCTATATTGGTTTTTTTGCAACCTACACCGGCTATAAAAATGATAAAGCAAGCAATTAGAAATTTTTTCATGGGAAGAGTTTAGCGTAATTTACCGGTAAAACGTTTTGCATACGCATTACGCTACATCTAAATGTGATTTATTTATGATGTTTAAAAAGCGAAAAAGCGCCGTATCCTGCCATTAGGATCGGCGCTTTTTGGTTTCAAGAAGTTTATTTAAAGCTGAATAGCAACGGAAATATAAAGGTTACTATGATAGTCCACACAAAATAAACAGGTAAGTAGGATGCGATCACTTTCCCAACTTCGCTAATTTCCGTCCGCTTGGTAAGTGTTCTGAAAAGGCTTACAGTAACCAACACCAGATTGATCAATATCAACACGTTCCCGCCCATAACAGCCAGCCGGTTAGGGGTAATGCCGAGTGTTGCAATGCGATATATAATTGCAGATAATGCCACGCCGTTAACAATAATAGTTATGATGGACAGAAATGCAAGCACCCATATTTCAGCTTTGGTTTTTTGTGTTTTTGCCGTTTCAGCAGCAGAGAAGAAGATGATGGCTAAAACCCCCGCCAGCAAGGCGTTAAAGATCAGCAGAAACTCCCTGTCATTGTACGGGTTTTTCCCCGAGTAGACAATTGCCACTAAATAAACAACAAGCATTACAGTAACCAACGGACTGAAGATCCTGGCAATTACCGGAGACACTTTGCCTACCAGTTGCGGATTAGTTTGCGTTAAGAAGGTGCCTACTATAGGCGCTGCAGCAAGGCCGAATATGGCTATGTTTTTAAAGTAAAATTCCTCTATCCTTAATCCAATTAGCGAGAACAAACCTACAGTAATAGCGCTCATCAGTCCACCTGCTATTAGTATAAGCGCGGTCATTACAACCAGGTCTCCGTTGTATTTTAAAAAACTGAGACGTTTTTGAACATTGTTTACAGTTTCGCCAACATAAACGAAACCGGTAATGCACCAAAGCAGCAAGGCCAGGTGGATACACGACAAGATCAGCGTATCACTGGTTTTTACATTGGGGAGCAGATTAATAAAAACAAGTCCGGCAAGCATCGCGACCGCGCTGAAAGCTATCTTACCGGCAGATAATTTGTTACGCCAGGCAAAATAAGCGGACACAAAAGGAAAGACGATAAAACCAATATTACGCGGATAGAAAAACTCTTCGTCTATCGTGAAAAAGTGCGGAAGTTTAGCTATCAAGCCAGCAATTAAAGATATCACTACAACAAATATCAGTTCGCCTTTTATGCCCCAGTTGATATCGTCACTTTCATAATTTAACCTTTCGTGCCAAAAATCAGCCAACTGATTGCCTTTCAGTTCGGGGTATATCACATCAAAAGCCCGTTTAAATGGCGCCTTATTGGCACGATACATCTTTTCTAAACGAGCCGGATTGTCTAAATGAGTAAATATTTCTTCTTTCATGTTGTACACCAATTTAGGAACACTCAAAGGTAAACAAAAGTACTTTGTATTTCAAAGTAATTATTGAAAATATTTTCTCTAGTACAATTTATGCGAGGAAAATCAATGCGATACAGCCTTTAAGCCAATGATTGAACCTATAAGCGTAGTAATAAAAAACATTCGCCAAAAGGTTGCGGGGTCTTTAAAAACAACTATCCCAATAATTGCGGTTCCTACCGCGCCTATGCCTGTCCACACAGCATAGGCTGTTCCTATAGGGAGGGTTTGAGTTGCTTTTACCAATAATATCATACTTATGGCCATGGTAACAATAAAGCCGCCAAACCAAAGGTACATTGGGGTGCCCGATGTTTCTTTTACCTTACCGAGGCAGGATGCAAAAGCTATTTCGAATAGCCCGGCAATAATTACGATTAACCAGTTCATAAGTGTTTTTGGGCAAATGTATAATATCCGCCTATAAGTAGGCGATTTTAACACTATAAATGCGAACAACTACAAATACATGTCCAACTCTCCTTTACCTTCACGGATGATCTCAAAATCGCCGGAGGTACAGTCGACAACGGTGGAGGGTATATTATCGCCATATCCACCGTCTATCACCAGATCAACAAGCTCCTGGTATTTTTCATAGATCAACTCCGGATCGGTTGAGTACTCAATAACGTCGTCATCATCGTGAATAGAGGTAGACAGGATAGGGTTCCCCAATTTCTTCACAATACACCGCGCTATATTGTTATCGGGAACACGGATACCCACTGTTTTTTTGTTTGAACTTAACAACTTGGGCACATTGTTATTGGCGTTGAAAATAAAGGTAAAAGGCCCCGGCAACGCCTTTTTCAGCACACGGAAAGTGGTATTGTCAATAGGTTTTATAAAGTCGGATATGTGGCTCAGATCATAACACACAAAAGAGAAATTTGCCTTTTCTGGCTTAATATTGCGCATCTTACAAATTTGCTCAATGGCCCGGTGATTGGTAATATCACAGCCCAAACCATAAACCGTATCAGTAGGGTAGATGATGATGCCGCCTTTACGCAGCACCTCCGCCACCTGTTGAATGGATTTCTCGTTAGGGTTTTCCGGATATATTTTAATGAGCATGTTTTTTTGATTTCGGATTTCGGATGTTCTATTTCGGACGTTTTTCCCTTAGTAAACCATTGAACTTTACTACTGTTTTAATAGAACGCAAGATACCTAAAAATCAAGAAAGCCTTCCTGTGATATCAGGAAGGCTTTCTTTAATTAAAATTTATAGGAAACTACTTTTTAGCTGTAGCGGCTTTCGCTCCGGCTTTGGGCGTGTTCCAGTAAATAAATACACCACGGTTGGTAGCTGTAACCAGATCAATAGTGCCGTCCTTATTTAAGTCGGTTGCCAAAACGTCTGATCCTACTCCCGAACGGTTATGCACCAACTCCGGAACAAACTTAGCGCCACCCGGCGCTTTTGGGTCGCGTACGGTTTTGTATATGTAAACAACCGGCGCGCTGTAAGGATCAGGATCCAGGTAGGTATCCAGGTGACTGTAGTAACGTTTACCTGTTATAAAATCGGTAATACCGTCGCCATCCATATCAGCAAATGCGGCACCATGCGCTTCAGTAAAGGTTACATCGCCTGCATTTTTGGTAGAGTAATCGTCGGCTATCATGTGTCTTACAAACGATATTTTACCTGCGGCATCACGTTTTTGTTCAAACCAGGCAAGGCCAAAACCGTGCGCGTTAAGGCTGGCTACAACATCGTTCAATTTATCACCGTTAACATCATAAACACCCATGGACGAGCCACCAAAGAGCGAACCGCGTTTACCGTACCGGCCAAATGCCTGCGGATGGTACTCCCACATCATTTTGCCATCGTAATTTTTTGGATGTTCAAACCAGCCATTTGCGTTCAATACATCTAAAAGGCCATCGCCATTGATGTCCCCAACGCCAACACCATGTTGGGAGGATGTGCCACGCTCAGATATAGCGGTTTGAATCCATGGTTTTGTTGGATCAGCCGGATCTGGTTTGGCAAATTTCATTTGGCCTCCGCCACCGTATATCAGTTCAGGTTTGCCGTCGCCGTCAATATCTCTGAATATGGTACTCTCTGATTGTACGCCCTGTACAACAGTATATTTATCCCAACGGCGAGATTCGCCTTTAGGGTTGATAAATAACGAACTTGTTGACGGGCCGGTTAATACGTCCGGCCATCCATCGCCGTTAAAATCATAAGTATACTGACAATTATAAGCAGTAAAGTTTTTTGAAGGGCTTACTGATGAAGCGAACTCAATTTCGCGCGATTTTTTAAAATCAGGGCCATAGTAAATTATCGGTCCGGCAACTATGTCCATAATACCATCACGGTTAAAATCGCCCGCTCCGGCTGCCCATGAGTAGTACATATCCTGTATATGCTGAACTTTAAAGCGTGATGAAGTTAGCTCGTTATCCAGTTTTTTAATGGCTGCATCATTGTAAGCCAATTCACTAAACTGCACTTCGCCGGTTCCGTTCACCATTAAAGCTATCGGGCCAAAACCATTAGCTACCTCTGTTGCCGTCATGTTTTCGCCACCGTCATTAAAGAAAGCGCGCATTACATCAAGGTCAAGTATATCTTCAAATTGATTCCACTCGCCTGGTTTTACTGCTGTATTTGGGCGGGTTAGAGGCAATTGCACCGTTGATGCAGCCGCCCCACCCGGGCCACCCGGACGAGGGCCACCAGCGCCCCGTGCAGGTGCGTTAGGGTCAACCACGGGAGCCTGACGGATAATGCCATTAACATTGCGCAATTTTTCGCGACTTAGTTCTTTGCCCTGTGCATCCAGTTTTACTTTATACGAGCCTGTTTCGCTACCTTTTGATGATACCAGGAAGCCCTGCCAGCCATCGGCAGTTTTCTCTAAACGGAATAAAAAGCCAACCTCGGTGTTTGCATCCGGTTTATACAAAGTTCGGATGGCCACATCCTGAAATGATTTATCAGATATCAGGTACCCGGTACCATTGGCTTTTGCCGTAATAATACCATTACTGGCCTGCCAGTTTGCATTGCCTAAAGTATGCCAGCCCGTAAGCGCCGAACCTTTAAAAACATAATCGGGTTTCAGACTTACACTTCTGCCGTTAAAGTCACCGTTTACGTCTTGCCCATAGGAAAATGCGGCGAGCGCTGTTAACAGCAGGGTTGAAATTGTGCGTTTCATTTTTTTCTATTTAGAGTGTTATAATTGGCTGTATTTTCAATTGGTTAAGCAATTTATTTCTTTTTATCAGGTAAAGCAAATACCATGTAGCCGGATGGATAAAGCCCCGGTTTTTTTGCGCGTTCGCCTGCTTCTACGCCAAATGCGCTTGTAGCCGGAACCACCAGGTATTGTTTTCCATTAACCTGATAGGTGCTCATTGGCCCGTCTGTATCTTTTGGCAAATCGTATTTCCATAAAACTTTGCCGTTATCGGCATCAAAAGCGTATAGTTGCCCGTTGGCTATAGTTGCAAATAACACACCTGTAGATGTTACTACCATGCTTTTGCGCTGCGAGCCTGCAGGCACCCCCATTTCATCAGCCCCTGTTTTTAAAGGAATTCGCGCATCTTGTCCATAAGGTTTCTTCCAAAGCACGGTGCCTTTATTCAGATCGTAAGCGGTAATGGTTGTCCACGGCGGGTTAACCAGATCTGTATTTGAAAGTCCGTAAGGAGTAGTATACCTATCATAATTGGGCACACCCTCAGGGTAATCCGTCATGGTTTTAGTTGGCCGCTGCGCGTTGAATGCCACAGCATCAGGCGCGCCTCCGGTTGCTACAACAGGGCCCTTAGGTACTGCAGCGGCACGCGGCGCACCGCCAAAACCACCCGGCCTGCCCCCGGGCGCTCCCGCAGGAGGGCCTCCGGCACCTCTTCCGGTTACAAAACTATATATACCGGTTAACGTAGTTTCATCAATGTGCGCAAAAGGCGGCATCTGCCCCTTACCGGTAGCTACCAGCGTTTTAAATGCCTCAAGGTTTATACGCGTTGCAATATTATTTATAGCTGGTCCTACAGCGCCTTCGCGGTTAGCACCGTGGCACGACTGGCAATTTTGTACATAAGCCGTCTGCGCTGCAGACATGGCCGCTGCCGAGATTGGCGTATTACGCGCCGGTGTTTTGGTAAGTTTATAAATAGACGCATGGTTCATGGAAGCAACGTAAACAATACCCTTTTTAGGGTTAGAGGCTGTATTGCCCCAGTTGGCCCCACCCACAGCGCCTGGCATGGCAACTACTTCATATTTATCACTTAATGGCGTAAATAAGCCGGTTTTAGTGGCGGCTACCCTGCGTTTCATAGTATCAGCATGACCCGGACTCCAATAAGGATTCAAGTCCTCAACGCTAACCTTTTGCCGGGTAAATGGCGGCAGCGTAGAGTGGGGTTGAGTTGGCCATGCCTGTTCGCCGGCTACATCGCTTTTCGGTACGGGGCGCTCTTCAATAGGGAATAGTGGGTCGCCGGTTACCCTGTCAAATACGTATAAAAAGCCTTGTTTGGTGGCTATGGCAACGGCATCAATGCTTTTGCCATTTTTATCCACCGTGATCAACTGCGGAGCCGCGGTAATATCATAGTCCCATATGTCATGATGCACAGTTTGATAATGCCATAACCGTTTGCCTGTGCGTGCGTCTAAAGCAACAATACAATCGCTAAAAAGGTTAGCGCCTATACGGTCCGCTCCATAGTAATCATATGTTGGTGAGCCAAGCGGAACATAAACTATCCCGCGTTGAGCGTCTATTGACATTTCGCCCCAGCAATTAACGCCCCCTATGTATTTGTAGGCTTCTTTTGGCCATGTTTCGTAGCCAAACTCACCCGGTTCAGGGATGGTATGGAAAACCCAGGCCAGTTTGCCGGTTATTACATTATAGGCCCTGATATGCCCAGGCGAAGAAAACAGGCCCTCGCCGGGTGAAGAACCCAGTACGATCACATCTTCAAAAACCTGCCCCGGTGTACCCGAAGCCGCACGACCTATGCTTTCAGGATCACGATTCAGATCATTTTTTAAGGAGATATAGCCATTGTTGCCAAAGGTGAGAATGGATTTACCTGTAAGCGCGTCAATCTCCTGCAATGTGTTGTTTAACGAGAAGATAAGGCGGCGGTCTTTGCGGTCCTTACTTTCCCAGTAGTTAAGGCCCTTACGTGTAATACCGGCTAAGTTGGCATGGATCCATATCTCTTTACCGTTAACGGCATTAACTGCTATTAGCGAGCTATTCTTTCCCATCAGATACATAATGGTATCGATAACAATAGGGTTAAAGGTATACTCTGTATTATCCATTGTTGGATAATGCCAGGCCACCTGTAGCTGTGTTACATTTTTCTTATTAATCTGCCCTAACTCTGAGTACCGGGACATATCTGCACTGCCTCCATAGGTTGTCCATGTTTTAAAGGGAACAACACCGTTAATAGTTTTAACCATAGCATCCTTGCGAGACATACAGCCAACGACGACTATGGTGGACACAAGCGCAGCCAGGCCGATCTTTCTCCACGTTCGGCGGGTTGTTTTTTTGTAAATGTTTGAATTCATATAGCGTTTAGTATAATGGGTTTTATTACAAGCACTATTAACCTCAATACCAAATAAAGACATTCCGAAGAAATGCCTTGTTCAAAATAAAAAAATAAACCTGCTGGCTTTAGGTAATTGGTATAATAGCTGGCTTAAAAATACTAAATAAGGCGAAAGTATACGCTTTACTAATGTATTAATTAGCTATTAACAAAGAAATCAGATATGGGCAAATTGTTGCAAAGTATCGCCTAAATGTTACAGGAAAATCAATGCAAACGATGTAGTGTTTAAATGGTTGATTTTTAGATCAGCGGCTTTGTATTCCGTTCTCTAAAATATTCAATCTTAGCCATAAACATATCAGCCATGGCTTGTCCGCGCCATTTGGCATCATCGGCTTTAGAGCCTTCAAAAAAACTATCTACAGTTGTTCGCCAAAGCCCTAACCAGCGTTCAAAATGAGCGGGGCTTACAGGTAACTTGGCATGCGGAGGAAACGGACTGCCAAAATAAGTATGCTCTTGCAGTAAAACGGTTTGCCAAAAGGTGTACATCTTGGCCAGGTGCGGTGTCCAGTCGCTGATAACACTATTGAAGATAGGGCCTATCAGATCATCATTCTGTACTTTGCCGTAAAAGGTATCAACCAATAGTTTTATATCATCCAGGTGGGTTATGTCCTTCTTCATCGCCTTAAATATTCGTCAAAATTAAGTTAAATAGGGCATAGGTACTGTCTTGATTTCGCCATTTTAATTTACTGCAGCTGGTGCAGTATTTTCCTTCCTTTAGATTGTATGGCAGCTGTACCGTCGCGCATTAAAAACTGAAGCTGCTGGGCAAGTTCATCTTTAATCCAGGGGTAACGGTCCTTCATATTAAATAACGCTTCGGCCGCGAATGCTTTTACAGCGATTTTAACTTTAGGCTCAATCATCCATTCAAATAATTGTTCAACAGCCGGTTCCATATTTAATTGCTGTACTTTATCTTTTATTATTTGGGGTGCTGATGAATCGGTAATGTGCATTATAATTTTAGCGTAATGCCGCTGCGGACCGGGGTGTTTTACTTTGGTTATGCCACTCAGTAAAAATTCCAGTTCGGGCAGGTAAACTTCGGGGTTATCTAAAAAAACATTTTCCAATAACCACGTCGCTCTAAAGGCTACGTCTTTGTTGTTATGAAAGGTAACAGCTATCAGGTCGCGCAGGTCGAAATTTCGCTCGTGCAGTATTTTGCTTAGGCCCAGTACTTTTACTTTGCCAATGTTGCTGCTAATTTGTTTAATCAGTTCGGTTTTATCCAATGTGCTTGCAGATTATTGTAAACTAAAATATAAAAGCTTCCCTTTCCGGTGGAGATGCGATAGCAATTGGATTAGAGGGGGCTTTTTCACCTTAAAATTATACATTTGCCAACTGCTATTATAACTATTTATTGATACATGGTTAAATTCAACCGATTTACATTGAGCAATGGCCTGCGGGTTATTGTACACGAAGATAATACGACACCCATGGCGGTTCTTAACATACTTTATGATGTGGGTTCTCGCGATGAGGACCCTGAACGCACCGGTTTTGCCCATTTGTTTGAGCATTTAATGTTTGGTGGGTCTGTAAATATTCCAAGTTATGACGAGCCCTTACAAAGGGTTGGGGGCGAGAACAACGCCTTTACCAGTAACGACATTACTAACTATTATATAACCCTGCCTGCCGCTAATTTAGAAACGGCATTCTGGCTGGAAAGCGACCGTATGTTGAGCCTCGCGTTTAGCGAGAAAAGCCTTGAAGTACAGCGCAACGTGGTGATAGAGGAATTTAAACAACGCTACCTGAATCAGCCTTACGGCGATGTATGGCTGCGCCTGCGCCCAATGGTTTATAAAAACCACTCTTACCGCTGGGATACTATTGGCAAAAACATAGAACACATTGCCGAAGCAAGTATGGAGGATGTAAAGGCTTTCTTTAAAAAGCATTATAATCCGCAAAACGCTATTATGGTGGTGGGTGGAAATATCAAAACAGAAGATGTTAAGCTGATGGCCGAAAAATGGTTTGGCCCTATCCCGGCAGGCGAAAAATATAACCGCAACCTGCAACAGGAGCCTGAACAACATGATGAGCGCCGCGACAGCGTTACGGCTAAAGTTCCTTTAAATGACATTTATGTTGCCCTGCAAATGCCGGGCCGTAGAAGCGGGGAGTTTCACGCTATTGAACTGCTGGGCGATATTCTTTCTCGCGGTAAATCTTCGCGTTTGTACAAAGCTCTGGTTAAAGAGCAACAATTTTTTAGCGAGATACACGCTTACATGACCGGTAGTTTAGATAAAGGCATGTTTGTTATTGAAGGTAAGCCCCTTACCGGCGTTGCTGTTGAGGACGCTGAAGCTGCCATATGGCAGGAAATTGAAAAGTTGAAAACGGAAGAAGTGCCTGCGGATGAGCTTGATAAAGTTAAGAACAAGATGGAATCAACCATGGTGTTTTCAGAAATGTCATTGCTGGATAAGGCGATGAATCTGGCTTATTTTGAATTGTTAAGTGATGCGGAAGATCTGAATAGTGAAACCGGCAGGTTTTTGGCGGTAACTGCCGCTCAGGTTAAAGAGCAAGCCAATAAGTTGTTCAGAAAAGATAATTCGTCAACCTTAATTTACTACGCTGAAGCAAATGACTAACGATATATTGAACAGGAGTGTTGCTCCGGATTTTAAGGCGATAGAGAACATAGATCTAATTAAGCCAGAACATACCGTATTACCTAACGGCTGTAATTTGTTTACATTTAATTCTGGCGACCAGGAGTTGGTGCGGATTGAATGGATATTTAGTAATGTAAGATTTGACCCTGCAAAGCCTCTGCTTAACATGGCTGTAAACACCATGCTGACGGATGGCACCGCCACTTTAACCGCTGCCGAGATTGCGGATAAGATTGATTTTTACGGCGCTTTCTTCTCAACCGAATATGGCTTTGATCATTCGCAAGTTACGTTGCATAGCCTAAACAAACACCTGAATGATGTTTTGCCAATTGTAAGCGATGTACTAACTGATTCTATATTCCCGCAAAAAGAATTGGATACATATGTACGCAATCAGCAGCAAAAATTACAGGTAAGCCTGCAAAAGAATGATGTAGTTGCCCGTCGTGCTTTTAATAAAGCCGTTTACGGCGATACCTTGTACGGAATGGCTGTTGAGCCTGAAGAATATGATAAACTGCGTAGAGATGACCTGTTGACGCATTTTAAACAAATGTATCAACCCGGTAATTGTACATTAATAGTAGCAGGTAAAATTGACGATGTTACCTTGCAACAACTCACCTCAGTTTTTGGAAGTGATTGGAAGAACGCCGATGCTCGCGCCGTTACCAGCCAGCCGGAAGTAGCCACAGCTACAGAGAAGTTTTATTTTATTGAAAAGCCGGAGGCTTTGCAATCTGCCATACGCATTGGTATGCCATTTATAAAACGCGATCACCCGGATTTCCCGGCTATGCAAGTACTGAATACCGTTTTAGGCGGCTATTTTGGGTCGAGGTTAATGGCTAACATCCGCGAGGATAAAGGTTATACCTATGGCATTGGTTCGGGCATGAGTTCGTTAAAACATGGCGCGGCTTTCTTTATAGCTACCGAGGTGGGCGCCGATGTTTGTAAGAATGCCGTGGCCGAAATTGAAAAGGAAGTGAACCTTTTAAAGACGGAGCTTATACCAGACGAGGAAATATCATTGGTGCAAAATTATATGCTCGGCTCATTGTTGGGTAGTTTAGAGAATGTATTCTCGCATGCTGATAAGTTTAAAAATCTTTATTTTTCCGGTGTAGGTTATGAGTATTATGATATTTATACAGAAACGGTTAAATCTATCACAGCCGCCAAGCTATTAGCGCTCGCCAATAAATATTGGAATTTTGACGGCTTTTATAAAGTGATTGTTGGTAAGTATTAAAATTTCGGATTTCGGATGTTCAATTTCGAATTTATAAAAGGTCACGGATGGGCAATTTATATAGTTATTGTCAATTTTAAGAACAATCAAAAAAATCCGAAATTGAAAATTCGAAATCCGAAATAAATCATTAGCTTTGCCCGGCAAATAATATCTCCAAAATCATTGTTTGCTATGCAGTCTTACAACTCCAAATTTGTTGCCGAAGGATTAACTTACGACGACGTTTTACTACTCCCCGCTTATTCAGAAGTTTTACCACGAGAGGTTGATACCAGCTCTTTTTTAACTAAAAAGATCAGGCTGAACATTCCCCTGGTATCTGCAGCAATGGATACCGTAACCGAAGCCCAGATGGCTATTGCCATGGCGCAGGCGGGTGGTTTAGGTATGTTGCATAAAAACATGAGCATACAGCGCCAGGCTGATGAAGTACGCAAAGTAAAGCGCTCAGAAAGCGGGATGATACAGGACCCGGTAACGTTGAACGAGAACGCTATTGTAGCCGACGCGTTTAAAATAATGAAGGAGTATAAAATTGGCGGTATCCCGGTTGTAGACGATAGCAAAACACTTAAAGGTATTGTAACTAATCGCGACCTGCGTTTTCAAAAAGATATGAAACGGCCGGTGAGCGATGTAATGACAAAAACCGATCTGATAACCGCCCCGAAAGGAACTACGCTTACCCAAGCCGAGGAGATATTACAAAACTACAAAATTGAAAAACTGCCTGTTGTTGATGACAATGGTGTACTGATAGGCCTTATCACTTTTAAAGACATTCAGAAGTTTAAAAATTTCCCTAACGCTTGTAAGGACGAGTTAGGCCGTTTACGCGTAGGTGCTGCGGTTGGCGTTACACCTGATACACTTGATAGGGTAGATGCCCTGGTTAAAGCAGGTGTAGATGTTATTGCAATTGATACAGCGCATGGGCACTCAGTTTATGTAATAAATAAAGTTAAAGAGGTTAAGGCGGCATACCCTGATCTGCAGGTTATAGCGGGCAATGTAGCAACCGGCGACGCAGCCAAAGCTTTAGCTGATGCCGGGGCAGACGGCGTTAAGGTAGGTATTGGCCCTGGGTCTATTTGTACTACACGTATTATCGCCGGAGTAGGCGTTCCGCAGCTATATGCGGTGTATGAGTGCGCTGAAGCCTTAAAGGGTACCGGTGTTCCGGTTATTGCCGATGGTGGCATAAAACACACCGGAGACGTTGCCAAGGCCATTGCAGCCGGCGCAGGCACTATAATGGCAGGCTCACTGTTTGCCGGTGTTGAAGAATCGCCTGGCGAAAGCATAATTTATGAAGGGCGTCGATTTAAGTCTTACCGTGGCATGGGTTCTATTGAGGCTATGGAACAAGGTTCAAAAGATCGCTATTTTCAGGATGTGGAAGATGATATCAAAAAACTGGTTCCCGAAGGTATTGTGGGCCGTGTACCATATAAAGGCACATTATCTGAAGTGATATACCAGTTTGTAGGCGGTTTACGTGCCAGCATGGGTTATTGCGGTGCTAAAAACATAGAGGCACTGCAACAAGCGCGTTTTGTTCGCATAACCGCATCGGGCATCCGCGAGTCGCATCCGCATGATATTACGATAACTAAGGAAGCACCGAATTATACACGTTAGTTTTATCGAGTGAATTAGCGAATGAGTGATTGAGCGATTTGTGCTTTTGTATTTCATTCACTAAATCACTAATTCACTCATTCATAATATGCAAAGCATTTGCGTTTTCTGCGGAGCCAATTTTAACGGTGATCCTATTTTAAAGGATACTGTTGAATTGCTGGCCGGAACTATGGTGAGCCAAAATATTACACTGGTTTATGGTGGCGGCTGGGTAGGGGTTATGGGTATTTTGGCCGACGCTGTTTTAAAGCGCGGAGGTAAAGCTATTGGCGTTATTCCGCAGTTTTTGATGGATAAGGAAGTAGGGCATACGGGCTTAACCGAATTACGTGTTGTTGAGAATATGCATCAGCGTAAACAGGTAATGAATGACTTATGCGATGGTATTATTATGCTACCCGGCGGATTTGGTACCTTAGAAGAGTTTTTTGAAGTATTAACATGGTTGCAGCTTGGGCTGCACAATAACCCGGTTGGCATATTGAACGTAAACGGCTTTTACGATCTGTTGCTAAAGCAAATGGATGTTATGGTAGAGCATTCCTTTTTAAAGCCTGCTAATCGTGATCTGGTACTCTCTTCAGGTGATCCGATAGAATTGATCAGCATGATGAACAGCATTGACATAAAACCAGATGAAGTATGGTTTAGAGACAGGAACCTTTCCTGATGTTCGGATAAGTACCCTATTTCAGCAATTATACTAAACAAAAAAGCAGTTCTTTTTAGAACTGCTTTTTTGTTTAGTATGTATTTTTAAGACTATTGTTTAGCCAAAGTATATTTACCCCAAAAATCTGTTGGAGCTGCTAACTCAGCAAAATTAACGTTACCTCCACGGGCGTTGCCACCACCGGCAGGGCGCCCACCACCACCGAATCCGCCGCCGCCGCCACGGCCACCGCCAAAGCCGCCACCACCACCACCACGGGCTCCGCCGCCACCGCCGCCGCCAAATCCACCTACTACAACTTCACGATCGCCGCCGCCGGCACCACCAAAGTTACCGCCACCCGGGCCGCGTCCGCCGCCCATTTGCAAACCATTAAGTTTAACGTTATAGGCTATTTCTTTTCCGTCGCCGGGAGTTAACCCCATTTGTTTAAGCGGAATAGCTATTTCATAGCTAAAGCTTCCTTCAGCATCAAAATCCATAGCAGCTTTAATGCTGTATTCGTTATATACAGATATTAGCGAATCGCTGATATCTTTAAAGCCCACTACTTTTATTTCTTTAGCAGCAGTTAAAAACCGCTTTTCATTCTCTTTCCTGGCAGAATCAGTTGTAGCACCAAATCCTGGAATGCCACCGCCGCCGGCAAATCCGCCTGGACCGCCTCTGCCACCGCCTGCCGCGCCACCAAATCCGCCTGCACCGCGTTGCCCGCGTGTTGCCCTGGTAATAACAGGAAAGGTAATCTGGAAGGATTCGTCCTCTTTCTTTTTATTTGCTGTGTTCACCGCAAAAGTAATGGCACCAGCCTGTATTTTGGCTATGGTAGTTGCATCAGTTGTTTTTAACTGCAGATAAATAAAACGGGCATCATTGCTGATGGTATAAAACGCTTTTACGGTTTTATTATAAGCTTTAAACGAGTTATTAAGTTCTGTGAGTTTGCCATCAACTTTAACGCCTGTAGCGGCCCATTGAGGCGTCTCCTGAACATCTTTTAACTTCTCCTGCGCAAACGCATTAACGCCGGTAAGCAATGTAAATAGAAATAAATAAAGCGGTTTTTTCATGTTCTTATTAGGTTGAGCTTTGGTGAGCTGATTTGAATGTGAAATTACAACGAAGTTTGTTTAATAATTATTTGTAATAAAAATGTTAGCCTCTTGTCATGCAATTGTTGCATACATAGACATGGCTGCATTAAAATAGTTTAGTTTTTGCAGCTTAAAAAAATATAAAATGCTAAGAGTAAAGCTAATGCAAACTTCTTTTAAAATTTATTTGCAACAGTGATTTTAAAGCGTACTTTTGCATTCCCTTTCGGGATGTAGCGTAGCCCGGTATCGCGCCACATTTGGGATGTGGAGGCCGCAGGTTCGAATCCTGCCATCCCGACACCAGCGATACCAAACAAGTATCAAAACCCTCTAAATTGTATGATTTAGAGGGTTTTTTTGTGATAATTGAAAAATTATCCCCTTAACAACCCCAAAGTTATATCAACTTCTAAATGCCCTATATCGCACCCTCTTTTTAATTTGTAAAATTGTTCAATGCGTTTTTACTCGCAACCCGTGGTTGCTTGTAACTGATTTCGTGTTTTAATCCGTTTGTCGCAAAATGTATTTGCGTCGACGGGGATAATATCAAATAAGTAAAACCGCGTATGAAAACAACAAATTCATTCAGTATCCTTTTTTTTCTAAAAAAGGATAAAGCAAGCAAAGGGATCGCTCCCTTGTATGTGCGAATCACTATTAACAAGAAGTTCGTCGACATTTCTTTGAAACGCCGCCTCAAGTTAATATCCTGGGATCACAAGTTTCAAAAAGTAATTGGAGCTGATAAGGAATTAAAAGAGATACAGGAGAAGATCCGGCAGACCAGGACAGAAATTAACTCTGCTTACGACAATCTTCGATACAATAAAGAAGTTCTAACTGCTGATAGCATCAAGACTTTTCTGGAAAGTGGTGGTGAGGAAGAGCAAACAACTTTGCTTTTCCTAATGAACTACCATAACACTGAGGTTAAAAAGCTTTTGGAACCAGGTACCATGAAAAACTACTATAGTACCGAGCGGTATGTTAAGGAGTTTTTGCTAAAAAGAAAAAAACGCACTGACATTTACCTTTCTCAACTCGATTATAAGTTTATAATAGATTTTGAGATCTATTTACGCCAGCGCGAACCCGATAAAGGCCAGCGCCCTTGTACAAACAATACGGTCATGAAGCACATCGAGCGGCTGCGCAAGATGATCAACATCGCACTGAAGAACGATTGGATCGTCAAAGACCCATTCCTTCGTTTCGAGCGTCACATGATTCACAAGGATAGGCAGTGCTTGGAATTGGAGGAGTTGGAAACTATCAAGGCTTTGAATTTCGAGATTCATGGACAAGAGATAGTAAGAGACACTTTTGTTTTTAGCTGTTATACAGGCCTGGCTTTTGCCGACGTGTGCAATCTGAGTAGTGAACATTTGGTAACTGATATCGAAGGTGAAAAGTGGATTGAAATGGTAAGACAGAAAACGGCTAATTTTTCCGGCAAGAAATTTTATGTTCTATTGTTGCCGGAGGCTGTCGAGCTGATTAAAAAATATAGAGGTCATCCAATGGCTTCTTACACGGGCACTGTCTTTCCAATCTATTCAAACCAGGCTACCAATCGCTACCTTAAAGTCATTAGTAAGATGGCTAATCTGAATTTCGCTTTAACCTATCACATCGCAAGGCACACATTCGCAACTACTGTTACTTTGGAGAATGGCGTACCCATGGAAAGTGTATCTAAAATGCTTGGGCATTCAAGTATTCGGACAACGCAAATCTATTCAAAGGTTAAGAAAAAGAAGGTTAGTTCGGACATGAAAGTCTTAAGAGAACGCCTGAAACAGGCATAACCGATAGTAAAGAGCAAGTTTGTGTTTTTGCTATACAAAAACTCGTTTCGCCTTAGCGGCTAAACGGCAAACTTGCCTTCTGCGCCCGTTGGTTGCAGAAGGGGAAATCGAAAGGAATTTAAAGGAGGTAGTGATGGAAGACCAAAAAAGTAAAGCAGAAAAAGTGATCCGAAGCAAAGGCGGCAGGCCACAAAAGAAAATAAAACGGTGCCATATTTATATGATAAGGTTAACGGATTTAGAGCAATTTACTATTGCCACTAAAGCCAAAAATGCCGGAACTTCAATCAGCGATTTTTTCAGAAAGTCAGCACAAAAGGCGAAAGTCGTATCCCGGTTGACTACCGAGGAAGCGGGACAAATGCGCGTGTTGGCTGGTATGGCAAATAACCTTAATCAGCTCACACACTTGGCTCACTTAAACGGGTTGCTGAGCGTCCAAAGAAATTGCAGGTTGCTAATGGCTGAGATAAATGAGTTGCTTAAAAAAGTAATTGGCGATGATAGGGAAAGTGATTACAGGTAGAAGCTTTGCCGGGTGCATAGCCTACAATTTGCAGCGGAATGGAGCAAGCATATTGGATGCAAGCGGCGTGCGTACAACAAGCGTTAAAGACATTGCCAGCGATTTTAATTTTCAGCGTAAGCTAAACCCAAACTTGGGACAAGCTGTTGGCCATATCGTTTTAAGTTGGAGTTGCGAAGATAAAGCAAAGCTTAATGATGCGATCATGGTTGAGCGTTCAAAGGAGTACATGCACAAAATGAAAATCAGAGATACGCAATATCTGATTGTGCAGCATACAGACAGGCAGCATCCGCATTTACACTTGGTCTACAATCGTGTGGGTAATGATGGGCAGACCATCACTGACCGTTACCAGAAAGTTGTTAATGCGAAAGTATGCAAAGAAATTACCTTGAAATATGGCTATCATTTAGCGGAGGGTAAAGTTCAAGTGAATAGGCAACGCCTTAAAGGTTCAGATCAAATCAAATATGAAATGTATGATGCCATCAAAGGGGTAGCTAAAGTTGCGCAAAACTGGCAGCAATTGGAAGCAGCACTTCTTAAGCAAGGAATACAAATTCATTATAAGTATCTAAGCGGAACTGACAATGTTCAAGGAATCAGCTTCAGTAAGGGCATTACTAAATTCAAAGGTTCTGAAATAGACCGGAGTTTAAGCTACGGCAAATTAATTCAGCTTATTGAGTTTAATAAACAACATGGGCAGCGGCAACAGATTGCGTCGGTAAACGGCATAACACTTCCTAACAGCAACTCATTTAGTGATAAACACGGAGCATCTTTATTAGGCAAATTATTAGAACCCGACCACGAACAGGACGCCCAAGCACCATTTGAGTTATTAAGAACTAAACGTAAACTTAAGAAAGGGAGAAGGATATGAATGATACACTTGAAAAGCTTGAAGCAATAGAGGAAGTATTGCAACAAGTGATCGTGACTATAAACAGTTATGATAAAAAGGAAGTTAAATTACCTGAAATAAGAATACCTGACTATAAAAAGGAGTTGCTTGATATAAATGGTCAACTGCATGAACTCAAGCAGAACAGAGATAATGTACTGATTGAGAAGCTATCACAAAAGATCCAGCAATTGGATTTAACAAAGCAGCCTGTAAAGCAATATCGTTTCCTATTATTTCCGGAAACCAACCAGGGCCAATATTATAAAATTGTCTTCGGTCGCCTTATTCCCTGGGGAATTCTATTAATGGGATTAGTGTTCTTATTTGCTTTGGCACAAAAAGGATTAGACGTTTGGAGGATAAAAGAATACAATCAACAGGCTGACCGATACGTCAAAGCGTGGAATTATATGAATAACCACGCAGAAAGTAAGTTAGTAAAAAAACGAATGGATGAAGCTTGGGAAAAAGCCAACCAATAACCATTAGCAGAAAAAAAAGAATAAATATTTCATTTTAAAAGTTCTCTTTTTGTGAACTTTTATTTAAATTTGCATAAGATGAAAATTCATCTGATTAAAAAACAAACGCTGGAAGAGTTTGCAAAGCTTCAACCACGTAGTAAATCTTCGTTGGAGGACTGGACTGAAAAGTTGAAACTTGCCGACTGGCAACAGCCCGGCGATATGAAATTCACTTATAACACTGCTGATCTATTAGGGAAAAGCAGTAATAGGGTGGTATTTGATATTGGCGGCAACAATTACCGGATGATCTGCAAATACGTATTTGGAACAAAGCAGGTACATCTTTTTGTTTGCTGGATGGGAACTCATGCAGAATATGATAAAGTTTGCAAACAAGGTGAACAGTATACAATTAATCTCTATTGAAGATGGAAACAACAGTTTTAAAATATACCGTCATAAAAGATAAAAACCAGTATGAAGAATATTGCAACCAATTGGAAGGCTTACTCTCTGGTGATAATAACGATGCAATACAGGATGAAATTGATCTGCTAACGTTATTGATCGAAAAATTCGACGAGGAAAACAACACGTTTAAAGATAGCGATCCTATTACCTTACTACGTTCCTTTATGCAGGATCATCATTTGAAACCGCAGCATTTAGTTAATATTCTGGGCATTAGTAAAGGTTACGTATCTGATATTTTAAACTATAAAAAGGGACTGTCTAAAGAAGTTATTAGAAAACTTGCTGATTATTTCAAAGTAAGACAGGAAGCTTTTAACAGGCACTATAAGTTGACACCTACTGCTGATACTTACACTAATCCAGGGTTGATAAATACTTCTAAGCAAATTCACGCAGCTAAACATTAATTTAAGGTATTATAGCAAACAATAAAGGACTGCTATAATCGCTGCGGCAGATTACTACATTACACCACGCGCTGTCGCGCCGGGTTCCATTTCGTCACCAGCCTCGCTAAATAGCGCAGAAATGCCTCGTACCTCGGCATAACTACGAAGACTTGGTTAATTAGTTCATCATATTTTCACCGCCAGACGCAAAGATAGCCTGCACAACGAAAGCATTAAAGGGTATATAAATGAGTGCCATGTATTTGTTTTTTAAGGCCGGCACTCACCCTTGACAGCTTCCGTTGTTTCCGCTTTTGGTGCTTAAGCGTTAAAAATGGGATGGTATGTTCGGTTATGGCGCTTATAAAAGCTGAATTTTAAAATACTACTTTTTTGGCAGTTATAAAATTGCGGTGGAAACGCATACGACAACAAGCCCCGCATCCGATCAGTTAACTCCTATGCTCTTTAAGCTGCTGGTAAAGTCTGATCAGTTTATTAAACTTAAGGACTATAGGCCCAAAACGAACGATCAATTTAATATTAATACTAATTAACGCATTGCTATTAGATTGATTCCTATGGTGAGCGATCCCCTCCTTCTATAAGCAATAATACGATGTTTCAAACACCAAGAACCAACTTATCGTTTCCCAATTCTTTTGCTGATTGCTATGGCGGTACAATCATTAAGGTCATTCCAGGCTACCACTCACTAATTCTTTGCCACCCACACTATTAGCTAGCAAATTGATTCTAGATGGACTGTTAATAATTGGCAATCATACCCAATATTGCGATGGTAAGTAAGAGGCGCACCGCACAGAAGCTTAACAAATACATTTAAAGCAGTATTGCCACCATTGAGTTTGGCAATGAAATTACAAATGGATTTAATAGTTATATTTGAATTTATTATTTAAACATGCTAATTCCCCAATTTGATGATTTGATGAACCCGACGCTCCAAGCCTTAAAGGACTTAGGCGGTGAGGCCCATATTAGGGATATTGAAAATCGGGTTGCCGAGCTTTTGAATTTGACTGATGAAGAGATCACAGACATTCATAGAGGGACAATGACTAAATTGGTCTATCGATTAGCTTGGTCTAGAAATTATTTAAAAAGATTTGGACTAGTTGAAAAGACTTCTAGAGGAATTTGGTCTTTAACATTGAAAGGTAAAGAAGTAAATGTCGTTGATAAAGAAGAGGTAAAGAAAACCGTTAAAAGTTCTGAAATAGATAATGACGATCAGGAAATTCAAAAAGATATTGATGATTCAATTTTAATTGACACTATTAATCCTTCGGTGGAATTTGAAGAAAATTCAATTGACGACAACGACTTAGAAATAATCAAACCATTTGACCCTAAAAAGATAGATATTACGAGTAAATCGATGATTCTCGACTTGATTTTTAAAAGAATCAGACAGGGAGAAATTAATTTTTTTACTGATTTTCAGAGAAAAAATGATTTATGGGACAAGACGAAGCAGAGTAGACTTATTGAGTCAATACTTATTCGTTTCCCCTTACCCGCTTTTTACTTTGATGGAACTCAAGACAATAAATGGCTTGTAGTTGATGGGCTGCAGAGAATTAGTAGCCTTAAAAACTTTGTAATTGATAAAAGTCTTAAATTGGAGAAACTAGAATTCCTGAAGCAATTTAACAGTTTAGGGTTTGATGAACTTCCTCGAGATCTTCAAAGAAGGATTGAGGAATCAGAGATTAATGTCTATATTATTAATCCAGGTACTCCAGACGACGTTAAATACAATATTTTTAAACGCATAAATACCGGGGGATTGATGCTCGAGCCTCAAGAAATAAGGCATGCAATGAACCAAGGAATACCTGCTAATTTTGTGAGAGACTTAGCAGTTATAGAGGAATTTCGTAAAGCCACTTGTTACTCAATTAAAAAAGACAGAATGCAAGACCGAGACTTTGTTACAAGGTTTATATCATTTTATATTAATCCATATCAAAATTATCAACCGGATCTTGACACTTTTATGAACAAATCTATGGCAGCACTAAAGAATCTTACAGAAGCGGAAAGACAATTAATTAAAACAAACTTCATAAAATCCATGAGTGCGGCGGTTAAGATTTTCGGTCAGGATGCATTCCGGAAACGATTAAATAAAAACGATTCTAGAAAACCCATAAATAAAGCGCTTTTTGAAGTATGGTCCGTTATATTATCTAAATTAGAAGCTTCGACGATACAAATGCTAGTTCTAAAAAAGGAGATTTTAAAAGAGGCATTTATGGACCTCTTAAATAACGATGTAAAGTTCACAGCATCATTGAGTTCAGGAACAGGAGATAAAACAAGAGTAATAACTAGGTTTTCGGAAATTCAGAATTTAGTAAACAAAATTTCAGAATGATAAAAGCGATTTCCATTAGCAATTTTAAATCGCTAAAATCAGCTAAACTGCCGATAAAGAATCTCAACATTTTTACTGGTTTGAATGGGATGGGCAAATCATCGTTTATCCAGGCCATTTTGTTGTTAAGGCAATCATTTCAACAAGGTATGTTGGAAGATCAAGGATTGACCCTTAAAGGAAGTCTCATTGAATTGGGGACAGGTAAAGACGTATTTAATCAGTACGCTGGAAAGGATGAAAATATTGAAATAAAAATCAATACAGAAGAATATAATTTCTACTGGACCTTTGGATATCTACCTGATGCTGATATCTTACCTGTAGAAAGAAAAACGAGCTATACAGAGATTTTAAGAAGGTGCGGGGTATTTAATAAGGATTTTCAGTATTTAAATGCTGAACATATAATTCCACAAACAACGTATAAAAAATCCGAATTTGAAGTTATTCAAAATAAGCAAATAGGTAAATATGGTGAATACGCAGTACACTACCTATCTGTTTATGGCTTAGATAATTTAGAAAATGAGAATTTAATACATGAAAAATCCAAGTCAAAAATTTTAATACACAATATAGATGCATGGCTAAATGAAATTAGTCCGGGGGTAAAGTTAATAGTTGAAGATATCAAGGGCGTCGACCTTGTAAGATTAGGGTTTCAATATGAGACCGAAAGTGGTTACACTAACGAATTTAAGCCAATAAATGTGGGTTATGGATTAACTTATGCGCTTCCTGTGATTTTAACCTTACTTACTGCAAAATCGGGTAAGATAATAATTATTGAAAACCCGGAATCACATCTACATCCAAAAGGACAAGCTAAAATAGGTGAATTGGCTGCTTTAGCTGCGGAAATGGGTGCCCAAATTTTTATAGAGACCCATAGTGATCATATTATTAATGGGGTAAGAGTAGCTGTTAAAGAAGAAAAAATCAATCCATTAAATGTCAATATTCAATATTTTGAAAGGGGAGGCGATGTGGAGGTTCATGAATCTAAAATTTCAACGATTGAAGTGGATAGAAAAGGAGAATTAAGTCACTACCCTAAAGATTTGCTGGAAGAATGGAGCAATCAATTGCTAAAGCTCCTGTAATATGCAACTAATAAGCAATGAATTATCCTTTTACCCTTTGGCTGATACTTCTCAAATTGCAGTTCAAAGATTTGAGCAGTTTCTAAAAACGTTTAGATCAGCAAAAAATAAATACGACTTTAACCATATTACTTTCCAAGGCAACTATTCAACACTACAGGTTACGACAACACAGACATTTATTGAATGGCTTTCAAATTTAACATCTCCAACTCTAAAAAACCTAATATTAGGTCTTTGCAAGAGTCCCTACACTGACGACTTGGAACAGACCGAAGTTGATTCTTACCTTGAGAGCACATTTAAAGCGAATGTTGCTAAAGATTTAACTAATAAAGAACCATTTGGATTATCAATTGCCTTTATTAAATCGATGCCTGTAATTAGCTTTGATTCACATCCAATATGGAGAAATCGAAAGATAAATATCGAAAAAACAAATAATCAATCTGATGAAAACGCAACAGTAAGCGTATTTAATATCTGCTTAGATAGTGATTTATTTTCTCTCGAAATTGACCAGTGGGCAAGGGATTGTATGGGATCGCTAATAAAAGATGAGAAATTACTTATAAAATTTCTTGGATTTGAAAAATTCACTTTAGCGTTTGCGGAATCTTTTATGGCTCAATTCTTAGATTGGAAGGAAAATGATATAGACACTTTTAGATATTTATTACAATTGATGAAAGATGTTGAGTTACATCCGTTTAACGGCGGTTTAGGCAAAACAGAAAATTTAAAATATCGAGGAAAGGAGGCTTCCAAAAGAATTACTCATGGTGATCGATTAAGTTACTGTATTGTTAACAACACAGTCACTTTTTTGGCCTGCAAAGGCCATTATGAATTTCATTAAAATTGGGGAATTTTCATTTGTAAGTAATCAGCAAAGCTTGATATATGGAATTTCAATTTTTTATATGACAATTCCATTTAACCTCCTTTTATAGCAAATCTGATTTTTTCTATCCTTTGATCCCAATTCGCTTCATTATTGTAAATTTCGACGTAAGGATTTTGAATAATCAAAGGCGTATAATCAATGTTATTCATTTTATCTCTATCTACAAGATATAAGTAATATTCACCTTTTTTTATTCGCGCGATATCTATTTCATTTCGTGACCAAAAGAAATATGGCCGGCCACTAAAAGATTTAACTTCAATAAATCGATCATTGACTATTGATAATTCATTATTAAAAGACGCGATATCGTAACCCTCAGCTACAGAATATTCAGCTACCCAATCAATTGTTTTATTCCCATTTAGACGATCATGCTCAAATTTAAGGACGAATTTTTCTGCTTCTTCCCCATAGATTTGTTGCTGTTCCAATGATAATTGAAATTCTTCAATTCCTATTTTTCTTCTTTTGATCTCGGGCAAGATGGTTTTGTCGAAAAGCTTTTTATACCTGGAGTTTATTATGAATTTTTTAATCTCTGTGGTAGGATGGATCTTAATAATTTCAAAATCTATCAACAATTGCTTAAAACTGGCATACTTTAAACCGAAAGCGCCGTAAGTTATTTGTACCGAATGGTAAATAACATCATATGAAATATTCTTTGATGAAAATATATTTTGAAATTCATTATCGTCTTTTAGGCTCAAAAACAAATATTCAACGAACTTATCACACATTTGCTTTTCACTTAATAGGAAATCTTGAAATGTTTTATTTAATGAGACGGTATTTGTATCATCTATTAGTAAGACCCCGATATTAAATGCCAAATCAAGACATCCATCAAAGACCGATCTGCCATTGATATTTCGATTATAGAATAATTGCTCTAAGTCCCTTTTTGAATAAATAGTTGCGTTGTTGTTATTCAATGATTTGAATAATTCAAAGAAGTATTGAGGTGATCCTAAATTATCATATGTTCTAAGATCTTTTAGCATAATTTGCAATAAGATCTTTAATAATATCGGTTTCGTCGCTATCGTTTATTCTATTGAAAAGAGGAATATCATCATTGATAATCATTTCCATTCGTTCGATCTTGACTCTCAATCTGTCATTGATAATCTCATCTATCGAATTTCTTGAGATAATATAATAGTAATTTGTTAATTGCCCTTCTGCCAAACCTACGCGATGGATACGATCTTTAGACTGGAGAAAGTTCGAGCAATTATAATCACGTTCAAGATATATGGCATTATGGCATCCTTTATGAAGAGATATTGATTCCGCTACCGAAAAAGGATTTGCTATAATTACCTGAAAATCTAAATTATTAGGGTCGTTGAATTTTCTAATGGTCGTTTCTCTTTCGATTTGCTCGATCTCTCCAATTAGCAGCTTCGATGAAATATTATGTTTGTATAAATAATCTTGAAGCTCTTTTGCGTTTTGTATAAATATGGTCCATATTATAACCTTTCCATTATTTTCTAATATTTCATCATCAATTATTTTTTTTATCTCAATGAATTTTTGCGGCGTTTCAAATTGAGCATAATTACATATTTTGTTAAAGAACTCTGAGTCGTTAATAAATTCATCATTGTAGGTTGTAAATCTTGAGTTAGGATCGTATTCCCCTGTAAACTCATTATTTGCCAAGGAATCCCTTAATGTTTTAGCAAGTAATGCAGGATTTGTCGAAGCTTGCCGTAACCTTATTAATTTTGCTTTATTCAAAATATCCTTAACGGTTGCCGATGGGTTTTGACTAAATGAATTAATATATGTAGTTTCAATAAAATCATATATCTCGCGCTGGTATGGCTCCATATCGATTAAGATAGTCTGCTCATTTATCGGCGGCAACTTCAAATCAGCTTTTTTAATGCGTATAAAAAAAGGAGATATATTTTCTTTTAGATTCTGAACACGATCACTGTCAGGAAGATTATTATAGGTCATGTCTTCCAAATTTTGATAGTGTACTTTAAGAATTTCCTTATACTTGAATGGATAGATAAACCTGTATAGATTGTATATGTCTTGATACCCATTAGGCACTGGTGTCCCGGTAAGTATTATTCTTGATGTCGCTTCTTTAGAGATTTCCACGACACTTTTGCCCCAGACACCTTCTGGATTTTTTATCCTATGTGCCTCATCGACCACGACCATTGTTTTATTCTTCTTTAGGAACGCAATAATATCACGTTGAAGATTATCGACACCACCATGAAATATCAATGTCACCTCAGCAGGGGAACCCGAATATAAGTGCTCCAGTTTCTTATCTTTAGAAATAGAACTATCACCCGATAATCTTTGGAAAGTTGTATTACGACCGAAACAAGCTACATATTCATTTTCCCAGGGAGCAAACGACGACAATGGGCCTATCACCATTAATTTATCAACGTGTTTAGCGTCATCTGCAGGCAGAGATTTCAAATAGGAATATGCCCCATAAACGATCCTTGTTTTTCCAGCCCCCGGAACAGCAAAATTACAGGCGTTTTGTGCAAATGCCATATGGAAGGAAGATAGCTCCTGTAGTGGATATAGATTTTCGGCTAATGTTTCATTTAGAACGTTTTTGAAAGATCGATAATTTTCGATCAGTTCGGGATATATCTGAAACTCGTCATTACGAATAGACCTGGCTTTTAATTCAAATTCCTCAAATAAGCGATTTTCTCTATCAAAGCCCTGAACGTCATTAATTACCCCTCGTGAAAGTGAACTGGTAAGTTCATATTTAGTAAACAAACTTTGTATCTCTTGAAGAATCTTTACTTGAGTTTCCTCACGAAAAGGAATGAAGATCGTATTGTCTTTAGTTGAATAATTTAAGCGTTTTAAAGTAAGTATTAGGCGTTTGTTAGAAATGATATTTTCGTAACCGCCTCTAATAATAAAGCCGGGATTTACTTCATCGGTACTTACATCTATCTCTACGTTTTCCATTAAAAACGTTTTGTGATTTGATATCCTAACTGCTGTATCTTTTTAGCTTTATCATGAATTTCTTCCTGCTCAGCTTCAGGAACATTTTTCAGATCCAAAGATTCCAATAACGAAATGATATGCGATAATGTCCGCGTCGTTGATTTTTGTAACAACATGCCAAAAACCTTATTACCTAAAGCCTCTACTTGTTTTTGAACATCTTTATTGGCAAAAGATTTATGCCCGGTCTTTATAGCATTTAAAGCGTCTAACGCTTTTGATACTAATTTTTGAGGCTCATCAGAAGCACGATTGTAACCAAGTTTTTCTTCATGTATTCTAATATTCTCCTCTAAAAAGCTGATTTTGCCATCAAGTTTAGTGCTTTCAAGAAATGAACTGTCACGTGCGTCAAGGTGCTTATTAAGATTCTGTGAAGCATAATCAATTTCGACCTCCTCGATGTTTTTTAGCCTATCGTTATGGTATTTTGCAAAGCTTGTCCATATCTCTTTATCGCCAAAAAAATGATTAGGTCTTTGACCTTCTGCTAATATTCTAAACTCCTTACCTTCATATTTTGCCCTTATATAATCGAACGCGATAGCTTTTAATTCATCGACATCATCATCACCATATCCGTCAAATCCCTTTTTACTCGCTTCTCCGTAATACGTATTGAGCCATTTCGTTAAATTTAAAAATTGATCCTCTCTTTTGTCCAGTTGAGTATAAAAGCCGTCATATTCCAAAAATTCCAAGTACTCATCCATCACCTCCATTGTATTAAGATACTTGACGATCTCAGAAGGATCTTCTCCCATCCATTTAGCTATTTTCGCAATTGCTGACTTGCTTGGCTCGTGTTTCTCTATGTTCGATGAATAATTTTGTTGAGTTAACTTTTTGTATAATAGCTTAGACTTTATATATTTTTCGGTTGCATTATACCCGACTTTTTCGTCTTCACCCATTTGGTAAGTTGTTTCCAACTTTTCAATTTCTAATGGGTTTTCATCTAAAGTTACGTCAAGAACAACCGCTTTGAAATATTCGTATTTTTTCCCGCGGTTAAGAAGCATAGCTCTTCTATTGCCGTCAATGATGATTCCATCTTTAGTTATAATACCGACCTTTTGCTGACCGTAATCGTTCAGACTTGTTTGGGTGGTTTTATTTCGAGACTCGTTAGAGTCAAAAAGTAGTTCCTCTATCTTTTTTTTTCCTTCTTCACTCTCAACATCAATTACATAGCTTTGTCTTTCAAGTGATTGGGTACGACTTAAGATTCTACCATTATATTTATTGTAAACAAGATATTCTAAAGGGATCTGATAAACATTCTTAGATACTAGTGTATCATTCCAGGGAATCTCCATCTTCCCAAATGGATTTTTTTCATCCCTGACAATAATTTCTTGGATTTTCTGTATTCGGGTTTCCTTATTCATAGCCTAATTGTGATTAGCGATAGTAACTACCTTATTCAGTGCATAAAGTGCGAAAAGTTGTTTTTTGGGAACGGCATCCTTATTGAATATCTTTATATCTTTCTGAATAAACACCGGTTCCTTAAATTCTAATTTATTAATTAATTCGCCAACAAATTCGACTAATACGGTAGGCTCTAAGTAATTCCCTATACTATGTTGCTCTTCATACATTCTCTGTAAATGCTCTTTTGTAGCAATCTTTTCTGAAAATCCATTATTAATCATCTGAATGAACTCTTTCCCGTTTTCTAAGTTTTCGATGATCGGTTCTATATCTTTATAATAACCCTCGTGATAGTTGAACGAGGGGAAACCTTCCCCGTTGCCATACTGGATTGATGTCAGCCATTTACTGGCTTCCTTTTCGTTACTTAAGATATCATAGTTAGATAAGGTTACGGTTATATTTCCTTCCTTGAAAGGATGCCGTCTGAATCTTGAGCCGCTTTTTCTCTTGCGCGGGGCGTCGAAAGCCTTTTCTTCATAAGAATTTAGGTCTGGAACATTTTCAAGATCGAGCACTTTTTGCACACATGGGACAATTACATCTCCCCATTTTAACTCCCTCCTTACTATAGATGCAAAAGCCCGACTAACCGATGGACACACTGCATTACCGACCAAGCGCCATTTAGTGCCTTCAGTACCTATAAATTGATAAGTTATTGGGAAGCCCATTATACAACTGGCTTCACGAACTGTTGGCGTTCTATATTCACCATCGCCAGTCCTATTATATTCTGATCGATATATTAAGGCCTCCCTCGATGTTCCTATTTTTGTTGCTGTTATAGTTCTGCTTGGCCTATCCTCATTTTCTGGAAAAGACATCGTTCCCATATAAGGATGATTGACCTTTAAAAATTTAGAATTTTTCCATTCACTTGAATATAAACCTGTATCATAAAAATGATCGGTAAGTTCGGACTGTTTTATTTGTAGACTGGGGTATATCGGATCTGAAACAAGCTCATCTGACCTTTTACTATTGGGCTTAGGAAGTATGGCCTTGATAAAACCTAATTTCTTAAAAGGCTGTAGATCGTTATCGAATATCTCTTTTATTTCTCCATGTGTCTTTTGTGGTACAACTAATGAACCTTTAGAGATGATCTCGCCAGTAACGACGCGTTTTCTGATTTGAGCTGAACCATATTCAGCAGAATTGATAACGACACTATTACCCTCGATCCTTATGGCGATTTTTGCAGGGCTTAATCGATGTTTTTTAGCCCATTCATGCAATCCAAGATCATTAAAATTATATTCTCTCGCTAGATACGTGGTGGAATTTGTCACGTTTTCCATGAACCACGCTTTCAGTTTTGAATTTGGCTGAAATTTCTTTACTGCAACGATCTTCAGGAATGTTTCAGTAAGTTTTACCCCTAATGATTTATCAGCTTTGCCGGAGTTATTTGAACTTGAAAAACTCACGCAGGGTGGGCTCCCTAAAATAATATCCGTATTTGGCAGGGATTCTATCAGTTCAATGGAATCTTGGAAATCTAAAATATCTTGTAGTACACCCTTACCTTCTCCATAGTTATGATTGTAAGTATCGACTGCTGGTTTCCAATGATCATAGCCTTTAACTATTTCAAACCCCTGTTGTCTGAATCCTTCAGAAAATCCACCAGCACCACAAAAGAAGTCAATAAGGCTTAATTTAGTCATGCACGGAATATAAGCAGGAAATTAATATTACAAAAATTTATTTTTCACCATTTCCACAGTTGTTGACAAGCTGTTCTTAATATCACATTCCCAAATAGTTATAACTGTCCAACCTAATAATCTAAGCTCTTGGTTTTTGCGTTCATCGCGCTCTTTATTCTTGATAAACTTTTGGGTCCAAAAATCAACATTGGATTTAGGCAGATTCGGATGGCACTTCTCGCAGCGATGCCAAAAGCAGCCATTTATGAAAATTGCCAATTTTCTACCAGGAAACGCGATATCGGGCCGACCGGGGGCCTTTTTCCAATTTAAACGATAGCCTTTAATTCCCGCGCTAAGCAAAGCTTTCCTAAAAATAAGTTCTGGATTCGTATCCTTTGCTTTGTTAGCACTCATCACCCGAGACGTGGATCCTTTGAGCGGGACCGGAGCTCTACCATCGCGCAAATAATTTCGAGCTTCTTTTGACATTTATGATTTTCTGAACCGAACTCAAATAAATAATATATTGAAATAATGGAATTCTTAAACAAATTAAAAAAATGCGATCGATTTGTTTTAGTTTAGGTAAAATAATACATACGGTATAACGACCGGTCACCTAAAATATTTTGTGGGGACCTGATCAATATCCTACTGCGAAACCAATACGTTATAGGCCATGACAAAAGAAGAAAGAGTTGCTAAGCTAGTTGAGATCGAAGCGAGTGAACCACTAATGAACAAATTCATATGGTATAAGGGGCGTAGGAGCGAATTCGGCGTACACGAAATCCCTTTGCAATTACTAAGCTATAATCCATATAATGGAAGAATTATGAGCATGACCAAATCGTTTGAAAAACAACAAGGCGAGATTGACCTCACGGATGAGAAGCATCGGGGATTGATAGAAAAGTTCCTTTGGGATTCTGCTCCGGATTATAATCAGAACACATTAAAGAGTCTAAGAAAATATGGGCAAAATGAAATAGGCATTGTCACAAAGGATGGTGTTATCATTGATGGAAATCGAAGGGCTTATCTCTTAGGTGCACTAAATAAAGAGGATGGAGAGAAAAGAACGTTCCTTGCTATTATCCTACCTGACGAACTTGATCAAAACAGCGAAGAGATTAGTACCCTTGAAACGATCTATCAAATAGGTGTGGATGACAAGGTTGATTACAATCCTATTGAGAAATATCTTAAGTGTGCTGAACTAACCCAATTCAAATCGATAGAAGAGGTCGCATCACTCATGTCGGAAACCGACGGTAAGATCAAATCCTATTTAAGTATCCTCGCCCTTATGAAAGACTACCTGATCTACATTGGATATCCGGAGGTGTTTACGAAACTGTATAAAAAAGAAGGTCACTTTGTCGATCTTAATAACTATTTGAATAGTTATTCTAAGAGCGCTACAAAATATCAGCTTGTCAACTGGCCCTATTCCGAAGCTGACATCGATGATCTAAAAAAGGTCTATTTCGATTACATAAGACTTGGGTTACCTGTTTCTAACACACGCATCATTGGCAGGCCTAACAAGATGAACAGCTTTTTTTGTCATGAAGAGCTCTGGTCGAGATTTAAAGCAAAGCACAAAGCTTCCATCGCGCAATATCCGGAAGCAACACTAGAGGAATACATCCAAATAAATAAAGGTTCAGATAAAGACAAAGCCTCTGATGAAAGAGACACGCTATGGGGTGAAAAGGTTGGTCATGCCATTCTAAATAATTTGAATTATTATAATCGGATACTTGAGGACAAAAAGAACGCGGACTCCCCCGGTGAGCTTTTAAAACGGGCCAAAGGCACTTTGTCACTTATCGAAAATAGAAACATCGGTCTGAACAATCAGCAAGAAGTGACGGAAATGGTCATTGAGATCAAACAACAACTTGCTTTGATCGAATCACATATAACTACCTTAAAGGCTTAGTTCGTTAATATGATCGAGCAAGTAATACCCTTAAGCAAGGTCGCTTACGTGTTGCCTACCGAAGAAAAGGTTTTGGTATTGTTCGTTCATGGATTAAATGGCGGGAAAAAGACCTGGAATAAATTCGTAACTGCTTTAGAAGACATTGAAGAGATCAAAGGGATGTACGACGTGGATCGTTTTGAGTATCCAACCTCTTTCTTTGAACGGTTCTCCAATCCTTTACCGACCATACCTGCCATTGCCAATGGTTTGCGCAGCTATGTAAATCTAGCGTGTAAGCCTTACAAAAACATCATACTTGTCAGTCACAGCATGGGTGGACTCATCTGTCGAAGATATTTAATAGACCATGTCAAACAGTTCAATCATGAAGAGTTTAAGATCCGATCATTACTGCTTTACGCTGTACCTAACAACGGGTCAGATTTAGCAAAGGTGAATATTCTTAATCCCTGGCATTCACAAATTAAGGAACTAAGTAGGAACGCTGGTTTCATTTCCGATTTAAATGGCGACTGGAACATCTTTGGTGTTAATAAATTAACTGATGTTAAATACATCATTGCTGGACGGGATGAGATAGTTGCTAGAGATAGTGCCGTAAATTATTGGGGAAATCCCTCTATCGACACAGACCTTCCTAAAAACCATAAGAACATTATTCATCCTTTACCTAAGAATGATATTTCACTTCTAGCACTGGTGAATCAGATCTTGAACGTTTTCAATACATCTCTCCAAGAAAATGATGAGGCTTATTCAGTAGAAGATGAAATTTTAGATTATGATGATGAAGAAAGAGAGGAAAATCTAGACAAATTTTGATAATTATTGACGTCCTATGAGTCCTTATTTTTTTGATTTTTACCATAATTGGAGCAATAAATTACTGGGTATTATTGGCGATGATTTAGCCAGTGTTTATGACCGTTATATTACTTCATTTGTTATTTATAATAGTTTATATAATCAAGTACCTGAGGCCTTAATAGAAAATGGCATTCCAGTGGCTTCAAAGATTTTTGATAACAAACTTGCCACAGAAATAGTAGTTCAATTCGTAGGTGCCACTAATTTGCTCGATCTGTTATATAATAATGGATGTGGTAATGACATTCAGGGTATCATTAATTTGATTGATCAACAAATGTTTTACATAAAAATCAAATACGGCCAAAGGCAAAGAAATGAAGATTTAAAATTACTTTCAGATCTTAATTCTACAAACCATAACAAAAAAGCTGTAGCAATTTTACAGGTTCTTTACCATGTTAGATGCAATATATTTCACGGGAATAAAAACTTTGAAGAATACCAAAGAATTTTAGTCGAACCATTATTTAAGATACTTCAAATAATTAACAGCGAATTATTTAACCGATTACAATAGCGTAACGAATCTATGAATCTCTGTAACTTAGGGTGTCATTGATTCCTTTCTATAATAAATCGATTATTTCAGACGTGTAATAAACCGAGGCTAATTAGTTTGAAATCATTCAAACTTGATGCTTCGCCTTGTGTTGGTTTTGGTTTTAGAAATTTATTAATTCCTTTATTTGTGTTTTTCCAAAGTGCTCTATAATAGTTAGTTCAGATTAATTTTTCAGTTATTAGGGCAAAATAAATAACGTCAAATAAATCAACAAGCAACTTTTTACCACCATTTGCAGAACACTACTTGTAAGTGGAATTTTATTTTAGCTTTACCTACTTAGTAATCAAAATTTATAAAACATATTTACCTTACAGGTAATCTACTAAGACAATCAAACAACATTATATTGATGGATTTTCAAGAACAACATTTGAAAATGAATTCTTCAAAAATCTTTTTTATCCTTACTTTTGATAAGCATTGACAGCAAATTAAAAGCCATGAAGGGCGAAATAGTTCCTTAGAAGTTTCAGAAAATGCCCTAATTCACACCCTCGTCTATTTGGTGTAATTAAAGCATTTGATAATCAATAGTTTAGAGCGTTGCGGATCCATCCTGCCATCCCGACACCGGAAATTTAAGCCCTGACAATAGTCGGGGCTTTTTTTGTAATGTATCTTTTTCTAACAAATTAAAAATTACGCAACGCTATAGCCAGCTATATAAAAAAAGAGGCTGTCTCATTATTTGAGACAGCCTCTTTTTAATTAACCCAATGGTTTACTACCAACCAATTTGAGCTATGTCCGGGTTACGGCGTATTTCATTCGCCTCAATCGGTAACCAGTTCATTTTGTCCTCATAAACGTGTTCTATTTGTTTAATCGGGGTATAAGTTTTAACACCGGTAGTTACATCTTTTATAATGTCCATACCATAGACAGGTCTGTTTTCAATATCAATGGCAATTTTCCATCTTCTGATATCAAAAAATCTGTGCGACTCAAACGCTAACTCTATTCTTCTTTCGTTGTAGATGCGTTTTCTAAGCGCCTCGCCGGTAACAGTTGCCGGTATAGGCGGCAGGTTAACACTTGGCCTTGCTCTTACCTTGTTTACATATTCGCGGGCAGTAGCTTCATCACCTAACTCAAACTTAGCTTCCGCATAGTTCAGGTAAATTTCAGCTAAACGGAATATAGGCCAAGGTTGAGTGTAAGTAGTTTGCCAGTTTAATGGCTGATCCTCAGGCATAAACTTTTTCAAAATGTAGTTGCAACGTGGGTTATCACTACTTTGTTTGTATGAGTCAAAACCCCATGTTTTATTGTCTGATGATACCCACATTTCGTAGAAATCACCATGGAAAGTGGTCTCGTCATGTATAACAGTTGCATCAAACCTTGGATCTCTGTTAAGATATGGCTTTTGAGCATTGTAGCCAGAAAGCGCGTTAACAGTTTTAGCTACAGCTGTACCTGTACCGGTTACCGTGAATGGCTGCAAGCCGTTGGTCATGTCATAATCATCAACAAGGTTTTGTGATGGACCGTTACTTGCCCACCAACCTCCGTAAGCCTGATATCTACGACCAAGGTTGTTCATAGGAGCTTGGTGCCCGTTAGCGGTAGTAAAGTTTTTAGCAAAGATCAACTCATCGTTGGTTGAGCCGCTTGATCTGTTAAATGCTGCTTTGTAGTCTGGATATAAACTATATCCACTGGTAAGCAAGGCAGCTGCGGCATCAGCAGCCTTTTGCCATTTAGCATTGTCTTTTGTTGGGCTATAAAGCGGAGACGCTGCATAAAGGTACACACGTGAGCGTAATGCCAAACAAGCATCTTTAGTAGCGCGGCCGAAATTAGCATCCTGTGCTGCGTATTTTTGCGGCAGATCAGGCAATGCTTCGGTTAAGTTTTTGTCAATGTAAGCAACAGTTTCATCTATTGTTGCTCTTTTGAATTTTACCGCTGCACCATTAGCTAATTGATAAGTTTGCTCAACAATTGGTACGCCACCAAATCTTTCTAATAATTGAAAGTAAGTGTAAGCGCGTACAAACTTTGCTTCAGCAATTAATCTGGCTTTGTCTGCAAGCACTACTTTAGTTGTACCTAACTGTTCAAAAAACACATTGATCTTACGGATGTATTGATAACCGTAATCCCAATAGTATAACCTTTGGTTATCCCAGTTACCTCCGTTTATAGTTGTAACATTGTCAGGCGTAAGTGTACCTCTGGCAAAAACGTAAGGCGGTTGCCCGTTGGGTACCGTGTTAACGGCCTCGTCAGTATGTTTTGAAAGCATACCGTGTACACCCATACCATGCGGTATAGCGTTGTAAAGCTCAGCTTCATAAGCCCTTATCAGGTTTTCATCTGACCATACAGCATCTTCGCTTACCTTGTCAAGCGGAGTGATGTCTAAGATGCCTTTTTTACAAGACACGCAGGACAGGACTGCTAAAAGAATAATTAATTTTCTCATATTATTGTTTTTAAAATCTAACATTTGCGCCCAGGTTGATAATTTTTTGTGGCGGATAGTTTACAAAACTACCGTTGTTAAGACCTGCGCCGCTGATCTCAGGATCAGACCATTTTATTTTAGGCGACCAGGTTAACAGGTTGAATCCGCTTACAAAAACTCTCACACTGCTTATTTTTAATTTTGACAATACGCTAATTGGAACGGTATAACCCAATTCGGTTGAGCGAAGTCTGATAAAGGTTGCATTATTATTAAAGAAAGTAGTATTTCCAGGCTGATAAGCATCAGAACGTGGCATAGTGCCATTAGGATTTGATGGGGTCCACCTGTCAGCGGCACGATATACAGACGCGTTAGAAAAATCCTGGTTACCTAAGTTGGCAAATGCACCATCATAGTTGTAAGCCTTGGTTTGTCCGTAAAGTCCGATATTCATGTCAAACTGTTTGTATTGCAGGTTAATGTTCATACCGAAAGTATATTTAGGTACGTTGTTATAATCAAACCTGAACTGGTCATTTCCGTCAATTTTACCATCATTGTTTAAATCCAGAACTTTAATATCGCCCAGTTTTTGATTTGGCTGGTGAGGGTAGCTGTCTAGCTCTGCCTGCGTATTAAATATTCCATCGGCCTGGTAAAGTAATGGTGCTCCAAAAGGATGCCCCTGAGCGTTTCTATAAGCGTAAGTGTTAGGCACTTCGTCTGTAAACACAACAGTGTTACGTGCGTAAGCGGCGTTAAAACTAAGGTTATAAAACAACTGGCCAATTTTATTTCTGTGGCTCAATATCAACTCAAAACCATTATTATCAACAATACCAATATTTTCTGGAGGTAAGCCAATAAAACCTAACACTTTAGATGCAGAAAAGTTTCTTTGTGTAAGGATACTTGACCTTCTTTCTTTAAAGTAAGTAAAGTCAAAACCAAACAACCCTTTCCAAAGAGAACCCTCTATACCAAAGTCAGTTTTCTTTGATCTTTCCCAGGTAAATGTTGGGTTAGGTAATACAGCAGTTTGAATACCGCCTACATCAGATGATCCAAATACCACGTTGTTGGCGAAAGTATAGAATTGCGCGTATTGATAAGCGCCTCCATCTGTACGGTCACTACCAAGCTCACCATAAGTTGCACGTATTTTTAACTGATCAACAAACGGGAAGGCTGCTTTAAAGAAATCTTCCTCAGAAATACGCCATGCACCCTGGAACGAAGGGAAGAAACCATAACGATCACCTGCTTTAAATATCTGCGAGCCATCATAACGGAAATTGAAATCAAAGATATACTTTGATGCAAAATCGTAAGAAGCACGACCCAGGAAGTTGTTATAAGCGCTTCTGCCGGCAATACCGTCGTTGTTTTTATCAGCAGCTGCATTGCTTCCGTACCTTAATTGCGGGAACTGAGTAGAAAGGAAGTTTTTACGATAAGCATTAAACCAGTTATTGTCGTTCTGCTGTTGCTCGCCGCCTACCATCACGTTAATATGGTGTTGGCCAAAGTTTTTATCATAAGTTGCCCTATAGTTATATAATAAGGTTCTGTCCTGATCATATCTTTCGGTCAACTCGGCAAGGTTTGTACTGTTAACTTTAAAGTTTTGTTGCGTTGTTACGTTATAGTCGTAATAAAAATATGGGGATGAGAAGGTTTTAGTATAACGATTATTCAAGTCATAGTTAAAACTCACATCAAATTTAAGGCCCGATACCCATGGCACTTTGAACGTACCGGTAAAGGTTGAAGTGATAGGGTAGTTTTGTTCTTTATTACTACCGCGGCTGTCAAGCAATAAAGGGTTTTCACCTAACCTGCCACCGCCTAATAATCCGTTAGGATAACGCGCTATCAGCGTAGGGTTGGCCTGTAATATGTTAACAAAGTTGGTACCTGTAGTTATGTTAGAATAGGTTCTGTTAAGAATTATACCGCTTATGTTAGCACCTACGGTAAGGTATTTGCTTATGTCAACGCTTATATTGGTTCTTACGTTATACTGTTGCACTTTAGTAGGATTGTTCCTAAAAAGGTTATCCTGCGTAAGCGTACCGAATGACAATAAATAACGGCTGTTATCTGAACCACCGGTTACCTGTATATTCTGGCGTTGCTCCGGAGCGTATGATTTCAATACCTCTTTAGTCCAGTTGGTATTACCCCACACATAAGGATTAGACTGCGTTTGTATTTGCTGAATAACATCAGCAGAGTAAAATGGAGCAGTACCACCACGGTAAGCTACGCCTTCATTGTAAACCTTGGCAAACTCAACAGCATCAAGCATTTGAGGTATCTTGGTTGGGCTTTGAAACGCATAGTTGTAGGTGTAGCTAAGTTGTGCTTTTCCTTTTGTGCCTTTTTTGGTAGTGATCAAAATTACACCGTTTGCAGCACGGTTACCGTAGATAGCTGCAGAACCATCCTTCAACACTGAGATACTTTCAATGTCTTCCGGATTCATACGGCCTACATAGTCTTGACGGCTTTGGCTACTAGGCACACCATCAATTACATATAAAGGACCGTTAAGTGAGTTGTTATTATTACCACCTAAAGTTCCACCGCCACGTATCAATATGTCTGGGTTATCTCTACCAGGCTCACCGCTACGTTGGCTTACTGTTAAACCCGGAAGTTTACCTTGCAGGCTGGCTGCCAGGTTGGGAGATGGGTTTTTAGTAAGTTCTTCCCCCTTAACTGTCGAAACAGAACCAGTTAATGTGGCTTTTTTCTGCTCACCATAACCTACAACAACTACTTCATCAAGTTGGGTTTGCACGGGTATAAGTTTTACGTTAATAACAGCGCCGCTACCTGCAGCAATTTCCTGCGTTTGATAACCTAATACGCTGAAAGTTATCGCGGCGTTGCCTGGCACTGATAAAGAATATTTACCATTACCGCCCGTTACCACGCCGATACTGGTTCCTCTTACCATTACACTAACGCCCGGCAATGGTTGGTTGGTTTCGTCTGTAACTGTACCTGTTATAGTTACATTTTGTTGCTGTAGCAATACGGGGGTATTGATTGGCGCTCCTCCGGCTGCGGTGGCGTAATTAGTCGTAACATTGACTAAAACAATAGCCGCAATCGATTTAGCAATTACCGAATTTTTGGACAATACCGTCCATGCTCGAAGCATGACCTTCGATTTTAATGTCATAATTTTAAGTTTTAGTTTTGTAGTTGGTTAATAAAAGTAATGGCTAAAAGCCAAAGGAGTTAAGTTTTGATTTTCTCATAGGCATATTTAATATTAATAAAATTGGTTATGGCTGTGTTAAACTTAGTTGAACAGCTCTATACTTGGTATTCAAATTAAACCTTAAAAAATCAGATAGCGTTGCATATTATTACCGTATTATTAAGGAATATTACCATAACCAGAAAGATAGTGCCAAAAATTGGTATGTTTACCTCAGTTAATTATGGAAGCCGAGCTACTAAAAGTTTCTAACCAGTCTGCCTTTTCGTTTAGTATAAGGCAAGACCGTGTGCCAAATGTAAATAGCAGATGGCATTTTCACCCTGAGGTAGAATTGATCTATCTTCATCGTGGCTCCGGAATGCAGTTTATAGGCGATAGTATCAAACGGTTTCACGAGGGTGACATCATTTTAATCGGATCAAATCTGCCGCATTATTTTAAGTTTGATAAGGAAAAGCATTTAACCGGTAATAGTAGTAATGATAATCCATACTCAACTGTAATTCATTTTTACGAAGATTTTTGGGGTAAACCTTTTTTGGAACTGCCCGAGAATGCCATCATAAAGCGTGCTTTAGAAAAAGCCAAAAGAGGTATTTTAATTTCAGCAAGAAAAGAGCCGCTCATCTCCAATCTGATAAAACAGTTATCGGTTTCTGAGGGACATTCGCGCATAGTTTTGTTGATGGAGACCCTGGCGCTGATAGGATCAAGCAATAGCGGCAGATTATTATCGTCAATTGGCTTTAAGTATAATTTTGAAGAGTCAGATAAATACCGGATAAACCTTATTTATGAATACTCCTTCGCTCATTTTAAAGACAAAATTTCGCTGGAGAAAATTGCTCAGGTTGCTAATCTGGCGCCTAATTCGTTTTGTCGTTATTTTAAAGCCAAGACCCGGAAAACTTATTTTCAATTTGTTAATGAGATAAGGGTAAGCCACGCGTGCAAACTGCTTATTGAAGACGAGGTTAGTATTAAGCAAATATGTTATGAAAGCGGCTTTAATAACTTCTCTTCTTTTCACGCTGTTTTTAAGCAAATAACAGGGAAAACACCGCTTACTTACAAACAGCACATTATTCCGAGTTCAATATTAGAAGGTTAGATGTAGAAATAGGAGCACGAGCCGCAATGTTAATATACCTTAATAGTAAGTTAATTTTATATAATAGCTAACAGATTTTAAGCGCTTAATTTGAAGCCCGATCAATCATTACCAATATTAAATAATGCCCCTAAAGTTAAGGCTTGTTAAGCTTAAATCCGGATGGATTTAATAATGCGTTTTTAATAAATTGATATCTTATAAATTTAAATACAAGATTATTTGCAGTTTAAATTTTAATTGCAAATAGTTCTGAATATATTATGACCAATACCTTAAACCAATCCATTTCAGATTTGCCAAGAATAATTTTTGGTACAGCCAGCCTTGGAAATTTATTTGTTGAGCTTGAGTATGGTGTGAAGCGCGAAATCATTTCTGAGTGCTTTAATCGTTCTACCGGTAAAGTGGTATTTGACTCGGCCGGCAAATATGGCGCGGGTTTGGCGCTTGAGTCTATCGGTAAAGCTTTAACTGAATTAAATATAGACCCGGAAAGGGTAGTGATCAATAACAAATTAGGCTGGTACAGAACTGAATTGAAAACTCCGGAGCCAACATTTGAAAAAGGTGTGTGGATAGGCCTTAAAAACGATGCTGTGCAGATGATAAGTTATGACGGCATGATGAAGTGTTTTGAACAGGGTAATCAATTATTGAATGGCTGGGCGTCTGAGATGGTGTCTGTTCACGACCCCGATGAGTACCTTGCTGCGGCTGTTTCGACGGAGGACGAGGCCAGGAGATATAATGATATACTGGAAGCTTATAGAGCGCTGGCAGATTTAAAAGCCAGTGGTAAAGCTAAGTCTGTTGGAATAGGGGCGAAAGATTGGAGAACAATTATAAGAATAGCCAAAGATGTTAAGCTGGATTGGATAATGATAGCTAACAGTATGACCATAAAAAGTCATCCTGCCGAATTATTGGAATTTATAGCAGATATGGATAAGAAGGGTGTACCAATTATCAATTCAGCGGTATTTCATTCGGGTTTTTTAATAGGCGGTAATCATTACGATTATAAACTTGTTGACGAGAATTTTCCCGGGTCCAGTGATCTTTTAAAATGGCGGGAAGATTTTTTTGCTACGTGTAAAGAGTTTGAAGTAACTCCCGCCCAGGCCTGTGTTGCTTATGCGTTAAATATACCGGGTGTAAAAAGCGTTGCTTTAAGTACTACCAACCCTTTGCGGGTTAAGGATAATATTAATATGGCCCATACAGTCATTCCAAAAGATTTTTGGGCTAAAATGGTTGAAAGAGGGTTGTTAGATAGCCCTTTTAACTGAAAACAATATGTCGAAAATTGATTCGCATCAGCATTTTTGGAAATATGAGCCCGTTAGGGATTCATGGATCACGGATGACATGGCGGTAGTTCAACGGGATTTCTTTCCCGAGGACTTGGCGCCGATACTTAAAAGTAATGGATTTGATGGTTGTGTAATTGTGCAGTCAGATCAATCTGAAGAGGAAAACCATTTTCAGTTACAAAATGCAGAAGGTTATTCGTTTATTAAAGGAGTTGTGGGTTGGGTTGATCTCTTGTCTGCCAATGTAGAGCAACGCCTTGAATATTACAGCCAGTTTAAAAAACTGAAAGGGTTTAGGCATGTGTTACAGGGCGAGCCGCAGCGCGATTTTATGTTGCGCCCTGAGTTTTTAAATGGGCTCTCGCTACTTAGCAAGTATGATTTCACTTATGATATTTTGGTTTTCCCTGACCAGTTGAAATTTGTAAATGAAATGGTTGCCAGGTTCCCGTATCAAAAGTTTGTTTTGGATCATATAGCCAAACCATATATAAAAGACAAAACCATAAGTGGTTGGGATTCCGATATTCGCGCGCTTGGCAAATTTGACAATGTGTGTTGTAAAATTTCGGGCATGGTTACAGAAACCAACTGGAATAGCTGGAAGCCCGAAGATTTTGATCCTTATATAGACGTTGTAGTTGAGGCTTTTGGAGCAGACAGGTTGATGTTTGGCTCTGATTGGCCGGTTTGTACGGTTGCGGCAAGCTATGAGCAGGTGTACGGTATAGTTAAAAATTACTTCTCCAATTATAGCGCAAGCGAACAAGAAAAGATCTTTGGAGAAAATGCAATTAAATTTTATAGTTTATCATAATAAGAAATGAATTCGTTGGTGTGTACCCATCCCGGGAAATTTGAATATAAAGAATCTGAGCGCCCGGTGTTAACGCCCGGAAATGCCATTATAAAAATAAGGAGAATTGGCATTTGTGGCACAGACCTCCACGCCTTTAGGGGTACGCAACCCTATTTTAATTATCCGCGTGTTTTGGGGCATGAACTATCTGGCGATTTAGTTGAAGCTGATGGTGCGCCCGGATTTGCAATAGGCGAGCGGGTTACTTTTATACCCTATATTAACTGTCAGGAATGTATAGCATGCAGAAGCGGTAAGCCTAACTGCTGTGTTAATATTAAGGTATGTGGCGTGCACATTGATGGCGGCATGGCTGAGTATTATTCTATCCCTTCGCGGTTATTATTACATGGCGAAGCATTAAGCTATGATGAATTGGCTTTAATTGAACCTTTGGCTATAGGGGCACATGGCATTAGACGCGCAGGAGTTACTCCCGGCGAATTTGTATTGGTTATAGGTGCCGGGCCTATTGGTTTAGGTACCATGGAGTTTGCCCGCATAGCAGGTGCGCAGGTTATCGCGATGGATATAAACGATAACAGGCTTAAGTTTTGCAAAGAAAAATTAGGTATTCATTATACCGTAAATGCACTGGACGACGCCAAACAGCAAATAAGCGATATAACCGGAGGGGATATGCCTACTGTTGTGATAGACGCCACCGGTAATCAGAAAGCTATAAATTCTGCACTGCAATATATGGCACATAGCGCCCGCTTGGTGCTCATCGGTTTGCAGAAGGAAGAAATATCATTCAGCCACCCGGAGTTTCATAAGCGTGAGGCTACATTAATGAGCAGCAGGAACGCCACTCGCGAAGATTTTGAACACGTTATTACTTGTATAAAGAAAGGATTGGTTAACCCGCTGTCCTACATAACGCACCGGGCAGATTTTAACAGCCTTAGTGTTGAATTTCAAAATTGGCTTGACCCGGCTTCAAACGTAATTAAAGCCGTAGCTACTTTATAATATAGACCACAGCATGCAGAGGATGAAACGATGATAGATGTTAAACCCATAAACCTTTCAAACAAAACTATTGGAGATATCAATGCTCCCGGTGTAATTACACCGTCTATAAATTATCTTAATTTGCCCGTAAAAGTTTTGCAATTTGGCACGGGAGTGCTGTTGCGTGGCCTTACAGATCACATTATTGATAAAGCCAATAAAGCCGGGATATTTAATGGGCGCATAGCAGTTGTAAAATCTACCAGCACAGGCGGTACCGATGCTTTTGCCGAACAGAATAATCTGTACACACTACAGATGAAGGGCATTGAAAATAAACAGCTTACAGAGGAAACGGTTATTAATACAGCAATAGCCAGGGTTTTATCTGCAGCTGACGAATGGAATTTGGTATTAAAGGAAGCTGAAAATCCCGAACTTAAAGTTGTTATTTCAAATACAACCGAAGTTGGCCTTCAGTTAGTAGAAGAAAATATTGATCAGCAACCGCCTTCCTCATTCCCCGCAAAGTTACTGGCGGTATTAAACCATCGCTATAAAAGTTTGAATGGAAGCGCTGAAAGCGGTTTGGTAATAATACCAACTGAACTTTTACCGGATAATGCTATCATTCTAAAATCAATTATAAAAAAACTTATTGCTTTTAATGGCTTAAGTGCTGATTTTGAGAAATGGTTAGATGAAAGCAACTATTTCTGCAATTCTTTAGTGGATAGGATAGTCACCGGCAAGCCTTCGTTGGAGGAACAAAAGCAATTTGAGCAAAAAAACGGGTATCACGATGCATTGCTGATCGTATCAGAACCGTATTGCTTATGGGCCATTGAGGGTGACGATAAAGTAAAGGAGATATTGAGCTTTGAACAGGCAGATCCCGGTGCCGTTGTTATCCCGGATATTGAAGTTCACCGCGAGCTGAAGTTAAGGCTTCTAAATGGTACGCATACATTAAGCTGCGCCCTGGCGCTTTGTATGGGTTTTGATCTGGTAAACACAGCAACTAACAATGCTCAATTCTCGGCTTTTTTAGAAGATCTGATGAAGGAGATATATGAGGCAATGCCCTATAAACCTGAAGCTAAGCTTGCAGCGGAGTTTTCAGAACGCGTGTTAGACCGATTCAGAAATCCATTTATACAGCATCAGTGGGTAGCCATAGCACAGCAATATACTACTAAGATCATAACAAGAGTGCTTCCTGTACTGAAAGAGCATTACAGGTTATTCAATAATGCCCCCGAAAATATTGCAAGGGGCTTAGCCGCTTATATGTTTTTGATGAGCAAGGTTGTTAAGGATAATAAGGAGTATTATTTAACTTATAAAAATGAGCGGCATCTTTTAAAAGATGATAAAATAGGTATTCTGGTAGAAAAATGGGCGGTAAACCCCGCAAGTGTAATGGCTTCTGAAATTCTTGGTGCAAAGGAAATTTGGGGCGAGGATCTGTCTCAACTACCCGGTTTAGCACATTCCGTTCAGAACAAGTTGAATGATATAGTTAAAAATGCTCAACCACATAAACAAAAAGAAAATTAGCATGAAATTTCTTTTCAGGACACTTTGTGTTATTGTTGTTTTTACCAGTTCTTTTGCGCTTTCGCAAAAGGTTTATGCTGATATCAGGCTACCTAAATTAATAAGCGATGGCATGATATTACAGCGCGATAAGCCGCTTAAAATATGGGGTTGGGCAGCACCGGGAGAAAAGGTTACCGTTAATTTTATTAAGAAAAATTATAGCACGGTTACCGGTGCGGACGGAAAGTGGCTGGTTACCCTTAAACCTATTCCGGCCGGCGGCCCGTATAACATGACGCTTACAGGTAACAATAAGTTAGAAATAGCTGATATTTTGTTGGGCGATGTTTGGTTTTGTTCGGGCCAGTCAAACATGGAAATGGGAATGGGTGATGTGAGCGAAAAATATGAAAAAACAATAGCGCAGAGCCAGAATACGCAGATACGGCAGTTTTTAGTACCTAAAAACACCAATGATGCAACCAAAATTCACGATGATTTAACAGGTGGTAAATGGACGCCGGCTACCGGTGCCAATGTTAACAGGTTTAGCGCTTCGGCTTACTTTTTTGCTTTATCAATATTTGAAAAAGAACACGTAGCTATAGGTATTATAAACGCAAGCTGGGGCGGAACGCCTATTGAATCGTGGATCAGTGCGGATGGTTACAAAACTTTCCCGGAGATAGCTAAACAAGTGGCGCGCTTAAGCGATACGGCTTATATTAACCGCATGAACCGGAATAATGCCGAAAACAGCCGTCTTCAGGCACCAAGAACTGACCGAAAATATGATGACGGCTTAACCGATTCACCGAAATGGTACGAGGCTACCTATGTGCCAATGGGTTGGAAAGATATTATGGTTCCCGGTTTCTGGAATGGGCAGGGGTTGAACAATTTTAGCGGTGTTGTTTGGTACCGTAAAGAGATCAATATTTCGGCATCAGCTGCCAGCCAAACCGCTAAACTGTATTTTGGGCGTATTAATGATAATGATGAAGTATATATAAACGGACAATTAGCCGGGCGTACAAACGGACAGTACGCTAACCGCATGTATACACTAAAATCAGGGCTTTTGGTGCCGGGTAAAAATATAATCGTGGCACGCTTAAGCAACAATGCAAATATTCAGGGCGGTTTTGTGCCCGATAAGCCGTACTATATTACCGCAGGTGCGGATACCATTCAATTAGCCGGAAAATGGCAATATCGGGTAGGGCAGGCATTCCCTCCGCAAAAGCCGGGGCTTGAAGGATACTCAGCGGCAAATCAACCCACATTATTATATAATACTATGGTTGCTCCGGTGGCCAATTATGCTATTAAAGGTGCTTTGTGGTACCAGGGCGAGTCTAATACAAACAAGGCTAAAGAATACGAGCGTTTGCTGCCTGAGTTAATTTCAAATTGGCGCACTACCTGGCAAGATCCAAAATTACCATTTATTACTGCTCAGCTCCCTAACTATCAGGAAGCTACATATTTGCCTGCCGAAAGCGGGTGGGCCGAACTACGCGAAGCGCAAAGAAAATCATTATCCATACCAAACACCGGCCTTACGGTTTTAATTGATGTAGGCGAGTGGGGCGATATTCATCCACGTAACAAAAAAGACGTTGGCGAACGCCTGGCACTTACCGCTGAGCGGGTGGCTTATGGAAACACTAAACTGGTAACTTCTGGCCCAACCTTGCAAAGCGCTAAAAAAGATGGCAGCAAAGTAGTTTTGTCTTTTGGCGATACAGGAAGCGGTTTAATAGCCAAGGGCGACGGAAAACTAAGGCATTTTGCGGTAGCCGGTGCCGATAAAAAATTTGTGTGGGCAACCGCGCAGATCAGCGGTAACCAGGTAATTGTATCTGCTGAGAATGTTATCGATCCGGTTTATGTAAGATACGGATGGGCTAATAATCCTGACAGGGCAAACCTGTATAACAAAGAAGGCCTACCTGCCTCACCATTTGAAGCAGCGGTAAACTAAACAAGCCAATTATAATAATCATAAAAAAATGAAAATTAATAAGTCCGCCGTATTGGGATTGTGCATATTAGCGATATGTAATTCATTTGCATTTGCGCAAAAAGTTTCCGTTCAATCTCCTAACAAGAAAATTAATGTAGGGCTGTTCAATCAGCAAAACGGCGATGCAGGTGCATGGTATTTAAAAGTAACTTACACTGAAGGAGATAAAACTACCGAAGCTATCTCGCGTATTGACCTGGGCCTGGTAAGGGCCGATCAGGAATTTGCTAAGGAGCTGGCCTTTGTAAAAGCCGGTAAAGCTACGCCTATAAATGAGCAATATAAGGCACCGCATGGCAAGCGCTCTGTGCGGAGTAACAACGCAAACGAAGTAGCTGTTTCATTCCAAAATCCTGATAAAACAAAAATGAACGTTATTATACGCGCTTATAATGACGGGATGGCTTTTCGTTATGAATTTCCGGATAAACGCGAGGCAATTGCTATGAAGGATGAGTTAACCTCTTATAGCATCCCAAAGGAAACAAGCAGATGGATGGAGAAGTGGAATACAGCCAATGAGGGATTTTATACCGCTATGGTTGATGACAAAGTGCAGCAGCAGGAGTGGTGCTACCCTGCGCTTTTCAATACAAAAGATAAGGCATGCTGGTTTTTAATGCATGAAGCTGATCTGGACAGAAACTATTGCGGCACTAAATTGAGCAATGTAGCCGATGCTACAAAGTACAAGCTTACTTTTCCTAATCCGCGTGATGGGCGCGGCACAGGTGTAGTTGAACCAACTATCAGCTTTCCGTTCAAATCACCATGGCGTGTGGTTATAATGGGCAATTTGCAGGATGTGGTGGCATCTACCTTAGTTGATGATATATCAACACCAACCTTGTTGAAAAATACGGATTGGATTAAACCTGGTGTTGCATCATGGAATTACTGGTCAAGTAATCACGGCACAAAGGATTATAAAATAGTTACCAAATTTGCAGATCTGGCTGCCGAAATGAGCTGGCCATACACGCTGCTAGATTGGGAGTGGGACAGCATGGCTAATGGCGGCAAACTGGAAGACGCATTGACTTATATAAAAGCTAAAGGCGTAAAACCGCTAATGTGGTACAACTCGGGTGGTAATCACACTTCAGTTACTTCAACACCTAAAGACAGAATGCTTACGCACGAAAGCCGGGTTAAAGAATTTACTAAGCTTAACGAGTTAGGTGTGGTAGGCGTTAAAATAGATTTCTTTGAGAGCGAGAAGCAGAATATGATCCAATACTACCTGGATATATTGGATGATGCGGCACAGTATAAGATCATGGTATATTTTCATGGTTGTTTGGTGCCGCGTGGCTGGTCAAGAACTTATCCGCACTTAGTAACTTACGAGGCAGTACGCGGAGCTGAATGGTATAATAACGTTCCCGATTTTACTATGGCTGCACCAGAACATAACACCATATTGCCGTTTACCCGTAACGTTATCGGTTCCATGGATTATACGCCGGTTACGTTCACTAATTCGCAATATCCGCATGTAACATCATACGGGCACGAGTTGGCTTTGAGCGTGCTCTTTGAATCGGCAATTCAGCATTTGGCAGACCGGCCGGAAGGATATGCCGCACTGCCCGATGCCCCTAAGAATTTTTTACGCACAGTACCCAACGCCTGGGACGATACTAAGTTAGTAGATGGTTTTCCGGGTAAAGATGTAACCATGGCTCGCCGTAAAGGAAACGATTGGTACCTGGCCGGTATAAATGGCGAACAGCTTGAAAAGAGGAAAACCATAAAGCTTGACTTTTTACCTGAGGGTGTAAAATATAAACTTACACTTATAGCAGACGGTGCCTATGATAGCTTGTTTAGCACACAATATTTGGTTGTAGATAAGTCAAGCTCAATAGATGTTAGAATGTTGCGTAGGGGAGGGTTTGTGGCTTCAATAATTAGAGAACAATAAACTTAGTATATTGCAAATTATCTATAAATTTATAACCACTTATAGCAACATAAACTAATGAAAAGAGCCTTAATATATTCTGCCGCTTCAATGTTCCTGGCTTTAGGAGCTAACGCGCAGATGATAGTTGACCCAAGCAAGCCGCTAACTAACAAACCCGAGGAAACAGAAGTGTATCCACCACAAGCTGCCTTGCCTAAAGTAGTTCAATCGCCAAAGGCATTTGACACGCCACCATCAGACGCTGTTGTATTATTTGATGGGAAAAATCTGAATGAATGGGTATCATCATCGCGCGGTAAGGGCGAAGCAAAATGGACCGTGGCAGATGGTGCATTTACTGTGAATAAGCCATCCGGTGATATTGAGACAAAACGCAACTTTACTAATTATCAGCTGCATATTGAGTACCGGATCCCCGCTAATATAACCGGCCAAGGTCAGTCACGTGGTAATAGCGGTGTTTTTCTTGCTGCCACAAACGGTAAAGCGGGAGGATATGAGATACAGGTGCTTGATGGTTATAATAACGAGAACAAGACCTATGTTAACGGCATGGTAGGTAGTATATATAAAGAGGTTGTTCCTTTAGCTAACCCTGCACGTAAAGCAGGCGAGTGGAATGCGTACGATATAGTTTGGACGGCCCCTACCTTTAACACAGATGGCACAGTTAAAACCAAAGCGCGCGTAACAGCGTTTTTAAATGGTGTACTGGTTCAAAATAACTTCGAGGTGGAAGGCGAAACCAATTATATTGGCAAGCATGAGTATGTAAAACACGGCCCCGCGCCAATAAAATTGCAGGCGCATGGCGATAAGAGTGAGCCGATCAGCTACCGTAATATCTGGCTGCGCGAGTTATAGGTTAAAGATAAAAGCATATAAAACCCCGTGCATGGTATTGTACGGGGTTTTATTTTTTAATAGAATATATTTTCCTCACTATATATCTTTTATAAAATGGTTTTTCCGGTTTTTATCCAGCTAATAACACATTTTATCTCACCGTAGCTGTACTCTTCGCCTAGCAACTCTTTTAGTGGTGCCAGTCTGTCGTCGCCATATTTTTCAATAGCATCTTGTATGGCTGGTATTTTTTTAGCATTTACCATATCCGTCACCTCTAACTCTCCTTGTTCTACAAAATAGGCTAAATGGCCCTCAATCGTAGTAACGGCCAATCCACGGGTAGCCGCTATTTCGGCAATTGTTTTGCCGGCTTTATATAGGTCAAAGCTTTCGCGTTGGGTACCGGCAACTGTCTTCCGTGCCGATTTAGCATTCTGTTTACGCTCTCGTCTCGCTTTCTTTTGGTGTATTTTTGATGAAAGGCCTCTTTGTGCGCTGTAGCTTGTTACCGGTAGTAAAAACTCCCGCCCGTAACGCGCAAGCTTTATATCACCAAATCCCGAAATGAGCCGCAATTCATCCATACTTTGAGGCAGGTAAGTAGCCATTTCAAGTAAGGTATTATCAGCAAGTATAATGTAAGGTGGTACATTCTCATTCCGGGCAATATCGCGCCTAACGCTTTTTAGCTCGTCTAACAGGGCCACTTCAAACGGCAGAACTATAACATCGTCGCGTTCCTCAATAGTTTGCGAGGCTATTAAATATACCTTTTCCAGTCCTTTTAGTACCCCTTCGCTTTTGTTAGTTAATTGTAAAACAGGATATTCTCCATCAGATGATTGCAAATAGCCTGTCGCAACCAGTTCGCGCAGGTAACGCTGCCAGTCTGGTTTATTTATATCTGCACCAATTCCATAAGTCTTAAGCGCCTTATGCTCTTCGCGTATTTTTTCGCTTTTTGATCCTCTTAAAAACTCTATCACATAACCTGCGCCAAACCGCTCTTTTAACCGTGATACAGCCGATAGTGCCTTTTGGGCTATCAACGTGCCATCAAAACGCTCTACCTCGGTAAGGCATACGTCGCAAGCTCCACAGTTATCAGGCGCATCCTCTGCAAAATATCTTAACAAAAACTGCCTTCTGCAGGTTTGCAGCTCGCTATACCGTACCATATCATCCAGCTTTTTCAGCATGATACGGCTTTGCTCGGGGTTGTTTTCTACCCTAGCAAATTCCTTTAATTTTTGCGCGTCGCCTGGCGAATAATATAACATCGCCTCTGATGGTAATCCATCTCGTCCGGCCCGGCCTGTTTCCTGGTAGTAACCTTCAATGTTTTTTGGCAAGTCGATATGTACCACATAGCGCACGTTCGACTTATTTATGCCCATACCAAACGCTATAGTAGCAACCATTATCTTTACCTCATCGCGTAAAAAAGCTTCCTGGTTACGGGCCTTGGTCGCGTTGTCTAAGCCGGCGTGATAAGCTTCTGCGGAAAAACCCTCTGCCTGCAGGTTAGACGCCAGCGCTTCGGTAGACTTCCGCGAAAGGCAGTAAATTATACCCGACTGATCTTTTCGCTTATCCAAAAAAGCAAGCAACTGGTTAAAACTGTTACGTTTGGGAACAACCGTATAGCTAATGTTTTCGCGGTTAAATGAGGATACAAATACCGCAGGATCTTTAAGGTCAAGTTTCTCCAGAATATCTTTCTGGGTAAGTTTATCAGCGGTCGCGGTAAGAGCAATGACAGGTACCGAGGGGAAATATTTTTTCAACCCGGCAAGCATCAAATACTCCGGCCTGAAATCATGCCCCCAGTGCGAAATACAGTGCGCCTCATCAATAGCTATCTGTACCACGGGCAACGACTGTAAGAAATCAATCAGTTTGCTGTCGGCACTAAACAGGCGTTCAGGTGCCAGGTACAGTAATTTTATTTGGTTGTTTTTTAATTTTTCAAAAAGCTGCTGATGTTCATCCGGTGTTTGGGATGAATTAAAAAACGCCGCTGATATACCGTTAATGTTCAGGCTATCAACCTGGTCCTTCATTAAAGCAATGAGTGGGGATATTACAATAGTTAGGCCATCAAGTAACACAGCCGGCAATTGATAGCATAAGGATTTGCCGCCACCCGTAGGCATTAACGTAAGCACATCCTTGCCGTTTAATATATGTGCTATAATTTCTTCCTGTTGATGACGGAAGTTACTGTATCCAAAATATTTTTGTAAGGCTTGGTTAGGCGTCATTACGCAAACCTAATAATTTTAGCATAATGGTTTGCCATTTTTTTCTTTAATACTTGTAGTGTTAGGTATTAACTCATCAAGCTGCCGGTAAAAGAGACTTTGATCTTAGATTGAAAGTTTGAAATTATCTTAAAGATCTCTTTTAAAGTAACCTGCTCCAATTTTGAAAGTTGGTCAATGTCGATGTAATTATCCGGAGCGGAATGATCCTGCATTATCTGCTCGGTTTGCTTTTTAAGCCTTAGGTTCATCAAAAAATAGTAAGATTGGCTCAACTCATGATACTCCGTTTCTGAGAAGATGCCTTTTGCCCATAGTGCTTTCATGCGTTCACCTGTATTCACTTCAAAAATGCGGTTCTTTAAAGCATAAACGCGCACCAGATCAACAATAGGGCTCATTGCTCTTTTAATGTCAAACACCTCGCGGGTGCCTTTTTTAAACGTGCGGATATTGTTGAAGAAGGTTAAAGGCGGCTCATACTGCAGCGCGTTTTGAGCCATATAATGAAAAAGCTTCTCCAGTGGATGCTGCAGTTTTTCATCCAAAAAATCATGCAGTTCATCCATTATGGTGTTATCGCCGTAAATGGTGCGGCAATCAAAAAAAGTAGAGAAGTTGATCACTGTTTCTGGGATGGATTCATCCATCCAGTACTCATAATTACGTTTCCAATGGGAGAGTGAGTGTGTCCATTTTGGGTTTTGCGCCATGAAATCACCCGTGCAATAAACAAAACCTATGTGGTTAAGGTCGGCAGATACGCGGGTAGCCATATCTAAAAAATAAGCCCGCACTTCTTCGCGGTGTTCATTGGCCTTATCTTCATAAATAATGGCGTTATCCTGGTCTGTTTTAAAGGTTTGCTCTTTGCGCCCCTCGCTGCCTAATACCATAAATACAAATTTGGCTGGCGGTTCGCCAACCTCGGCAATTACATTCTCTATCACTTTTTGCGCAATGGTATCAGCAACGGTGGTAATTATCTGGTTCACAATTTCGGCATTAACACCCCGCCCCAGCAGCTGGGTTACAAATTGCGGAACGCCCTGCCACTTGCGCTGTAACTCATCAGTAGAGTTGGCCAGTTTAACCGATTGGATGAACACCAGCGGCGATTGCGCCTGCTCGCTCAACAGCTTATTTCTGCTGATAAAACCAACGTGGCTGCCATCTTTTTCAATCAATATGTAACGTATTTTGGTTTGAAACATCATCAGCAGGGCCTCATAAACAAAAGCACCGGCGTTTATGCTGATAATGGGGGAGGCCATTACGTTTTTTATCGCTTCGGTGGTATTGTATTGTTGTGCAATTACCTTATCGCGCAGCGTAATATCAGTTACATACCCTATTATCTTTTGCGCATCGTCCGTTACAAAAAGGCAGCTGGTTTTTTGGGCAGCCATTAGCCGGGCAGTTTTATATATGGGTGTTTGGTAGTGACATGAAACCACGGATCTGTACTCCACACTGTCTATGCGGCGCGAGTACAACTGTTCTGAGGCTGTATAGCTTTCGGTAAACGAAGCCGGTTGCTTAAAAAAATGAACAAATTCTTCATTTTGCATGCGCTTACCAAACTCCGTAGTAAAATGCGTAAAGAACTCATCATAAGCTTTACAAAGCGCTCGGAACTCCCTGCGATGCAGGAAATAAACCAACGTGCCTTTTTTGGCTATAACCGTGCGTAATGAGCGCCGCCTGTTGAGCAATACCGATACGCCTCCATAGCAAAAACCAGGTTGGTGCGTTTCTATTAAGCGCTTGTTGCCGGTACTATCGTAAAAAAAGGATTCGTAACTGCCTTCAGCAATAATATCAACGCCTTTCATCATGGTAACATCCTGCTGATAGATGGTGGTATCTTTCTTATAACCAACCTCTTTTAATTGTTCAGCCACGCCTTTCAATACATCTTCCGGAAGCGTATTAAATGGCGTTACGGTTTTCAGAAACTCCAATCGGCTATTCATAATAGGTAAATGGCAAATAACAATAACAATATAACAATTAAGGCCGGTAAAAGGCAACCGGATGGTTTTTTCTTAGGCTCGCGCTGCAGCTCAAAATCTTTATTTTGCTGTACGATGCTTGCTTCGGATATTTCGCCGCGGGTGCGTAACTCAAAAAAAGATTCCGCGGTAGCCTGTGCATCGTGCAGGGCGTTATGTTGATTTTGCAGATCAGCCTTAAACAGCATATAGTAAAGGTCGCCTAAACGCAGTTGGCGTGTAGAAGGGCTGCGGAGCAGCTGCGTTGTGGCAACCATGGTACAAAAAACGGGTAGTTTACTTAACGGGTTGAATACCCCGCTGCGGTAAAATGCCGCGCCCATCAGGTAATAATCCAACTGCATAAAATGGCCTATTATAGTCGGCTCAAATTCCACAAGGTCATTAGCCAGCATTTCCATCACTTTGTCCAATGGTTCGCCATGCGATAGTAAAAAGTCAGGAGTTATGCCATGCGTTGCGATGGCAGCGTCGGTAATGATGACACCATCAGCGCTGATGTAGCGATTTTGCTCTTTAACCAGGTTACGATGCTCATCATATATCAGCCAGGCTATTTGCACTATATGCGGCCAATTATCATCAGTGCTGTAGGGCAGGGTCCAATTGCCGGGCAGGCCCGAAGCCTCGGTATCAATAAAAAGCAGGTACTTATTCACTCAATTGCATTTTGTGGGGCGTTAAATATAATCACAATTGTTAGGTGTTAAGGGTTTATTTTTACAACCAAACTTTGCTTGATGGGCTACCGAATGGACAATTTAAAAACACTAAGTGATTGGGCCGACGTAATTATCACCCTTTATGATGCTGCACAGACCAGCGTTTTACAAGCATCAATGAAATGTTCAATATCGGCGCGAGTTAACGGGTCGGTAATATTACCCTCCTGATCGATCTTACCTTTGATCCCCTGAATGAGCAGGGAAGTTGCGGGTGTTAGTTTCGCCATCAACGTGTTCATGATCAACTGCAATTCCTGATGACCTTTCTCGCCGCTGGCGGAAGCGGTAATCAGACCTACCGGCTTATCAGAGAAAATAGTCGTCGATACGCACCACTCTATCAGGTTCTTCAACCCGCTGGGGATACTGAATACATACTCCGGCGTGCAAATGATGATGCCATCCGATGCCGCTATTTCATTTCGCAGAGCGACAATCGCCGGTGGGGGCGCGTCGGTTGTGTCCGGATCAAAATGTGGGTAGACCTTCGGGTCGGCTATTACTGTAACTTCAAAATGCGACCGGGTAGCTTGTTCAATATACCGAACCAGGCGGTGATTGGACGAATTAGCGCTGGCGCTGCCGACTATGGCGAGTATCTTATTTTTTGGCATTGTTTAATTGCGGTTGAGCAAATATTTTACACTATAGTAAAACCACTTTCCGAAGTTACAAACTTCCGCTATGCATGTAGTCTTCGACTACAGTGAAAATGATGCTAAACGCAAAAAGCCCGGACCGGTCAACTGACCATCCGGGCTTAAATATATAGGGAGTTGTAACTTATTTAGCGGCGTTCAACACTCGCTCTGTCTTAGTAAAATCTGTATAAGCATATTTACCCAGTATAGTGCGTTGCAGGGTAAGCTTGTATGTTCCCCATGGGGTTTTAACGCTGCTTTCAATATTCTCAATTTTGGCTTTCTGTGGCGCCGAAGCCGGCGCTTTTTCGTTCAATAACTCATAAACAACCCTTCCGTCCATTACTGCTGGTACAGGCAAGCCCAATAAATGCAGAACAGTTGGCGTAATATCAACGTTGGCGGTTGGCAGATCGCCTTCAAAAGATTTTTTAAAGCTTGGGCCTGATGCGATCAGCGCGATATGTACCTCGTACGGACTAAAGCCACCGTGACCGGCAACACCACCGGAAAAACCTGTTCCCTCATAACCGAAACTATTCTTACGGTTATCCCAGTTCTCGTCAACCAAAATATCAGCCGCGCGGGTAGGGTGGTTCCAATGGATGGCTTCAAATGATATGGTACCGTCTACCCAACCTTTCATATCGCCGGGTTTAGCACCTTTAGTGAAAACAGCGCCGATAAATTCAGGCTCTTGTAAAGCAGCTACAATCTTTTTTATCATATCCGGATTGTGGTCTTTTACATAGATGGCACCTTCTGCTACAACCACGTCTTCTGAAGTTTTATCCTTTTTCAGGCCCTTTTCAATAAGGTAGGTAGCAACATTTGTTTTACCCACATGTGTTACAAAACCGTGATCGGTTGAGATCAGCACGTTATAAACTTCGTCTAATTTCTGGCTTTTTAGGTAATCTATTATCCGGCCAAACTCATGGTCTACAGTTTTAATAGATGCCATTGAAGTTGCAGCGCCGATACCGTCTGAGTGAGCTGTTCCATCGGGATCATTAAACCAGATAGCACTTACGTTGGGACCGTTTGGTGCTAAGCCCAATTTTATCAACGCGTCAGCCACCCAAACGTGCTTGGCACCCGACTTGTTGTTTTTTGGAAAAGGGCCAACCGCGTTAAAAACTGTTTCCTTAAAAGATTCAGGCAATATCATGCTCGAGTTTACAATAGCGCCACCGCTAAGTGTATGGTTTTGCAAAAGCGCCTGGCCGGTTGAGCCTGAGCTGAATACCATCATTTTTTTACCGTTTTGCATTAATACTTCCCCTAAGGTTATGCTGGTAAGCAGGTGACCGTTAGTTGCGCTGTCAATACGTTTCAAATCAGCGGCATCGCCCGTATTAAGGCCTTTAACTTTGTCTACTTCAGGAAAGTATACCGTATTACCCAAAATACCGGTTTTAGCAGGATAGGTGCCGGTTGAGTAAGCCGATGAGTTTACACGGGTTACCGTAGGGAACACGCTATGATGCTGTTTGCCAAATGATCCCTGCTTTTTAAAGGCATACAGGTTAGGCATTGCCTCCGGCGTAATATAATCAGGGCGCAGGCCGTCAAAAAATACGATCAGGGTTTTTAGCTCCTTTTTTGGCTGCGATTGGGCGTTTACGCCGGTGGCTATTAAAACCAGGGCCAGCGCTCTCGCAATGTTTTTTATGTTTTTCATGATGTTGAGTTTTATAATATGTAGTAGAATGTTTGACTGTGGAACTCTTATACAAATACTTGTCATTTCGAGCGGTAGTGAGAAATCTATACACACGTTTTCCGCCATGCTTAGCGCGTGTATAGATCTCTCCTTAGGTCGAGATGACATTTACTATTTGTCTCTTTTTCGTTAATTATTTATCCCACCAAACTTTAACATTGCTGTTATCGCCGCCCATTGCTGCAACAGCCGCCTTTAAATTAACCGGGTTAAGCGATTGTAAATAAGTTGGGTACGGTATACGGTTAGGGAACTGATTTTCGGCAGGTATACCTGTACCGCGCGGCAATACCGGGTAGCCAGTACGACGTTTCTCTAACCATGCCTGGTAGTCATTAAAGAAATAAGCGTAATATTTTTGCGTGATGATCTGCTCAAGGCGTGTGGCTACACTGGTGCTCTCATCAAGATTAACACCTGTTTGCTGCAGGTAACCTGTAGGCAGGCTAACACCCCATTGTGTCATTGATGCAGCTATTCCGGCTTCGTAATGCGCCCTTGCGGTTTTACCGGTATTATAACCTTTAAGGGCTAGCTCGGCTTTAATAAATTCTTCTTCAGCGTAGGTTATCATCACACCGGTGTTTGATGCGGTTTTAAGCGCGTCTGTATAACTGGAGTTTTTGCCTACCACATATTCAACCGTTGTAGGGTAACCGCTATCAATGCCCTGGTAAACGCCTGAAACGGGGATGGCCCATATAGCGCGGCGAGGATCGTTCCATGTATTCAAATTGCCTAAAAAGAATTTAGTGTAATAAGTACCATCGCGCCAATCCAACTGGCGGGCGGTGTAGTAAGGGTTAAAATAAGGGTATACGTTAGGGAACTTATAAACGCCTTCATCTGCATTTGACGAAAACACGGGGTACTTCGTCGCATCGCTCAAAATAGCATTTATCTGCGCGTCGGTATTCATTTCTGCCGCGCGTTTTGATAAACGCAGCAACAAACGCAGTTTCAAGGTATTGCCAAATTTCTTCCAGCGTTGTATACCCACGTTCTTACCGCTGGTTAGGGTGTTAGAAGGGTACAGGTTGTCGCCGCCGTAAGTAAGCGCTTTTGTGTCATCAAATAATGTATTGGCCTCATCAAGGTCTTTCAGTATTTGGGTGTAGATGTCTTTTTGCGCGTCAAACTTGGGCTGTACGTTACCATCTGAGGCTTTTGTTGCCTCGCTGAAAGGCACATCACCATAAACATCTGTTAACATAGAATAGGCCCAGCTTTTGTAAACCAATCCTATAGCGCGGTAGTTCTTTTCTTTTAACCTGTCGGCGCTGTTAATAACTACATTTACGTCGGCCAGTAAGGTGTAAAAGCTGTTCCAAACGCCCGTCCCCGGGTTTATTACATACCTGTGTACGCCGTTGCCGCTGCTGCTGCGCGGCGCATCAACCTGCATTAATTCATGTGTGAAATCGCGTGCAGCGCTAATGCTGCTGTTTACAAAACGGTATTCCATCTGCCCCAAAACAACACCCGGGTTTACTTCGGTAGGGCGGTTAGGGTCTGTATTTATTTTTTCGAAATTTTTGGTACATGATGCTGTTAAGCAGCTTAACAGAACCAGTGATATATATGCTTTTTTCATGGATGCTAAATGATTAGAGTTTTAAAGTAAGATTGATACCCATAGTACGTGCCGATGGGAACTGCATCAGCTCAACACCCGGTGTAAGGGTACCGCTGTTAAGGTTACCACCCTCTGGGTCAAAGCCCGGAAATTTGGTGATGTTAAACAGGTCGCGGCCATAAACAGCAAATGATGCTGATTTAAAACCACTTTTACCTAACCATTTTGCAGGCAGGTTAAACTCAATGCGTGCCTCGCGCAGTTTAAGGTAGCTGGCATCAAATACGTTGGTTTCGGCATTGTTAATGGCGTAATAATTCTCATAATAAGATGCAGCTGAGACTTTTACGGTATTCGGACGGTAAACGCCGTCTGAGCCTAAAACCACGCCATCGCCAACTATACCGCCATCGCGGCCGGGCAGGGTAACTTTGGTTTTACCCAAAGTGTTGTATTTGTGGTTGCTTTGCGAAAACATGCTGCCACCGTGCTGGTAGTCTAACAAAAAGCTTACTCTTACTTTATGGATGCTGAATTCGTTCAGTAATCCACCTTTCCAGTCGGCAAAGGCATTACCCCAAACTTTAGCAGTTGCATCAAGTGGGGCAGGTAAGCCGGTCGAGCTGTAAATAACTTTTCCTTCCGGTGAGCGTTGGAAACCTCGTCCGTACATGTCGCCCATGCGGCCGCCTACACGCGCCTCAATGGTCACGTTACCATCGTGGCTGTATATAACCTGGCTGTTAAGGCCGTCAGCTAATTCACGTACGTAGCTGCGGTTACGACTCCAGTTCAAGGTAGCGTTCCAGCTAAAATTAGGAGTAGATACAGGCGTACCGCGTAATACTACCTCCACGCCGTTACTTTCTATTAAACCTGCATTAACCAAAGCACTGCTATAGCCAGAGGTAGGGTCAAGCGGGATAGCCAGTATCTGGTTGCGGCTATTGTTGCGGTAGATAGTAACGTCAGTTGATAATCTGTTATTTAAGAACCTTAGGTCTAAACCGGCCTCATAGCTGGATGTGATCTCTGGTTTAAGGTTAGGATTGAAAAGGGTAGCAGAGTTAGTGAAGGTGTTGCTGTAGATCTTATCGTAATATTTTGTGGTTTGATAAGGGCGCGTATCATTACCAACCTGTGCGTATGATAATCTCAGCTTGGCAAACGAGATCTGCTTAGGCAGCGTAAACATATCACCTAAAGAAAAACTGGTACTTACAGATGGATAGAAGAAGGAGTTATGACCATAAGGCAAGGTGCTGCTCCAATCGTTACGGCCGGTCAGATCAAGAAATATGGCATTGTTGTATGACCATTGGGTAGCCGCGTAAACGCTGTTGATAGCTTTTTGCGAGCGTTGCGGATCGGCAACGGCGGGGTCTAAACTGTTTGATAACTGGTAAACACCCGGCTGCGCTAATTGATCTGCATAGATGCCTGCAAAATTGTAGCTCTGTTTCATAGCATTGGCACCGGCGTTGAAGGAGAAATCAATTTTTTCGCCTACTTTATCTTTGTAGGTCAACAATACATCGTTGTTTACTTCATAATTGAACACGTTTTGCTCACGGTAGCTACCTTTAGGGTATTTGGTGATGCTGTAAGGGCGCTGCTGTGAGCGGAACTCGTTAGACATATCCAAACTGGTGCGGAACATCAGGTTCAATTTAGAATTGAATTGATAATCTGCAGAAGCGGTACCGATAAAGCCGTTTTTGTTCATTTTATTTAAATCCTCATACAAGTCGATATAAGGGTTGTCAGGACCCGGGTTAAATGGGTTTTTTTGCTGTACACCAACCAGGCCGGGCTGCCAGTAAGGCTTAAACCAGTTATGATCAATGTTTGGCGCTGTACCTATAGCCAAAAAGTACATCAGTGTTTGGTTGTTATAACCTGCTGATGGCAGGTTATCGCTCTGTTTATTGGTATAGGTGGCCTTACCGCTTATTTTTAACTTATCGCTAACTTTTTGGTTAACAGAAAGCGCAACCGAACTACGCTGATAGCCGGTATTAGGTACTATCCATTTGTTATCCAGGTGTGATACTGATAACCGGGCCGAGCTTTTGTCGGTTCCGCCTTCAATAGAAAGGTTGTTGGTAATGGTAGAACCGGTTTGGAAAAAACCCTTTATATAATCAGGATTCGCTTTCCATGGAGTGCGTGTGGCAGCGAGATTATTGGTAGTATTAGGATCATATTGAAAATATGATTGCCCGTCAAATTTAGGTCCCCACGCACGGCCTGCAGCCGCACCTGTACTTGTGTTAATACCGTCAGCACTATCCCCGTAGGAGTAATAAGCAGTGGTTCTGCCTTCGCCGTACTCATATTGATAATCGGGCCAGCGGTTAACCTGGTCTACGCTGGCGTTAAGGTTATAGGTAACGCCAATGCCGCCGTCTTTACGTGCACCGGTTTTGGTAGTGATAATTAACGCGCCACCCGCCGCTCTGCTACCGTACAAGGCAGTCGCGCCAGGGCCTTTCAGCACGGTAATGCTGGCAATGTCGTCCGGATTAATGTCCGATACATCCGAGCCAAAGTCAACAGGACTGTCAGTAGCAAGGTGTGCCTTAAAGCCCGTCCCGGTGATTTTGCTGCTTACAGGCACACCATCTACTACTATCAGTGCCTGGTTGTTGTCCAGGTTAAGGGAGTTTTCACCGCGCAAAGTGATACGCGACGAGCCCATTGGGCCAGAGCCGGTGCCCTGAATGTTCAAACCGGCAACCTTGCCAGAAAGCGAGTTTACCCAGTTATTGGTCTTGGCATCTTCAACCGCGCTTGCTTTAATGGTTTGGGCAGCGTAGCCTAAAGATTTTTCTTCGCGTTTAATACCTAAAGCCGTTACCACAACTTCGTTTAACGATCTTGTGTCCTCAAGCAGTTGAATGTTAAGTTCCTGCTGCCCGTTAAAGGTTATTTCCTGTGGCTGGAAGCCCAGAAAATTAAAAACCAATACATCGTTTTTAGTAAGTGTGCGCTGAGCGCTAAATGTATAAGCGCCCGTGGCAGTGGTTGCGGTAGCGTTAGTGCTGCCTTTTAAGGTAATTGTAACACCGGGGAGCGCCTGTCCGTGGGTATCAGTTACCCGCCCCGTTATCCGGGTGGATTGTGAAAAAGCACCCAGGCAACAAAGCAAGAGTGCGGGGAGCAGCATAAGCTGCTTTAAAAAAGTAAAGTTGGTCATAGGGGATAGCCGTTAATGATTTTAATGGCGCAAAGCTATCCCAGGCTTGTAAAGTGTATTTTAGCAAAGCTTTGGCAAATAGTTAAGTAATTACTTACTTATACGTCAGTAATTAACATTCACATCAAAATTTAATAACTGCTATTTAGCAATAGTGTAATTGTTAATTAATAGGAAATACTATGGAGGATTAACCTCATCGCAGCGCGCGCCCATTAAAGAATTAGCCCCTGCTTTTTTAAAAATTATACCTAATTTGCGCTAACCGATTTAAAAATTACCAGGAACCATCTATGAAGAAGTTTATCTGCGCGTTAGTTTTAACTGCAAGTATTGGCTATAGTTTTGCTCAAAATGTAAAGTTAACTTTCGACAAATCATCGCCGCAGGCTAACTATGCTGCCGGGCGTTTACAAAAAGTGCTCACCTCTAAAAAATATGCTAATGGCGCCGGTGGATACATTATTTCAATCGGCTTAAACAGCGGGTTGGGCAAAGAGGGTTACAGCGTTACCACTCAGAGTAAGACTATAAAAGTTGAAGGCGGCGATGGTACAGGCGTTGTTTATGGGGCGCTGTCTGTAGCAGAAGATCTGGCTAATGGTGTTAAATTACAGGCAATAAAAGCAAGTAAGGGTACACCCCAAATGCAGCTGCGGGCCGTAAAGTTTGATATGCCCTGGGATACTTACCGCCACCACTTGTCGCTTGATCAGCATTACGAAACCTGCCGCGATATAAAGTACTGGGAAGCTTTTTTGGATATGATGGCTGATAACCGGCTGAATGCTTTAAGTTTATGGAATCTGCATCCGTTTACTTACATGATACGGCCAAAGAATTATCCGCTGGCAACACCTTTTAATGATAAGGAATTGAAAGAATGGCAGACGTTGTTTAAAGGCATATTTAAAATGGCGCATGATAGGGGGATTGATACATACCTGGTGCCGTTCAATATATTTTTCAGTCCGGAGTTTGCCAAGAATTATCCGGTTAAAAAGCCCAACCTGGATCATGATTTTTTTGTGGATGGTGATACATCAGCCATTGTAAAAAAATATACCCGCGAGTGCATAACGCAGGTTTTAAAGGAATACCCTGATCTGGATGGCATTGGTTTTACCTTAGGCGAAGGCATGGGCGGCATGACCCCCGAACAGCGCGAAGACTGGATGACAGAAACCTATATTGCCGGCATGCGGGATGCCGGTCGCCCGGTAAAATTGATACACCGCATACCCTTCTCAAGCACTACCGGATCTTTAGGTGTTACTTCAATACAAACCGAAGTTATGACGCGTAAAACCATTGAGGAACAGAATGATATGCCATTTATAAATGGGCCAATCTGGGCCGATCTGAAGTATAACTGGTCACATCCGTTCTCCACCACAAAACTGATAAAAGTACACGGAGGCAAACTATTCGATACCTATTTTAAGTTGCCCGCCAAGTTTAAAATTACCTGGACAGCCCGGAACGAAGATGTTTTTTGCCTGCGCTGGGGCGTGCCGCAGTTTATACGCGAGCATGTTAAGGCCAACAGCCAGCCTTATACCGGCGGGTATTTTATAGGGTCAGAAAGTTATATACCGGGCAAAGATTATTTTACCAATCCATCCATAAAAGTTAACTGGAAATATGCTTTCCAAAGGCAATGGCTGTATTACAAAATGTGGGGCAGATTATTGTATGATCCTAACACGCCTGATAAGGTTTTTAGCGATGAGTTTGTACGTAGATACGGAGCGGCGGGTAAAAACCTGTTAGAAGCATCCTCATTAGCAGGAAAAACCTTACTGGCTACCGGTAAATTCTTTGATTCGACATATGACCTTACGCTTTACGGCGAAGGTATGATGGGGCAGTTCGGACGGAACAAAGACATGCGTTATATCGATGTTGACAACCAGATAAAACGCGCTGTTTTAGATTCAACTGCCTCAATTAATATAGCTGATTATGTGGCAGCTATCAACAGCAATAAAAAAATTGATGCCAAAATAGTTACGCCGCTGATGATAGCAGATTCGTTAGAGCGCGACTGCAAACGTGCGCTTGAGTTGGTAAAAGCTATTACTACAGCTAATAATACTGCGTTAATGTTTGAGGTAGCCGATATTAAAACCTGGGCCAACATGGGCCTCAACATGGCAGAGCGTATGCGTGGCGGCGTAGCCCTGCAAACTTACCGCGCCAAAGGCGGCGAAAACAATAAGCAGAAAGCCATTGTCCATTTAGAAAACGCCTTAAACTACTGGAAAAATGTAGCGGCCATTACACGCCCCATTTATAACGATATGCCTTTAACCCACCTGATGGAAGATGGCGGCAGAACGTGGAAGCAAAACTATAACGATAAATTCCACTGGGCTAAGCTAACCCCACAGGTTGCAGCGGATGTTGATGTGGCCAGAAAAGCCGTGGCAGGTAAATAATAATATGCAGGCTTCATTTGTACAGATAATTATTTGCTTGCTGATAGGCATTGCCCTTATAGTGGTGCTTACCTCGAGGTATAGAGTGCATGCTTTTTTCGCGCTATTATTAGCGGCATTTGTTGTTGGGCTGGGCGTAGGCTTGCCTGTAGATGGCATTATAACTGCCGTTAAAGATGGTTTTGGCAATGTAATGAAATCGTTGGCCATTATAATTGTGTTGGGTACAACGCTTGGCGTTTTGTTAGAGCACACGGGCAGCACGCAGGTTATGGCAGCATTTATTATGCGTAAAGTGGGCGAGAAGCGCTCTGCCCTTGCCATGACGCTGACCGGGTTTATTGTTGGGCTGCCGATATTCTGCGATTCGGGCTACATTGTTTTAAGCGGATTGAACCGCTCTTTAGCCAGGCGTACGCATACGCACATGGCGGTTATGGCGGTGTCATTAGCTACAGGTTTATATTCTGTGCATTGTCTTATCCCGCCGCACCCCGGGGCATCGGCAGCAGCGGGAATTATCGGGGTAGATTTTGGCAGGCTGATAATGATGGGCATTATTGTAGCCATACCCGCATCGGCAGCGGGTTATCTTTGGGCCAATTACATGGGCAAAAAAATGGATGATGTAGTTGATGATGATATAGACGTCCCAACAGAAAACAAACATTTACCCTCGTCCTTAAAAGCATTTCTCCCGGTGGTTGTGCCTATTTTACTGATCTCGTTAAAATCATTTTTAGTTTTAGATACCGCCATAAACAATAAGTGGTTAACATCGATCCTCTCATTAGGCGACCCGGTTTTAGCACTTGCGGTTGGTATTTTACTGGCGCTTAATTGCAAACGTGGCTGGGACAGATCATCCCTCGGGAAATTGTTAACTGACGGCGCAGAAAAAGCAGGCGGTATATTGGTAATAATAGGGGCAGGTGGTGCATTTGGCGCTGTACTGGCTGCCACAAAAATAGGCGATCATTTAAACGGTGCTTTCGCTTTGGGCAGTTTGGGTATCCTGTTTCCATTCCTGGTAGCTTTTATTCTAAAAACGGCGCAAGGCTCATCAACAGTGGCCATTATTACTGCATCGTCAATTATACTTCCATTGTTACCCGCATTGGGTTTGGATACGCCAAACGGGCATCTGTTAACAGTATTGGCCATGGGCGGAGGCTCCATGATGATATCGCACGCTAACGATGCTTATTTTTGGGTAATAGCCAAATTTTCGGGACTCGAACTTAAATCAATGTTGCGGGTTTACTCGGTTGCTACCGTGCTGATGGGAATTACGTCGCTTGTAATGGTTTATATTTTATCAACGGTACTGGCTTAGTTATGCATATACTTATCGCCCCCAATGCCTTTAAAAACAGTGCCACTGCTACAGCCGCTACCGAAGCTATACAACAAGGGCTGCAAAGCAGCAAACTGTCATGCACGACAGAATGCTTTCCTATTGCTGACGGAGGCGACGGAACAGCAGAACTCATAGTCAATAAATGTAATGGCGTTTGGGTTGATGCGGTAGTGAGCGACCCGCTTGGCCGGCCAATTACTTCCGCTTTCGGGTTGATTGACGACGGAAAAACAGCGGTAATTGAAATGGCTAACGCATCGGGTTTGCGCTTGTTAAAGGCTGACGAACTGGTGCCGATGCATACATCAAGCTATGGTACCGGGCAGCTGATGAAAATTGCCTTGGATAGGGGCGTTAATAAAATTATCCTGGCGATGGGCGGCTCGGCAACGGTTGATGGCGGCTGTGGGATATTAAATGCGCTGGGCATAAATTTTCTGGATGCAGAGGGGAATACGCTAACCGCCAACCCCGAAGGTTTACAGCAAATGGCGGCTATTGATACCAGCGGATTGGACAGCCGCATAGCCAATTGCGAAATAGTAGTTGTTTGCGATGTGGATAATAAGCTTTTAGGTGACAATGGCGCTGCTGCAGTATTCGGTCCTCAAAAAGGGGCAACAGCGGAGCAGGTAAAATTATTAGATGGTTTTCTTGCCAATTTCAGCGCTGTTACGCTTGAACATACCGGTAAAAATATTGCCGAAATTAAATACGGCGGTGCTGCCGGTGGTGCTACAGCAGGTGTACATGCTTACCTGAACGCACGTTTGGTAAACGGTATTGAGTATTTTCTGCAGCTAACCGGCTTTGATAAAGCCTTGCAAAACGCCGATGTGGTAATAACGGGCGAAGGTAGTATAGACACGCAGACCTTACAAGGCAAGGGGCCATTTGGCGTAGCTGCAATGGCTAAACAATATGGCTTGCCTGTTATTGGTATAGCGGGTATGGTGCCGCTTAACGGGGACCCTGATCTGCGTAAATATTTTGACGTTTTATTGGCGATAGGCAATGGCCCGGCTGATATGCCCAATGCAATAAAAAATACCCATGCCAACCTGGTGCGCATGGGTACGGAAATAGGAACGATGTTAGCTATACCGCGTAAATAGGAAAAGCAAACCCTTTCGTCACACTTGTATCAAATAAACAGCTAACCCTTGCAGTTAACACGCCACTACCTAATATTGTAGTATGGAAAATCAAGAAATATCACTGCCCATAAAACAGATCATTCAGTTTTGGGAGAGCAATAACCAACAGTTAACCCAACTTTTTAATAAATTCCCCGACCACGTATACGCCGGTAAAGTTGCACCCAAACGTAGCAGCGGTTTATATCTTTTTGCGCACCTGGTGGCTGTGTCCGATGGATTGTTCACCATATTAGGTTTGGGCGAAATAAAATTCCCTGAGTTGGCCCGTTTTATCCGCGAAAGCGAAACGGATATTAACTACCAGGTTGATATTAACGAGCTAAAAGCAAAATGGGAAGCTATCAATACCAAATTAACTGCCGAATTTGCCACTAAAGACAACGCCTGGTGGTTAGATCGCCACATGAGCGTATCCGAGGCAGATTTTGCTAACGAGCCACACCGCAACAAGCTAAATGTTTTGTTAAGCCGCGCCAGCCATATTAACTACCATCGCGGACAACTGGTGTTTTTAACTGAGGAAGTGATTGCTGAGTAAAAGCTACACTTGTCATTCTGAGCGATAGCGAAGAATCTTGTAAGATAATGCTACACCAAGCGTCGGGCTTACAAAGCGTATAAGATTCTTCGCTATCGCTCAGAATGACAATCTCTATAAATAGAAAACCCAGCGTGTTTTAACACGCTGGGTTTTCTATTTCTTCCGGACTCAAACTCTACTCAAAATATTCCTTCATCCGTTCAAAGAAACTTTTCTCGTTCTTACCCGGGTTAGGTTTAAAGTTAGGTGAGTTCTGTAGTTTTTCTAATAGCGCGCGTTCTTCGTTACTAAGCGCTTTAGGCGTCCATATGTTAATATGGATCAGTTGGTCGCCGCGGTGGTAAGAGTTTACTTCCGGTACGCCTTTACCTTTCAGGCGCAATATCCTGCCGCCTTGCGTTCCGGGGTCTATCTTTATTTTGGCTTTGCCATCAATGGTAGGCACTTCAATGCTGGTGCCTAAAGCGGCATCAATAAAAGTGATATGCAGATCATAAATAACATTACTGCCATCGCGCTTTAAAGTTTCATGCGGAATTTCTTCGATCAGTATGATTAGGTCGCCGGGCATACCACCACGGGGAGCGGCGTTACCTTTGCCACTCATGCTTAACTGCATACCTTCGCTTACACCTGCAGGCACATTCAACGTAATAGTTTCCTCGCCGCGAACAACGCCGTCGCCATGGCAGGCATTACATTTTGAAGTGATAACACTGCCTTCGCCATTACAGGTAGGGCAGGTGCTGGTAGTTTGCATCTGGCCCAGTATGGTGTTGGTTACCCTGCGCACTGCGCCCTGGCCACCACAGGTGTTACAGGTTTGGAAAGACGATTTATCCTTAGCGCCTGTACCATCGCAGGTAGTACAATGTACCTGCTTGTTTACTTTAATTTTCTTTTCGGTGCCGTTGGCTATTTCTTCTAAACTTAAACGAACCTTTATACGCAGATTACTGCCACGGGCTACCCTGCGGCCGCCGCGTTGCTGCCCGCCGCCACCAAAAAAGCCATCAAACGGACTGCCGCCACCACCAAAAATATCGCCAAACTGACTGAATATGTCTTCCATATTCATGCCGCCGCCGCCATAGCCGCCGCCACTGGCAGATTGCGCGTTAGCTGCGTGCCCAAACTGGTTATAGCGCTGGCGCTTTTCGGGGTTGCTTAAAACCTCGTAAGCCTCGGCAGCTTCTTTAAATTTCTCTTCGGCATCTTTATCCCCCTCGTTTTTATCAGGGTGATATTTAATAGCCATTTTACGATAGGCTTTCTTTATCTCATCCGCGTCGGCTCCCTTTGAAACGCCAAGTACATCGTAATAATCTCGTTTAGACATTTTTTTTAATGAGTGAATTAGTGATGGAGTGAATGAGTGATTTTATTCAATCACCACCGGTAAACTTTTCTATATGTAAAAATGAGTGACGTGAAATAACATTCACTAATTCACTCATTCAATCATTCGCTAATTAAATCAAGCTCCTACAATTACCTTGGCAAAGCGGATAACTTTGTCATTAAGATAATAACCTTTTTCCATTTCGTCAATTACCTTGCCTTTCAGGTCATCAGTAGGGGCAGGGATGTTGGTAATGGCTTCGTGTATATCCGCATCAAACGCGGTACCTATTGATTCCATCGGGATCAATCCTTTCTGCGTAAGCGCATTTTTTAATTTATTCTGTATCAATATCACGCCTTCTCTAACAGGGGCTACATCACTAGCGTTTTCAGTAGCTTTTAAAGCGCGTTCAAAATCATCCAATACAGGTAAAAGCGCTGTTATAACGTCTTTTCCTTCGGTTTTGCGGGCTTCTTCCCGTTCCTTTACCGTACGGCGCCTAAAGTTGTCAAACTCCGCAAATAAGCGCAGGTATTTATCATTGGCCAGCGCCAGTTCTTCTTTCAGAACATCTTCGGCAGATGTGGCATTTTCGTCTGCCTGTTGTTCAGGCTCAACTGCATTATTGTCAATACCCTCCTGGTTAACCTCAGGCGATTCCGGGTTATCTGTCTTCTTTTTCTTCAACATATCGTTAAAATTCATAGCTGATAATGCCAAACAAGTACCTTGCCATTAGTTAAAAGCCGACAAGGTGACAGGAGGGAGTTGGCAGTTTTAAGTTGGCAGTTGTCAGTTTTAAGCCGGGCTTAAATAAAAAATAGCAACGGGTCAACCCATCGCTATGAATATAATATTCACTAATCAACTAATCTCAAATCACTAATCTTCTAAACCTGCGCCAATTGCACATCCTCCAAAACCTTACCGCCTTCGCATTTAATAATGCGTGATGGGAATGCGCGGATAATGTGATAATCGTGCGTGGCAACAACCACGGCGGTGCCCGATTGGCTGATCTGTTTTAACAGTAAAACAATTTCTTCGGATGTTTCCGGGTCAAGGTTACCGGTTGGCTCATCGGCCAGAATAATTTCAGGATCATTAAGCAAAGCACGCGCTATAACAACACGCTGCTGCTCGCCGCCTGATAGCTCGTGCGGCATTTTCTTCAACTTTGAGCGCAGACCTACTTTTTCAAGTACATCCAGCGTGCGTTCGGTAATTAACTTGGGGTCGGTCCAGCCGGTGGCGCGCATAACAAACTCAAGGTTATGCTCAACAGAACGGTCAGTAAGTAATTGAAAATCCTGAAAAACTATACCCAGTTTACGGCGCAGAAAAGGGATGTCTTTTTCGGCAATTTTATATAAACTATAACCGCATGCGTGACCATCGCCATCATTAACGGGCAGATCGCCGTATATTACTTTAAGTAAGCTGCTTTTGCCTGACCCGGTTTGGCCTATCAACCATACAAAGTCGCCTTTGTCTATATGCAAATTTACTTTAGCGAGTACTTTATTTTTCTGCTGATAAATATCAACGTTATTCAGTTTGATAATTGATTTTCCTATCATGATATTTTAGAAATCTAATTTTAAGATCTGTCCAAAAGGCAGCTCTCTTACTACATTCATTATGTAATCTGCCTTGTCGGCTAACCCTACTTTATCCAATGATTTTTCGGGCCTGTCAACCCTAAAATAAGCCAATAGCGTAAACTCATCGTCGCGCAGCTGCACATAATCAGGTATTTTGGCAACGCCTTTTACTTTTATAATATACATTTTGTGCTCAAAGCTTAAAGCACAAAGCTAAAAGCTTTATTGTAATTTCTTGTAAAAAAGCTTTTTGCTTTAGACTTTCTGTTTTTCGCTTAACGAAGTCAAGAAGTCCATCGTATCTACACCATCGGCATAATCCCACAATTGCGGCAGCTGGCTTTGGCCGGGATTAACTACCTGATTATTCAATTTAAGCGGCGATATGCACACCACGCACTGTATTTTTTCGCTCGCCGCGTTCATTGTGGCTTCAGCTTCTGCCAAAGTATCATAATACTCATAATGCAATACCGCCAGGGGCGAAGCAAGGCTTTCGTTCTCTCTTAATAACAAAAACCCATTATCAAAATGCATTTCGCTGTTTACCAGGTAAATGGATTTATTGTAATCGTAATTGTTGTTATATTTATGATGATTAATAACCGGCTGATAAGTTTCTATCGGTCTGAAAAATGTGCCAATGTCATAACCTCGCGGAATGAGTAACTTGGACACATTACGACACCCCAAACCAAAATAATCAAAAATGTCATGCCCCAGCAGGTTTAGTTCCCCGGTAGTTTCATCACCGGTAATAACGGCAATGCTGTTGCGGTTTTTACGGATAATGTGCGGCACTTTGCCAAAGTAATACTCAAAATACCGGGAGGAGTTATCGCTGCCCGTGGCTATAACAGCATCAAAATCTTTCAACTTATCAACAAAGCTATATTGAGCAGAAAAGCGGGCATCAATGGTGGCAAGCATATTTAACACATGCCTTACTAATCTTCCATCTTGTGCTGACGCCTTAATTAGTGCGTGGTGACCTGCGGCCAGTACACAAAGCACATCATGAAAACCAACCAACGGAATGTTACCCGCTAATATCAAACCCACTTTCTTTTCTTCTGTTATCTTGTCCGTTTCATACTTATCCAGCCATTTTTTTATCGCATCGGCGTTTAGCATTTGGCCGATAGACAAAATGGCCCGTTCTACATTAGCCGGAGTAAACCATGGATTGTGAAATTGTTCCTGTTGAATAAGTATTTGAAGCTGCTCGTTAGGTTGTTGCAGCCGGGTACCCAATTCAGAAAAAATATTAATCAGCTCATTTGGATGGATTTTTGACATATATATGTTAGTATCGAAACTGTAGAATTCTTTTTTTGTTATATTTGCAACTTATTTAAGTACAAAGGTAAATTAGAATTTAAGATTTTTTTAAAATATGGCGATTATAATCACCGATGAATGTATAAACTGTGGGGCCTGCGAACCGGAATGCCCAAACAACGCGATATATGATGCGGGTGCTGCATGGCGTTTCTCGGACGGTACAGGTTTAAGAGGAGTAATTGATTTTGGCGACGGGGTAACTTTAAGTGCTGAAGAAACACAGGCGGCATTGTCTGACGATATTTACTATATAGTTCCTGATAAATGTACTGAGTGTGTAGGTTTTCATGACGAGCCTCAATGTGCTGCGGTTTGCCCGGTTGATTGCTGTGTAGACGACGAGAACGTACGCGAAACACGCGAAGAGCTATTGGCTAAAAAGGATTGGTTGCATCAGAACGAATAAAATTTACGATATTTATATTTGGGGAAGGGAATGCATTATGTGTTCCCTTTTTTTGTGTTGAAACATTTAATAAAAGTTAACGTACAAATATGCAAGCGTTACGCTCCCTGATATTTATGCTATGGAATACGGAATTTGCAATTTAGCAGTTATACCCATGCGCGCCGCTGCCGATGAGCGCAGTGAGCAGGTATCGCAGTTATTGTTTGGCGAAGCTTTTGAGATACTGGAATGGCAGGAAAACTGGGTACGTATAATATCGGCCCATGATGGGTATGAAGGCTGGATAGCGCGCCTGCAGTTTATAATGCTTGGCCACATGACTTATCAGCAACTTATTAGTAATCCGCCCAGATTAACTTTCCGCCCTATAACACAAGCGTGGAAAATCAAAGATAACAGCGTACTTTATTTACCTGCAGGCAGTTCACTCGCTTTTTTAAATGGCACTACCTGTTATATGGACAAAGAAAAGTTTGAAATAATAGGGCAGATAGGCGAGAACGAGAATATAGACGTATTAGCTAAAAGCTATTTAAACACACCCTACCTATGGGGTGGCCGTACCCATTTTGGCATTGATTGTTCGGGTTTTACCCAAGTAATTTACCGCATGAAGGGTATCTCTTTAAAACGCGACGCGAGTTTGCAGGCGCAACAAGGGCATACAGTTGGCTCACTTGCCGAAGCAAAATTGGGCGATCTGGCTTTTTTTCATAACACCGCCGGCAAAATAGTTCATGTTGGTGTACTGCTTGGTAATGAGCAGATCATTCATGCATCAGGTAAAGTTAAAATTGACAGTATTGACGACACCGGAATTTATTCGGACGAGCTAAAGCGTTATACGCACAAGCTAACCTCTATACGGCGCTATTTTTAATTGTCAATCTTCTCCTCAAAATCCATATGATCAACACTTTGGCCTACAATGGGTTTTCGATTCATGGCCGAATAAAGCATCGTCTTTTTACCTTTATTTATGCCGGGAAAAGCTGCGGGTAATTGTAGCTTAATCTGTTCGTTCTCTTGTTTAAGCGCTGCGGTATCTGTTATTTTTAATTTGGTAAGGTAATACACGTATTGAACAAATTCATCTTCTTTAGCATCGCTCGAGATAGAGAAGACTTCCGGATGCGTTTTTACGCCGCTAAGCATTAACGGATACTTGATCTTTGAATTGGCCTCATCTATCACCTTTTTTGAAAATTCCGCTATTTCATCACCATTGGCTGCCTTCAGGTAAGCGCTTCCCGATTTACAGTTGGCTGCGAGCATTATATTGTTAATAGCGTTAACCAGATATCCCTGCGCATAATTTTTCTTTGCAGCTTCAAACAATTGCGTACCCGTTTTACCCAATTGGGTATAATAGCCAATTGCAATATTATTTGCTTTCCAGCCTACGTCATACCTGGCATAAACCAACGTTAGCATTATTTTATTTTGCTTTTGCTTGGGTACAAAAAAGGCAAAATACATTTCTTTAGCCAGTGGCTGATAATCAACTTCTTGGTTTTCTATCCCTTTCAGAATGTCATCGTCATCATTGCCGCCTTTGTTAACTATATAATAGTCTTTCAATAAAAAGTATTCATTTTCGGTACGCAGCTTGTTAACATATTCAAATTGTATTTTTAAATTCTTCTGCTTTAGCAGTTCTTTGGAGCAAAGCAGTTCCGCGTCATCCCGGTCTGTTTTAATAGCTTTAAACAGATCAGTATTCAACTGACGAAGCTGTGTAGCTTTATCGGCAGGTATAGCCTTGTCTTTAAAAACTCCTTCCTTGGGTGGTGTTTGGCAGCCATAGCCAATTAAAATTGCTAGAAGTACTATCAGGCAGGTTAATTTATAGGCAATTGAGCGCATATTGTTAGGTTTATGCACCTAAGTTAAATAACGCTTATTAATCTCCCAAATCTTTAGTTGATTTAATTGAAATCTATTTGCCAAATAATAATGCGCTTATCATCACTTAAGGAAATAAGTTCATTACCATTCCATGCTATCTTATTGATGGATAATTGATGTGATGCATATCCCTTTTCGCGACTGATGACCTTATACAATTTAAAATCGTCTGAGCCCCAGATCTTGATGGTTTTATCCATGCTTGCAGTAGCAAAGTAGGGCTGGGTAGGGTGGAAGGCGATATGATTCACTGCAAATAAATGTGCGGCTATGTTTTCCTTTAATTCAAGCGTTGCGGTGTCCCATACCTTCACCTGCGCATCGCGGCTGCCTGATACTAAATAATCGCCAAGCGGAGAATATTGAATGGCAAATACCGCCATGGTGTGGCTTTTCAGGCTTTTTATCTGCGTGTAGTCTTCAAGGTCGTAAATAGATATGTTGCTATCGCGACAGCCAAAAGCAACCTGTTTTTCATCAGGAGATATGGCGATACAACGTACCGTATCATTTGATACTTTGATGTTGTGGATCAGTTCAAGGTTTTCCAGGTTCCATATAGAAACTGTTCCATCTTCTGATGCTACCAATAACTCTTTTTTGTTGTTTACAGATTTAATGTCGAACACCGGTTTTAGGTGATGGTTCAGAGATTTGATAACTTTCTGCTCCATAAAATCAAACACCAAAACCTGCCCGCTGCGCAGGCCCGCTATCAGATACGGGAAATTCTCAGGGCAATGAATAGCATAAACCGATGCCGCCACCGGGAACATTACTTTTATAAAGGAATTGGTTTTTAAGCTCCACTCCACCACACCTTTATCGTTGCCACCAGAAAAAAGGATCCCCGGCTTTTGCGAAAGCGCCAAAGCAAACAAAGGATTACTGTGTCCGGTAAGTTCGGCTGTTTTTTCTACGGTGATCATGTTAGTCCATGGTCCATGGACGATAGACCATAGTTTTTACTTTTTAACTATGGTCTATCGACTATGGGCTATTTATGTCTTCCCTCTAAATTTTTTGCAATGGTTTCAAGCGTAACTCCCTTTTCGCGCAGCAAAACTAACAGGTGAAATACCAGGTCTGATGCTTCGTTTATCAGGTCAGTTTCCGTTTCGGCTAATGCAGCTATAACTGTCTCAACACCTTCCTCGCCAACTTTCTGGGCTATTTTGTTAAGTCCTTTGCCGCGTAATTTATTGATGTACGAACCTTCCTGCGGATTTTCATATCTGTCGGCTATTATCTGCTCCAACTGCATAATAAAGTTCTGATTATAGTCAGTATTAAAGCAGCTGCGGCTACCAGTGTGGCAGGTAGGGCCATCCGGTAACGCTTTTATTAATAATGTATCGTTATCGCAGTCTATATGGATGCTTTTTACATGTAGAAAGTTATCGCTAGTTTCGCCTTTTGTCCAAAGTCGGTTTTTTGACCGCGAGAAAAACGTTACAATGTTTTCTTGAACGGTTTTATCGTAAGCTTCCTGGTTCATGTAGCCCAGCATCAGTACCTCAAGCGTTTTATCGTCCTGAATTACTACCGGCACCAGGCCATCGGTTTTATTGAAATCTATCGTCATTTAAGTATTTTCTACGTCATGCCGAACTTGTTTCGGCATCCCATCAACTAAGCGCCCGTTTGGCGCGTGAGGTGCTGAAACAAGTTCAGCATGACTTTTGTAAATTAATTATCTTACTTCAATCCCCTTACCTCTTAACACATCCTTCAAATCAGGTATCAATATTTCCCCGTAATGAAATACCGATGCCGCTAAAGCTGCGTCTACATTGGTTTTTTCAAAAACATCCGCAAAATGCTGAACTGATCCCGCACCACCTGATGCAATTACCGGAATATTTACCGCATCGTTAACCTGTTTTAACAAACGATTATCAAAGCCAGCCTTTGTGCCATCATGATCCATGGAGGTAAGTAATATCTCACCCGCGCCACGACTTTCGGCTTCCAATATCCAGTTAAGCGTTTCTTTTTCGGTGGGTATGCGCCCGCCGTTCAAATGTACAATGTTTTTGCCATCCATACTGCGGGTATCAACAGCTACGATAACAAACTGCACACCAAATGCTTTAGCCAGTTCGTCAATTAAAGCCGGATTACGCACCGCGGCAGAGTTAATGGATATTTTATCCGCGCCAGCGTTTAAAAGCGCGTCAGCGTCGGCAATTTCGTTTATGCCGCCACCTATGGTAAAGGGAATATTTATCTGTCGCGCCACTGATTTTACCAGCTCGACCATTGTTTTGCGGCGCTCGTGCGTTGCGGTGATATCTAGAAACACCAGTTCGTCTGCACCCTGGTTGGAGTAGTTCCAGGCCAGTTCAACCGGATCGCCGGCATCACGCAAGTCAACAAAGTTTACACCTTTTACAGTGCGACCGTCTTTAACATCAAGGCAGGGGATAATGCGCTTTGACAGCCCCCCCCGCCCCCTAAAGGGGGAGCTGCTGTTCTCCGGCCTTGCAGCAGAGAAGTTTAATTCGTCCTTAATATTGCTCAATATTTTTTCGAGTTGATGAAATACTTGGTGATTTGTGTAACGTAAAACTTTGAGACCGTCAGATTGCAGATGATTTTGTCTGATAATATCATTACTCGCAACATGCGGTAGGTTATGGATACTTCCATCAAGTTCGATAACTAACTTATGACTGTGACAATAGAAATCCGCTACGTAAATTCCTAACGGATGTTGCCTCCTGAATTTGACACCCAATTGTTTGCTTTTCAGATGCGCCCATAACATTGCTTCAGCGTCTGTTTGAGTATTTCTTAAAGCCTGCGCGTTTTGAAATATAAAACGATCAGCACCCAAAAACATACGCTTTCTCATCAGCAATGGTTCCCCCTTCAGGGGGTTAGGGGGCTTTAGATGGACATTAATGACTCCAAATTCCAGTTCTTTACATCATCAATACTGATGCGGTCTTCATAAATAGCTTTGCCCACCACGCATGATTCCACTTTTAAACGGCTCAGATCTTCAACATCCTGCATGGAACTTACACCGCCCGATGCGATCAGTTTAATGAAGGGCGAATGGTCAAGCAGTTTTGCATAGAGTTCAACTCCTGCGCCACCCAGTTTGCCATCTTTGCCAATATCGGTACATAAGAACCTGAAAAAGCCTAATGCCAAACACTTATCAACGTAATCCATCAGTTTGATGGGCGAACTTTCCATCCAGCCTGAATATTTTATTACTTCGTCCAACACATCAATAGCTATAACAACCTGGTGCGAGCATTTATCCCGGCCGCAGATGGCTTTGCTCAACTCATCTAAAAACATGGGATTAGTGATGGCTTGCGTACCTACTATAACACGGTGTATGCCCGCGTCAATCAGTTCTTTTACCTTATCAATACTGCGGATACCGCCGCCGTATTGCACCTGCATATCCGTTTTTTTAATAACATCAAAAAGATACTGCTGGTTAGAGAAATCATTTTTTGCGCCGTTCAGATCAACTACATGGATCAGGTTGGTGCCGTTCGACTGATATCGTTCTATCATTTCTTCCAGGGTTACGTCATATTCAGTAACCTGGTTATAGTCGCCCTCGCGCAGGCGGACAACTTTTTTATTTAAAATATCAATAGCGGGGATGATATACATGTCTCTTATATTTTTGAAAAGTTTGATAATAATGTCTCGCCGTACACGCCTGATTTCTCGGGGTGAAATTGCACACCATAAAAGTTATCCCGCCAAATTGATGCCGAAAACTTTGTGCTGTAATCTGTTGCGGCTAAAGTAAATACGCTATCATACTCAATAAAGTATGAATGTACAAAGTAAAAGTGTGAACCGTAGGGAATATTTTTAAAAAGTGGATTTTCTTTTTCAGAGAATACCCTGTTCCAACCGGTATGCGGCACCTTATGTTCCGCATCGCTGGTAAATTTAACGGTTTTCATGGGGAACAGATTCAGCATCCCGGCATCGCCTTCCTCAGAGTGTGAAGAAAGCAGTTGCATACCTACACAAATACCCAACGTAGGCTTGTTAAGCGCCTTTATTTTAGGCACTAAACCCGTTTGCTCTAATTTTTGCATTGCAGCCCCTGCGTGTCCTACACCGGGAATAATAAAACGATCATAGTTGGCAAGGTCAGCCTCGGTATATACCATGCCATAAGCTACACCCAGCCTGTCTAAAGCTGCAGTGAGCGAGAATATGTTGCCGGCACCGTAGCGGATAATGCCAAGAAGCCCCCCGCCACCGCGCTGTCCGTCGCTCCCCCCTAAAGGGGGAGTAGGGTTTGGTTGGTTTTTATTCTCGTTAGTTAACATTTTTCTTATGGCAGTTCTATGTTTGATTACCTATCATTCTATACTCCCCCTTTAGGGGGGAGCACCGGCCCGTGCGCGTAAAGGCGGGGGGCTACAACATGCCCTTAGTACTCGGTAAAACCATCTTATCCACATCCCTTTTAACCGCCATTTTTATGGCTTTGGCAAAGGCTTTAAATATTGCTTCAATTTTGTGATGCTCATTTTGTCCCTCTGCTTTAATATTCAGGTTGCATTTTGCAGCATCGCTGAATGATTTAAAAAAGTGATAAAACATCTCTGTTGGCATATCGCCAACCTTTTCGCGTTTAAAATCTGCATCCCATACTAACCAGGCGCGTCCGCCAAAATCAATAGCCGCCTGTGCCAGGCAGTCGTCCATTGGCACGCAAAAGCCATAACGCTCAATACCTTTTTTATCGCCTAAAGCAGCCGCAAAAACCTCGCCTAAAGCTATTCCTGTATCCTCTATAGTGTGGTGTTCGTCAATATGCAGATCGCCTTTTGCCGTTATTTCCAGATCCATGCTGCCATGGCGCGCTATCTGATCCAGCATGTGGTCAAAAAAATGCAGACCCGTTGCTATTTTAGCATCGCCCGTACCATCCAGGTTTATTTTTACCGATATATCTGTCTCTTTGGTGGTGCGTTTGTTGTCAAATACGCGTTCGCCCAGCTTTAAAAATTCATAAATGGCTTTCCAGTCGGTAGTTTCTAAAGCTACAACTTCTTTTACCTCAGCGTTTTGCTCTGCAGTAAACTCACCACCGCCTAAGTTAGAATGATTGTTGAGCCAGATTGCCTTAGCGCCCAGATTTCTTGCCAGTAATACATCATTGCGGCGATCGCCTATGGTAAAGGAGTTCTTAAGATCGTACTTCTCAGTATCAAAATACTTAGTAAGTAATGCAGTGCCCGGCTTGCGGGTAGGGGCATTGTCCTTAGCAAAAGTGCGGTCAATTACCTGATCTGAAAACTTAACGCCTTCATTCTCAAAAGTTTTAAGAATAAAATTATGTATAGGTAAAAAAGTATATTCAGGATAAGAAGCTGTACCTAAACCGTCCTGATTTGTAACCATTACCAGTTCGTAATCCAGTTCGGCAGCAATTTTTGGCAGGTATTGTAAGGCACCCGGGTAAAACTCCAGTTTATCAAACGAGTCTATCTGCTCGTCAGCGGTTTCCAGTATCAGGGTGCCGTCTCGGTCAACAAAAAGTATCTTCTGCAGGTTGCTCATTTGTAGTCCTGTAAGCTTTTTATCAATATGTTATTTTCTTCGGGGGTGCCTACTGTTATGCGCAGCGAGCCTTCGCAAAGTTCAACTTTCGACCGGTCGCGCACAATTATTCCGCGTTGTACAAGGAAATTGTAAATGGCTTTGGGATCAGTTGTTTTTACGAGGATAAAGTTAGCATCTGAAGGGTAAATATCCAGCACAAAATCAAAGTTTTTAAGCTCAAGTACCAAATTATCACGTTCTTTCAGCGTTTCCTTTATCCATTCGTTAACCTGATCTACATTTTCCAACGCCTTTAATGCCAATTTTTGCGATGCTTCGTTGATGTTATAAGGTGGTTTAACTTTGTTCATCACCTCAATAATTTCCTCGCTGGCGAAGGCCATTCCTACACGTAAACCAGCCAGGCCCCATGCTTTTGACAGCGTTTGCAACACTACCAAATTAGCATATTCTGTAAGCTCCTGTATAAAGGTTTTTTGCCTGCTGAAGTTGATGTAAGCCTCGTCAACTACAACTAATCCACTGAAGTTGGCCAGCAGGGTTTCTACATCCTCACGGTTAATTGAATTGCCGGTTGGGTTATTGGGCGAGCAGATAAAGATCAGTTTGGTGTTTTTATCAATTGCTTCGGCAATACCCTCTAAATCCAACTGATACTCTGTTGTAAGCGGAACCCGTTTAAGGGCAACATCGTTTATATTGGCTGATACCTGGTACATGCCATAAGTAGGCGGCACAATTATAACATTGTCTATACCCGGATTGCAAAACGCGCGGAAAAGGATATCAATTGCCTCATCGCTGCCATTACCTAAGAATATATTGCGGATAGGTACACCCTTAATCTCGCTCAGGCGCTTTTTTACATTGTATTGCAGCGGATCAGGGTAGCGGTTATACTGCTCATCCAAAGGTGAGCCGTAAGCATTTTCATTAGCATCCAAATACACGCTGGCCTCGCCCTGAAACTCATCGCGAGCGGAGGAGTAGGGGGTGAGGTTTTTTATGTTTTCTCTTAATATGTTATTTATGTTGAACATTGTAATTGCCTTTCTTTGTCATTGCTTCGTGCCTCGCAATGACAGTTATTTATTTCATTCTAACACTCACCGCATTTTTATGCGCGTGCAAACTTTCCAGCTCAGCCAGTATTTCTACCGACGGGCCGATATTGTTTATACCTTCCGGCGTGATATGCTGAAAAGTGATCTTCTTCACAAACGAATCAACCGATACACCCGAATACGCCCGCGCATAGCTGCTTGTTGGCAAAGTATGGTTAGTTCCTGAAGCGTAATCGCCTGCGCTTTCGGGCGTTAAATTGCCCAGAAAAACGGATCCGGCGTTGACGATCTTTGCGGTTAGCTGCTGCCAGTTATCAGTTGCCAGTATCAAATGCTCAGGTGCGTATTGGTTGCTGAAATTCATAGCCTGATCCAGGGTTTCGGTTATAACTACGTAGGAGTTATCCAACGCTTGTTTAACTATCTCAGCCCTTGGTAATACGGCAGTCTGTCTTTCAACCTCAGCCAAAGTTGCTTCTGCTATTTGTGCTGATGTTGTAACTAATATGGCCTGGCTATCAATTCCATGCTCAGCCTGTGCTAACAGGTCGGCAGCGATAAACTCAGGTTTGGCCGTTTCATCGGCAATTACCAGCACTTCTGACGGGCCGGCAGGCATATCTATAGCGGTTGTAGTGGTTGATTGAATGATGGTTTTAGCCTTGGTTACAAACTGGTTGCCCGGGCCAAATATCTTATCTACCTTAACAATGCTTTCGGTGCCGTAAGCCATTGCGCCAATGGCCTGCGCGCCCCCTGCCAGATAGATCTTATCTACCCCCAGTAATTGAGCCACATAAGCTATAAAAGCATTCACCTTGCCGTTTTTTTGCGGGGGTGAGCAAACCACAATTTCTCTACAGCCAGCTATTTGTGCCGGAATACCTAACATCAAAAATGTACTTGGTAAAACAGCTGATCCACCCGGAATATATAAACCCACTTTTTCAATGGCTCGTAGTTCGCGCCAGCACGTAACGCCGGGCATGGTTTCTACCTTATCCTCGGTTTTTACCTGCGTTTGATGGAATTTGTAGATGTTATTATACGCGATCTGCAAAGCAGCTTTTTGCTCGTCGGATATCGCCGAAGCTATTTCTGCCAGTTCCTCTTTATCCAGGTAAAGTTTATTAAGTTCTACTTTGTCAAACTTATGGGCATAATCCAACAGCGCGCTGTCGCCATGTTGCCTTACGTTATCTAAAACTTCTTCAACAATAGCACGGATCTCGTTGGCAGGGTCAACATTACGTTGCACCAGCTCGACTATGTCGGATGTGTTTAAATCAGAATAATTGTAAATCTTCATAAGTCCCCAAACCCCCTAAAGGGGAAGTAGCCCCCCGACCCCCTAAAGGGGGAGGAAGGGAATTTATATTTTAACCTCTTTTACCCACCATCGTTCCCCCTTTAGGGGGATAGGGGGCTAAAGTATTATCTTCTCAATAGGCATTACCACAATACCCTGCGCGCCGGCTTGCTTAAGCTGGCTTATGCGACCCCAAAAATCGCGCTCCGGGATAACTGTGTGTACAGCTACCCAGCCTTCTTCGGCCAGTGGTAATACAGATGGGCTTTTTACACCCGGCAGCAGTTTCAATATACCCGGTAAGTTGGCTTTTTCAACATTAAGTACAACATATTTGGTTTCTTTTGCCCGCAGCACAGATTGTATACGCTGAATTAATTCCTGTATCAGGTCGTCATTTTCGCTGCCTTTTGAGCCGATTAGAACCGCCTCTGATGACATTACATCAGCAAATGGTTTTAAGCCGTTGCTTTTTAACGTGCCGCCGGTTGATACCAGGTCGCATATAGCATCGCTCAAACCCAAGCCCGGCGAGATCTCAACCGAACCGGAAATGGTGCGTATATCGGCATCAATGTTTTGCTTCGCTAAAAATTTGCCTAAAATTACCGGGTAAGTAGTAGCTATTGATTTGCCGTTAAGGCCTTGTATATCCGTAATGTCGCTGTTGTTGGTTATTGCTATTTTAAGCGAGCATTTACCAAAGCCTAAGCGTTGCAGGTAACTTACCGCAACTTCTGTTTCCTCTATCACATTTTCGCCAACTATACCCAGATCGGCAATGCCGTCCTGTACATATTCAGGGATATCATCGTCGCGAAGAAAAAGAATTTCGAGCGGAAAATTAGAAACAGGAGATATAAGCGAGCTTTTGTAGTTTTCAAAACTAAGACCGCAATTTTTTAATAATTCAACAGATTTGTCGTTGAGCCGACCAGATTTCTGGATCGCTATTTTAAGTGTTTTCACAAAAAAGGTAATTAAGTACTATAATAAAAATATAAACCGGGGCTGTTATTTCGCGTAGAAACATACATTATCTATTCATCACCGGGCGGTGATGATGCAATTGCAGATGATGTAAGTTAAATGATCCCATTTTTATTATTACGAGTAGTAAAATTATAGCCGTATCAGTTAACGGATATGCGCTGCAAATATAGATAGTTATTTAAAAAAACAAAACATTGGCTAAGATTTATAGGGTTTGACCATGATTAATGGTGGTTAAACGTTATTGAGTTTGTTAGTGAGAAGCCATTCACCCCATTTTATTTACCGCTTGCCACAATTATTTTTCATGGTGATGTAATGCCTGTTTATTTGAGGCATGAAAACAAAAGCATTATCATTTATAAAAGATTGGCTGCTGCATTTTGCCGCGCTTATATTCCTTTTTAATTTTTTCGACACCATTGATTTTATAAGCAAGCGGGCGCGTTGGGGAGATTTTCTGCGGGACGACGATGGTACACCCGATACTGTTTCTGACAGGATAATACGTCATACTTTTCATAACCCCGAAATTTTTGAAATGATGGCGTTTACATTGCTGGTTGATCTTTTATATCGCTTTGTGTTTAAAAAATACCGGTGGCCGGTTTTTATAATTGTTTCTGCCATATGCTGTTGTTTAGTACTTGGCGCCCATGCATTGTTCACACACAGAGAATTAACGGGCATTTTACAGCTGCTTGGGGTGCTTATGGGGTATGTGGTTGGTTATGCCCTTTTGCGTGAATTTTTTCACCATAAATTATATGCGTTGGATGTCAGGTTAGGAAAATCAGAAAACGAATTGAATGTGCTTAAGCAACAGCTTGACCCTCACTTTTTGTTTAATACCCTCAATTACCTGTACGGTACCGCGCTGCGGGAGAAAGCCGAAAGCACTGCTAAAGGCATTGAGGTAATGTCGGGCATGATGCGGTATAGTGTTGAGGGGATGCAGCAAACCTTTGTGCCACTGGCAGATGAAGTGAATTTTATAGAACAATATCTGTACCTGCAGCGGGTGCGTCTGCCTGAAAGAACATCCAATGGTATTAGAGTTACCGTGGCAATTCCGGATAAGGCATGTATTATAGCCCCAATGCTGCTGATCCCCTTTATTGAAAATGCATTTAAGCACGGCATCAGTAATGATTCTTCCGTTGATATAAATATCGACATCAGATCGACCGGCAACGTACTTACAATGAAGATAAACAACAGCATTCATTCAGAAAACCTGGTTAAAGGCACTAATAGTGGCCTAAGTATCACCAAGCGCAGGCTTGAACTACTTTATCCTTACAAACATCAGCTTGAAATAAAAGCGGGAATGGACAGGTATGATGTGCTGCTGGTATTAACCCTTCAACCATTAAACAAATAATTAAAAACTTAAACTTTATTATCATGATCACATCAAAAAACCTTTGGATAGGAACTTTATCCCTTGCAATAATACCTGTACTAATTATAGATATTGGCCATCATTATGTTGATTGGACAAAGGACGTGCACAACGAGATGATACATCTTGCATATAACCAGGGGGCATTTAGCAATTACGAGAAGGCTAATATTTTAGACCATATTTTTGAACAAAACCAAAGTCTGGGCGTGCAACTTATCCTGAAATCTGTTATGGCTGTGGGTTTGTTATTTAGTTGTATCTATTTTTTACGCCGGTACATTAAACAACAAAATGCTACGGTATTAAAATCGTCACCAATACTTGTTGCGGTAGTAGTGCTCTTTCTGTGTGTAAAGGTTTTCGTTATGCCAAGGATGATGTTTAATCCCAATGTACATTTACTTGATTATGACCCTAAAAACCAAAATTTCCAAAACTTTTATAATGCCAATTTCAAAGGAAAGGCCGTCTACGTTGATTTTTGGGGTACAACCTGCGGCCCCTGCGTTTATGAGTTTCAGCATTTTACTGGTAAGCTAAAAAAGCGCTATGCGGGAAAAGACGTAGAATTTCTTTACATCTGCAGCGGCAACGAGGTAAGGCATAAGTACATGTGGAGAGAGCAGATAAAAAAATATAAACTGGAAGGGAATCATATTTTTTTAAATAATGAAGAATATATTAAACTTTACAACCAGTTAACAGGCAATAAAAGCGATAATACACTTATACCGTGGTACGTAATAACCGACAAAGCAGGAAAAGTGACCGACAAAAATGCCCCCCGCCCAAGCGATAAGGATAAATTATTTACTTTGATAGACAGAAACCTGTTAGCCGCCAACAAATGATAAAAGCCATAGCTATAGATGACGAACCCGTAGCGCTCAGCATTATTGAGATGCATGCGCAGCGGGTGCCGTTTATAACGTTAGAGGCGATATTTACCAGCGCCAGGGCGGCGCTGGATCAGTTGGCGAAAGAATCTGTCGATCTTATATTTCTGGATATTAACATGCCCAATATGGGTGGTTTAGAGTTTGCCGCGTTGGTGGATCCTGCTATACAGATAGTTTTTACAACCGCCCATAGTCAGCACGCCGTAAAAGGCTATGATATTGACATTGCCGACTTCTTGTTGAAACCGATAACCTACCCCCGCTTTTTGCAGGCTTGCGAGCGGGTGCAGAAAAATATCGGCAAAAATGATATCAAACAACCGGCATCAAACAATGAAAGCCTTTTTGTAAAAGATGGCTACAATTGGGTGCGCGTATTTATAGCTGACCTACTTTATGTAAAGACCGAAGACAATTACATCAACATGGTAGAGGCTAAGCGCCAAACGCTGGTACGAATGACGATGCAGGAATTTTTAAACAAAGCGCCGGTGTGCAGCTTCATCAGGGTTCATAAGTCATACGCGGTAAATGTTGCTTATGTTGAGCGGTTGCAGAGCAGCACTATTGTTATTGGTGATGCAGTTATCCCCATATCAAAAAGCTTTGCGGCGGATGTAACCAAATACCTAATTAAACCGCCGCAGTAGGTGGTTTATAATTGAGCTACTATCTGATATTTTTTGTTAGCTGCAACTTTAAATATATACAACCCGTTTTCTTTTTTGCCAGTGATAATTTTCCCGTCTGCTACAATTTTTACAGGTGTTTTAGACCTTAACCTGCAGGTTTGCGCTATGCCGGACGAGATAGTAGCGGTTGACAATTGCTGATCCTTCCATTTAATATCTATGGTATAATCACCTTTTCCCCTTAAGCCGGCAATTGAACCTGTTGGCCAGGCTTTAGGTAGCGCAGGTAGTAAAGAAATTTCGCCGGAGTGACTTTGCATCAGCATTTCTGCAATGCCGGCTGTTACGCCTTGTATGCCCTGGTTGCCTTCAAATGATGGGGTGACCCTGCTATCCTCAGCGCGTGGGTGAATGCTTACGTCAGTCAACATCGGCACTAAAACTTTATAGGCGTCTTCTCCATCCTCAAACCGCGCATGTTGGTTAATTTTCCACGCGCCAGACCATCCCATGTTGATATTTCCACGGCGCTGCAAAACCACATTTACGGCTTTGGCCAGTTCCGGCGTTTTTCTCAAAGTTATCTGATCATCAGGATAAGAAGCAAACAAATGCGAGATATGCCTGTGTCCGGGATCAACCTCCTTGTAATCATACAGCCACTCCTGCAATTGCCCAAATTGCCCAACTTTAAAAGGAGGAAGCTTTTTTACAGCAGCCTGCAATTTGCTTTTAAACGCGGCATCAAGTTTTAAAATATCTGCCGCAGCTATGCAATGGGTAAACAGGTTACGCAGCAGTTCGTTATCCATTGTTGATCCCATGGTAATGGAGCCTACTTTTCCATCTTCTGTATAAAACGTATTCTCCGGACTGGTTGAGGGCGAGGTTACCAGGTAACCGCTTGCGGGGTCGGTTATTAAATAATCCAGAAAGAACTCCGCCGAACCTTTCAATAAAGGGTATATTCTTGCCAGATATTTTTTATCGGGATGGTATTCGTAATGATCATACAACGACTGCATTAACCAGGCCCCGCCCATAGGCCAAACAGAAGCTTCTTTATTGCGGTCGGTAGGGGCGGTATTAAACCAAACGTCGGTACCGTGGTGCGCAACCCAGCCCTTTGCGTTATATAATTCCTTTGCAGTACGTTTACCTGCCTGCGCCAACTGTTCGGTAAAATACAACAATGACTCGTTCAGGCGTGATAGGTTGGTGTTTTCTACCGGCCAGTAACACTCCTGTATGTTAATGTTCAATGTCCATCTGCCCTGCCATCTGCCCTCTAAATTGTTTAACCACACGTTATGGTTGTTGAATGCCAAAGTTCCTTCGCGGGCATCTGCCAATAAAAGATAGCGGCCATATTGAAAATATTGGGCTGTGTACAAAGGGTCTTCCTTCCCCGCCCGCAAATTGTCCATACGCGCTGTGGTGTTAATGGCACCGGCGGCATTACCGCCCAGATCAATTTTGCACGAAGCAAATAATGGCATGTAATCGGTTAAATGGCGATTTAAAAGCTGAGCATATTTAAAACCTGTGGCTTTGTTGATGTAAGTATTACAACTTAGTTTTTCATCACCTGATACGTCATTCCAGTTTTTCCAGTTGGTGGCTCCCGCCAATATAAATTCTACCGAATTAGCTTGTTTTATTTTGATAACGTCGCCGGTTTTGCCGTTTTCTTTTGCATATGTTATTACGCCGCCATCGGTTATAGTCTTTAGTCTGGCCTGCCATTTCATTGTTGATGGTATCACTGCTGCTTTGTAAGAGCCTGTTGATAGTTCTCCGGTTCTGCCATTCATTACAATATCGCCACCCAATAGCGTGGTTTCCGCAGTTGATTGTAAGCTGCTTAATGATGCATTTAAATTGATGCTGCCGGGCTTGCTGGCGGTTATGCGCATTACAATAACCTGATCGGGATAGCTGGCAAATATTTCGCGCTTGTAATTAACACCGTTAATGGTATAGGTAACAGATACCAGCGCGCTATCCATACTCAGCTTGCGTTTATAATTCGTTACTGCCTTCTCTTCATGTCCCTCAAAACCGATATTCAAAATGCCCATGGGCTGGTAATGTTGAACGCTTACAGGCGCGCTGCTTAGCTTCATGGCTTCGGTAATGGCTTCTGTGTATTTTTTCTCCAATACCAGTTTTCTCACATTGGCGGTTACCGCTGGTCCGTTAGGGTTATTTGGATTGTACGGCCCGCCTGTCCATAAGGTCTCATCGTTAAATACAATATCCTCATTGGCTATTTTGCCGCCAACCATTGCAGCGAACCGGCCGGTGGCTATAGGCAAGCCTTCCCAATATTTGGTAGCCGGCTTATCATACCACCAGCACATTTCGTTTTTGTTAATGGTATTTGATTTACTATTCTGCGCAAATACAGGCAGCATGCAAAACAGCAGATAAGCTGATGTAAGAAGCTTTTTCATTTAAGTTTTATAAATGGTTTTATGATCCATTGTTCCGGATCATTCTCAAGGCGCATTAAAAATAGGCAGATTTGAATAGCACGTATTCCACAGTATTAACATATACTTAAGGTATATAGTCTAATTTATTAGTTAGGAACGCCGTAACCCAGGAAGATTTGCAGGAGAGAACTACACGTCACACAACTGTACACATTTTGTTAGCGTGGCAACCTGTCCCTTTTCTTTTGGGATGAATTCCTGTGCAACAAAACCTTTGTATCCGGTTTCAACAATAGCCTTCATAATGGCGGGGTAGTATAACTCCTGCGTTTCGTCTATTTCATGTCGGCCCGGTACGCCACCTGTATGATAGTGAGCAAAATACTTATTGTATTTTTTGATAGTAGCAATTACATCGCCCTCGTCTATCTGCATATGGTAGATGTCATACAGTAATTTAAAATTTTCAGAGCCTAAGCGGTTGCAAAGTTCAATACCCCATGCTGTTTTATCGCATTGGTAATCTTTGTGGTCAACACGGCTATTTAGTAACTCCATAACCAACACCACCTTATGTTTTTCGGCCAGCGGAAGCAACTGTTTCAACCCTTCCACACAGTTTTGCCATCCTTCTTCGTCGGTTTTTCCGCGCCTGTTACCGCTAAAGCATATCAGGTTGGTGTAACCCGCATTAGCAACTAAGGGGATCATATCGCTATACCGTTTTATTAACTCGCCATGAAACTTTTTATCATTAAAACCGTCAACCAGATTGATCTCGGCACCATTACACATAGACGAATGCAGGCCATGTTTTTTTAGCGTGGGCCAGTCTGCCGGGCCAACCAGGTCAATCCCTTTAAGCCCTATTTTTTTACCTTCCGCGCATAGCACATCCAGCTCAAGCTCTTTGTAGCACCACCTGCAAACCGAGTGGTTGATATTGCCTTTCAAGGGCAAATAAGGTGTGTTTGAATCTGTCTGCGCCAGGGGCGAAGCCAACAAATTGTTGGCTGAAAGTACGGCAGCTCCGGTAAGCATATGTTTTATGGTTGATCTACGGTTTAATTTCATGATAATGCATTATTGCGGACGAGCGCCCCGGCTTAAAATTGATTGCAGCAATTTAGAAAAGATTATTTTAATAATGAATTCGAAAACGATTTCTTTCTATCACTACTTTTACAAAAAATGACGATTAACAGGCACGATTTGTAAAGGAAAAGCCCATATTTGCGTAACAAAATATAACCTTTAACATATACCCAAAAAGTTTTATGACACTTATAGCTGATAATTTTATTGGATTTAAAAACAGCGCAAAAGGCGACAAAACCTTCCAGTCTTTTGCACCTGCAAAAAACGAATACCTGCCTGAGAAATTTACCCAGGCTACCCAGGAAGAGTTTGATACAGCCATTGCTTTGGCTGAAAAAGCTTTCCCAATATTCCGCGAAACTTCTTATGAGCAACGCGCCAAATTTTTGGATGCCATTGCCGATGAGATAATGGCTTTGGGCGATGCTTTGATTGAAAGATGTAGTGCCGAATCTGGTTTGCCGGTTGCCCGTATTACAGGTGAGCGTGGCAGAACTTGCGGCCAGCTAAAATTATTTGCGCAATTACTGCGCGACGGATGGTGGTTAGATGCCCGCATTGATACCGCGCAACCTGATCGTCAGCCACTGCCAAAATCAGATATACGCAGAATGTTAATTCCTCTGGGCCCCGTGGCTGTTTACGGCGCAAGTAACTTCCCGTTAGCATTTTCAACTGCCGGTGGCGATACCGCTTCTGCTTTAGCTGCCGGTTGCCCTGTTATAGTAAAATCACACTCATCTCATCCGGGCACCAATGCCCTGGTTAGCTCGGCTATTGCTAAAGCTGCACAGGCTACCGGCATGCCCGAAGGTGTGTTCTCATCAGTATATCTAAACCACGAACACTCAGTTAAACTGGTTGAAAACCCGGTTATTAAAGCGGTTGGTTTCACAGGTTCACGCCACGTAGGTATGACGTTGTTTAACGCTGCTAACGCGCGCCCTGAGCCCATTCCTGTTTATGCGGAAATGAGCGCTATTAATCCTGTTGTGTTGATGGAGAACGCGTTGCAAACTCAAAAAGAAAAGATAGCTAAAGCTCTTTCTGGTTCTGTAACTATGGGTGTTGGTCAGTTCTGTACTAACCCTGGTTTGGTTTTAATGATAGAGAGCGAAGCCAGCAAAGCATTTATAGCGTTATTCGCAGGCGAATTTGTTAATACCGTACCCGGTACTATGCTGAACAAAAACATTTGCAAAGCATATGCGCATGGCATTGATGCATTGAATGGTGCCGGTGCTACTTTGGTTGCCGAAGCTGCTACCGCGGCTAATGCAGATAAAGCAGAGGCTCGTCCGTCAGCTTTCAGCACTACAGCATCAGCGTTTTTAAGTAATAAAGCATTTACTGAAGAGGTGTTTGGCCCTGCTACACTATTTGTGCTTTGTAAAGATGCTGCCGAATTACACAGCGTATTAAACTCATTAGAAGGCCAGTTAACAGCTACCGTTCATGCTGCTGATGGCGATAAAGAAGCTTTACTACCTGTAGTGAGCATTATCACACAAAAAGCTGGTCGTGTTATTTATGGTGGCTACCCAACAGGTGTTGAGGTTTGCCATTCAATGGTACACGGCGGTCCGTTCCCTTCAACCAGCAATGCCGCGTCAACTTCGGTAGGTACAGGCGCTATCCTGCGTTTTGTGCGCCCGGTAGCGTTCCAGGATTTCCCTGATGATCTGCTTCCTGATGCTTTGAAAAGAGATAACCCATTGAACATCCTTCGTTTAGTTGATGGCAACTGGACAAAAGATAAAGCATAAGCTTATTTCAAAGTTTAATATTGAAGCGGCCTGTTTGAAAAAGACAGGCCGCTTTTTTGTTGTTTTATTGTTTACAATAATTCAACAATGTTTCATTATATTTGACATGTAAACCAAAATTCCGTTTTATGTTAAGATCATTAAGAGCTTGTGGCACCTTGCTGGTACTTTGTGCTGTATGGTGCAATTACAGTTTAGCGCAAAATCAAACCACCCCGGCCACCATCCAGGTAAACCTGGATAAGGAGGTTGGCGCTATGTACCCCATGTGGGCCTGGTTTGGTTATGACGAGCCTAATTATACGTATATGAAGGATGGCAAGAAGCTGCTTTCAGAGATTGCTGCTTTAAGCCCCGTACCGGTACATGTACGTGCGCACAGCATGTTAGTTACAGGCGATGGTATACCCAAGCTAAAATGGGGTTCAACCAACGCTTATACAGAGGATGCCGATGGCAAGCCAATTTATAACTGGAGATTGGTTGACAGTATTTTTGATACCTACGTAAAACGCGGTATGAAACCATTTGCACAAATAGGTTTTATGCCCGAAGCGCTATCTACCAAACCAGATCCTTATAAACACAGCTGGACACCCGGCGGCAGGTCTTCTATCGCCACCGGCTGGGCTTATCCGCCAAAAGATTACAATAAATGGGCAGAGCTGGTTTACCAATGGGTTAAGCACTCTGTAGACCGTTACGGCAAAACCGAGGTAGAAAGCTGGTACTGGGAGCTATGGAACGAGCCTAACATTGAATACTGGAAAGGTACTCCCGAAGAATTCTTTAAATTATATGATTATACTGTAGACGCGGTTAAACGCGCCTTGCCAACTGCTAAAATAGGCGGGGCCGATGTAGCCGGTACCGGTGGCAGAGGAGGCACCAAGTTTTTAACCGACTTCCTTACCCATTGCGTATCGGGTACTAACTATGTAACTGGTAAGGTAGGCACGCCTATAGACCTTATCTCGTTCCATGCTAAGGGGGCACCAACTTTGGTTGATGGTGTTGTGCGTATGAATGTTGGCACCCAGATGCGGGATATACAGAAAGGCTTTAACATAGTTGCATCTTTCCCAACGCTTAAGAACCTGCCTATTATTATAGGCGAATCTGACCCTGAGGGTTGTGCTGCCTGCGGCATGGTAACCAGCCCGCAAAATGCTTATCGTAATGGTACCATGTATCCAAGCTATACCGCGGCGTCTTTCGCGCGCAAGTATGCCCTGGCAGATGAGATAGGCATTAACTTTAAAGGTGCGGTTACCTGGGCGTTTGAGTTCGAGGATCAGCCATGGTTTTATGGTTTCCGCGATTTGGCCACCAACGGAGTTGATAAGCCTGTGCTGAACGTGTTCCGCATGTTTGGTAAAATGTCAGGCAAAAGGGTAGAGGTCATCGGTAGCCGCATGTATCCGCTCAGAACCTTTGTTGATTCAAGCGCGCGCGGACAGCAAACAGATGTTGGCGCTTTGGCTGCCAAAGACGCGAAAAAAGCTACGGTAATGTTATGGAACTATCATGATATGGATATCCAATCGCCGCCTGAGCCTGTAGCCGTATCGTTAAAGGGATTAAAAACGACAAGCGTTACGCTAACGCAGTACCTGGTTGATGCTACGCACAGCAACTCTTACGAAGTATGGAAAAAGATGGGGGCGCCGCAGACCCCAACGAAAGAGCAGATAGCCGCGTTAGAAAAAGCAGGTATGCTGGAAGCCGTTGGTAAACCACAAAAACTGGCCGTAAAAAATGGTAACCTTACCATAAGTACCTCATTGGCAAGGCAGGGAGTAGCACTGTTAAAACTGGATTGGTAACTATCTGTAATAAACTAAACAAAAAAAGGGCCTTTGCAAATTTGCAAAGGCCCTTTTTACTGTTGCAGCATATCCTTAAAAAGCCTGAAAAATGCACACTTTTTAAGTGTTTGATATAGAGGTCGTTATATTAATTTTACAGCTAAATTTCCTGACGAATAGGTCCGTTGCAAAGTGTTGCATGTTTAAACTTACAATAATCGTAAATAACTAATAATCAATTATATGCAAAAAACGCTGTTGCAAGTGTTGCAAAGTGTTGCATGTATTTTTGCAACAGCACGCAGTGTTTTTTTATGCTTCTATCGCATCATACACAATCACCTTTTCCCAAAGCGGGCTGCACTCCTCAACAAATTTTAAGTGAATAGGATCATCCTGGTAAGCTTTCTGTCCGGCCAGATCACTGAAACGCATCAGTTCTGAAACCGCCCAGCTGTTATCAACTACATCGCGTTTTTCTGTACTGGCTACTACACCTACATGTAATTCGCGTACGGTTTTAATTTTGCCAAGGCTTTTTACACCGGCTATTAACTTATCGCGGTCGGCTTTTGAGTTAGGGTTCTTTAACCAGAACAATACGTGGTGTACTACCGGATATTTCCCGGCTGCGTTATTTGTTGACATGGCTGATGCTGCTGTACCTGCAGCCAAAGCGGCTGTGGTTGTTATAAATTTTCTTCTGTTGGTTGATTTCATAAAGTGCGTAATAGTTTACTAAAATACTTTATTTGCAATATAAGCTAAAGTGTTTTGGTCTAATTTAAAAAGAAGTAGCCGGAAAAAATTGTCATTGCGAGGTACGAAGCAATCGCACGCAGAAAGGCGGTATGCACAGTCCGCGATTGCTTCGTACCTCGCAATGACACAGTTTGTTATTTCCCTACACTCACCAACACACTTGCATGTGGTGCAATTGAGCGGGATAGTACAGCATCGGTTTGCGTATTAGTTGCACCGCTCCACAGGTCTTTTACTTTAACTTTTCCCGTTACACCCAGGTCTTTCAGGTTTACTGAAATATCCCTTGTGTCTTTATCGCCGATGTTGAATAGCGCTATGTAACGCTCGCCCGTTTTGCTGTTGCGCGATGTAACAGCCAACAGACCGTCTTTCATAAACAATTGCTTTACATCTGTACTTTCGCGATGCATTTTAAGCACAGCGGTATTGGTAAGTAACGACGTGGTGAAGGCATCATTTGACGGCAGATCGCCACCGAACATTAACGGTGATCTGAGTATGGTAAAAAACGACATCAGCGAATACTGTTCGTCTTTTGTAAGGCGTGTCATGCGGTCCTTACCACGTTCGCCGCGAATGGCTATGCGGCCCAGCGGTATCATGTCGCAATCTGGCCAGGTGCCGGGCGCGATGTACGGGTACCAGCCTTGTGCAACGTTCATCAGGTGGGGCAGGTCTTTCCAAATGTCCCACACATCATCAACCATGCGCCACATATTAGCATGCTCTTTAACGTGGTCTGCATTGGCAATCGGTGTTTCGCCGGGAGAAGTGCTTAATACTATTGGTCTGCCTGTTTTATCAATCGCTTTGCGAATCAGTTCAATCTCGCCCAGGTGGTAGGGGCGGGATAGGTCATCTATTTTAATAAAATCTACACCCCATGAAGCATATAGCTCCATTATAGAGTTATAATATTCCTGCGCGCCGGGTTTATTAGCCAGCACGGTGTAGTTATCTCTAAGCCATTTGCATTGCAGTTCTGTAGTGTAGATCTTATCCGCAGTTATACCGTTAGCGCCTTTAATAGGAAGTTTTTCGTTAACGGCTTTTACGGGCACACCCCGCATGATATGGATGCCGAATTTTAATCCTTTACTGTGCATATAGTCGGCCAATGGCTTAAAGCCTTTGCCATTTGCCGATGACGGGAATTTTTTGACAGATGGCAAATACCTGCCGTACTCATCCATTACATAAATAGGGTCGGTTTGGTTGTAGCCGCCTGCCTTATCGTTCTCAACAAACCAGCGGATGTCCACAACAATATATTCCCAACCCAGCTTTTTAAGGTTGGCGGCCATATAATCTGCATTTGCTTTTACTTCAGCTTCGGTAACTGTGGGTCCGTAGCTGTCCCAGCTGTTCCAGCCCATTGGCGGGGTTTGCGCCCAGCTTTTAAAATTTGATTTGGTTTGAGCGGATACAGAAAGGGTAATGGCGCAAAAAGTCAGGGCTATTGCTGCTTTTTTAAAAAATACAGAGGTCATTAGGTAATATTGTTGGTTATCACCAAAACTATATATTAATTGTGAACTGAACAATTAAAATGACACGCTAAATATTGTATGCCTGCCAAAAATATAATGTCATTATTATTTTCCGTTCAACTCCGGCTTCATTTCATATACCGCTCCTTCATCGCCAAAATCATACAGCTTTACTAGCTTTTGTCTTTGCATAACATGCTCCAAATTGATTAATTCGGGGTTTTCCAGTTTCTCAAACCAGATAAGGTAGTAATGTGGCACTTTATAAAACTCTGCGATTTTTTGCGGGAAGAAACGGTGTGGCAGGTTTTTACAGCGTATGCCTGATGTAAAGTAAGCGGCCTCGTTGGCATCAGAATAAATAGGGACGCCCGGTTTATAAATATGTTTGTTGTTCTCTAAAAAAGTAACAAATTTTGAGTTGTTCCATTCGTCATCCGTATAGCCGGGATTACCATAATCATGCTGATCGTGATGGCGGTCCCAATCTGCGTAAGCTTCATTGGCTATAAACACAAGCATCAACAGGCAAAAACACGAGTTAATTATGCGCCGTTTCTGCTGATCGAACCTGATGTTTCTAAAGGCTGTTAACACCCAATTGGTAAGGCTCCATATCAGCGGAATGACCATTGGCGACAGCAGGCGGGGATTGATGCGTTCGTAACGTGAAAAGGTGGATGATATGATAATGAATAACCCGTAAATTAATGCAAACGTAAGCGCGACGTTTTCATAGGCCGACATATCGCCCTTTATCAATTGATAAACCAGCAGGCCTGCTAAGGTGAGTAAAACCAGCCAGGCAAGCGGGGACGATACTACCGCGTAATGTTCAGGAGCAATGTGCAGCCACTCGGCTATAACGGTGCCAAAATAGTATACGTTTTCTGTAAATGGGGTCAAAGATGGTTCGCGGGGGCCGGTCATGGTTTTGGTGAGCAGCGCGTTCCGCATCAGGTTTAATATCAGCAGCGACGAAGCCATCAGGCCATAGTTTAAAATATGAATGATCTTTCTTCTAAGATCCAAATTGCGATCAAACAATAAAATGAAGCCACCCGTGCCTATTATAGTTACACCGGCGTAGCGCGTTACAGTACTTACTGATGCTACAAGGGCCGCTGCCAGCAACCAGGCAATGCTGCGCGTAGCCATATATTTACGGAATATGACCATAAACACAATGCTGAGCAGTATAAACAATGTTTCAGACCATAAGTAGGTATAGATCTGCAGCAGGGCAGGGCTTAATATTATGGCTACCAACACAAGGCATTTATAAAGGTGGGTTGTAGCCACAAAGCGCTGCATTATCCATCCGCATAAATAAAGCAGCGTGGCAAACATTAAGCCGTTTAATACGGGGCCGAAAGTAAAAGGATCAATACCGGTAATGAAAATGACCGAGGCCAAAAAGGTGGGATAAAACACCGGGAAATCAACCAACGGTAAACCGTTAAAGGTGATGAGCGCCCCTTCGTCAACCAGGCTGCGCCCCGCGCTGGCGTACATAATAGAATCTGGCGAAACCCCTATGCCGCTATAGGCGGTATAAAGTTGTATAATGAAAAAACCTGCTACTGCAGCAATTACGGAATCTATATTTTTAAAAGAGTGGGCTAATGGCATAAACTATTTTAAAGCCCTTCCCCCTCCGGGGAGGATTGGACTGCTTATTTAATCATATCCAACACTGTACTTATTGGCTGATCGCTATCGATCAAAATGCCTTTTACGCCTGCTGCGGTACCTGCCTCAACATCGCGCTCACGGTCGCCAATAAAGTAAGAACGGGTTGGGTCTATGTTATATTTTTCAATCCCTTTAACCAATAAACCGGGTTTAGGTTTGCGGCAATCGCACTCTCCGGTAAAATCGGGGTGATGCGGGCAGTAAAAAAAATCGGTAAACATCACACCGTGAGCGCTGTAGTCGTCTCTTAGTTTTTGGTGCATTTTCCCCAACTCGTCTTCGCTATACCAACCTTTTGCCAGCCCACCCTGGTTGGTGGCCACAATAAGCAGGTATCCACGATCCTGCAGTTCTTTTAGCGCGGCAAAATTATCTAATACTTCAAAGTCTTCTATGCGGCGTATATAATCGCCCATTTCACGGTTTAGCACGCCGTCGCGGTCTAAAAAAACAGCTTTATTCTTTTGAAGCATTTTATGGTAGTTTTTTGCAAAGTTAGCAATAATTGTAAGGGTGTGGTTGCAAACCTTATAATAGTGTTAAAACATAAAAAGTTGATCATTATTGGATTTATTGGCTTTGTTTTATTAATTTAGGATAGGTTTAGCCTGCAAATAAGCATCCGCCAACAAAGAATTTAGTTGTTTTGTTTTTTACATTTTTTTAATAATAAGTTATCATTGTTAAAAATATTATAATAATAGCGCTTAACAATGCGATATTATTTAGCATTATCAAAAAAGTTTAGGAATGTTTTAATTTGCCTGTTAAAATCTGTATTTTCGTAATTACACGATATACAATTTTTTTAACGGTTTAATTTTTGAGATGAATCAAACTGATTGCGACCAGGGCCTGTATAGACCAGAATTTGAACACGACTCGTGCGGTACGGGATTTATAACCAATATTGACGGACATAAGACCAACCAAATAATTGATGATGCACTTACCATGTTAGAGAACATGGAGCATCGCGGTGCCTGTGGCTGTGACCCCGACTCGGGTGACGGCGCGGGTATTTTAATGCAGATACCGCATGAATTTTTTATGGAAGAATGCTCAGACCTTGAGATCAGTTTGCCGCAACCCGGCGAATATGGTGTAGGGATGCTCTTCTTACCTAAAGATTCTGTACTGAAAAAAGCTTGCCGTACTATTATTGATAATGCTATTGATAAATTAGGTTTACATAAGCTGGGTTTTCGTAAGCCTCCGGTAGATTCATCGGTAATTGGCGAAACAGCCCGTAGCGCGGAGCCTGATGTTGAGCAGATCTTTGTAGCAAGGCCACATTCTATTACTAATGTTGACGATTTTGAGCGTAAGCTTTATGTACTGCGCCGTTACATCAATAAAATTGTAACCGAAACGCTGCCAGGTGCACGTAACAGCTTTTATTTTCCTTCATTTTCATGTAAGGTAATTATATATAAAGGCCAGTTAACTACTTACCAGGTGCGCCAGTATTATGCAGATCTGCGCGATCCGCGTATGGCATCAGGTTTGGCGGTGGTTCACTCACGTTTTTCAACTAATACCTTCCCTTCGTGGAAATTGGCTCAGCCGTTCCGCTTAATTGCGCACAATGGCGAGATTAACACACTTACAGGTAATCTTAACTGGTTCTATTCGGGCTTAAAATCATACGCTTCCAGCTACTTCAGTGCAGAGGAGATGGAGATGCTGTTGCCTGTTATTGATAACAATCAATCTGACTCGGCTTGTTTAGATAACATCATCGAAATTTTACAACATACCGGCCGTTCATTGCCGCATGTTATGATGATGCTGATACCCGAAGCATGGGATGGCAACGAGCAGATGGACCCGATAAAAAAGGCGTTCTACGAGTTCCACGCTACTTTAATGGAGCCATGGGATGGCCCGGCAGCTATCAGCTTTACAGATGGTAAACTGGTTGGCGCTGTGTTAGATCGTAATGGTCTTCGTCCGTTACGTTATACTATTACAAATGATGGCCGTGTAATTGCAGCTTCAGAGACAGGTGCTATTAAAATAGACCCCAAAACCATCATCAAAAACGGCCGTTTACAGCCGGGTAAAATGTTATTGATAGATACCGAAAAAGGTATGATCATTACTGATGAAGAAATTAAACAACAAATAGCTTCGCGCCAGCCTTATGGCCGCTGGTTAGAGAACTATAAGATAAAACTGGAAGAACTTGCCGAGCCCCGTTTAACATTTGCTGACCTGAGTGCCGATGCGATATTCAAGTATCAGCAGGTGTTTGGTTACTCACGGGAGGATGTTGAGACCATTATTAAACCAATGGCGCTTGACGGCAAAGAACCTATCGGCTCTATGGGCACTGACGTTCCGCTGGCTATTCTGTCAGACAAACCTCAGCACTTGTCAAGTTATTTTAAACAGTTCTTTGCGCAGGTTACCAATCCGCCTATTGATCCGATTCGGGAGCGTTTGGTAATGAGCTTGTCTACCTTTATAGGTAACAATGGTAACTTGCTTGATGAGGATAAAATGCATTGCCATTGTGTAACGCTTAAACATCCTGTTCTTAAAAATCATCAGTTAGAGCGCGTGCGTAGTATTGATACAGGCATGTTCCACGCAAAAACGTTGCAAACTTATTTCAATGCTGATGGTAACCCTGGTTCATTACAAAAAGGTATTGAGCGCGTTTGCCGTTATGCAGAGGACGCGGTTGCCGATGGTTTTGAAGTATTGATCCTGTCAGACCGCGCTTTAGACTCTGAGCACGCACCTATACCATCATTACTGGCGGTATCAGCTGTGCATCACCATTTGATAAAGAAAGGTTTACGCGGAGCAGTAGGCATTATTGCCGAAGCCGGTGACGTTTGGGAAGTACATCATTTTGCCTGTTTACTGGCATTTGGCGCTACTGCCATTAACCCATACATGGCGCAGGCTACTATTGAGAATTTAAAAGACAGCGGTGCGCTTGACACCAAGCTGGATAAAAAATACCTGTTAAAGAACTACGTTAAGTCTGTAAATGACGGCTTACTGAAGATTTTCTCAAAAATGGGTATCTCTACATTGCAATCTTACCATGGTTCGCAGGTGTTTGAGATATTAGGTTTAAACAAATCAGTAGTTGATAAATACTTCTGCGGGGCGGTTACCCGTATTGGCGGCCTTGGTTTGGATGAGATTGCCCGTGAAGCACTTTGCAAACACCGCATAGGCTTTACCGCGCACAAAGAAAATAAATTACTGCCCGAGGGTGGTATTTACCAATGGAAACGTCGTGGCGAGGAACACTTGTTTAACCCCACTACGGTACACTTGCTGCAACACGCAACCCGCAGCGGCGATTACAACGTTTATAAAAACTACGCTAAAGCCGTTAACGAGCAAAGCGATAAACACTACACTATCCGCGGTCTGCTTGATTTTGTTCATCATCGCGAAGCCATCTCAATTGATGAGGTAGAGTCGTCAGAGAGCATAATGAAGCGTTTTGCTACCGGCGCTATGTCTTTCGGATCTATTTCGCACGAAGCACACAGTACGCTGGCCATTGCTATGAACCGCATTGGCGGTAAAAGCAACACCGGCGAGGGCGGGGAAGATGAGATACGTTACCAGACCATGGAAAACGGCGACTCTATGCGTTCTGCAATTAAGCAGGTAGCATCAGGCCGTTTCGGGGTAACTTCAAACTACCTTACTAATGCGGATGAGTTACAGATAAAAATGGCGCAGGGTGCTAAACCGGGCGAAGGTGGACAGTTACCGGGCCATAAAGTTGATGACTGGATAGCAAAAACCCGTCACTCAACTCCGGGGGTTGGTTTGATATCGCCACCGCCGCACCATGATATTTATTCTATTGAGGATTTGGCCCAGCTCATCTTCGACCTTAAAAATGCTAACCGCCAGGCGCGTATTAACGTTAAACTGGTATCAAAAGCGGGTGTAGGTACTATAGCTGCCGGTGTAGCTAAAGCACATGCTGATGTTATTTTGATAGCCGGATATGATGGTGGTACAGGCGCATCGCCAATAAGTTCTATAAAACACGCTGGCCTGCCCTGGGAACTTGGCCTGGCCGAAGCGCACCAAACTTTGGTGAAAAATAAACTACGCAGCCGTGTTGTGCTGCAAACAGACGGTCAGCTAAAAACCGGTAGAGATTTGGCTATTGCCTGTTTAATAGGTGCCGAAGAGTGGGGTGTTGCTACCGCTGCCCTGGTTGCAGGCGGTTGTATTATGATGCGTAAATGCCATTTAAATACTTGCCCTGTAGGCGTTGCAACGCAGGACCCTGAATTGCGTAAACTATTCTCTGGTAAACCTGAGCATGTTGTTAACCTGTTTAAGTTTATGGCAGAGGAAATGCGCGAGATAATGGCCGAATTGGGTTTCCGTACCATTAATGAAATGGTGGGCCGTGTTCAGTTTCTGAAAGTAAAAGATGGTTTAAAAAGCTGGAAAGCTAATAAGATTGATCTTTCAGGCTTATTACACCCGGTTACTTACGACAAAAACTCAACACTTTACAATAGCGAACAGCAGGATCACGGTATGGCTACCATTATTGATTGGAAGCTGTGGGAAGATGCAAAAGCAGCTTTAGCTGATAAAACACCTGTATTCGGTACTTATGATGTGAAAAACACAGATCGTACCATAGGCGCGTTGTTATCAAACGAAATATCAAAAATTTATGGTTCTGCAGGCTTGCCTGATAATACCATCAATTATAAGTTTAAAGGCCCAGCCGGTCAAAGCTTCGGTGCATTCTCAACCAAAGGCGTATCTTTTGAGTTAGAAGGCGAAGCGAATGACTATGTAGGTAAAGGCTTGTCGGGTGCGCAATTAGCTATCTACCCTGATGCTACAGCTACCTTTGTACCTGAGGATAACATCATCATTGGTAATGTTGCACTTTACGGTGCAACATCAGGCGAGTTATTTGTAAGAGGTATGGCCGGCGAGCGTTTCGCGGTGCGTAACTCGGGCGCTACAACGGTTGTTGAAGGTGTAGGCGACCACGGTTGCGAGTACATGACAGGTGGTATAGCCCTTATATTAGGTAAAACAGGCCGCAACTTTGCAGCCGGTATGAGCGGCGGTATAGCATGGGTGTATGATGTTGATGGTACTTTTGCCGAAAACTGCAACACCGAAATGGTTGACCTTGATCCGCTAAGCGCGAAAGACGAACAGCAGATAGGCGAGTTACTGCGCAAGCATGTTAGCTTAACCGGCAGCGAACTGGCTAAAGATATCCTTAAAAACTGGAGCGTTGTTTCTGAACGCTTTATTAAGGTGTTTCCTAGAGAGTACAAGAAAGTTATTGAAAAATTAGAATTACAATCAGTTAATTAATAGATGGGAAAAGTTACAGGTTTTCAGGAGTATGACAGGAAAATGCCTGCCAAATTACCGCCTGCGGAACGTATTAAGAATTATAACGAATTTGAAAGTTTATATTCCGACGAGGAATTAAACAAGCAATCTGCCCGTTGCATGAACTGCGGCATACCTTTTTGCCATAGTGGTTGCCCACTGGGTAATATTATTCCGGAGTTTAACGATGCCGTTTATAATAAAGATTGGGAAGAAGCCTACCAGATCTTGTCATCAACCAATAATTTCCCGGAGTTTACAGGCCGTATTTGTCCCGCTCCATGCGAGTCGGCTTGCGTGTTGGGTATCAACAAACCACCGGTAGCTATTGAAGAGATTGAAAAGCACATCATTGAGATTGCTTATGAGAAAGGAATGGTTAAACCAACCGCACCGTTGATTAAAACAGGTAAAACAGTAGCGGTTGTTGGTTCGGGCCCGGCTGGGCTTGCTGCTGCCGCTCAATTGGCAAAAGCCGGGCATGAGGTAACCGTTTATGAGCGCGACGACAAAGTTGGCGGCCTATTACGCTATGGCATCCCTGATTTTAAACTGGAAAAAAATGTCATCGACCGCCGCATGGAGGTTATGGAAAAGGATGGTGTTGTATTTAAAACCAACATTGAAATAGGAAAAGATATTTCTGCGGAGGATTTGGTACGTAACAATGATGCGGTGGTTTTAGCCGGTGGCTCTACTATACCGCGTAACTTACCGGTGCCGGGGCGTGAGTTAAAGGGCGTTTATTTTGCTATGGAGTTTTTAAAACAGCAAAACAAACGCGTTGGCAATTCGCCTATAACTGCCGAAGATATTTTAGCAACAGGTAAAGATGTTGTAGTTATTGGCGGCGGCGATACCGGCTCTGACTGCGTTGGTACATCAAACCGCCAGGGAGCTAAATCTGTAAAGCAATTTGAAGTGATGGTGCAGCCACCTGCTGAGCGTACACCAAATATGCCATGGCCAACGTACCCAATGGTATTAAAAACAACCACATCGCACGAGGAAGGCGTTGAGCGTTTCTGGGGTGTTAACACTAAGGAATTTTTAGGAGACGAGAACGGCGAGCTAAGAGCGCTAAAAGTGAGCGATGTAAGCTGGGAGTTAGATATTATGGGTCGCCCGGTAAAATTTGCTGAGGTTGAAGGGTCTGAGCGCGAAATACCTTGCCAGCGTGTGTTCCTGGCAATGGGTTTCCTTAACCCGCAGTTTGAAGGCATGTTGGATAATTTGGGTGTTGAGGTTGACGCGCGTAAAAACGTAAATGCTAAAGAAGGTGTTTACCGTACCAACGTAAGCAAAGTATTTGCAGCAGGTGATATGCGTCGCGGACAATCTTTGGTTGTTTGGGCAATATCAGAAGGCCGCGAGTGTGCGCGTAAAGTTGATGAGTTTTTAATGGGTCATTCTGTTTTAGAAAGCAAAGACTCTATCAATCAGTTTGAACAAGTATTTCATTCTTAAGCTGAACCCCTGAAACCCTAAGGGTGTTATAAATAATGAATCCTCTTTCGTTTAGGCGAAAGAGGATTTTTTGTTTTGCTTTGTGCTTCTAAATGACAAACAGGTCATTGATTATTACTTCTCCAATACTTCCCGCTTCGTCCAACACTCATCCAGTGGCCCGCCGGTTGATTTTTCGCCCTTATGACGCCAGTCGCCATCAACAAATGAATATTGAAACGATAGTGATTTGCCAATACTTTCAGGCGTTTTGGTAAAGAACTCTATTTGCTCGGTGTATTTGCCGTCTTTAGCGCTATAGTTACCGCCACCGGCGTTTATAAACTCCTTGGTTTGCACGTTATAGGCTATCCAATGAAAACGGCCGCCGGCAATAACTTTCATCGTTCTGCGTGGTATAAACGGGCTTGAGCGTTTGGTTACCTTGTCATTTACGTAGTTGCCGGTTATAACCCATGCACCGGTAAGGTCGTCGCCTTTGCCGTCATCAACTTTATTCCAGTTTTCTTTTGATGTTACGGTTGTGAGCTTTTTTCCGGCTAAAGTGATATCAGTTGTTACCTCCGTACCTACCTGTTGTGGATTTGAATTATTCCATTCTATTTTTTGCACTAGTTTGTTACCGTTTACTTGCCAGGTTCCGCCGTATGAACTAATGAATTTCTTGCCGGGCAGATCGTAAACTGCAACAGCAAAAACTTTGTCAGTATTAATCATTACCGTACGCTTCTCGGCAGGGCCGTATTCCCACGCGCCTTTAAGGTCTTTGCTGTCAATGGCTGATTTTTTTATGGAAGTAAATGCGGTAATGGCTGAAAACGCTAATAAAGCGACGGTGTAAATTTTGAAACTCGTTTTCATAATAATGTAGATTAAGCTCGCTAACCCTCTCAAAGGGGGGATTAAAGAGTGGGTTTATATCATTAAAGATAAATAAAATTAATTATCGTAACCAATTGATATAAAAGCAAAAAGCTTCGGCGCGATAACACCGAAGCTTCATATAAAGATATTAGAAGCTAATCTCTACACTTAAATATATTTTACGCCAAACTGCTGTTTTACATCAGCTACTACTTTTTTAACATTTTGCTCCTGGTCGCGCGGGCAGATTAACAAAGTATTGTTTGATTCAACCACAATGTAATCATGTAGTCCTTGTAGTATCACCAATTTATCTTCAGGTACGTTCACCATGCAATTGGATGAATCGTACATAATCACTTTTTCTGATGGGATTACAGCGTTGCCCACGTAGTCTTTTTCAGAAAGCTCGTAAATAGAAGCCCAGGTACCCAGATCAGACCATCCAAATTCTGACGGTAGCACATAAACGTTATCGGCTTTCTCCATAATACCATAGTCTATGGAGATGTTAGTACATTGCATGTAAGCCTGGTTAACGTGGTTGCGTTCGTTGTCTGTATTGTAATAAGGGCGCGCATCGGCAAAAATATCGTTCATGTCCGGCAAGTACTGTCCAAACGCTTTGACTATCGCTTTAGCAGACCATACAAAGATCCCCGCGTTCCATAAAAAATCGCCGCTTTGTAAAAAAGTCTTGGCTATATCCAACGTGGGTTTTTCTGTAAAGGTTTTTACCTTATGGAAGTCGTCGCCTATGACAGTATCGGTAAACTGGATATATCCGTACCCGGTATCAGGGCGCGATGGTTTGATTCCTAATGTAATAAGGCAATCTTTCTCTTGCGCTACCTTTAATGATTTTTCAATTGTATTAACAAATGCCTGCTCGTCCAATATCAAGTGGTCTGACGGAGCAACAACAATGGCAGCATCAGGATTAAGACTTTCAATTTTAAAGCATCCGTAAGCAACGCAAGGCGCGGTGTTACGCATAACGGGTTCGGTCAAAATCTGGTTATCGGCCATGTCTGGCAATTGTGCCTTTACCAACGATGTGTAGTTCTCGTTAGTTACCACATAAATGTTTTCCTTAGGGCAAACCTTTAAAAACCTGTCATAAGTATTCTGTATCAGGGTTTTACCTGTGCCTAATATATCTATAAATTGTTTAGGGTGCGATGTTCTGCTTATGGGCCAAAAACGGCTTCCGATACCGCCTGCCATTATTATGGCGTAATAATTTTTATTCATTTTTTATGTGGAAATAGTTTAGCATTAAGCTGCAAATGTGGAAATAATAATTTAAAGCAACACCAAAAAAAATGCACCTCTGCTGCCGCTGATAAAAGAAATAAATAAACGAATTGTTTTTGATTTAGGCAATAGTTTTTGGCATTGAAAAAAAGGTAGCCGGCCCGTTAGGACCGTAAAATAAAGGGACTAAAAACCTTACTTTATCAATTTATTGACAATTGCATACAATTGTCATAAATAATCATTTTAGTATAAAATTTATAAGTAAAAGTATCGTTTATTGATAAAATTTTGTTACTTTAAACTTTTATATTAATACAGAATACCATAATGATAGAAACCAAAAAGTCGCTTTTTGATAATCTTCAAAACTTTTTTGGGTTTGATAATTTCAAAGGCGAACAAGAGTCGATAATTACGAATATATTAGCAGGCAACGACACTTTTGTTATTATGCCTACGGGTGGGGGCAAATCAATGTGTTATCAGTTACCGGCTTTGATGAGTGAGGGGACCGCCATTGTAATATCACCGTTGATAGCATTAATGAAAAACCAGGTAGACCAGTTACGGGCATTTGGCGGATCAGACAGCATAGCACATTTTTTAAATTCATCGCTTACAAAATCAGATATAATACGTGTTAAAGAAGATGTGCTGAGTGGAAAAACAAAGTTACTTTACGTTGCCCCCGAATCACTTACTAAACAAGAAAATGTCGACTTTCTTCGCCTTAATCATGTATCGTTTGTAGCGGTTGACGAGGCGCACTGTATATCTGAATGGGGACATGATTTTAGACCTGAGTACCGCAAGATCCGTCAGGTAATTAGCAATATTGGCGATGGGATTCCTATTATAGCACTAACCGCAACAGCTACGCCAAAAGTTCAGCAGGATATCCAGAAAAACCTGCAAATGAACAACGCTACGGTTTACAAATCGTCGTTTAACCGGTCTAACCTGTTTTACGAAGTGCGCGCCAAGCGTAACGTAAATAAAGAGATTGTTAAATACGTTAAACAAAACGCGGGCAAGTCTGGCATTATTTACTGCCTTAGCCGTAAAAAGGTGGAAGAAGTGGCCGAAGTGCTTGCGCTGAATGGCATAAAGGCTTTGCCGTATCATGCCGGTTTGGATGCTAAAGTGCGTGCAGATACGCAGGATAAGTTCCTGATGGAAGATGTTGATGTTATTGTAGCTACTATTGCTTTTGGGATGGGTATTGACAAACCGGATGTGCGTTATGTAATACACCATGATGTGCCTAAAAGCATGGAAGGGTATTACCAGGAGACCGGGCGTGCCGGGCGTGATGGGGGCGAGGGTGTTTGCGTAGCCTTTTATTCGCAGAAGGACGTTGATAAGCTGCAAAAGTTTATGAAAGACAAGCCGGTTTCTGAACGCGAGATCGGTACACAGATATTGAAAGAAGTAATTGACTACGCTGAATCATCTGTATGCAGGCGCAAACAGTTGCTCCATTACTTTGGCGAGAACTTTAACGAAGCCGGTTGCAACAACATGTGCGATAATTGCTGCGCATCTAAACAGCATTTTGATGGCGAGGAGCAATTGCATAAAGCACTTAGCATTATAAAGCAAACCGGCGAAAAGTTTGATGACCACCATATCTTTAACATTTTAATGGGTATTGACGGGCCGCAGATACATAATTACGAGCATCATTTACTTGATCTGTTCGGATCAGGTAAAGCGGATGGCGAAATACTATGGCACTCATTATTACGCCAGGCTTTGCTAAACAACTATCTTTCAAAAGATATTGACCAATACGGCTTATTAAGGCTAACCAAGTTGGGGCATTCGTTTTTAGAAAACCCGCACAGCATTCGTTTTGTAATGAACCGCATTATAGAAGCTTCTGATGATGATGACAGCGAAGACGGCCCTAAACAGGCAGGTGGCGCGCTTGATTCGCAATTGCTGCAATTGCTGAAGGACCTGCGCAAAAAAATGGCAAAGCAAAAGAATCTGCCGCCATTTGTACTCTTCCAGGATCCGTCGTTAGAGGAAATGTGTACGCACTATCCCATCTCGCAGGAAGAACTTCGCCAAATATCAGGCGTTGGTGCCGGTAAAGCCATGAAGTTTGGCGGACCGTTTATTGATCTGATAAAGAAATATGTTGAGGATAATGATATTGACCGTCCGGTTGATATGGTTATAAAAAGCGCTGCCAATAAATCTGCGCTTAAGGTATTCATTATCCAAAATATAGACCGCCATTTAAATCTGGAAGATATTGCAGCATCAAAAGGCCTTACTTATGAGGAGGTTTTAAAAGAGGTTGAAACTATTGTTAACTCGGGCACCAAGCTTAACCTTAATTATTATATTGATGAGGTTATAGATGAAGACAAGCAGGAAGAAGTGTTTGATTATTTCCGCTCGGCCGAGATAGATTCTATTGATGATGCCCTTGTTGAACTGGGATCTGACGATTATACCCGCGAAGAAGTACAGCTGATGCGGATAAAGTTTATGTCAGAGTTGGGGAATTAGATTTTTTTTGATTGCACCGATTTTTTATATGATTACACCGATGATTGACTATAAAAATCGGTGTAATCAAAACTAAATCATTGTAATCACCATTAATCTCTCATATTAATATACTGCAACGGCTGCCCGAAATCGTCTTTTCGGCATAAGCTGATGACCGCCTGCAGATCATCTATTTTCTTACCTTGTACCCGCACCTGGTCGTCCATAATAGAGGCCTGAACTTTTAAGCCGCTGTCTTTTATTTTCTTCACTATTTTCTTGGCGGCTTCTTTGTCTATACCCTGCTTAATTTGGATCTCTTTACGTATCATATTGCCTGATGCATATTGCTCCTTGCCAAAATCCATCGCCTTTGGGTCAAGCTGCTGCTTTATCATCCGGCTGATGATGGCATCCTGAATAGCCTTCATGCGCATATCATTCTCGGTAACAACAGTTACTACGTTGGTTTTTTTATCCAGCTCAATAGAGCTCTGTGAGCCGTTGAAATCATAACGGTTCAGTATTTCTTTTTTAGCGACGTTAATAGCGTTATCTAACGTTTGTCCGTCAATTTTACTTACAATATCAAAGGTTGGCATAATAGTTTATTTAAAGGCGGTAAAGATAATGTATATAAGCTTTTAATTGTTGAAAAATAGGCGAGTGTATATTAATCAAAACATTCAATATACCAATCTCTTAATATTAAGTTAACAAATAAATAAGCAGTTTTGCAATTAATGCCTTCCGGCAGATGATGATTCTATGGATATTAAACGTATACCTTTAGTTAACAGGGAAATAAGTTGGTTGTTTTTTAATGATCGCGTTTTGCAGGAAGCTGCCGATCCGACTGTTCCGCTTATTGAAAGAATTAAATTCCTGGCCATATTTTCATCCAACCTTGATGAGTTTTATCGTGTTAGAGTGGCAACGCTAAGCAGGCTTACCAACCTTAACATAAAAGCTAAGGAGATATTAGGATATAACCCTAAAAAACTGCTTAGCCAAATAAAAAACGTGGTGGTAAAGCAGGAACGGAAGTTTCACAACCTTTACGAGAATATAATTGTAAAACAGCTTGCTGAGGAAAAGATATTCCTGTTAAATGATAAACAGCTTAACGTTGCCCGTGGTACATTTGTTAAAAACTACTTTCGCGAAAAATTATTGGCTACGCTTGTGCCTGTTATGCTTGAAGCAAGTAAGCCCTTACCCGAACTGCGCGACCGCGCTATTTACTTTTTTGTTAAGCTCACGCGTGATAAGAAAGTAAACTATGCTTTGATAGAGATACCTGATAACCTATCGCGGTTTATAGTACTGCCTGATACCAATAATCTTAAGTTCATTATTTTATTGGATGACGTTATAAGGTACAGCTTAGAAGACATCTTTTTCATTTTTGAGCACGATGCTATAGAAGCCTTTTCTATACAACTAACCCGCGACGCGGAGCTGGATCTGGATAAGGTAGTTAGCGAGAAGTTTATTGACGCTTTATCTAAAAGCCTGGATAAAAGAAAAAAAGGCAAACCCATGCGTTTGTTATACGATGCGGACATGCCTTTAGAAATGCTTAAGTTTTTAGTAAGCAAAATGGGGGTGCATGGCGAAAGTTTGATACCGGGTAACCGCTACCATAATTTTAAAGATTTTATTGCCTTCCCCAATGTAGGCAGGCCGGAGCTGGAGTATGCAAAATATCCTGCTTTATCTGTGGATGGATTAACGTTTGACAGAAGCCTTATAGCCATGATCGCGAAGCGCGATTATTTGATAAGTACACCTTACCAAACTTATGATTATGTGATCCATTTTTTGCGCGAAGCGGCAATTGATCCCAAAGTTAAAGAGATAAGCATAGCTGTGTACCGTTTGGCCGAAAACTCAAGGATAATGCACGCCTTAATAAACGCTGCAAAAAACGGCAAAAAAGTGAACTGCCTGGTTGAGCTGCGTGCACGCTTTGATGAGCAGAACAATATTGGCTGGAGCCGTAAACTGGAGGAAGAAGGCGTAAATGTAATTTACGGCATCGAGGGCTATAAGGTGCACTCTAAAATATGTTTAGTTAGCCGTGCAGAAAAAGATAAGATAGTTTATTATGGCTGCCTTTCAACAGGTAATTATAATGAAAAAACCGCTCGCATTTATGCTGACCACACCTTGCTTACAGCTAACAAGAAGATAACGGCAGATATGGCAGAAGTTTTTAAAGCCGTGAATAAAGGCATTCTGCCAAAAGGTTTAAAGCATTTAATTGTATCGCCTTTTGACTCAAGACCGGCAATTTATAAGCTGATAGACAATGAAATTAAGCAAGCCAAAGCAAAAAAGCCTGCTTACATGATATTGAAAATGAATAGCCTGGCCGATGAGCAGTTGATAACTAAACTATACCAGGCCAGTAATGCCGGCGTTAAAATCCAAATGATAGTGCGTGGCATGTGCTGTTTGGTGCCGGGCGTAAAAGGCTACAGCGAGAACATTGAAGTAGTAAGTATAGTTGATAAATACCTTGAACATGCGCGTGTACACATATTCTGCAACGGAAGTGATGAACTGATTTACCTTACATCTGCCGATTTTATGAGCAGGAACATTGATAGCAGGGTGGAAGTAGGTTTCCCTATTTACGATAAGGCGATAAAAAAAGAAATACGCGACATCATTGACATACAGTTGGCTGATAACACCAAGGCGCGCGAGATTAACAGCCACAATAGTAATAAGTACCATAAAACCCGTTCTGAAATTCCGTGCAGGGCGCAGATAGACATCTACAATTATTTGAAATTTAAAAACACCGCAAGTTGAGATACGCAGCAATAGATATAGGTTCAAACGCAGTAAGAATGCTTATTGCAGATATAATTGATAACAATGGTTCAGTTTCCTTTAAGAAGAACACGCTTATCCGCGTTCCGTTACGTTTAGGTGATGACGCGTTTTTAAACAAACACTTATCTGATAAGAAAGCGAATGATCTTGTTAAAACTATGCACGCTTTTAAGGGCCTGATGGATGTTTACAAGGTAACCGATTACAGAGCCTGTGCTACGTCTGCAATGCGCGAAGCTAAAAACGGAGCGGAAGTTGTAAAGCGCATTAAGGAAGAAGCCGATATAGATCTGGAGATAATTCATGGTGAGGTAGAGGCCAAAATTATATATGCCAGCCATGCCGAGGATGAGATAGACCGCACTAAAAACTATTTGTACATTGATGTGGGTGGCGGAAGTACAGAGTTATCATTGTTTTCGGCAGGTAGCCTTGTCGCTTCTCAATCTTTTAATATAGGTACCATCCGGATATTGGATAATCAGGATACCGAGGAGACCTGGAACGATATGCGGGAGTTTCTGCGCGAACACACCCGGCATTACAAATCCATAGCTGGCATAGGTACCGGTGGTAACATCAACAAGCTTTACCGTTTGTCTGACGAGAAAGATAAACAGCCGCTTAGTTTCGCTAAATTAAAATCGCTTTATAACTATCTGGAGTCGTTCTCACTTAAAGACCGCATCAATGTTTTGGGCCTTAATCAGGATAGGGCGGACGTTATTATCCCCGCAAGTGAGATATACCTGGCGGTGATGAAATGGGGAGGTATAAAGCATATTTACGTGCCAAGTGTTGGTATGGTTGATGGTATAATACAGACGCTTATAGATAAAAACCTGGCGGGGCGTTAAATTAATTTTTACTAATTGTTAAAAATTAATAAAAACTCTTATTATATTTGTGTTGCCCTTTCCAAAGGGCATGTTTTTCATAGGTAGATGTGGGGTCGGGTACTTGTATTCGACCCTTTTTTATACCCATAACTTTCTTCATCTTTGCTCCACTATTTGTTTACCGGTTTATGAAAAAAAAGCTTGTTGTTGCTGTTACAGGTGCAAGCGGATCTATATACGCTGATCTGCTTTTTAAAAAACTGGCGCAATTGAGCGATCAGCTACAAGAGGTGGCTGTTGTAATGAGCGATAACGCCAAGCAAGTGTGGCGGTTTGAGTTAGATAACGATAACTACCAAAAGCTACCGTATAAATTTTACGCCAAAACCGATTTCATGGCTCCGTTCGCATCCGGATCTGCAAAGTTTGATACCATGATAGTCATCCCTTGCTCTATGGGTACTTTAGGCCGTATAGCAGCCGGAACGTCAGACGATCTTATAGCCCGGGCTGCCGATGTAATACTGAAAGAAAGAAGGAAGCTGATTTTGGTTGCACGCGATACGCCCTTAAACCTTATCCACATTAAAAACATGTATACGGTTACAGAAGCCGGCGGTATTATTTGCCCGGCAATGCCATCGTTTTACAGTAAACCGCAAACTGTTGAAGAAGTTGCGGCAACTGTTGTTGATAGGGTGGTAGACCTTGCAGGTTTACAGAACCAGAGCTACCGCTGGGGCGAATAGCGGTTATTAAGCAATAAATCTTATCGCGCTTATATTGTGCTGAATATTTGCTGCTATTTTCCCAATCAGATCGTGCTCTAAAAAAGGTTTTACAACAACATCATTGGCACCTGCCATTACATACTTATCGCGGTCCTCTTTTAAAACATTAGCCGTAAGTGCCATTATTAATGTATTAGCTTTTGACTCGTCGTTATGGGTGCGGATGTATTCCATCAATTGAAGCCCATCAAACTCAGGCATCTCAATGTCAGTTAAAACTATATCATAATCATTAGCATCTATTAGCCGTGTAGCCTCCAATCCGTTGTAAGCTTCATCATAGGTTATCTTCCATTTTTTTAAAATGGTTGCAGCAAGTAGTACGTTAAAACGGTTATCATCAACTATAAGAGCATGCTTGCCGCGTACTATGTCGGCTATAAAATCTATGTTAAGCGTTTTGTCAGCTACGCAGTCGTTGCTCTCAGTTATTTTAAGTGGTAATTCAAAGCTGAAAGTTGAGCCAACGCCGGGCGTACTGGTTACTTTTATGCTGCCACCCTGCAACTCAATTATCTTTTTGCAGATAGCCAAACCCAGGCCGGTGCCTTTGTGGCGGGTAGCTTTCTGTGCTTTCTCAACCTGAGAGAATTCTTCAAAAATGTGAGGCAGGTCATCCTTATCAATACCTAAACCCGTATCAATAACACTAACTTTTAAAATGGGATTGTTAAGATGTGACTTATCTATATCGGCATACAAAGTTACCTTACCTTTAACTGTAAACTTTATGGCGTTACCCAGCAAATTCATTATTACCTGTTTTAAACGGGTAGCATCACCATCACAGCAAAAATTTTCGGGAACGTTATTGTATTTTTCAAGTTGGATGCCTTTCTTTTTAGCATGAATATGCATGGTGGTAAATATGTCTTCAACAGCATTGCAGGGTAAAAAAGGCTGACTGTCAAAGTTCATTTTACCGGTTTCGTATTTAGAAAAATCCAGTATCTCATTCACAAGCTCCAATAGCATTTCTGATGAATTGCGAATGGCCATAACTTGTTCTTTTTGGGTAGACGAGAGGACGCTTTTAGTAAGTTGCTCAGAAAAGCCTATTACAGAGTTAAGCGGGGTGCGTATTTCATGACTCATGCCGGCCAAAAAATTACTTTTAGCCTGTGCGTATTCTTCGGCTTTCTCACTGTATTCAATTATCAATTGCTCATTGCGAAATATCTTCCAGATATTGTAAAAAACCAACACAAGCAAAAACACCACAAAAAGAAAATTTACAACAGATACTTTCTTGAACTCCCAAAAAATACCCGCCAAATTTTTCTGTAAAAAGTTTTTACTGTTCTCGGCATACACGATCTCTGAAGCGCGGTAATTTTTTAAACCCGATATTATTTGTTGAGTAAGGTTGTTATTCAACAGTAACAGTTCTTCCTCTTTATCACGTAGTTTATCATTTACCGTGTTTAGGTTATTAGAATAAGTTTTGTAAGCATGTGTATGCCTGGTTATTGCAGCTTTATTAAGTACTTGTTTATAAACAACGGTGTCTTTTTTAACTATAACCTCTTTTTCAACAGGGGTACCTGTTTCGTTTTTATTAGTTTGTAACCTGTTTTTAGGGTTTAGCGAGGAGATCAACTTTCCAAAAAACTTTTTCTTTGGTTGTGCCGCGATATTTTGTTCGGGCTGCGATACAGTTACAGTATCAAAAGTTATAGTATGTTCAACTTTTACAGCGGGTTTGTCTATTTGCTTTTCAACCTGCGTTAAAGATTGGACTATAGTTTTTGACCGATCTATAAGCTTGTCGTTGAGTATCTTTAACTTAATATATTCGTTACTCTTTGCCTTTTTTTGTTTAATAAGGTCGCTTAAATTCTGCGCGGTGTTTTGGTTGACGCCGCTGGCAGCTCCCAATCGCAGCTTTTCGCTTATGCCCAACACATCATCAATATCTGCAGATGATCTTTGAAAATAATATTTTTCGCCAGTAACAGTGTAAAGCCTGGCATTGTTATCGGCATTATTAAGTTTAATGATGCAGCTATCTATAAGCTCCGAGTTTTCCCGCGCCGAAATTAGTTTGCCAATGTTATTTCTTAAGGCATCTGCCTTTTGGTAATGAAGCAGCAGGTATTCTGTACTCACAAATAGCACGACAAATAATAGCACTACAAGGCCATAGCGCATTACAGGTATTTTTTGTTTACTAAGGGGAAGCATAAGCAAAAACAGGGGTAGTGTAAAGTATCAGTTGTTAATTAATAATTAAGTAACGCCTTGCTATATAAAAGGTTCATAATAAAGCCATTCTATTTAGTTGTAAAAATGAACGAAATGGATGATTTGTTAATTTGTGAATAGATGAGAACGGCTTGCTTGAAATGCCAAACTGATTTTCAACCTCGGTTTAAATAGCTATCTTTGCAGATTGAAAATGAACAAGAAAGTTGCTTTTTATACGCTGGGGTGTAAGCTCAATTATTCCGAAACTTCCACCATCGGTCGGCTGTTTAATCAAGCCGGTTTTGATACGGTTGATTTTACTGATACACCCGATGTATTCGTAATTAACACCTGCTCGGTAACCGATAATGCTGATAAAAAATGTAAAAAGGTTGTTAAGGAAGCGCTAAAAATATCTCCCAACGCATATGTTACTATAGTAGGCTGTTACGCACAGCTAAAACCAAAGGAAATAGCCGAAATACCGGGCGTCGACATGGTTTTGGGTGCTGCAGAAAAGTTTCAGATAGTTGACCATATTACAGACCTTACCAAGAAGGAAAAGGCGTTGGTGCTTAATCAGCCGGTGTCTGAAGCTAACGAATTTGTATCTGCCTTTTCCATAGGTGATCGTACCAGAACTTTTCTTAAGGTGCAGGATGGTTGCGATTATTCTTGTACATTTTGCACTATACCATTGGCCCGCGGCGCCAGCAGAAGTGATACCATTGCAAGCGTGTTGCTGCAGGCTGAAAAAATTGCCGCTTCGGGCGTACGCGAGATAGTATTAACGGGTGTTAACCTTGGCGATTTTGGAATAATAAATGGAGAACGCGCCAATAAATTCTTTGATTTAGTGCAGGCATTGGATGAAGTGGTTGGAATTGATCGCATACGTATATCATCCATAGAGCCCAACTTACTTACAGACGAAATAATTGAATTTGTTGCCACATCTAAAAAATTTGTGCCGCATTTTCATATTCCCCTACAATCAGGCTCTAATAAAATTCTGGGTTTAATGCGCCGTAGATATAAGCGCGAATTATATGTGGATAGGGTAGAAAAAATAAAACAAGTAATGCCCGACTGCTGCATCGGTGTGGATATTATTGTTGGTTTTCCCGGCGAAACCCGCGAGGATTTTATTGATACATATAACTTCCTGAATGATCTGGATGTTTCTTACCTGCATGTATTTACTTATTCTGAACGCGAAAACACACTTGCTGCCGAAATGAAAGGCGTTGTGCCGGGCTCAACCCGTGCCGAGAGGAGTAAAATGCTGCATATTCTTTCGGATAAAAAGCGTCGCGCTTTTTATAACACCCAGTTAGGTAAAACTGCCGAAGTTTTATTTGAGGGGGATGTTAAAGAAGGCTTTATGCATGGCTTTACACGTAACTACGTTAAGGTTAAAACTAAATTTGACCCGGTGCTAGTTAACGAGTTAAAAACCATACAATTAACACAAATTTCACCCGATGGTGATGTTGAAATAACCGAAAGCGAAGAAATTTTGGTGCATTAAAACCTATATTCGTTTCAAATAATATAACTATGTTTCCAAGCCTGAGTTCGCTTATTGAATACCTTTTTGGTTGGAATGTCCCCCTGCCCATACAAACGTTTGGCTTCTTTGTAGCACTTGCTTTTTTAGCAGGTTATTGGGCTTTCTCATCAGAATTTAAGCGGAAAGAGCAACTTGGTGTAATTCATCCCTTTGAAAAAGAGATAACTGTTGGCGAGCCGGTGTCTATGTCTGAATTGGCAGGCAACGCTGTGTTTGGTTTTCTGTTTGGTTTTAAGGTGGTTGATATGCTGTTTAACTACCGCGCTTTTGTTGACGACACACAGGGGTTTATCCTGTCAGGCCGGGGTAATTGGATTGGTGGAGTTGCTGCTGCGGCTATATTTACGTACTGGGCCTATGCAGAAAGTAAAAAACAGGTTTTAGCTAAACCGGTAACAAAAAAGGTCAAGGTACATCCGTACGAATTAATGGGTACTTTGTTACTCTGGGCTGCAGTTTTTGGTTTTGCCGGCGCAAAGCTGTTTAACGCCTTAGAGAACTGGAACGATTTTATGAGAGACCCCGTTGGCATGCTGATAGGGTTTGAAGGACTTACCTTTTATGGCGGCTTAATATGCGGCGGAGCTGCTGTGCTTTATGTAGCTAATAAAAACGGTATCAACTGTCGCACCATGTTAGACATTGGCGGACCCGGCATGATGTTAGCTTACGCCGTTGGCCGCATAGGCTGCCAAATGGCGGGTGATGGCGATTGGGGGAAACCAAACATCCACCCAAAACCGGGGTGGTTAAGCTGGGCACCTGATTGGATGTGGGCATTTAAGTATCCGCATAACGTAAGTCATATGGATTACGATAATGTGATACCTGGCTGTGTTGGTAAATTTTGTAATGAGTTGAAATTAGCCGCTTACCCAACACCATTTTACGAGTGCGTGATATGTTTAATACTATTCGCGTTTTTGTGGAGCATACGCCACCGGATAAAACTTCCGGGTGTTATGTTTGGCATTTACATGATATTAAACGGCGTTGAGCGTTTTTTAATAGAGCTTATACGTGTTAACACTAAATACATATTGTTCGGCATACCATTTACGCAGGCCGAGTTAATTGCACTTTGTTTGATTATAGGTGGCATTGCACTTATTGCAACGGCAAAAAAATATACAGTAACACCCGCAGTTAAACATGGCTAATGCAATTGCAGGGCATAAATTATTAAAGAACCAGGCTGTAAGGTTTATCCTGTCTGCCGGGGCTGGCTTTTTGGTTGATATTTGTGCCTTTTACCTGCTATACCACAATTTTTTTGAAAGACCTTTTTATACCTTCTTTGGGTTTGAATTTAATAATCACACGCTGTCGTTAGGTGTGTCATTCTTTTTGGGGGTGATGGTTAACTTTTTAATTACCCGGTATTTCGTTTTCAATGAATCTGTCTCTACGCCGCTCAAGCAGTTTTTACGTTTCTCTACAGTAGCGGTTATCGGTTTCTTTGCTAACCTGTTTTTGTTAGAGATCTTTGTAAAACAACTCAATATGTATCCGCCGGTTGCACGTATAACCGCGGCATTAAGTTTGTTCTTCGCCAGCTTTTTTGTGCATAAAGCATTTTCATTTAGTTTATCATTACGTCACCATGCATCTACAAGAAATAACAGCGAAGGTAATTGAAGTATCAAAACAGGCCGGAGCATTTATACGGAAAGAACGCGAAACTTTCGCCGCTGATAAAATAGAATTCAAAGGACTGAATGATCTGGTATCATACGTAGACAAAACCGCCGAAGAGATCATTGTAAAGGGACTGGAACAAATACTGCCTGAAGCGGGTTTTATTACCGAAGAGCAAACCACTACAAAATTAGGAGAACGCTATAACTGGATAATTGATCCGTTGGACGGTACCACCAATTTTATACATGGCCTGCCTGTGTTTTCTGTAAGCATAGCGCTTAAGGAGGATGATGAGTTGGTTATAGGTGTAGTTTATGAGGTAAATCTAGACGAGTGCTTTTACGCCTGGAAAGGCGCTCCGGCTTATTTAAATGGTAAAGAAATTAGCGTAAGCAATGCGCCAACCATTAGCGACAGTTTATTGGCTACGGGTTTCCCTTATTACGATTTTAGCAAGCAGCGGCAGTACATAGCTTTGTTTACACATTTAATGAAAAGCTGCCATGGTCTGCGCCGTTTAGGCTCTGCAGCTGTTGATCTGGCTTATACTGCCTGTGGCAGGTTTGATGCTTATTACGAGTATAATTTAAATCCGTGGGACGTAGCTGCAGGTATTGTAATTGTGCGACAGGCAGGTGGCCACGTAGTTAACTACAGCGGTGGCGATGAGATACTAAACTCGCGCGAGTTACTGGCAACTAACGGTAAGCTAACGGGGGAGATGCTGGGAGTGATAGATGAGTATTTTAAAGATTAGTTATTGAAGATTAAAGATTGGTGTTGGCTTGACTACTAATCTTTAATCTTCAATAACTAATCTTTAATTATAATGCTTCCGATACTACTTCAGTAACTTCAGGCACCATACGCTTAAGTAAATTCTCAATACCCGCTTTAAGTGTAACAGTTGATGATGGGCAGCCACTGCATGAGCCACGAAGCTCAACAGTTACAACACCTTCGTTAAACGAGCGGTAAGATATAGCGCCGCCATCCTGCTCAACAGCCGGGCGTACGTAATCATTTAATATTTGCTGTATTTTTATTTCGGTATCAGTACCTTCAAACGCAACTTCTTCCTGCTCTTCCAGCTGAACCTTATATTCAGATTCAACGGCGCCTTTAACAAACTCTTTTATTATCGACTCAATATCGTTCCATTCCGCATCCTCAGTTTTAGTAACCGTAACAAAGTTGCTGGCAAAGAATACACCGTTAACAAACGAGAATTTGTACAACTCCTTAGCAAATGGCGATTTCTCGGCGCTTTCTTTAGTAGGATAGTCAACACTGCCGTTTATCAGCAACTTGTTCACTATAAACTTCATGGTGGCCGGGTTCGGGGTGCTCTCGGTATATACGTTGATGGTCATCTTAATCTTATTTAAATTGAATAAACAAAGTTAAACAGGTTTTTCAATTAATGTAATCCGCTCGTTTCATTTGACTTCGTTGTGACTAATGAAACATTCCCATTCAACGAATGTTATTTTTCGTAAGGAAAATTCCTTGCCACTTTTTTCATCATACGCTGCATCATTTCGTCAGCGGTAGAAAATACCCCCTCATTCATTTGCTTATAAAACCTCCATAACAAGTTTCCATCCTTACCGTCGTTTATTTGCATAGTAAGAGAGCCGGATGCAGTACTACCCCCAAACCCAAATACAAGCGTTTTCGCAATAGCGGCTGCTTCGCTACCAGTACGTTGGTATGCGTACCCCGCCTGTATAACTGCATCCACCTTCAATATCTTACAGATAGAATCGGCGGTTATAGCGTCAATTTTATCGAATATGTTGGCTTGTTTAAGTAATATATTAGTGCGTTGAGTTTCTTGAAATGTTACAAAGTAATCATTAGATTTTCTTAAAAGATAAGTATACATACCTTGTTGCATATTGATACCTTCTTCCCGTTCTTGAACAGCATTATCCGCAGCATTGTAATTTTTAGGGAATTTTTTATAAGATATCGTAACTCTCATGGGCAAAATGGCGACGGTTTTATGTGATGTCAGTATTTGCTTGAGATTGGCAATTTCATACGTCTGTTTTGCTTGACCGAATGAGTTTGAAGCGACAAATAAAATCAGGAATGTCAATAAAAGGAACGTTTTCTTCATAATCAAAGAATGTTTAGGGTTTGAATGTTAAAAATTGTGAATAAGTATCTAATATAAGAGGAATAACCGAAATCATGAATGAGAAAATATGAGTCAAATACCTGTGTAATTGCTCGGACTAATTCCCTTTATTTCTTCTTTTATATCCTCATCAACCTGCAGTGTCTCTACAAATTCAGCAATAGTCTGCGCATTAACATGTGTATTAGTGCGCGTAAGCTCTTTCAATGCTTCGTAAGGATTTGGGTAACCTTCTCGGCGCAATATGGTTTGTATAGCTTCGGCAACAACTGCCCAGTTAGCTTCCAGGTGGTTGTTCAAGGCATCCTGGTTAAGTAATAGCTTATTCAAACCCTTTATGGTTGATTTTATAGCAATTAATGAGTGAGCAAACGGCACGCCAATATTACGCAGCACGGTTGAGTCGGTAAGGTCGCGCTGTAAACGGGATATAGGCAATTTAGCCGCCAAATGCTCAAACACCGCGTTAGCTATACCCAGGTTACCTTCAGAGTTTTCAAAATCAATAGGATTTACTTTATGCGGCATGGCAGATGATCCTATTTCGCCCGCTTTTATCTTCTGCTTAAAGTAATTCATAGATATATAGGTCCACATATCCCTGTCCAGATCTATCAATATGTTATTAATGCGTTTTAAAGCATCACACTGTGCAGCAAAGTTGTCGTAATGCTCAATTTGGGTGGTTGCCTGCGAACGATTTAGGCCCAAAGTATCATTAACAAATCCGTTGCCAAAGGCTACCCAATCTATAGCCGGATAAGCAATTGCATGCGCGTTAAAGTTGCCGGTAGCCCCGCCAAATTTTGCGGCATGTGGCACATGCTTTAACTGAGCTAATTGCTTTTCTATCCGCTCTATAAACACCTGAATCTCCTTGCCCAAACGGGTAGGAGATGCAGGTTGCCCATGCGTATGCGCCAGCATGGGGATGTTGTCCCAATCGGCAGCATATTTTTTAAGGATCGCTATCAATTCATCAAGCGCCGGATAGTAAACTTCATCAAGTGCCAGTTTAAACGAGTAAGGTACAGCCGTATTATTTATATCCTGTGATGTAAGGCCGAAGTGGATAAACTCTTTGTAAGCCTCCAGGCCAAGACCATCAAATTTCTGTTTAATAAAGTATTCAACTGCTTTAACATCATGGTTGGTTATCTTTTCGATGTCCTTAATGCTTTGCGCATCAGCTTCGGTAAAGTTTTGATAAATGCCGCGTAACTTACCGGATGCGTCTTTGTCTAAACCCTGTAGTTGAGGTATAGGATGCTGGTATAAAGCTATAAAGTATTCAATTTCAACAAATACACGGTGTTTTATAAGGGCGAATTCCGAAAAATAAGCGGCAAGCGATGATGTTGTATTCCGGTAACGTCCGTCAATAGGTGATATAGCTGAAAGTGCAGTAAGATTCATTTACTTATGGTCTGAAATTTTCTGCAAAGGTAACAAATTTTGAGTTGTGATTTGCTTTTTGAGCAGCTGTTGAAGGAAGTTGAAAAATATTTTGATTTGGAAACTTTAAAATCTAAAAATGTTTCCATAGTTTTGACCAATTAATTCAATGGTTCAAATAGAAAGAATAATACAAGGCGGCGAGGACCTGTTTTTAAAGGCAGGGATAAAGAGCGTAACGATGGATGACATAGCCAAACATGTAGGCATGTCGAAAAAAACCATCTATCTTTTTTTTAAGGATAAGAACGAGCTGGTGATAGCCCTGGTGAAGAAAAAATTGCATGAGGATGAATGCCAGATCAAGGATATCATAAGTAAGTCAGCCAATGTGATAGACGAGATGATCAATATGATGAAGTGTTCAGAAGACGTTTTTTCACGTATCAATCCTATTGTTATCCATGATATGCAGAAGTATCACCCAGAGGCCTGGGAAGTTTTTCAAAATTTTAAGGCAGATGTGATAATACACACATTGGAGGAATTGCTGACCAAAGGAATAAACCAAGGCTACATACGCCCTGAAATTGATGTTAGAATAATGGCTCGTATGCGCGTAAACCAGGTAGAAATGGGTTTTAACACCAAGCTTTTTCCATTGGCCGAGTTTAATCCCTGGAAAGTGCAGAGCCAGTTTCTGGAGCATTTTAACTACGGCATCTGTACGCTAAAAGGGTATAAACTTTTAAATCAGTATAAAAATATTAACAATGAGTAATGCTGCTGACATAGGGCTGTCATTACAGAGAGCTTACTTTGACAACAATAAATAGAAACAAACCAACACACAATATATACATGAAACATATACTATTAATTACATCGCTCTTCTGCGCCACGGTCCTAACGGCGGTTGCGCAGCAGGCACCCGCATCGCATAGCTTTTCGCTGGCTGATGCCATTAAATATGCCCATGAGCACCAGGACTCGGTTAAAAATGCCCAGCTTGACGTGCAAAGTGCAGAATATAAAGTTAAGGAAACCATAGGCACCGGATTGCCGCAGATAAATGGCTCAGCTACCTTTCAGGATTTTATAAAGCCGCCAGTATCTGTAGGTCCTAACTTCTTGAGCGGAGGTCCTATTGATCCAAAAGCCAGATTAATAACCTTCCCTTTTGGTCCTATAAAGTATAACAATACTTATTCTTTAACGCTAAATCAATTGTTGTTTAGCGGGACTTTTATTGTTGGCTTACAGGCTGTTAAAACATTTAAAGAGCTTTCGTTCCGCAGTTTGAGCAGGTCTAAGATCGAAAGCAGTGTTAATGTTACCAAGGCATACTACCAGGTATTGGTAAGTGGCGAACAGGTAAAATTGCTCGACGCTAATATCGAGCAGTTAAAACAACAGTTTGACCAAACTTCACAACGCAACAAGCAAGGCTTTGTTGAAAAGATAGACGTGGACCGTTTAGATGTTCAATATAATAATTTGCTTACCAATCGTGAGAATGTGGTAAGATCGCTTACGTTATATAACCAAATGCTGAAGTTTCAAATGGGAATGCCTATTGAAGAAGAGTTGGTTTTAACAGATAAGTTGGCAGATCTGAAATTGGATGCTCAGGTTGGGCAAAATACTGTAGATACTTCCTTTTATCGCAATAGAATAGAGTACAAGTTGTTAGAAACTAACATCACACTTAATCAGTTAGATGTAAAAAGCAGAAAAGCAGAGTTTTTGCCTTCACTTGGTTTAAATGCCGGGCTGGCAGGAGTATTCCAGGAAAACCAGACGAAGTATCTTTACGATAACATTTACTATAATAGCTATTTTGGTTTAAGCTTAAATGTTCCAATTTTTAGCGGTGGCCAACGGGTGGCACGTTTACGCCAATCGCAAATAAACGTTTTAAAAGCTAAAAACGATCTATCTAATGCTGCCAATGGGTTTAAATTACAGGCTAATGCCGCTAACCTAACTTATTTAAATAGCTTACAATCGCTCAACAATCAAAAACGTAGCCGGGCTTTAGCGCAGGAAGTTTTGCGGGTATCAAAGATAAAATATGAGCAAGGTGTTGGCTCAAGTATTGAAGTTACTCAGGCTCAGACAGAATTGGAAACCGCCGATAATCAATATATAGAAGCTTTGTACAATGCATTGCTCAGCAAGGTAGACGCAGACAAGGCATACGCACGTATCAATTAAACTAAACTCACAATACAAATTATACAATGAAAAAAATTATATACATACCCGCAATATTGCTTTTAGCAGCATGCTCAAAGCCGAAAGATAAAAAAGCTGAGTTGGCTGAACTTAAAAAACAGCAATCTGAGTTAAGCGACAAAATAGCAAAGCTACAGGCAGAAATGCCCGCAGCTGATTCTGCAAGAACTACTGACGTTGGAGCAGTTACTGTTAAAACAGGCAACTTTACTAACTACGTAGAGATACAAGGTAAAATTGATGCCCAGGATAACGTTACAGCTTACCCACAGGCGCAAGGCACAATTACAAATATTTATGTAAAGCCGGGCCAGCATGTAAGCAAGGGGCAAACACTTGCAGTGTTGGATAGCCGCGTATTAAAACAAAATATTTTGCAAGCCGAGTCGCAGGTTAGCCTGGCTAGAACGTTGTTTCAGCGCCAAAAGAACCTTTGGGATCAAAAGATTGGTACTGAAGTTCAGTTTCTGCAGGCCCAAACTAATCTGGAAGCCGTGCAAAAGCAATTAGACGCTTTACGCGAGCAAAATGATTTGTACCGGATAGTATCACCTATCAATGGTACTATTGATCAGATGGATCTAAAATTGGGTCAGGCTGCAAGCCCGGGTCAAACAGGTATACGTATTGTTAACGCTGATAACCTTAGGGTTAAAGCAGATGTTCCTGAGTCGTATGCAACCAGCGTAGCGCAAGGTAACAAAGTAAAAATTGTGTTTCCTGATGCGAACGATTCCCTGATAACCAATATCACCTTCGCAGCTAAGGTTATTGATCCGGTGTCAAGAAGTTTTGGTGTAGAGATCAAATTGCCGTCAAGCAGAACGCTTCGCCCTAATATGACCGCTGTTTTAAAGATCGCCGATTACTCAAAAAATAATGTAATAAGCGTGCCTATAAAGGCTGTACAAAACTCGGGCGCGGGTAACTATGTATATGTTAACGCAAATGGTGTTGCTACACGCAAAACAGTAACGTTAGGGTCTACCTCGAACGGACAATCTGAAATATTAGCAGGTTTAGCTTCCGGTGATCAGGTAATTGTTGAAGGTGCGAGCGATATTGAAGAGGGTGACAAAGTTAGAGTTATACAAGTAGGTAAATAACCTTTTAAAAATATCGATCTAATGAAAGATCTGGACAAACAATTTGGACCCTCCAGTTGGGCCATTGAAAATAAGACCGCTATATACGTGATGGTGTTTTTGATCACAGTATTGGGCTTGGTCAGCTATAATAATTTGCCGAAAGAGAATTTTCCGGATATCGCACAATCAAAGGTGTTTGTTACAACACAATATATCGGGCAGTCGCCGCAGAATATTGAAATATTGGTAACCCGGCAGATAGAGAAACAGTTAAAATCACTTAAAGGCCTTAAAAAGGTTACATCAAACTCTTACCAGAACGTATCTATCATTACCTGCGAGTTTAATGGCGGACGTGAAATACGGGAAGCAAAACAGGATGTAAAAGAGGCGGTTGATAAGGCCGACCCCGACCTGCCGCAGGGAGATGTTAACTTAAAGGAATCTACAGTATCAGACATTAACGTTGCCGACCTGCCTATTCTATACATCAATATATCAGGTAACTATGGCTTGAAAAAGTTAAAAGAGTATGCTGATAATTTGAAAGACGAGATAGAAAGCTATAAGGAAATATCACAGGTAAAAGAAATTGGCGCGCTTAAGCCGGAGATACAGGTAAATGTTGATCTCAACAAAATGACTGCCGCGCAAATTAGCTATGGTGATATTATTCAAGCTATAGGTGCCGAGAATATTATTACATCTGCAGGTAATTATAAAGTAGATGGCATGCAGCGTGCTATTGATATTAAGCAGGATTTTAAGAACGCCGAGGAAGTAAAAGCAATGGTGGTTAGAAATCCTAAAGGACAAGCTATCTATCTGCGCGACATTGCAGATGTACAGGATGGTTTCCACGAGCAGGAAAGCTACGCGCGCTTAAAAAACAACAATGATAACGACTTTAAAGACGTTATTACCCTTGCTGTTAGTAAACGCGCAGGCGAAAACCTTATTGAGGCATCGGATAAGATAACCGAGATGATAAAGGAAAAGCAGAAAACAGATTTTCCTAAAGGCCTTAATATTGTAGTAACAGGCGATCAATCTGAAAAAACGCGTACTACTATTAATGACCTGGTAAATACCATCATTATTGGTTTTATTTTGGTAACCATTATTCTGATGTTCTTTATGGGTACCACAAACGCTGTTTTTGTGGCCTTATCGGTTCCGCTGTCATGTTTTCTGGCGTTTATGGTAATGCCTGTGATAGGGTTTACGCTCAACATGATCGTGCTGTTTTCTTTCTTGTTGGCCTTGGGTATTGTTGTGGATGATGCCATTGTGGTTATTGAGAATACACACCGGATATTTGACAACGGAAAGGTACCTATTAAGCAAGCTGCTAAAATGGCGGCAGGAGAGGTGTTCATGCCGGTATTTTCAGGTACCATGACAACCCTTGCACCGTTTGTACCTTTGGCTTTCTGGAATAGTTTGATAGGTAAATTCATGTTCTTTTTACCTATTACATTGATTATAACGCTCCTTGCATCGCTATTGGTAGCTTATATTTTCAACCCTGTTTTCGCGGTTGATTTTATGAAACCTCATGTTGAAGGTGAGCATGACAAGCCAAAGTTTGACAAAAAGGTAGCCCGCGTAGTTATAATCATGGCCATTATTGCAGGCCTTGGTTATATGGTAAACGTAGGTGTGGGTAACTTTGTAATATTTGCAATTTTTATCTACCTGCTTAACCACTTTGTATTATTAAGGGTGATAGACAGGTTCCAGAAAAATGCATGGCCTAAAATACAGGGAGGATATGCTAATTTGATAGAATGGGCTGTGCAACGCCCATGGCAAATATTTCTGGCAACCATTGGTTTGTTTATTTTCAGTATCATGTTCATGGTGGCGCGCGCCCCTAAAGTGGAGTTTTTCCCGCAGGCCGATCCTAACTTTGTGTACGTGTATATAACATTGCCTACAGGTACAGATCAGGCTTATACCGACCAGGTAACCCGCCAACTGGAGCAACGGGTAGCTAAAGTTGTTGAGCCCGATAAGGACATTATATCTTCTGTAATCTCCAACGTTACAGTGAGCGTTACCGACCCGCAGGATGAGGATCAGGGAAACTATCCCAATAAGGGTAAAATTACCGTAGCTTTTGTTGAGTTTGGTAAACGTAATGGCAAGGATACTAAGGAGATACTGGCGAGGATACGTAAAGCGGTAACTGGCGTTCCGGGAGCTAAAATAACTATCGACCAGGAAAACGGCGGCCCGCCAACGCAGAAAGATATTAGTATTGAATTGATAGGCGATGATCTGGATTCGTTGGTGAAAACATCAGACAGACTGAAAAAATATCTGAATAAGCAGAACATTGCAGGTATTGAAGAACTGATACCCGATGTGCAAAGCGACAAACCCGAAATAGTATTTGATATTGACAGGGAACGCGCTAACAGAGAAGGTATTAACAGTACCCAGATAAGCCAGGCGTTAGGTGCCAGTATTTTTGGCGCGAAAGCCGCTGATTTTAGGAACACTAAAGAGGATAACTACGAGATAAATATAAGGGCACGCGAAGACCAGCGCAATAATTTAGACGCGCTGCGCAACCTTAAAATAACCTACCGCGACATGGCTACCGGTGGTGCAGTAAGGCAGGTGCCTATCTCGGCATTTACCAACATAAGGTACACTAATACTTATAGCAACATTAAGCACAAGCAGCAAAGGCGTGTACTCACCTTAGGTTCAAACGTGGTTAAGCCGTTTAACGCCAACGAGGTTAACGCTGAGATAGCACAGGCTTTAACTGACTTTAAAAAACCGGATAACATTTCGATAAAAATGGGTGGCGGACAGGAAGACCAGGCAGAAGCCATGAATTTCCTTTTAGGAGCCCTGGGCGCATCGTTTGGTATCATCCTGATCATTCTGATGGTTCAATTCAACTCTATCGGCAAAACGTTCATCATCCTAAGCGAGATATTGTTTAGTATAATAGGCGTGTTTTTAGGCGTGAGTATATTCGGAATGACAATAACCATTGTAATGACAGGTGTGGGCATTATAGCCCTTGCCGGGGTGGTTGTAAGGAATGGTATTCTACTGGTTGAATTTACCGACCTGCTAATGGAGCAAGGTCAGAATTTGCATGATGCAGTTGTGGAAGCCGGAAGGACCCGTATGACGCCTGTAATACTAACTGCTTTGGCGGCTATATTAGGCTTGATACCGCTGGCAGTTGGTTTCAATATTGACTTTGTGGGACTGTTCACGTCGTTTAAACCACACATTCACTTTGGTGGCGATAACGTAGCATTCTGGGGCCCTTTATCATGGACAATGATATTTGGTTTGGGCTTTGCTACACTTATTACATTAATATTAGTGCCTTGCTTGTACATAATACATTACAGGATGAAGCAACGTTTTTCCGGTAATAAAAAAGTAGATAAGAAAGCTGAGTTAAAAGCTGTATAAATACAGTAAACTATACTTTAAGCCGCCCTTATAAACAGGGCGGCTTTTTTGTTTTGGGAATGATTATTGTATTATCATTGGAAACATCAACAATGGGTAAACAGAACAATATAAGATCCTTTAAGCAGGTATTAGGAATGGGTTTATTGGCGGGCATGCGCTCTGCTGCTGCACCTGCATTGGCCAGCCATATTTTAAGCGATCATAAAGGGGCTGCATTCCGTAATCACCCCATCGGTTTTTTATCATCCATCGCTATAGCAGATGTTTTAAAAGTAATGGCATTGGGCGAATTTTTAGTGGACAAATTGCCTTTTACACCTAATCGTACCAGGCCTGTTTCTGTAGCAGTCCGCTGTTTGTCGGGTGCTTTAGCCGGAGCAGGAATATATAGCGACGCGGGTAGAAAGCCATTAACCGGCGCGGTATTGGGTTGTTTGGTGGCAGGCGCGTCAACCTATGCCAGTTTTTATCTGAGGAAAGGACTCTCTCGTACGGGCGCGGGTAACTTTATATCGGGGGTAATTGAGGATGCATTTGTGGTAAGTGCGGGTATTAAACTAGCTCAAACTGTATAATCTATACGTAACATTTACAGGTTGTAGCAGCTAAATCAAAGCAAACCATAGAATTTTTGATACTTTTGTTAAAAAAGTCAGTTTTAATAAAAAGTTTTTCATGAGTTCAGTAGTTGATCAGCAGGATATAAAACGGGAAAAGATTTTAGAGGCAGCTTATCAGCGGTTTTTGCATTACGGTTATTCCAAAACAACCATGAACGAGATAGCCGGCGACTTATCTTTTTCAAAAGCACTACTGTATTATTATTTTCCTGATAAAAGTCAGTTGTACATAGCGGTAATGCGCAAACTGGCAAATAACTATTTGGATAAGTTAGCAATGGAAGTAGCCGGGTTTGACAACCTGAAAAGCGCCTTTATTTTCCAGATAAATACGCAACATGATTTTATTGTAGAAAACTATAATTTTTTTGACTATTTCAGGCTTAACGAGCAGAATTTGCCAGAAAGCATATGGGAAATAATAGGGGAGATACACGAGACGGAAACCGCCTTGTTAACATCTGCAATAAAAAACGAGGTTGATAAGGGCAGGATAAAACCGGTAGTAAATCCCGGGGAAATTATAGATCTGTTGCTGGATGCTTTACACGGCGTAAGGGTAAGGTCTGTATCCTATAAAAAGGCCATGTTCCCTAAAAAAGAGCATTTAGAAGAGATAAGAGGAAAGAGATTACTTCTTGCCGAAATATTTATCAGAGGGCTTAATTAAAGGGTTTGACTCTGTCAGGTTTCAGTAAAAAAAGCTGAAACAATGTTTAAACACTTAGATGGTAGGTATATTTGTAGATGATTGACAGATAAGGGTTTCCTTATCTGTACAATTAAAGATACTTCTAAAGTTAAGAGGTGATTGTTTTAGAGTGATTAACAGGTTGGCTGTATAGCCAGCCTGTTTTTTTTTAAAATATACTCAGATCAATAACCGACCAGTTTTTTTGCTTGCTGGGCTCGCCACCTTTGTATTGTAGTTTTATTTTAAACTCAGTAGTCGTTCCTTCGGTTTCTACGGTGGATTTTATCACATAAACCGAATCGGAAGTCTTAGCGAACTGGTAACCATCGTCGGCAAAAGATACGCTTGACGATTTTAGGGTGGGCCTTACATATTCTTTTGCAATTTTATAGGCATCCTCATTACTTGGCAGGCCTCTAAAAAACTCCGGCTTTAACGATCCTGTTAATGATATCTTTACCATCATGGAAATTATAATTGCACAAAAAAACAGTACTATCCATACAGCTTTATTAGCAGATTTTTTCTTTACAGATTTTTCTTTTAGGAACTTGTTTTCGGCCATTGGTTTTCAGAAGAAAATTTCGTTAAAATTAAAATTAATTCACAAGAATACAAGGTGAGTGAAACAATAAAAATGGTTGTTAATTACGCAAAAAAGAGGTAGGATATGAGTATCGCTGTGATGATACCGAATACATCTGCAATAAGCATGGCCGGTATGGCGTATCGCGTTTTTTTAACATTTACCGCTCCAAAATAAAGCGCTACTATATAAAAGGTAGTATCGGCAGTACCGTATAAAACGCTTGATAAATGGCCGGTAAAGCTATCTACGCCAAATGTTTTCAAATTATCCAGCATCAGCGCTCGTGCACCCGAACCGCTTAACGGACGAAGAAAGGCGATAGGTAACACATCGGTAAAGCGGGTATCCATATTAAAATGGCTGAAGACCCATTTAAACGCGTCGCCTAAATACGTAAGGGCCCCACATGTTCTGAACAAACTTACAGCGGCAAGTAAGCCAACCAGATACGGTATAATTTTAACTGACACCTCAAAGCCTTCTTTTGCGCCATCAATAAAGGCCTCAAAAACATTTATTTTTTTACGCAACCCGCCTAAAATGAATAATACGGGTATAGATAACAATACCACATTGCTAAATACTTTTGAGAATTCTGATATTTCAGTTTTGTTTAAAAACACGGTAAGATACCAAACTAAGCCGGCAACAACTGCAGTTATACCGCCCAGCCACGCTATAATTACCCTGTCAAAAAGGTTAATGCCCTGTTTTATGCTGACGATAATGAGAGCCGCTAAGGTTGCTACATAAGATGCAACTATACAAGGGATGAAAACATCAGTAGGATCTGCAGAATTATATATAGCCCGTTGCGCTATTATGGCGATAGGTAATAAGGTTAACCCGGACGCATGCAAAGTAAGGAACATGATCTGCGCGTTGGAAGCGGTATCACTTTCCTTACCATCCTTATCTTTGTTTAATTCCTGCAAGCCACCCATGGCCTTTAAGCCGAATGGAGTAGCGGCATTATCCAAACCCAATAAGTTAGCCGAGAAATTCATCATCATCTGACCCGTAGCCGGGTGATCTTTTGGAACTTCTGGAAACAAACGGTTAAAAAATGGCCCTACAATGCGCGAAAGGAAATTAATAGCGCCTGCCTTTTCGCCTATTTTCATAATGCCCAGCCAAAGCGACATAATACCTACCAATGGCAGGGCTATCTTCATAACCGCGGCTTCAGTGGTCTCAAAAGTACCTTCCGCCATTAATTTGAATATCTCGGTATCTCCGAAAAATATCAGTTTAATAAGCCCTATAACAAAGGCTATTATAAAAAACGATACCCAGATGTAGTTTAAGGCCATATAATTTGCTGAAGTGAAAGTAAGTAATGATTTTTAATTCAGCAAAGGGAATAATGGGTTAGCCCTTTTTAAATTTGTCAGCTAGTTGCTTTAACATATCATCATTAACAGGTTTTGCGGGCTCTTCTCTTCTCTTAAAAGGTTGATTATAAGCCTGGCGCTGATTGTCTGGTCTTTTATAAGTTTGCTCAGTGTTTGATTTTATATTGTTTTCTGCAATGGTCGCTGCTGGTTCAGGTTTGTTTTGTGTTGCCTTTTGCTGCCTTTCTGCCTGTTTTCTGGCGTTCATACGGGCATAGATCTCTTCCAGTTTGCGTTTGGTATAAAGCGGGAAATCGCCTTGCATCATCCACGAATAGTAGCTTGGCTCCAGGTTAAAAACATCCTCTACCTTTTTTCCTTTATGCTTGCCAAAGTTAAAAACTTCTTCGCCTGCATCATTAAAGGCCAGGCGCCCTGCAAAATCAACGGGCCTGTGCAGGTTGGTAAATTTGTGCAGCGCTGCTACATCATTTACCACCGGGATACTTTTGTTGCCCTTTTTATCTTCCCATTCCACATCAGCGTAACGTTCTAACTGAGCAAGCAAAACTTCCATTGTAGCACGCGTATCAGCTTCGGCAGAGTGCGCATTGATAATGTCTTTGTCGCAATAAAACTTGTAAGCTGCTTTCAACGTGCGTTGCTCCATTTGATGGAAGATGTTTTGTATATCAACAAAATGCCTGTTATCCAGGTTAAATTGCACACCACCACGCAAAAACTCTTCCATCAGCATAGGGATATCAAATTTATTTGAATTGTATCCCGCCAGGTCGCTATCGCCAATAAATTCAGCTACATCAGCCGCTAAAGCATTAAATAAAGGCTCATCTTTAATATGGTCATCATAAATGCCATGTATCAATGATGATTCCAACGGAATAGGTATCCCCGGATTAACTCGCCAGGTTTTTACTTCTTCGCTGCCGTCAGGGAACAATTTTATAACTGATATTTCTACAATACGGTCAACACCAATATTTATTCCGGTTGCTTCCAGGTCGAAGAACGCCAGAGGGCGTGTAAGGTTTAATTTCATAAGTTGATGTTCGGCAGTGCCGAATTGCAAAAGTCAAAAAAAAACGGCAAAATAAGATACACTGTTAATATTATTCTATTAAAAAGATTTATCTTAACCTCACTTAAATATAACATCACAATATGAGAGCCCCCTTTTTTGCTATAATAGCTCTTTTTTTATTTACCTGCCGTGCCGGTGCTCAGGATTTTGCGTTTGGGAATATTACGCAGGAAGAAACAAGTATGGTAAACTATGTAAAAGACCCTGCGGCCCATGCGGTGGTTTTAAATGAATATGGCGATGCCCGGATAACGATGACCAACGCGGACGAAGTAAGGCTGATCTACAAGTACCACGTAAAAATTAAAATATTTGATAGCGAAGCCTTTAAAAAAGGAACGGTTGAAGTGCCTTTATATATTGGCAAGGAGCGGCAAGAGAAGATTGACGATATTGAAGGTATTACTGTTAGTACTGATGCCAATGGCGGTGTTAAGCGGGAGGAGTTGCTGAAATCGCAAATATTTACGGTGGCTGTAAACCAAACGCACGAGTTAATTAAGTTTGCTATGCCTGGTTTACGCAATGGAAGTGTTATTGAATATAGATATACAATTACTACACCTTATTTTGAAGATTTTCACGATTGGCAGTTTCAAAGTGATATCCCTAAGATCCACTCGGAATATGAGGCTCATATACCTGGTTTTTGGCAATATAATGCCGTAAAAAGGGGAGCCCTAAACCTGGACAAAAATATTTCTGAAATAGAAAGAGACTGTTTTAGTTCGCATGGTGCACAGTCGGATTGCGCGCATTTTATTTACGGTATGAATAATATCCCGGCTTTTGTTGAGGAAGATTACATGACCGCTCCCAGAAATTTTATATCAGCCCTTTACTTTGAACTGTTTGAATACACTAACCCTTTTATTGGTGGAACAACTAAATTAGCTAAAGAGTGGAAAGATGTTGATTATCAGCTTAAAAGAGATAGTTATTTTGGATCTCAAATTAAGAAAAGCGATCAGTTTAAGGATAAAATTGCCCCTGTTATTGCCGGAAAGACGGACGAACTACAAAAAGCAAAAGCGGTTTACGCGTTGATTCAGAAAAATATAAAGTGGAATGAATTTATTTCGTTCGGAAGTGAAAACGTTCGTAAAGCTTTTGAAAATCATACAGGCACTTCTGGCGATGTTAACCTGGCTCTGGTTGCGGCGCTCGCGTCAGCAGGAATAAATGTTGAGGCTGTATTGATATCAACCCGCAGCCATGGTGTAGTTAATAAACTTTTCCCGGTTATTACTGAGTTCAATTACGTATTGGCTAAGGCAAATATTGGTGGCAAAAGCTATTTACTTGACGCTACCGATCCGCTGCTTTCATTCGGTATGCTACCTATGCGCTGCCTTAACGATCAGGGCCGGGTAATGAGTCTTGATAAACCTTCCTACTGGATTGATATCAACACCCCCAACATACAAAATACAACACGCATATTTGATCTTACCTTATCAGGTGATGGAAAATTGGTAGGTAAAATAACAAATTACTCCAGAGGTTATTCCGGCTATCAAAAACGACTGGCCATAAAAAAATTCAATACGGTTGATGAATTTGTTGAAAATATGGACGAAAAACTCAGCAAAACAAAGGTTAAAAAGTTTGAAATAACCGGACTTGACAGTCTTGATGGAGCAGTTGCCGAAGTTTACGAGGTTGAAATGGATGGATATGAAGGACTAAATCACGAAAAATTAAGCTTTAATCCGTTTGTATTTAGTCAGATAACTACCAATCCGTTCAAACTTAATGAGCGCAGTTATCCTGTTGATTGGGGTATGGCGTCTGAAGAGCGTGTTATACTAAATATGAAATTGCCCGAGGGCTATGTAATTGAAAACAAGCCACAAAATACCAGTGCCGCACTACCCAACCAAGGCGGAGTGTTTATAGTTGATTATCACGAATTAGGCAACTCTTTTTCTCTGTCGCATGTTATACAATTCAGAAAATCAATTTATGCTCCGGAGGAGTACCCGTATCTCAAAGAGTTGTATAATAAAATAATCCTGTCTGAAAAAAGCGAGATGGTATTTAAGAAAAAGATATGAGAGCTGTTTTCTGGATTTCACTTTTCTGCTGCCTCAACTTTAGTGTAGCGGCACAAACCGTTTATACAGCTGCATCTATTCCTAAAGAGCTAATGCCTTACGCCAGTGCTGTGGTAAGAAATGAGGTTGTCTCTACCGAAGTTAAATCAGTTGATAATGTAATTTACCACGTTAAACGTATTGTTACTATACTTAACAAAAATGGGGATGATGAGGCCGAAGTAAATATTTTTTATGATAAGGCCAATTCAATAAAGGAAATGCATGGTGTGGTTTATGATGAATTTGGCAAACAGGTAAGTAAATTTACAGCAGGTAGTTTTAAGGATGAAAGCGCCGCATCTGATTTTTCGTTATTTGAAGACGCCCGCGTAAAGCATTATCAGCCTCAGTCCATATCATACCCCTATACTATAGAATACGAGTACGAAACCAGGTCGCGGCAATCGCTTAATTTTCATGACTGGCACCCCATGCGCTCAAGGGGCGTTGCTGTAGAGAAAAGTATATTCACATTCATTAACAGGTCTGGTTTCAACGTGCGTTACAAAGAGATTAATACCCCACAGCAAGTTGAGATAACTAACAGCCCTGAAGGTAGCAAAGTATATACCTGGAAAGTTGATAACATACATGCAGCCCGGTTTGAGCCATATGGTCCGGACCCCGATCTATATAGGATAGGTGTAAAAATAACTCTCGAAAAATTCTCATACGGCGGCATTGAAGGCACATATACAAATTGGAACGATTTGGGTAAATGGGTATATGATAAATTATTAAGAGGCCGCCAGGCTTTGACGCCCGAAACGGTTAGCCTGATAAAGCAACTTACTGCCGATGTAAAGGACCCAAAGGATAAGGCGAGGAAAATATATGAGTATATGCAGAAAAAAACGCATTACATTAGTGTCCAGATAGGTATTGGCGGTTATCAACCCTTCCCGGCATCTGATGTAGACAAGCTTAATTACGGTGATTGTAAGGCTTTGGTTAATTACATGCAGGCACTATTAGCCACCGTAAATATCAACTCGTGGTATTGCGCGGTAGCGGCGGGCTCTGATTATAAATCCAGCCTTTTGCCGGGTTTTGCCAGCATGGGGCAGGCTAACCATGTTATTTTGTGTATACCTTTTACTAATGATACTACCTGGCTGGAGTGTACAAGCCAAAAAATACCCTTCGGGTTTTTAGGTAATTTTACCGATAACCGTAATGTACTGGCCTGTACACCTGATGGTGGTAAATTGCTGCACACGCCAAAGTATATCAGCAACAATAATTTACAGGTGCGTAAGGCAAATTTTAACATTAACCACGAGGGAGAACTATCTGGCGGGATTGAAACCCGTTTTACCGGAACGCAATATGATAACCGGGAAGAACTGGTAGATAAATCAGAAACGGAAAGGCTAAAAGCAGTTGCCAGGATATACGCTATTAACAACCTTGATATAACTGAGTACGGCCTTACGCAAAACAAAACAGATGAGCCGGTCACCACGGAAACGATAAGATTTTCCGCGCCATCATATGCTTCTGTGACTGAGGGAAAAGTCTATTTTTTATTGAATGCCACTAATCGCACTGCAAGGACGCCTGCCGAGGTGAGAAATAGAACAACAGACGTTTACATAAATGATGGTTATGTTGATGAAGACGAGATAGTTTACAATCTCGCTTCCGATAGTTATCGCACAGAAAAAATACCCTTGAATATTGTAATAAGCAAGCCATTTGGAAGTTACAGCGCTACTATGCAGCTTAAAGGGAACCAATTAATTTACCACCGCAAAATTCAACTGTTGGCGGGTACGTACAGTAAAACTGTATACGATGATCTGGTTGACTTTTACCGCAGAGTTGGAGATGCCGACGCTTATGGCGTAGCATTGGTTAAGAAATGATCAACTAAAGATCCAAATGCCCAGCACAATGCCCACTATCATTATTACGTATAATAAGATCTCGTTTACGGCAAAGCGTTTATATTTTGTCCAAAAGGAGTAATCTTCTTTTTGTTTGGGCATAGCGCAAAGGTACTAATTGCATTATAAAGCTAATCGGTGTATTTCAGCTCAATTATCTGATCCAGATGATGCCGCATGTGGTCAATATAATCAATGGCCAAAAATTCAACAGTATGATCATTGCACCTGGCGTCCCAACGATCAGCAGGGTAATTGTCCAACACAACAATTATCTGCTTATTGATTAACTGCCATAAGGTAAGCAGCTCTGTTACATCAGCTTCTTCACAACGTTGGGCTGCTACCCATTCGTCCTGCGCATAGGTGAGCACAAAATCACTTTCGTAGGTACACCTTACAAACCTTTGCAGATTTACCAGGGCGCTATCTGTTAAGTGTCCTAATATTTCAATTCCCAACCACGATTCGCCGGTAGCTTGCTTTTTCCAGTCGATATCGGGAGCATGGTTACAAACAAACCGCTCAATTGTATTTAATAGATCGGCCGTTATATTTATCATGGATCATCAGGCTGAGCGGCAATAGTTTGGTTGATAATAGTGCCGCCACGAGAAAAATACTTATAGATACCGTTATCGCGCAGCCGCGCTACCATAACCCCTTTACGGGTGCTGGCATGAACAAACCAACCATTTTGCAGGTATACACCTACATGACTGAACTGCTTGCCATCAAAATCAAAAAAAACAAGATCACCCTCTTTTAGCTCGTCTTCGTACTTCCTTTTTATAACGTTTATTTGCTGCGATGTCATCCGCGGCACTTTCACGCCATATACTTCCTGTTGCAGTAATTGGGTCAGTCCGGAACAGTCTATGCCGCCTTTATCCTGTCGGCCAAATTTGTAAGGAGTGCCGGTCCATTGCTCTATAAATGCATACAGACGACCATTTTGAATATCGCGCTCTTTAACACCCATAATTTCCGAGTATTTTTCGGCAATGCTAGCCTGAGGTTTTACCATTTCGCCCGGGTGCCCTTTCATAGCCGCTTTACGGGTATGGCAGGAGGACAAAACAATAACACCAATAAATACGATCAGCGCATGTTTAAGGTAGCGATGCAGGGTCATGATTCAAAAATACACGTCATGCAAAGAATACCATCCCAAATCTTCTCAACATATCAACATCAAACAAATCCGAAATCGAAAATTCTATATTCGAAATCAAGACTTTATCAGCCTATGTATCTCATCCAGCTTCATCAAAGCCTCAACAGGGGTGAGGGTGTTTACATCAAGATTGTTAAGCGTGTCGCGAATCTTCACCAGCACCGGGTCATCAATACTAAACATCTGCATTTGCACGGCTTGCTTTTGTACTTTGCGGATACTCTCTTTAATGTGCTCGCCGCCTGTGCGTTCGTGTTCCAGCTTTTTCAAGATTTCGTTTGCGCGACTTAATACTTTTGGCGGCATGCCTGCAAGTTTAGCCACATGGATACCAAAACTGTGCTCGCTTCCACCCGGTACCAGTTTACGCAGGAAAATGATCTGGTGACCGATCTCCTTAACCGTGACATTGTAATTTTTGATACGGCTAAAGCTGTTACTCAGCTCATTCAATTCGTGGTAGTGGGTAGCAAAGAGTGTTTTTGCTTTGGCTGTAGGGTGATTATGCAGATACTCAGCTATTGACCATGCAATAGAGATCCCATCGTAAGTGGAGGTGCCGCGACCTATCTCATCCAGTAATATCAAACTTCTGTCTGATATATTGTTCAGGATACTGGCTGTTTCGTTCATCTCCACCATAAAGGTTGATTCGCCCGAAGATAGATTGTCTGATGCGCCCACGCGGGTAAATATCTTGTCAATAATGCCCAGGGACGCAGATTTAGCCGGTACAAAGCAACCCATTTGCGCCATCAGTACGATCAGCCCGGTTTGGCGCAGTAAGGCTGATTTACCCGCCATGTTAGGCCCGGTAATGATAATGATCTGCTGGCTTTCTGAATCAAGAAAAACATCATTAGTAATATAATCCTCGCCAACAGGCAGCGTTTTTTCAATAACCGGGTGGCGGCCGCCTTTAATATCAATTACCCGGCTGTCGTTCAGCTCGGGCTTAACGTAGTAGTTTTTTATAGCGATATCGGCAAAGTTGAGCAGCACATCCAGGTGGGCTATCAGCTGCGCGTTTAGCTGTACGGGTTTTATAAACTCTGCTACGGCGTACAACAATTCGTTATATAACCGGGTCTCTAACGCCAGTATCTTTTCCTCGGCACCTAATATCTGCTCTTCGTATTCCTTTAGTTCCGGGGTTATATAGCGCTCCGCGTTTACAAGCGTTTGCTTGCGGATCCAGTCGGTGGGTACCTTATCGCGGTGGGAGTGGGTTACTTCCAGGTAATAACCAAATACATTATTGAAGGACACTTTAAGTGATGGTATCCCTGTGCCTTCTGCTTCACGTTTCTGTATCTCCAGCAAATAACCTTTACCCCCGAAAGCTATTTTACGCAGGCGGTCCAATTCCTCATCAATACCATCATTCATCACCGATCCTTTTATCAGCATTACCGGCGGCTCGGGATGAAGTTCCTTCGCTATTTTTTCGCAAATTATACCACAGGGGTTCAGTTGCTCGCCAATAGCCTTTAGCGGTAAGCTATCAGATGTTTCGCAGATTTTTTTGATATCAGCAATAGCCGTTAACGCTTTTTTAAGCTGGCAAACCTCGCGCGGGTTGGCCTTTTGCAAGCCGATCTTAGATATCAGCCTTTCCAGATCGCCTATTTGGCGGATGTGCTGCTGCAGGGTCTCGCGTAGTTCTTCCCTGCCTATCAGGTATTCTACAACGCCCAGACGGTCGTTAATTGGTTTTAGCTCTTTAAGCGGCATTACAATCCAGCGGCGCAGCAGGCGGGCACCCATGGGCGAGCAGGTATGATCCAACACTTCAACCAGCGTATGCGCGTTCTCATTGGCCGAACTTATCAGTTCCAGGTTACGCACGCTAAAACGATCCAGCCACAGGTAACGGTCCTCTTCAATACGGCTGATGGACGAGATATGCTGAAGGTTTCTGTGCTCTGTTTCATTTAAATAATGCAACGCCACACCGGCAGACACAATACCTAAATTAAGCTTATCAATGCCAAAGCCTTTTAAAGATTTTACACCGAAGTGCTTCAACAGCGTCTCGTAAGCATAATCACCGCTGTAGGGCCATTCATCAAGCGTGTAGGTGTAGTAGCGGTCGCCGTAGTTTTCTTTAAACTCCGTTTGACGGGATTTTTGATAGATTATCTCGCTGGGGTTAAAACCCTGCAAAAGCTTATCAATGTAATCGCTATTGCCTTGCGCGGTTAAAAACTCGCCTGTTGATATATCAATAAAAGCCGCGCCGATGCTGTTCTTCTCAAAATATAAGGAAGCCAGGTAGTTATTGCTTTTTTGTTGAAGGATATTATCATTGGTTGAAACGCCGGGCGTAACCAGTTCGGTAACGCCACGCTTTACTATGGTTTTGGTGGTTTTTGGGTCTTCCAGCTGATCGCAAATAGCTACGCGCTGACCCGCACGCACCAGTTTGGGCAGGTAAGTATCCAGTGAATGGTGCGGAAAGCCCGCCAGCTCTATATGCGTTGCCGCGCCGTTGGCCCTGCGGGTAAGGGTAATGCCCAATATGCCTGATGCCTTAATGGCATCCTCGCCAAAGGTTTCGTAAAAATCGCCTACACGAAAAAGCAGCAACGCGCCGGGGTACTTGGTCTTAATGGCATTGTACTGCTGCATTAAGGGCGTTTCTTTAGTTGCGTCTTTGGCCAAGCGTTTTACTCCTTTTTAACTGAACGGGTAAAGTTAATGCATTGCCGCTGCTTTAGCTGCATTGTTGAAAATTTGACGATTTGTGGAAAGCGACGTGTTGCAAAGAATATGCAACAGTTTGCAACACTTGCAACAGTGTTTTTTGCATTCAGTTGACTATTAGTTATTTACGAGTATTATAAGTTTAAACATGCAACACTTTGCAACACACTTATTCGTCAGTAAATTTAGCTGTGAATTGTAGTTAAGTTATTGTTTTTCAGATGATTGAAAAATGGAAAATTATCGCGTTTTTTTGTGTCCCCTTGCAACACCTTAATTATTCAATCGCCTGCATGCTCAACCAACTTTATGGTAGTAAAGAGACTACTGGCATGGTAGTCATGCGAGGTTTTAATTTACGGACAGGGCAGGGGGATGTTCCCCAAACAGAGATAATAAGCATTTGCCTGTTGTGCAGAGATTGCTTCATATCCTCGCGATGATGTGCAGCGTACATTATTTATATTCAATTGCTTATAAATAATTATTTACCTTATCTTCAAAAAACCAAATTCATCACAATGTCTTCTAAAAAGTTAAAAAACCGTTGGTTAATCGCGGCTTCGGCGGTAGGTATCCATATTGCTATTGGTTCTGTTTATGCCTATTCTGTAATGACCAATCCCGTTAAAGATATTTTTGGTGTTGATGAAGCTACAATTAAATGGTCGTTTAAAATAGCCATTTTGTTTTTGGGCTTATCGGCCGCTTTTATGGGTAAATGGGTAGAACGGGTTGGGCCAAGGGTAAGCGGTACCGTTGCCGGTATATTTTACGGTGCGGGCATTTTAGGTGCTGGTGTGGCTATTCAAACAGGTTATATGCCTTTGTTTCTTTTTTGCTACGGCGTTATTGGTGGCATTGGTTTAGGCATAGGCTACATAACGCCGGTAAGCACGCTGGTAAAATGGTTTCCGGACAGGAGGGGCCTGGCAACGGGTATGGCCATTATGGGGTTTGGATTTTCGGCGTTGATATTTGGGCCGCTGATGCAGGCGCTGTTTGATGCGGTAAGCGTTATAAGCGCTTTTTATATTTTGGGTGTGGTTTACCTGGTTCTGATCTTATCGTCTGCCAGGTACATTGAGAAACCGCCCGAAGGCTATTTGCCCGAAGGGTACAAACCCGGGGAAGGAAAAAGCATAAAAACAGACCTGGCCTATATGGGTGCCAATGATTCTTTAAAAACAGCACGTTTTTATTACATCTGGATAATGATGTTTATTAACATCACCTGTGGCATTGCCGTAATAGCGGCTGCAAGTCCGCTAATGCAGGAGCAGTTGCACTACACGCCAATGCAGGCCGCCGCTGTAGTTGGTTTAATAGGTGTGTTTAACGGCTTGGGTAGAATAATATGGTCGGGTTTGTCTGATTATTTAGGGCGATCAAACATCTACGTTCTGTTTTTTGCGTTTCAGGCCCTTGCCTTTTACTTGCTGCCGGGAATACGGAGCGAGCTATTGTTCCTCATTATCATCTTCACTATCATTACCATGTATGGCGGCGGATTTGCCGCGTTACCTGCTTTTTTGGGCGATCTGTTCGGCACCAGGCAATTGGGTGCCATACACGGCCTGGTATTAACCGCTTGGGCATTGGCAGGTGTGGCGGGCCCAACAATTTATGATGTGGTGAAAAAGGCAACCGGATCTTTAACAATAACCTTGCAGGTATTTTCCGGTTTATTTATTATCGCCCTATTGGTGTCGCTGTTGATGAACGTAAATATTAGGAAAATCCGTCGCGGTCAAAAATTTGGTGCTTCTTCTGGGGTGGTAGTTTAAATAATTTTCGTTCCGGGGAGGGTAGCGCGCGCCAGCAATGGTCCGGCGTCTTTGCGAGGAACGAAACAATCTCTACACGCGCTAATAAAAACCGAAGTGATCAAACTTGGGCAAATGTCTTTTGCTATCATCCGGCGTCTTTGCGAGGAACGAAGCAATCTCTACACGCGCTAATAAAAACCGCGGTGATCAAACTTGGGCAAATGTCATTTGCTATCGTCCGGCATCTTTGCGAGGAACAAAACAATCTCTACACGCGGTAATAAAAACCGCGGTGATTAAATTGAGGCAAAAGTCTTTTGCTATCGTTCCTCGCAAAGACGGGTGGGAATGAAGCACACGTTAGGTTCGCTACCCTGAGTACCACAATTATTTCTTCCTTTCCAACCAAATTTCTATAACTTGCTTAAAAAACCAAACCATGAAAAAGCACCTGTTCCTTTCAATCGCATTACTGCTGGCCTTTGTTACAATAACTTTCGCTCAAACCGCCGTTCTATCAACAGAAGAAGTAATGAATAAAGCCTACGCGCAGGCCAAAAAGGAGAATAAAAAAGTAATGGTGATCTTCCACGCTTCGTGGTGCGGCTGGTGCAAAAAAATGGAAGCATCAATGAACGACCCCAAGCTGAAAAAGTTTTTTGATGACAATTATGTAGTAGCCGCGCTTACAGTAAAGGAGAGCAAGGGTAAAGAAAACCTGGAAAACCCCGGTTCGTTAGATTTTATGAACAAACATAAAGGCGATAAGGCCGGTTTGCCGTTTTGGTTTATTACCGATGCCAGCGGCAAAGAACTGGCAGATAGTCAGGCCCGCCCTGAAGGTGCCGGTTTAGATACTTATGGCAACAATGTTGGCTGTCCGGCATCGCCCGCGGAGGTGGCTTATTTTGCTAAAGTACTTAAACAAACTACTCCGTTAAAAGATAGCGAGATAGCTATGATAAGCGAGCGTTTTGCTAAAAATCAGGAATAGTAGCAGCGGTAAAACGATCAGCCATAATTGATAAAATCTTCAACGCTGGCTGTTGTTTCAACGGTTTTATTAGGCACAGGTGTTAATTTATTTTATTGGCGGAAAAGATAAAGTTTCTGTTTGGTCTTTTCTTTCTTCTTCGTCACGGTATAAGCCATAAGCCACAACTCTCGTTGAATCGGCATCAAAAAAAACTTTGATGTGACCCACATCCATTTCGTTATAATCGCTGGTTTTTAAATGTTTTTCAAAAATAAAATGCTTCGCAAATATGTCAATCTTAGCTGGTATCAACATCCCTTGGTAGGTTGATTGAACCCTTAATTTCTCATCTTCATAATAGATATTATTAACGGGCATAACAAGTTTTCCAATCAGGGATAATACCATCACTACACCTAAAAAAGGTATTAATAACGTTCCTGCCATAAACATAGGGACAAGCGAAAATATTTTAAAATACCATTTTTCAATTTTACTTTTTGATGCCTCGTTTGATATTAAACGAAAGAATATGCCGGTTAGTAAGGTAAGTATAATAACAATTCTTGTTGTCCACTGGCCCCTAAGCCCCAATGAAAATACCCCGTAAAGCAGGGCAACTATTATACAGAAAAACAAGGCGGTAAAATGCACCTTTTTTAAGGGGCCTGATATTTTAGGCGTTAATTTCCAGGCTACATTTTTGTTCCGGTAAAAAAAAGCTACCAGATAAATGCAGATAAATAGTACAGTTAAAACAAGCGACATACGTTGTGATAAAAAGGGTTTTGACTATAAATATAAACGAAAAATGAATTCTACTCCTATAACCTCTAATTAAAAATATTAATTACTAAAAAAATTAGTAATTTAGCTTTTGTTAGTATTATGGTATGAAGGTAAGCGAAAGAGCATTTGAAAAGCTGGAAATATTGGCGGATGCGGCAAAGTACGACGTATCATGCGCATCAAGCGGGAGTAAGCGGCAAAATAAAGACAAAGGTTTAGGCAACGCCAGCAACGGCATTTGCCATGCGTATACCGAAGATGGGCGGTGCGTATCCTTACTTAAAATTCTGTTAACCAACCACTGCATATTTGATTGCGCTTATTGTGTTAGCCGCAAGAGCAACGATGTTAAACGCGCTGCTTTTACGGTAGAAGAGGTGGTTGACCTCACCATAAACTTTTACCGCAGAAATTACATTGAGGGCCTGTTTTTAAGCTCGGGGATATTTGACAGTGCCGATGTTACCATGGAGCGCCTGGTGCGTATTGCCAAAAAACTACGACTGGAAGAAAACTTTAATGGCTATATCCATTTAAAAGCCATACCCGGTGCCAGCGCCGAGTTATTGAAAGAAGCAGGCACTTACGCCGACCGCCTGAGTGTTAACGTAGAAATGCCTACTGAAAGCGGCCTCAAACTGTTAGCGCCTGATAAAAGCCACAAAGACGTAATACAACCCATGCAATATCTTAAAAAGGCAATTGTGGGCTATAAAGAGGAAAAAAAGCTAATTAAAAGTACCCCCGCATTTGCACCCGCGGGGCAAAGTACGCAAATGGTTATTGGCGCTACCGGCGAAAGCGATATGGAGATTTTGGGGATGGCCAATTACTTTTATAAAAAGATGAATTTACGGCGGGTGTATTATTCGGGTTATGTGCCGATAAGTATGGATAACCGTTTGCCTGCCATTGGTACGCCTGTGCCGATGATCCGCGAGAACCGGTTGTACCAGGCCGATTGGCTGGTGAGAAATTACGGCTTTAATGTTAATGAACTGGTGGGTTTTGATCTGCCTAATCTCGATCTGGAAATTGACCCTAAATTGGGATGGGCATTGCGCAATTTGCACGCGTTCCCGGTAGACATAAATACTGCCGAACTTGAAATGATAAAGCGTATACCCGGCATAGGTGTTTTAAGCGCGCAAAAAATAGTTTCGGCCAGGAAGTTTAGAACGCTGCAACCCGAAGATCTGCAAAAAATGGGTGTGGCTTATAACAGGGCAAAATATTTTTTGGCGGCGAGTAGTCCGTTTGCTATGCATAAAGATTATACGCCAATACAGATACGGCAGCAGATCTTAGCGATACAAAACAGCAAGTACGTTAACAACTTTTCGCCGCAGATGGCAATGTTTTAAAAGAAAAAAATCTGTCATTCTGAGCGATAGCGAAGAATCTTATAAAAGAGGCTCTACCAAGCGCTTGGTTTGCAAAACGTATAAGATTCTTCGCTGTCGCTCAGAATGACAATACATTTAGAGTGAAGTTATTATGACCACCATAATTTACGACGGCACCTATAAAGGCTGGCTTACCGCAGTATTTGAGATCTATGAGCATAAATTGCAGGATATAACTTTCGCAAGGGAAGGGGAGCCGGCCGCGTCGCTTTTTGGTGTAACGCATCATGTAGTTACCAACCAGGGTAAGGCAGAACGGGTGCTTAATGGTTTGAAGCAAAAACTATCTGCTGACGGCTTAAATCAGCTATACAAAACCTTTTTTTCTGAGGTGGATAAGTTTGATGAGAAGATGTGGCGCTACGTACAATATGTTTTTGCATCGGCGCATAATGTAGAGGGGGACCTGAGTAATAATGCCATTTGGGAAGTTAGGCAGGCGGCTAAATTTGTACATCGCGAAAGTCACCGGATGAAGGCGTTTATCCGCTTTAAACTAACAAAGGATCAACTGTTCTACGCTATTGTTGAGCCCGACTGTGCTGTGCTGCCGCTAATAGCTGATCATTTTAAAAAGCGCTATGCAGATCAGCGTTGGTTGATCTATGATGCCAGGCGAAGGTATGGCGTTTACTATGATCTGGAAACCTCAAGCCATGTTGAGTTAACGTTTAACACATCAGCATCAGCTCAAAATATTACCGAATTATATGATGAACGCGAGGAGTTCTTTCAGGATATGTGGCGGCGTTATTTTGGCTCGGTAAATATTAAGGCCCGGAAAAATTTACGCCTGCATGTGCAGCATATGCCCAAACGTTACTGGAAATATCTAACAGAAAAACATCCCGAAAGCCGGCTGCTTTAAAAGAAGAACATGCTTGTTTAAAATATTTTTTTTATTGTATTCCTCATCGTAAATTTAAGTGTGAAAATAGCGATCATCATTTTGAGTTTGCTAAATGGTGGGTACATGCTGGCCGATGGAATTTATGTACTTGTTAATGGCAAATATATAGGGCCAGCCAAACCCGGCCCCTGGGCCAATGTTTTTCAGTTTTTTAAAGTAGATGTATTTAAGCTGGTCCGCTATTTATTGTGTTCGGCATAGCCTGGTTGAGTTTTGTATTACTATATCTGGCTAATGTTAGCTGGGCATTCACTTTTGGCATTATCCTATGTATGCTCACATTTTGGTATCTGCCTGTTGGTACCGTTTTTTCGCTTATTATTCTTAGCCTTATTCTGTTTTTAAGATCCAAGTCGGGATAACTGTGAGGATTATTCCCAATTTTAATAGCCGTTAATACTTTGAAACAATGCCCGTTGCCGGATGTTGTAAATAACAGTATCTATCTAATTGTTAAAGCAATGAAAAATACCGCCATACTGTTATTGGCAGCTCTCTGCATTCTGATCAGCTGTAAATCAAACAACACACCCCAACCCGATGATGAGAATGCCAACCCACCTGCATTGGGAAAATATAGCATTGTGCAGGCTTTTCCTAACATGGCCGCCATTACCAATCCCATAGAACTTACTGCACCCAATGATGGTACCAACCGTATTTTTGTAGCATCAGTAAAAGGCACTATTAATGTATTTGCTAATGACGCTACCACAAGTGCGAAAAATGTTTTTTTAGATATTATTAGCAAGGTGGCCAGTGGGGGGGAGTTGGGTTTGTTAGGGTTGGCTTTTAGTCCGGATTATAAAACCAACGGGTATTTCTATGTAAATTATACAAGACGCAATCCGTCGTTGGAGACGGTTATAGCACGCTATAAAGTAAGCGCGGGCAATCCCAACCAGGCTGACCCGGCAAGCGAGGAGATCCTGATAACCTTTGCACAGCCGTTTGAAAATCATAATGGCGGTAAATTGGCCTTTGGTAATGACGGCTTTTTATACATAGCCACCGGTGATGGCGGCAGCGGGGGTGACCCGAACAAAAACGGACAGAACAATAAAACCCTGCTTGGCAAAATTTTACGGATAGATGTAAGCGCGGCAGGTGCTTATAAAATTCCGGCGGATAACCCTTTTAAAGGCAATACAACCGGCTTACGCGAAGAGATATATGCTTATGGCATGCGTAACCCATGGCGCTTTAGCTTTGACCGTACAACCGGGATGCTTTGGGCGGCAGACGTTGGCCAGGACAAAACGGAGGAGATAGATATTATTGAAAAGGGCGGCAACTACGGTTGGAACCCAATGGAAGGTGGCGATTGTTATGTATCCGGCTGTGATAAAACGGGGCTTACGTTACCTATATATTCTTATAGTCATAGTATAGGCTCAAGTATTACTGGTGGCTACGTATCGCGTGATAAAAACCTGCCGGGTTTAAACGGCAGGTATATTTATGGCGACTACGTATCGGGTAGTATATGGGCCTTGTCTAATGCCAACAAAACCGCCGGTCAGAATGATCTGATAGGTAAAGTCAGCGGTGGTACATTATCATCCTTTGGTGAAGACAGTAATAATAACCTGTATATTTTGAATTACAGCGAAGGTAAGATCTATAAGTTTGTTGTAGCTCCTTAGCAAATTTTGTCATTGCAAGGTACGAAGCAATCGTACGGAGAAAAGCCGTATGCAAAGCTCGAGATTGCTTCGTGCCTGGCAATGACATCTTTTTATTACGTCACGGGTATACCCACGAAGAGATTTTATGTTAAAAATAATTAGCATTGATATCGTCAATCAGGCCAATGTTAGTTGGTTGCCAGCCTAATGCGTTGCGCGTATGTTCGCTCACCGAAGGGCAGCTAACCGCGGCAAAATGAGCCAACCAGCCAAAATGTTCGGCAACCTGTTCCCCGGTTTTACTTTTTACAGGGATGTTTAATTTTTTGCCAATTACCTCTGCTATTCCGCGGAACGGCACACCACGCTCAGCCACGGCATTAAGTACCCTTAAACCGGGTTGCTTTTCAATTACCAGGCGGTAAAGCGCCGCAGCATCATTACGATGAACGCCGGGCCACAGGTTGCTGCCATCGCCTACATAAACGGACTCATCTTTAGCGCGTGCCATATCTATCACCATCGGCACAAAGCCATGGTCTCCTTTACCGTGAACGCTGGGCGATAAGCGAACAATGTATGCGTTTATTCCCCTGGTCATCGCCTCATTCGCTGCTTCTTCAGACGCGGCCCTCGGTATTTTATCAGCGCCGGCTGGTAAAGCGTCCAACTCGGTCACCTCCCTGCCATCGCTTATTAAGCCTACGCCGGATGTTACCACCAGTGGCTTTTGGGTTCCGGCTAAAGCGGCGGTAAAAATGCTTATTACGCGACGATCGGCCTCGCAGCTTGCTTTATACTGCGTAAAATCGTGATTGAAAGCGGTGTGAATAATAGCGTCGCAACGCTGCGCGGCCTTGGTTATGGCGATTTCGTCATTAACATCGCCCAGCAAAACTTCGGCACCCATGGCTGCAACATCCTGTGCGCCGTTTTCAGAGCGTACCAGCCCCAGTACCTTATGGCCGTTATTCAATAATTCCTTAACCACTGCCGAGCCTACAAATCCAGAGGCTCCTGTTACAAATACTTGCATAATTTCAAATTTTATATCACAAAATTGAAAAATGCCAAAATGGAAAAAGAGGTCATTTGACGCTATTTTATCAATAGCGCTGCAATTGCGCCTGCCTTACGCGGTTAAGTGTTTTTAAAGAAATACCCAGATAAGCAGCTATCATTTTAAGCGAGAGCCTGTTGGAAAGGTGAGCGCTGTTTTTTAAAAAGTCCTCATACTTTTCTTCGGGACCGGCGCTTAACAACGTGTGTAAACGGTTCCTGGCACCGTGCATATTGTCTGAGATTAGAAGATCAGAAAATTTTTTAAGTCCTGGTATAGTAAGCAGCAAATGATCAAAATCGGGCTTTACCCACATTAGAATTTCGCTGGGCTCAACAGCGCTGATGTTATATTTTGACGGAATACCCCTGTTATAGCTTTCTGCATCAAGCGTCCAGTTATTTTCGGGTGCAAATTGCAGAATATGTTCATTTCCGTCGGGTGTTAAACCGTAAGTTCTTAGTAAACCTGATAATACGAAAACCTTATGCCGGCAGGTATTACCCGCTTCAAGCAAAATTTCATTCCGGCGCAGTTTTCTGGCAACGGCCCTTTGACATACAAGTTCTATATCGCTCGCCGTCACCGAGCTGTTGTTTAGCAAATAGGCTTTAAAAATATCCATCATCCACCCAAAGTTAAATATTCATTTACTAAAATTGCGCTCAATAATATTGTGTTATAAGTGAAGATCTACATAAAAAAGGTTTCGCATCACCGTTGCGAGTATAAATTGAAGGGCGAACATCAAGACGCTGTTATATCCGGTCTTGATGTTAAAACCTACCTCATACACGACATAACTCACTTTGTGGTTGAACAAAACTTAGAATATACCGATGGTTTTTGGGGAATGCTTGCTCAAGGCTATTCGTTTACCCAATTGGCAGGTAAGCAAAACGAACTAACGCCCGGATTACGCGCTATTGAAAAAATTGTGGGGCCCGTACAATCAGTTTATATGGGCTTTATTACTATAGACCAATTTGATACCTACACTTCGCACCTTGATGTGCATACCGATATTCATTGGCTAAAAAATTGTATAGAATCAGTTGAAAATATCTATGCAGAATGGGAAAAATTAAAGCCGGGCGAGGAGTTTTTTTTGGTGTGGCCTTTGCATAAATAGTTAGTTTCTAAACTTTTCGGCAACGTTTTTGTTATTAAACAGTGTCATAAATAATATGACTAAGTATTAACTAACAACAAGCTTATGAAAAGTAAAATATTATTAGGGGTACTATTTACCGCGGCTGTAATAACACAGGGATGTGTGAGTAAAAAAGAATACGCAGCGCTGCAGACCAGCTATTCTGATCTGCAAAAAAAGCAAAGTGAACTTAAGCAAAGTTATGATCTTACCCAACGCGAACTGGAAGGCTCCAGATCAAGGGTAAAAAGTTTAGAGGAGCAGATAGCTTCAGAAAAATCAAACCTGGCGGGATTACAGGACGCTTTAAACAAGTGTTTAGCGGGTAACACACAGGGAGGTGCCAATATTTCAAAACTGGTTGACGAGATCAACGCATCTAACAAATACATTAAGCAACTTATAGCAGCAAAAGGTAAAAGCGATTCGCTTAATACCGTGCTAACCAATAACCTAACCCGCTCATTAAGCAGGGAAGAAATGCAGGGAGTAGATGTACAGGTACTTAAAGGTGTAGTGTATATCTCGTTGTCTGACAATATGTTATACAAATCAGGTAGCTATGAAATATCAGACAAAGCAGGTAGCACTTTAGATAAAATTTCTAAGATCATAAAAGATTACTCAACTTATGATGTATTGATTGAAGGTAACACGGATAACGTGCCGATTAAGCAAACCAACATCCGCAATAACTGGGATCTGAGCGCGCTGCGCGCATCTTCTGTTGTGCAATCGCTGCAAAACACCTACGGGGTTGATCCTAAACGTTTAACAGCGGGTGGCAGGGGCGAATATAACCCTGTTGCCGAAAATACGACCGATGCAGGTAAAAGCCGTAACAGGCGTACACAGATCATAATTACACCTAAGCTGGATCAGTTTATGGATCTGATAGGTAAGCCACCGGCAACTGCCACCAATAATTAATTGATCGCTATTTTCGGTACAGTTGTTGCATCTGTTATATCGTACTAAAAATAAAAACCTATGAAAGCGCAGGATTTTAAGAATAACGAGAAACATCAAGGTAAAACTACAGCCGACAGGGCTTTTACAGACCATCGCGAAGACCAAAAACAACGCGGTATAAGTAATTCCGGCGGGCAGCCATCCTTTACAACATCAACTAAGGATAGCGCTCATCAGCCACAAAAAAGAAAAGATTAGTAGATGTATTGATACAGTAAAATGCCCTTCCGATAATCCGGAAGGGCATTTTTTGTTTATCATTTATAGCGCGTAAACTATTACGTTTTCGTAAAAATACCACTTCAATTAAGCTGCAGTTGGCATAACTGTGCTAATTTTAAGCTTTAAACCAATTAACCTATGTTTAATAGAAATAACACTTTTCTAGGTGCGTTAAAACAATGCGCGGTAATATTATTTGCGGTAGTTTATACCCAGGGAGCACTTGCACAGTCTGCTCAAAAAGGTTGGGTAGGTACATGGGGCACTGCCCGCCAACTGGTTGAACCTAACAACATGCCACCTGCTCCGGGCTTAACTAACAATACCATACGGCAAGTTGTAGCTGTGTCTATAGGTGGCAGTAAAATAAGGCTTAAATTCTCTAACGAGTTCAGCAAAACGCCAACTACCTTAAAAACTGTACAGATAGCGATATCAAAAGGCGGAAGCGCTATTGACGAGGCCACCACTAAAACCTTAAAGTTTGATGGCAAGGAAGAAGTAACACTGGCACCCGGAGTGGAGATCACCTCAGATGCTATTGCATTTAAACTACAACCAAGAACGGAAGTTGCAATTACCATTGCTTACGGCGAGACATCACAGACAGTTACCGGCCATCCTGGTTCGCGTACAACATCATATATACTTACAGGTAATCAAACAGTGGCTAATACGGATTATGCTGCCGCTGTTAAAACAGATCATTGGTATAACATTACCGGCATAGATGTAGAAAATACTTCAAAAAACGCGGGTGCTGTAGCTACTTTCGGCGATTCTATTACTGATGGTCGCGGATCTGGCACTAATAAGCAAAACCGCTGGCCCGATATTCTGGCGATGGAACTGTTGGGGAATAAAGCCACTCAAAACGTTGGTGTGCTTAACATGGGTATTGGTGGTAACGCTGTGCTTAGAGGAGGCTTGGGCCCTTACGCGCTTAGCCGTTTTGAGCATGATGTGCTTAACCAGGCTGGTATAAAATGGGTGATAATATATGAAGGCGTAAACGACCTGGGAAATAAACGTGATAGTACAGTAGCCTATAAAATAGCTGCCGACCTAATAACCGCATACGAAAAAATGATAACTGATGCCCACGCCAAAGGAATAAAGGTATATGGCGCTACCATTACGCCGTTTAAAGGCAATGGTTATTATAGCGTGCATGCCGAAGGCGCCCGCCAAAAGGTGAACGAGTGGATACGTAAGAGCGGTAAATTTGATGCCCTTATTGATTTTGATAAAACAGTGAGAGACCCTGCCAATCCTGAAGCATTGTTAGATGCAGCGCAATCTGGTGCTAACGACCATTTGCACCCTAATGAACAGGGGTATGTAATGATGGGAAAATCAATAGATCTAAAACTGTTTAAATAACAGTTAATTTGATTTTAAAAATAGAACGCCTGCAATATTTATCTGTTGCAGGCGTTGTAGTAGTATTATGTTAGCAGGAATATCAACATATAAGGAAAAGATAGCGGCGCATACAATTAATTGTATTTATGCATTTGCTGTGTTTGTTGGTTTTCGCTTCATCAATTATCATCTGCAATATGCTTTTCTAAAAAGCAGTAAGGACTTCATCAATTAAGCCCCACCACATTGTGGTTAGGGGCCGGTTAAAAACTCAGTTTTTTCACTGTATTGATAGGTTAAATAATGATCCATTTTCTTAGTCCAAACAAGCATCTGTTATACAAGCGCAACCAAATGCGGCAACCGCTCGCCGGGTGTAGCTTATCTGTGGCTATTCATTCTCATTTTGGCTTTTTTGCCCAAACTGCAAGTAAAGACTTTGTCAGGTAAGCCCCTGCCACAATAGTGGTTAGGGGCCGGTTAAAAAACATAGTTTTTTCACTGTCTAATCTTTACTTGTTATGAAAAAAAATCAGATCAGACCCTTGGGTGGTCTATATTTAGCGCTTCTTTTTATTTTTAACATTAGCCTGGTAGCTATCGCCGTTATAAAAAACGATGATATTTATGTTGCCTACGCTATTTTGATATCATGTTTTCAGTTTTACATATGCCATAAGAGCAGGGTTTTCCGCATTCTATTTAGCGTTGATACGCCTGAATCACAGCGACCTATGCAGCCCCGCGACGCACATAAAAAGGAACCAAAATACCACGAGATCCATCTGAATTAAGTAGCCCGTAGATGGCTGTATCTAAATAATAAGTGTTAAAGCAACAATTATATTACATTATAATATTGGATGCTTTTTAGCGTAATTTCATATATAACTAATACCATATTTATTAACCTGAATATTTATATGAAAAGCGTGATATGCCACCGCCGAACGGGGTAACGTCAGTTTAAATTACTGACTATTTTTACTTGTTTCTGTGTAAGCAAACCTTATCAATCTATCGTACTCACAACTCATCTTAACTACCTTGAAAACCTTAATTAACTTAGCATTCCTTTTGCTCATTTTTTCGTGCCGGTCATTTGCGCAGGCACCCGCCGCGCGTGCGCGGCGGCAGGAACCGTTACCGCCACCATTAACCAGCAGGCAAGTGAGCGGGGTAGTTAAAGACGCAAAAGGTGAAATAATTGTAGGAGCTGTAGTTACATTAAAATCAACAACTGATAGCCTGGTGGCGGCTACCAATGAGGATGGTATATTTATATTTAAGGAAGTAAAACAGGCCACTTTTTTATTAGAAGTAAAAGCGCTGGGCAATCTGCCGTATATAAAAAGATACTTAAACAACGATGTTGCCCAACGGATTGTACTTGATCCTGTTTTAATGAAAAACCAGGAAAATTTGCTTGATGAAGTTAAAATTGATGGTTCACCAAGTATTGTATACAAAGTTGATACGGTTGAATATCGCGCGGCTGATTATAAGGTGAGGCCAAACGCCACGCTTGATGAACTATTAAAAAAAATGGAAGGCATGGAGGTGGGTACCGATGGATCCTTAACACATCAGGGCCAAAACATAACCCGGGCAAAACTTAACGGAAAAGAATATTCGGGTGGGAATGTGGCGCAGGCCATACAAAATTTACCGGCAGATATTATTGAGAAAGTACAAATAGTTGACGACTATGGCGACCAGGCCGCACGTACAGGTGTAAAAGACGGCGACCCGCAGAAGATATTAAACGTAACTACCCGGGCCGACAGGTCTGTAGGTACTACCGGACGTTTAACCACACAATACGGAAGTAATGACAGGTATAACGGCCAGCTATTTTTACAACGCTTAAATGGTAACAGGCAGTTAGGCGTTATTGCCAACTTTCGTAATACGGTTAACGGCGTAGCCTCAACCGGCGATACCGGCGGCGGTGGTGGCGGAGGTAGCGGAGGTACGACCAAAACTGCATCGCCAACACTAAACTACCGCGACCAATGGAACAAGAAAACACAGGTAGTTGGCAGTTACGCTTACACTTACAGTAACAATAACGTTATCAACAAAAGCTTTGGGCAGCGCTTTAGCGCAATTGCAGTTAGCCCGGGTACGTTTATTAACGATCAAAGCAGCGGGTCGCTAAGCAACGGGCACCGTGCAGCATTTGAAATAGATTATGACCTTGACAGCGCCAACTATATGCAAATAAACCCAACCTTTAATACTACAAGTTCCAACTCAGTTTCTAACTCTTTATCAGACAATGTAAATAACTACACCACTACGGGTTTCGAGCATAAGCTGGTAAAATCAGTTACTTCAAGTATAAATAACAATTCATCTTTTGGCTTAACGGCGCTGTATCTGCATACTTTTAAAAAGCCCAAACGTAATGTATCTGTTCAGCTAAGTGTTAACCGATCACAAACAGATGGGAGCACTGATGCTAATACACATACTAAAAACTACGCCGATACCACACAAAACACATTGTTAGCAGACTCGCTATCGCATGTGCTCACAGATCGTAAAAGTGATAACACTACTTACCGCGCAACATTAACTTATGTAGAGCCATTAAGTAAAAACGCCTTATTACAATTTGCGGGCGAAACGCGTTACGCCGTTTACGATAACACAGCCTTAACAGATACCGTTAAGGCTGATGGAACTGTAGTTCGCAATCCTAGTATGGATAATATTTACAACTATTCAATACACGAGACGCGACTGTCGCTTAATTATCGATACAATGCCGAAAAATACAATCTGTCGTTGGGCGCGGCGGTGGTGCCTTTTGCTCTTAACGGATCAAAAATCAACAATTCTACCGGCCTTTTCGAACCTACTACGCGAACCTATACCCGCATTATACCGGTGCTGCGGTACAACTATAATTTTTCGCGTACAGAAAAGTTGCAGATAACCTACACCGGCCGTAACAGTGAGCCTAATTTTTCCCAAATTCAGCCATTTATAGATCGTTCCAACCCTAATAACGTTATTATTGGCAACCCTGACCTGAAACCAACATTTACCCATTCAATTAATACCAGTTACAACAACTACCTGGCTAATGCAAAGCTTAATTTTTCAATTACGCTGAACGGAAGCCTTATTGATAACCAGGTAAGCACTAACACGTTTATTAAACCCGTACCTATTGGTAACGGCAAAAACCGGTCAATAAGCGAGGTGCATTATGTAAACATCAGTGGCGCAAAGCAATACAGCAGCAGGTATAATTTTTCTAAAAGCTTTGATAACCGCGCCTATGTTCTTGCTGTAAACGGAAGTATTGATTATAATTTTGGCTACGGTATGAGCGAAGGGATACGCTACAACACTACCACCTGGAATATAAGCCAGCGCTTTGGCCCACAAATAAACCCCGCGGAATGGATTGAATTTAACCCCTATTATGAATACCGGCTTCAGCGTACATTTTCAACCGCTGCTAAGGCTACTGCTACTTCACTGCAAACCAACTCGTTTGTGGTAACCAGCAAAATGTATTTCTTTAAAACTTTCCAGGTTAACTATCGTGTATCCAAAAGTTTTGTAACCGGTTTAGCTAATAATAATACCAAACCACTTATTATCAATGCCGGTTTTGAGAAGGAGTTTTTTGCGCGTAGGAATCTGGTGTTAACCTTTAATATTTTTGATTTGCTGCATCAAAATAACTTCGTTCAGCAAACTGTATCATCGCAAGGTGTAACCAATACGTTGTCAAATGCTTTAAGCAGGTACTTCCTGTTTGGGTTGCGGTTAAATCTGCAAAAATGGAGCGGAAGGCCACAGCGCGGCGGACGCGTGCTGGAGCGTCGCGGTGACGGAAGCTTTATTTATTAGATAAAATCTTACTATAGCGATTACCCACCTATAAGCTGCCATATATCTTTTGTGGCAGCTTATGGGCGGGTTTGCTATTTTCTAAAACTTCCGTCTAATAATGCCAATAATTTGTAGCTTTCCCCTTTTAAAGCTGACAGAAAATTTTAATCCAACCATAATAACTTTATGACTGAAAATAAAAAAACGACCGACGCGCTGGACTACCATGCTATGGGTAGGCCGGGTAAGATAGAGGTCATCCCTACTAAACCTTACCGCTCACAACGCGATCTCTCGCTTGCTTACTCACCCGGCGTAGCCGAACCCTGTTTAAGAATTGCCGAAAACGAAGAGGATGCCTACAAATACACTGCAAAAGGAAATTTAGTTGCAGTAATAAGTAACGGCACCGCGGTATTGGGTTTAGGTGATATAGGCGCACAGGCCGGCAAACCAGTAATGGAAGGCAAAGGCTTGCTGTTTAAAATATTTGCTGATATTGATGTGTTTGACCTGGAGTTGAACACCAAGAATATAGATGAGTTTGTAAATACTGTAAAAATACTTGAGCCTACTTTTGGCGGTATTAACCTGGAAGATATAAAGGCACCTGAGTGTTTTGAAATTGAAACCCGGTTAAAGGCCGAGATGAATATTCCGGTAATGCACGACGACCAGCATGGCACGGCCATTATATCATCTGCTGCCTTAATAAATGCCTGCGAATTGCAGCAAAAAGACATAAGCAAAGTAAAGATAATTATTAATGGGGCAGGGGCTGCAGCGATATCGTGTGCGCGTCTTTACCTGAGCGTGGGCGCTACCAAAGAGAATATTGTGATGCTGGACAGGAAAGGCGTTATCCGTGCCGATAGGGCCGACCTTGAACCTATTAAAGCAGAGTTTGCAACTACCAGTACGCATTTAAATACATTAGACGAGGCTATTAAAGATGCTGATGTGTTTATAGGCCTATCAAGCGCCAATACCTTTAGCCCGGAAATGCTGCTGTCTATGGCCCCGAATCCTATAGTTTTCGCTATGGCTAACCCTGATCCGGAGATTGCGTATGATCTGGCGGTTAATACACGTAACGACGTTATTATGGCAACGGGCCGCTCTGATTTTCCTAACCAGGTTAACAATGTTTTGGGTTTCCCATTCATTTTCAGGGGAGCTTTGGATGTGCGCGCCAGGGCCATTAATGAAGAGATGAAAATAGCGGCGGTATATGCTATTGCAGAGCTGGTTAAAAAACCTGTACCCGAGTCGGTTACGCAGGCGTATAACGTTAAGCACTTAACATTCAGTAAGGAATACATTATTCCTAAACCAATGGACCCACGCTTGATAAGCACGGTGTCTCCGGCAGTTGCAAAAGCGGCTATAGCATCAGGAGTGGCCAGGAAGGTAATTACAGATTGGGATGCTTACGAAGAGGAGCTAAATCAGCGCCTGGGTGTAGAAAACGTTATGCTGCGCGCGCTTACCAATAAAGCCAAAGCCGCACCTAAGCGCGTTGTTTTTGCGGAAGCGGATAACTACAAAATTTTAAAGGCTGCTCAAATCGTAAAAGACGAAGGAATAGCGATACCAATTTTGTTGGGGAATAAGGAACGCATAAAGGCGCTGATGAACGAAAATAACCTCAACCTGGATGATGTTCAAATATTTGAGCCTGCCTTAGAAGCCGAAAAGCTAAAGCAATACGCTGAGTTTTTATACAAGAAAAGACAACGCAAGGGAATGAGCAGGAAGCAGGCCAATAAGCTGATTCTTGACCGTAACTACTTTGGCGCGTCAATGGTTCAGTTTGGCGATGCAGACGCGCTTATATCCGGTATTACGATGGACTATGCCGTTACGGTGAAACCGGCTTTGCAGATAATAGGTACCAAGCCATCAATAAAAAGGGTTGCAGGCATATATATGATGCTAACCAAACGCGGACCGATATTTTTAGGCGATACCAGCATAAACAAGGACCCGTCTGTTGATGAATTGGTGGATATTACCGTATTGGTTAATGATGCTGTTAAGAAATTCAATGTAGAGCCACGTATCGCCATTGTATCTTACTCCAACTTCGGTTCAACCGATGGAAAGATCCCGGAGAAAACGGCTGAGGTGGTGCGTGTGATACGCGAGAAATATCCTGACATTGTTATTGACGGCGAAATGCAGGTAAACTTTGCGCTTAACCCAAAACTACTTGAAGAAAACTTTGATTTCAGCACTTTAAAGGATGCTCCGGCAAATACGCTGGTATTCCCCAATCTGGAGTCGGGTAACGTAGCTTATAAAATTTTACAGGAGTTAGGCGAAGCAGAGGCAATAGGTCCTATCCTGTTAGGCCTTAATAAGCCGGTACACGTATTACAAATGGGAAGTACAGTACGAGAGATAGTGAACATGGTTAACATTGCGGTGATTGATGCGCAGGGATGCTAATTATGGGTTTCAGAATAATTTAATAGGCTTTTTGTCATTCTGAGCAATAGCGAAGAATCTTATATGCTTTGCAAGCTCTGCGCTTGATACAGCATTGCTTTACAAGATTCTTCGCTATGCTCAGAATGACAACCTATCTTTTTAGCATGTTAAGCTATGGCTTTATCGTTTAACCGTAACCTTCAAAAAAGTAGCCGGTATAGACGTTGTAGCCGCGTTATCACTTTTATTTTGGCTGATAAACAAAGCCTCCAGTTGCGCTTCCAGTTCTGCCACGGTGCCTGCTTTTTCTGCGGCCTCAAAGGCATTCAAGGTTGGCCCGTAAAACGTTTTGAATGTCTTTAAAAACTCCGTCGGCGAATAGGGCGCGTTGAAAGTGAACGTAGCTTTTTCAAGCCTGATATTTTCCGGCGCGATGCCTGCGTTTACAAAACGTTCTGTTACGTTAGCTTCCACACCCCAAAGCATCGGACTAATAAAACCCTCAGGCGGGGGTCGGGTAAAAGCCGCGCTTGTTTTTAGTATCTGTGCTACAAGGGTAGGGTCGCCCGGTATCCAGTTACCCATCACTATGCGGCCGCCCGGGCGTGTTACACGTACCATTTCTTTCGCCGTATCAAACGGGTTCGACGCGAACATGGCACCAAAGATTGTTACCAGCAGATCAAAAGAATCATCTGCTATTTCGTTAAGATCACTCGCGTCGCCTTCTTTAAATACACAGTTGTTTAAGCCTTCTGTAACAGCCCGCTCATTTGCTGCCTTAACCAAATTGCTTGCTATATCAACTCCTAAAACCTGCGCGCCAAGCCTGGCAGCCGGTATTGCGGTTGTACCATCACCGCAACCCAGGTCCAATACCAACATATCTTTTGTAATACCTAATGTGTTTACCAGTTCCTCGCCGCTTTGGCGCATGGTTGCTGCTAATTGGGTAAAGTCTCCTTTTTCCCATAAAACTTTGTTTGGATTCATCTTAATAAATTTTAAGACAAACGTACAAACAGATTATGCCGCGAAGTTTGCCTTAAAGGTCAGATATGTGCCTGCAAAGGTCAATACTTCACACTGCAACTTCTGCTATGGCCTTTTTGCGGCTTCGGGGTGTTTGGCCAAATAATTTGTTGAACGCCCTGCTAAAATGCGAGCGATTTTCGAAACCACTTTCAAAAGCCGCTTCGGTAACGGTTTTATCGGTATTGGTTAGCAGATGATAGGAGTATTGAAGCCGCTTATCCATTAGCCATTTACCGGGACTAACGTTAAAATGCTTTATAAAATCGCGCTTAAAAGTTGATAGGCTGCGATTGCTTAGTTCTGCAAATTCGTCCAGCTTTAAATTATAGCAGAAATTTTCTTCCATAACCCTTTGTAGCGATACTGCCTGCGGATCATGCAGCAGAGAACAGAAATAGGCCATTAGCTCACCGTTTTTATTGTTACCGGCAAGCGTTAAAATCAACTCCCTGAACTTCACTTCTATTAAAGAAGGATCGGGTTCGCGCCCGCTCTCAAAAATTGTCAGCATGGAGCGGAAAAAGACGTCTACAAGATCATCACTTGCCAGTTGTATAACAGCTTCGTATTTCTTATTAGGTTGATAAAGTGGCAGCGCTTTTGTTTTTAATACCTCAGCAATAAAATCATCGGGTAAATAGAACATCACCAGACAAAATACACCATCAAAAAACTGTTCAACTATAGAGGCACCTTTCCTGATAAAAACGCATGAACCCGGCACTAAATGATAGTCGCCGGTAACGGTGTGCCAGGTTTTATGGCCCTCTACAACGTATACAATATAATTATGCTTGCTCCAAACATCCTGAAAGCGCGATTTAAGCGGGCAATTATATAACGTTATTAAAGTCTCCCCGCATTTAAACTGCCGGTAGTTTTGCGGGTTATTGATCTTATTGGCGTAAATATTAAGCATGCTTTTGCGCAGGTTTACAAATTATGCGCTTCAAAATTAAGTAATTTTTGAATATCAGAAAAAAAGTTAAGCTATAAATGCGCTTAAAATCAATAGGTTAAGATTAATTTGGCTTATAGTATTTAATGACAAAAGGATGAATATATTTAAAAATAAACACCTGTATATTTGTCTAACACTGTTAGATAATTTAATGCAGTGATAAAATGGCAAGCAAGGATAGAAAACAACGCTTAAAAGATGACACCCGGAAAAGTATTCTGGATGCTGCTATGCGTATTGGGAAGGAAGAAGGGTGGCAGGCCTTAAGCATGCGTAAGATAGCCGACATTATAGAATATACCCCGCCGGTTATTTACGAATACTTTGCTAACAAAGAAGCTTTAATGCTTGAGTTAACCAAACAAGGTTACCGCATGTTAGCAAAAGATACTGAGGCTGCAATGAACAGGCATACTTTACCTGAAAAGCAGTTGGAGGATATGTGGCTGGCCTATTGGAATTTCGCTTTTGCACAGAAAGAATTGTATCAACTAATGTTTGGTATAGAAATAAACTGTTGTATCTGGGATAATTCAGTACCCGAAGCAGAGATACCTGCCAACATGATATGGGATGTAATTGGCAAACTAACCGGGTTGGAAAACCCACCCGAAGATCTGATCTGTAAACGCTATTATACATTTTGGTCGGTAGTACATGGCTTGATCTCTATCAACCTGGTACGCCAGGGTGTACCCGATGGAATAAACGAAGAAGTTTTAAAAGACGCCATAGCCGGAATTATCCGCACTATTAAGCCTTAAGTACCTCAATAAATACTAAATAATTTTAATCACTTTATACATACGCCTATGAAAAACTCACCAAATGTTAACTTTTACTTAACACTGTTAAGTAATCTAACTAAGTAATACAAGTCATACATTATACTCTCATTATAACAATATTTTCACTAAAATCATGACAACAAATAGTTTAAACTCACCATACAGATTTAACGATGTTAATAAACATTACAGTGTTAAGGCATCTGACGAGCCGAGCACAATTTATCTCGATAGCATCCGCAAAGCGGTTGGTACCATTCATCCCACTACAAAAACAAATATTATGAAAGTTATACTTCTCGCTATTGTTGCTATTGCGTTGGCCAGTTGCTCATCGCAGCCGCAAACAGCAGCGGCCCCACCACAGGCCTTACCCGTGGCTACCATAAACACCACCACCGACACTACTTACCAGGAATATCCTGCAGCTATTGAAGGTGTAGTTAACGTTGAAGTGAGGCCGCAGGTAAGCGGATCGTTAGACAAAGTTTTTGTTGACGAAGGCGCATACGTAAACGCTGGTCAGCCACTGTTTAAAATTAATGATCAGCCTTTCCGTGCTGCTTTAAACAATGCCTTAGCCAGTCAGCACGCTGCAGAAGGCGCTTTAGCCAACGCGCGCTTAGAAATAGAAAAATATACCCCGCTGGTTCAAAACAAGGTTATTGCAGACTATCAGCTTAATGCAGCAAAAGCAGCTTATGATATAGCAAAAGCAAATATTGAACAGGCTAAAGCTAATGTAGCTACCGCGCAGATCAATTTGGGCTACACAGTTATAAAAGCCCCTGTTAGTGGTTACATAGGCCGCCTGTTAAAAAAGCAAGGTAGCCTGGTTGGCCCCGCAGATGTTCAGGAGCTAACCCGGTTATCTGATGTACACGATGTACATGTTTACTTCTCATTAAGCGAAAAAGACTTCGTGGCCTTTAAAGAACAATACCCCGGCACTACTTTAAAAGATAAGCTACAGCACTTGCCTTTGGTAACGCTGCTATTGTCTGATAACTCTGCCTATGCTGAACAAGGTAAAATAGATATGATAGACGGGCAGTTTGATAAAACTACCGCTGCCATAACTATCCGCGCCAGCTTCGCCAATCCGGATGGACTTTTACGTGCCGGTAATACAGGTAAGGTACGCCTGGGCTTGCAGCATAAAGATGCGCTGGTAGTTCCGGAATCGGCAACAATTGAAATGCAGGATAAGGTGTTTGTGTTTGCAGTTGCTGATAGCAATAAGGTAGAGAAACGCCCCATCAGCATTATCGGCAAAAGCGGAGACAATTACTTGGTTAAGGATGGCGTAAAACCCGGCGACCGCATTGTATTAAGCGGAGTTGACCACTTACAGGAAGGCGCGGTAATTCAGCCACAGCAAAAGGCAGACAAAGTTGCTGCAAATGTAACCCGATAAACATAACGTAACAGCCACTTCATCAGGTGGCATAATAAACGTTTCAGCATCGCTTTTTTGGGCGAACAGGGGAGCGTTTGCTCAAAAAAATCACAATAAAAAATAAAGATTATGTTAAAAACATTCATACAAAGGCCCGTTCTATCCACCGTTATCTCCATTTTACTGGTGATATTGGGTGTGCTTGGCCTAACCAGGTTGCCTTTGCAGCAATTTCCGGATATAGCCCCACCTGCAGTTTTGGTAGCGGCAGTATATCCAGGTGCCAATGCCGAAACTGTTTTACGCTCGGTAGCACCATCATTAGAAGAATCAATAAACGGCGTTGAAAACATGAGCTACATGAGCTCAATTGCCAGTAACGACGGTACATTGGCTATCACCGTTTACTTTAAACAGGGTACAAACCCTGATCAGGCAGCTGTTAACGTGCAGAACAGGGTAGCGCAAGCCACCAGTCAGTTGCCTGCAGAGGTGGTACAGCAAGGTATAACCACTACCAAACAGCAAAATAGTTTAATAGGCGCTGTGGGTATGTTTACCGACGATCCAAAAAAATACGATCAGGCGTTTGTAGCCAATTATGCGCAGATCAATATCATCCCTGAGTTAAAACGGATCCCGGGCGTAGGCTCGGCAAGCATATTTGGCGGTGTTAAAGATTACTCTATGCGCGTTTGGCTTAACCCAGCTCAAATGGCCGCTTATAAAGTTACCCCGGCCGAAGTAATGGATGCCATTCAGGATAAGAACCTGGAAGCAGCGCCCGGTAAATTAGGCGAGCGCAGCGATGAGGTTTTTGAGTATGTTATAAAATATAAGGGCAAACTAAGCAAACCCGAAGAATATGAGAATATAGCTATCCGCGCCAATTCAGACGGATCTGTGCTGCATTTGAAAGATGTAGCGCGTATCGAACTCGGATCATACTCTTATACCAGTATGACACACCTTAACGGAAAAGATGGTATTGCCATTGGTGTTATACAATTAGCGGGGTCAAACGCTAACGAGATTCAAATTGCAGTTGATAAGCTGATGGAGAAAGCCGCTAAAGATTTCCCCGCTGGTATCCATTTTAATAATTTCTACCGCACTAAAACCGCGTTGGATGAATCTATATCGCAAGTAGAACATACGCTGATAGAAGCCTTTATATTGGTGTTCTTGGTGGTGTACTTGTTTCTTCAGGATTTTCGCTCAACGCTTATTCCGGCCATTGCGGTGCCTGTGGCTATATTGGGTACTTTCTTTTTCATGAACCTGTTTGGCTTCTCAATCAACCTGCTTACGCTGTTTGCGCTGGTGCTTGCCATTGGTATTGTGGTGGATGATGCTATTGTGGTGGTAGAAGCCGTGCACGCCAAAATGGAGCGGGAACACTTGCCACCTAAGGAAGCCACTAATAAAGCCATGCACGAAATAACCGGTGCTATCATTTCCATTACGCTGGTTATGGCCGCGGTATTTTTACCCGTTGGTTTTATGACGGGTTCTACCGGGGTATTTTACAGGCAATTTGCGTTCACGATGTCAATAGCCATTGTAATATCAGCCGTTAACGCGTTAACGCTTAGTCCGGCATTGGCAGCATTGATCTTAAAGAGCAATCACAATGGCGCGGGCGCTAATGAACCTAAAAAAGGTTTTAAGGAAAAGTTCTATGCAGGCTTTAACCGCAGCTTCAGCACCATAACGGATAGATACCTGGGCGGTGTTAAATTCCTGATAAAAAATAAAAAAATAGCTATAGCTGGTTTGGCGCTGGTAATTGGCGCGACCGTATACCTGGTTAATACAACAAAATCAGGCTTTATCCCAACAGAAGACCAGGGCTTTATCGCCATATCAGTTAGCACACCTTCGGGGGCATCATTGCACCGTACAAGCGCCATAGTAAAGCAAGCGGAAGATGCTGCTAACGCTATGCCATCTGCGCGTTATGTTACCGGTATTTCCGGCTTTAATCTGTTAACCAACTCAACAAGTCCCTCATCAGCAGTGTTCTTTGTACTGCTTAAACCTTATGATGAACGGGGAGAGGTTAAAAATATAGACGAGATACAAAATATCCTGCGCGGAAAACTGGCAGAAATTACTGCCGGTAGCTTCTTTGTATTCAGCTTTCCAACTGTGCCCGGCTTTAGTAACGTGGAAGCACTGAACGTGGTATTGCAGGATAAAACAGGCGGCAAGCTGGATAAGTTTAGCGGCGTTGCCAATAATTTTATTGCAAAACTAATGGCTAAGCCAGCCATCGCCCAAGCATTCACCTCCTTTAAAGCCGATTATCCGCAGCTGCAGCTAGAGGTTGATGACGATAAGGCCAATCAGTTAGGTGTTAGCGTGAAGGATGTTTTGCAAACCATGCAGGCCTATTTTGGTAGCGCGCAGGCGTCAGACTTTAACCGTTTTGGTAAATACTACCGCGTAGTGGTTCAGGCTGATATAGCCGACCGTACCGACCCCGCGTCTATTGACCGTGTATTTGTGAAAAACAAAACAGGCGAAATGGTGCCTATCAGCACATTGGTTAAACTAACACGGGTTTATGGCTCAGAAACCGCCTCACGGTTTAACCTGTTTAACTCTATCGAGGTAAATGCTATCCCAAAACCAGGCTTTAGCTCCGGCGACGCCATAGAGGCGATAAAGGAAACCGCGAAAGAGGAATTACCTTCAGGTTTTACGTTTGAGTTCTCGGGTCAAACCCGCGAAGAGATCTCATCATTGGGGCAATCAAGCGTGATCTTTATGCTGTGCCTGGTGTTTGTTTACTTCCTGCTGGCAGCCCAGTACGAAAGTTATATACTGCCACTGGCTGTTATGCTGTCTATCCCAACCGGTATTTTAGGAACGTTTGTAGTGCTTGGCTTTACCGGTATTGAAAATAACATTTACGTACAGGTGGCCCTCATCATGCTGATAGGCTTGCTTGCCAAAAACGCTATCCTTATTGTGGAGTTTGCCGTACAGCGGCGGAAAGCGGGCTTGTCTTTAGTTGGCGCGGCCATGGAGGCTGCAAAATTAAGGCTAAGACCAATCATCATGACATCGTTGGCCTTCATCTTCGGATTGTTCCCGATGAGTATAGCAACGGGTCCATCTGCACAAGGTAACCATTCTATAAGTATCGGAGCAGCAGGAGGGATGGTATCCGGCGTTGTATTGGGCTTATTTATTATCCCTGTACTGTTCGTTATTTTCCAGGGTTTGCAGGAAAGGATAACCGGCAAACCAAAACCTGCTAAAACAGAAGGAGAACATCATTTAAACGGACACGCGGTGCACGAGTTAGAACCTGCTTTGAACGCTTAATTGGGATTCATCACTATAAAATCAAAAGAAATGAAAAAGTATTTAACCGGATTGGCACTTATCACTTTGATAATTAGTGCATGTTCCGTATCAAAAGATATAGCAACACCCAAACCCGAGACGCCTGTGGCATTTAGGTCTGCAGATGTTAAAACAACAGGCGATAGCAGCAGTATTGCCGATATACAATGGAGGCAGTTTTTTACAGAGCCTGTTTTACAGCGCCTTATTGATAGTGCCATTATAAATAATTACGATATGCAACTTGCAGTAAAAAACCTGGAGCAATCGCAATTGGTATTAAAGCAATCTAAATGGAACAATGTTCCGGAAGTTAATCTTAATGTGGGCGTAAGCTCAAGCCGCCCGTCAGACAATAGTTTGAATGGCATAAGCTTAAGCCAGTTTTTAGGTACCAAGCACATTGAAAACTACTCCGCTGATGTTTCTCTATCATGGGAGGCCGACATTTGGGGCAAGATCCGCAACCAGAACAAAATTGCACTGGCATCCTATCTGAAAACAAACGAGGCCAAAAAGTTTATCCAAACTAACATTGTAGCCGGCGTAGCGCAGGGTTATTACAATTTACTTATGCTTGACAGGCAGTTGGCCGTTGCAAAAAGAAATGTGCAACTTAATGATAGTACATTGCAAATTATACAACTGCAATATAACGCGGGGCAGGTTACGTCGTTAGGGGTACAGCAGGCCGAGGCACAACGCTTAGCAGCAGCCAGGCTGGTGCCGCAATTTGAGCAAGCTATTGCCTTGCAGGAAAACGCGCTGCGTATTTTAACAGGAGCCTTGCCGGATAAGGTAACACGCAATGCCACCTTAGATCAGTTTAATATACCTGATAATATAAGCACAGGCGTACCCTCAGTAGTTATAAGCCGCAGACCTGATGTACGGAGCGCGGAGTTTTCATTGAATATAGCCAACGCTAATGTAGGTGTTACTAAAGCCGAAATGTACCCGGCACTAAGAATTACTGCCGATGGTGGCGTCAACTCATTTAAGGCAAGCAACTGGTTTAACGTACCCGCATCATTATTCGGTATTGTAGCCGGTAGCGTTGTTGAGCCGCTAATTAATAAAAAACGATTAAGTACCAATTACAATATAGCGCAGGTAGAGCGGGAAAAAGTAGTGTTGCAGTTCCGGCAAACGGTGTTAAATGCCGTTGGTGAGGTGTCTAACTCTTTAGCAAGTATTGAAAAATTAAAAGAGGCACAAGTTATTGCTACGCAACGTGTAAGCACGCTCCAACAGGCAACTGGCAATGCCAATTTGCTGTTTAGAAATGGTATGGCTAACTACCTGGAAGTTATAACAGCACAAAGCAATGTATTGCAAAGCGAGCTGGAATTGGCGACTATAAAACGCGATGAACTAAACGCGGTGTCTTCATTGTATCGCGCTCTGGGTGGCGGGTGGCAGTAAAAGTTGGCAATTGATTATTAAAAACGCCGCTTCCGGATTGGATAGCGGCGTTTTGTCTTGAACGGTTCGAATTGACAAGGAATTGTATACAGCTTCAATGGTTATTGAAGCTTTAAAGGAAGGTGCAGTAGGTAAGACGCGAAAGGAGGAGCACAGGGAAATGTTATTTGATTTAATGGACCAATATATTGCCGATCACACTGCTATGCGTGATGCGGAATCTCTAACCGTTTACAGGTCGATAAAAATCATGCGCTAGTGGGCTGATAATAAGCGATATGCAGCAGTTGGAAAAAGAGCATATAAAACGGGATGAAATAAGTCTCACAATAAAAAAGACCAAAACAGAACTTTCTACACCACTTAATAACGTTACTGCTTCAATACTTGACAAGTATAGAGAACTTAATAAGCCACTTCCCTTAATTACCAGTCAAAAGCTCAATGCATACATCAAGGAGTTGTGTAAAATAGCGGAAATTAATGAACAGATCGACACAGTTCGGTATCGGGGTGCTAAACGTGAAACAACCACGTATCCAAAGTATGAATTAATTCATTTACACAGCGGTTGTAAAATATTTTGCACGTAGTCTCTTGAGAGGGGTATGAGTGCAGAACAAGTTAATAGTATAAATTAATGATTAAAACATCGCGATTTTAGCTGGACTCTGCTTAGCTTGTATATTAAGTAGTTACCTTGGCAATAAGATTTTTTATAAAGCCATATTTAAAGGCAGTTATCGGCATCTGATATCATTGACTCTTTCGTCTACCTATGAGAAAACATAGTGGTGTTTTTCTTATCAGATTTACTAACAAATAGCTCGTCAACAAAATCATTGTAAAGAATGCCAATCTCGTCAATACTATCATAGACAAACTATTGTTTAAATTAAATAGACGTATCACCTGATTAACAAAAGGGGTAGAAAGCACTATTATAATGGAGTGTATTAAATAAACACCGAAGGCGTATTGCCTAGGTTTCAAATACGAAATTTGCCAAAATTTATGTGTCTTTAATAAACTGAAGAAAATAATCAAACTTAGTATAATGTTTGATATTCTTATTGAAGCATAGGGATCTTCAGAATGGTTATAGGTTAAAATCATACCTTCTCTGCAAGATAAGAAGAACGCAATAAGAAATATCGGTACAACAATTTTCCAGGGCAGCATCTCAATTACTCTAAGTATTAATGGAGCCCGTTTTTTTATAATTACACCCAACCATACAAAAAAAGCATAACCTAAAAATGCAGTGGTGTGGTTGGCCGGTATTAAACTTAAATACAGATTGATGCCATAAAAAGTGGTAATTAAAGCCAAGACAGTTCCGTAACTGTTTTTCTGAAGCTGTGTTTTAAAAATGATCAGAATTACGCACGAAATAATGACAACCGGAATAAACCAATAAGCTGCATGAAAAATATCGCCTTTGTAAAATTCAAAAATCAAAGCAATTAGTTTTCGTTTACTACCAAGAAATATTTGATCAATTGGCAGCGTGATAAATAATTGAATTAAAACCAGCAGAGAGACAAATACCAACCAGGGAAGTATGGTTGACGAAAAACGATATTGTAAATAACTTACAACAGTAAATCTCTTTATTTTATCAGCTATCAAAAAGCCTGAGATCAGAAAAAAAAGTAGGGTGCCAACCCGTCCCAATTGCAACAAGGAAGACTGTAGTAATACAGCGTATAAGCCCGCGAAGTTCTTATCATCAAGATCCATGAGACAATGGCCCCATACTACAGAACACATGGCAACCACCCTTATGACGTCCAGGCGTAAATCAAAATCATTACGACCGGCATGTTTTTCAAAATAAATTCTTTCGGCGTTCATTTATATAATTGAGTTGAATGGTTCGCGATTGGAGAATTATTTAGGCCCGACACATCGACCGTGCTTATATCAGTTACTAACACTGGTTGCCCATTTATTGGGAACAACGCCGTATACTGTTTTTCTAATTCATCCAACGTTAATTTTATCCTATTGCGTTCTACTGCATACACTATACTTTTTTGCAATAACTTTGGTGTGAGGCAGTTTTTTAAAAAATAGACTGAAATGCCGAATGAAGGCGCTTTCCGTTGAAATGAATAGTTAGCATACCCTGTTAAAACAATAACGGGTACATTATCATTTGATCCTGCCATATCGGCGAGTTTCAAAATTTCCTCTTCATTGGTTAAAGAAATATCAAGTAGTATAGCGTCGAATGTGAAGATATTTGCAGCTATTATTTCTTTAGCTTCGTTTACGCTTTCACCACGAAGTGGTAGGAAAATATCTGACTGAAATGATAATGAATCACAAAAGATGGTAAGATGTTCTAAGTTATCCTCGATAACTAAAATATGATATAGTTTTTTCGACATGGAAGCAAAAAGTTATTGAGGTTTAAATCGGAACTATTTAAATGAGACTTACATTGAAAACGTAATGTGCTGCCACAAGCGCTATGTAAACGTATATCAACATTTAACATCATAATAGCTTTACGCACATTTGGTTCGCCATTGGGAAATGCTAATGAGGCCCATATAAGTATAGCGTTGAGTCTTACCGCCCCATTTGGATATCTGGGTAAGCTTATTTTACGGTCAATCCTAGCCAGGTAATAGGCTTCCATTGTTATAGCATAACAGTAAGCGACAAGCACGGCCAAATTCATAAATTCATCTATCTCTATTATCATGGGTGATTTTTTATCTAGGGTGGTTAATACAGGCTGGTAAAGGAATATTCAGGAGACGTTGGACTGCGCGAATTTTTAATAAATTTTTGAGTGAAAACTTATCTCCTATTAAAAAAGTTGTCAGTTTCATTATTGATGATCTTTTATCAAAATTGGCAAAACATCATCGGGGGAAATATAGACGCAACCATGAAAGTATTGTAGTCATTTAGTCTACAAACTAAAGATCTGCATTTGTGCTACGTGCAAGTGTTTCGTAGGGGGGTTATGGATTTCCGCCTTATATTGAAAAATGCGCTTGCGGTTCCTTACAGATGTAGTGTAGAAACGCTATAGAAAGGGATTGAAATGCGCGGATGCAGCAGCTGGTTATAAAAGCTTTTGTGTTATCACATAAGTAGTCAGTTCGGCATTATTCTTCATTCGCATTTTTTCAAGTATACGTGCCCTGTAAGTGCTAACGGTGGGCTTGCTTAATGAAAGGATATTGGCGATGTCAGAAACTGTTTTACCCGAGGCTATTAGTAATAAGGTTTGATATTCACGATCCGATAAAAGTTCGTGAGGGTCTTTATCGCTGGTCTCGTCAAGCAAATCCAGTAGTTTTTCCGAAAGCGCCGGGGAAACATATTTTTTTCCGTCGATAACCCGTCTTATTGCTTTTACCAGTTCCAGATCTGCAGCGTCTTTGGAGAGATACCCAGCTGCACCAAGTTTTAAAGCGCGTACAGCGATTTGCTCTTCACTATGAAAGCTAAATATCAAAACAGGGATTTTTATCTTATCGGCTTTAATTTGCTTCAAAATTTCTAATCCGTTACGTCCGGGCAGATCAATGTCAAGTATCAGAATATCCCAGGGACCATTTTTAAGTTGTTGAAAAACTTCAGCATAGCTAATCGCCTCGCCGAAACGGATGGCAGGGAATTCAGTTGTACATATTTGTTTTACACCTATCCGTATGGCGGAGTGATCGTCGGCTATTAATATATTAGTTGGCATTATTGTTCCATGTTAAAGTAATATTTGTACCTGCGGGTGAGTTGCTTTCAATAGTTAAATTAGCTCCAATCAAATGTGCGCGTTCCTGCATATTAAGTACGCCCATTGACAATGCGTTTCCGGCCTTATTTGTCAAAAAACCGCACCCATTATCGATTATAGTTAGTTGCCAATTATTATTTTTCTCTTCCAAACGCATTATAATTTCGGTTGCCTGAGCATGTTTCGCCGTGTTGTTAAGGGCCTCCTGACAGATACGGAAAATATTAATCTGAGTTGATTTGTCTATTTCTGGGGGCTCTACCGAAAAGTGACAAGCAGCCTTGAGACCAGTTTTTTTAGAGAATTCTGTAACCAGCCATTCAAGTGCAGGAAAGAGCCCTAATTTGTCAAGCAAGGCTGGCCGGAGCTCATTCGCAATTTTGCGGACAGAGGCGATACTTGTATTTACTTCTGCTAACAGCCCATCAATAATAATTTCCTGCGCCGCCATATCTTTTTTTGTTCGCTTAAGCGCAGTTAATGACATTTTTAGTCCCGTAAGTTGCTGGCCAAACTCATCATGTATTTCGCGGGCAATTCGGGATCGTTCATCTTCCAATACACTATTTAATTGACTTGCAAAACTGCGCACTCGCATCTCTGAAGATTCCAAGGCCAAGATCACTTTTTTTCGCTCCGCACTGTAGGCCATACTTTTGTACAATGCCGTTCCGGTTAATTCATCTTTTAGTAAATAATCTGCAATGCCCATTGCTAATGACCGGATGCCAAAAGCAAAGTCAGAATAGCCCGTCAACACAATCACGGAGGTGTCTCTGCACAATTCTACCATTTCACGTATCAAAGGTTCCCCTGCATGGTCCGGCAAGGTGATATCCAATAGAACAACATTATACACGTTACCGGCATTGATTAACTCCCGGGCCCGGCCAAAGGTTGGAGCCTGGCTTACAACTGCAATCATTTGTTCCGCAATCATCTCTTCAACCAGTAAAAAATCACCGGGATTATCCTCCACAACCAGTACTTCATAAAGTTCGTTAGTATGTGCAATCATTATTTTAAGGATATTAACCGAGTCTTGGCGTTATGGTAAACTTTAAATTACGCATTGGTTGAGCAATTCAAGGCTTAGCTAACATTACTCCGTATCTTGGTTTGATTAAATATATGAACAATGCGCCAAATAAATGTTCTAAAACGGGCAGATAAATCGGGAGCGCCACGTAAAATTATTATGTCGGGAAGATCTTCATTTAACAAATCCGGCTTAACTGCCAGGGTGTCAATTACATCATTTATATAAGGTAAGATCCAAATGGCGCTTATAATCCGTTGTTTTTCCAAATCACTTTTTACTATACCATCTACTGAGACTCGCCCTTGTACAACTTTCAAACGGATATGGCCTTCTTTTTCCACATTAAGGTAGTCTAAGGTTTCCAGGATATGCTCAGCAATTATTGCATCGGTTGATTTTATTTGAGACGAGGGTATCACAATAAGCTGGTCAACAAGCGCTCTAACCCCGGAGATTCGCCAAACAGCCTGTCCCGCTGATATTTTTTGAGAATAGCAACTTACGTTGCCATCTAATACTACTACACCATTTTTAACGCTCACACCAATATTAGCAACATTTGGATTAATCTGGTCATCCAAAGCAGCCATGACCTCGAGCTGGATTGTTTTTGCGGTTTTCATATTTGTATTTTTAAATTTCGGCCAATAAGAGCTTGTAGCCTGTAGTATGGTTTATGAAAGGATTGTCATGTTTTGATCTACAAGTCTGTACATCAGGTATTTAAAATGAGGGTTTATAAGCTTACGTGAACGCCGATACCGCCAAAGTTATTAAGGTATGATTTGACGCCGAGCGCTACTTTGGGGGTTATGAAATATTTAGCAGAAAGCGTACTGTAAAACATTCTGCCGTATTCAAATCTATTTCCACCTGCTTTATAAATATAGTGCTCGTACCCACCCAGGTAATAACCATAACTGCCCGAGAATACCATCCTTCCCAAACGCATATCCACACCTGTATTTAACCCGACATTAAAATTGCTGTATACCGGCGTGTAATCGCCTTGAAATGTTTGCATAAACGCCGCGGTGTCGCTGGTGGCCGATCCTAATGGAGATGTTTTTGATGAATATACTATATCTGTGCCTAATGTGAGCCCTAAAACATTATTTATGTAATGGGTGTAAGATGCAGTAAGACCGGCTTTAACAATAGGCGTAGTTGAATTGCGAAATGTTTTATCCAGTTGTAAGTTAACACCCTTTAATTGATAAAATCCTGTTGTTATTTGTCCTGTGTAGCCTGCGATAAGTTCAACTGAAATGGGATTCCTTCCTAATTTAAATTTAGGTACACGCATATTTCCTGATGACAGTCCCTGTGTTATGCCGATGAAAGATTCTACTTTGTTTAACCCAATATTTGGATGACTGGTGTTAGAATTTGAACAGTGTGCAATACCTGCCCCTATAATCAAGTGTGTGTTATAAGTTACTGGCAGCACAAGTTTTAACTTTGCGCTACTTATAGCGTTTAAACGGCCCCCCATAACCTGATTTACTCCTCCTGTAGTAACATAATCCTTATCAGAATACAAAACACCGAAGGCAGGTGCTAAGAGCACTTTAACCCCGTTAATGTTTATCAATCTGATATCCATTCCGGCTGATAAAGCGATATGGTTACCAAAGTATCCCTGATCGCGAAACTTGGGATTGTATACGGTTAAAGCATCACTGCCGCTAACACCATTCATATTATACAGTGTAGCATCTATGGATATGCTTTCAACGTTCAGTAACCTAGTCCATTCCGATTCATTTTTCGCGGTGCTGATATTATAATTAATACCGATTCCTTTATATGCGCCCTGTGTGCCAAACATGGTGGCGCCGTACATAAAATTTGCACCAATGGTGTTTCTGTTTTGTGCATACACTGATGATGTTACCGTTAATAACAATAGTATTAGTTTTAATTTACATGTCAGTTTCATATTTCAATGGTTTTGAATTAGTCTCCTTTTTTCATTACCAAAATTGGCCAATGCCCTAGCGGATTAGGTTAGAATGAAATATGAAAAGCACATAATTATTTGAGTGACAATGCCTGATGATTTTGTAGAACAAATCATTACGCTGGTTTCATCATCCGTACTATGGGAAGGCTCTGCTGGGTTAAGCAACTTTGTTTTATAAAAATACTAAACGATACGCAGGGCGCTAACTCCAAAAATCAATATCATGAAAAAGCTATTATTTATTGCAATTATAATTGTGAGTTGCAAAAAGGAACTGCCGGATATCACTTATCCCACCGGCACGCGGTTCAATCTTAAAAACACATCACTGGATAATATAGCGCTTGACAAAAACGGATTACGAGTTGTACCTACCAATCCATTCACGGTAGAAAGCATTTGGCCCAAAAAGTCATCTGGCATTAAATTTTATACCTGCCACAGCGCCAATGGTAATGAATATAAAATCCCCGAAACTAATATGGACATACTATACATCCCGTCTAATTAGCTGGTATATAACCAAAATTGATAGATATGATAAATAGCATTACAATGAAAAAAATATTTGCCGGCATGTGGTTGTTAATACTTGCTGTAGCAATTGCCAGCTTGTTTTGGTATAATGATTTAAAGTATCGTATACCAACGCCTGTTCCTATTGGTTATCAACCTGTTGCGCAAGGACAGCTCATCAATCTGCCAGTTTTAAAAGCGTATGATAAAAAACCGGTACTACTGCATTTTTTCAATCCGGCCTGCCCGTGCTCAAGGTTTAACATTCGCACGGTTAAAGCATTGATAAAACAATATGGCAGCGAAGTAAACTTTATTATTGTAGTAATAAGTAACAAACCGTATACAGTTAGTGAGATTCAAGATAAGTTTGGCTCGAATCTGCCTGTTCTGTTTAATGGCATTTATGCAAAAACATGCGGGGTGTATTCAACTCCGCAAGCTGTATTGCTTGATCCTGAACACAGGCTAAACTACAGGGGTAACTACAATAGCAGTCGTTACTGTACCGACGAAAAAACCGCCTATGCTAAAATAGCTATTAATGAAATGTTGGCTAACAATACCCGCGTAAAATTCAGCCAATTCGCTTTACGGGCCTATGGATGCCAACTACCTAACTGCAATAAAAATTAATTATGGAAAGTATAATAGTACAATCAGAAAATCAGATCAACTCTTTCCGCGAAGCTGTAAAGCAGCGGTCTGATGGGTTAATGCATTTTTTTATAGCAGGTTATTTCTTTGTAGGCCTGTTGTTAGCCTTTTTTTATGATACTTGGTTTATAGCCTTAGGTGTAGGGGGGATTTGCTTGTTAGCTTATTACTCTGTTAAAATTTTATTACCTGCTTCAAATCTATATCAATATGTTTTAAGCGCGGTATTCGGCGTTTTTATGGCCCAGTTTATCTACCAGATGCATGGTTTATTTGAAATACACTTTTTTGCCTTTATAAGCAGCGCCATACTCATTACCTATCAAAATTGGAAACTGCAAATGCCGCTATTAGTTGTGGTGTTTTTACATCACGCCATTTTTAGCTACTTGCAAAATGTTGGTATCGCCAACGTATATTTTACGCAGTTGGCATATTTTGACATGCAAACCTTCGCCATTCACATCTCACTAACTATTGTAATTATGATGATAGGTGGTTTATGGGCCTATCAGCTAAAAAAATATGGTGAAGTCTTTATAACACAGTCGCAAAAAATGAGCGAACTGCAAAAAGAAGCACAACTTTCTATTGAACGTAAACACAATACAGAGGTATTAACAGGTTTAAACAATAGTCTGCAAAATCAGGCAAGGGCGTTGGCCCGGTCAAACGAGGAGCTGGAGCAATTTGCTTATGTAGCCTCGCATGATTTACAAGAACCTCTGCGGATGGTATCAAGCTTTATGGCAAAGCTGGAAGAAAAGTATGGAAGAAATATAGATGAAAAAGGCAAACAATACATGCACTTTGCCATTGACGGAGCTACGCGCATGCGACAGATTATAATGGATCTGTTGGATTTTTCGCGCGTGGGCCGAACAGAGGATAAATTAGAAAAGATTTCTGTACAAGATATAGTAGTCGAAATTATGGGTTTCTATCGTAAACAAATTCTCGAAACAAATGCTGTTATTAAATATTCCAACTTGCCAGTTTTAACAGGTTTTAAAGGTCCGTTACGGCAAATCTTCCAAAACCTCATTGGTAATGCATTAAAGTATCAAGTACAAGGTAATACAGCTTTAGTGGAGATAAGTGCCATGGAAAAAGAAAGTTATTGGCGGTTTATTATTAGAGATAATGGAATAGGGATTGCACATGAAGATTTTGAGCGAATCTTTATCATATTCCAAAGATTGCATAGCAAAAGTGAGTATCCCGGAACGGGAATGGGTTTGGCAATAACAAAAAAAATAGTTGAAAACCTAGGTGGCAAAATATGGGTTGAATCAAATGTAAATTTAGGAAGTAAGTTTTATTTAGATATACCTAAGATAAGTCAATTGCTAACCTGATTTTTGTATTGCTTTAATAAAAACTTATGTACAAAGCAAGTTGAATGGAATAAAATATTATATTGATGACTATTTTCTAATAAATAAGATAGGAATGTGCTTCACAATCAATTAGATATTATTTATGAATGATATACTAATCACCTCAATTGCTTAAAGTAATCAGACTTATCCATTTTGTTCATTATTTTAATTTTATTCCTTTTTAGTTGTTTTCTACATCATTTAAACATAGATTTAATAACCTGCCAAAACACTTTATTACGATTCAAATAACCAATTGCTATATATGGCAAAAACCAACGAACCTGCTAAATACAGGAACCAACCGACGTCAGACAGCATTATCGGTAACGATAAAACTTTCCGTAAACTAATAGAAAATAGCTATTCTGGTATTGCATTGTTGAATCGTGATCTGGAGACCATTTACCGCAGCCCGTCAGCCGAGCGCATAAACGGGTGGACTTTAACTGACCGGATGAAAAGCACAACGGATGAATTAATACATCCCGACGATAAGGAAATGGTTTATAGCGTTTTACGCGATGTATTACAGAGTCATGATATCCCTAAACGCTGCGTTTTTCGATCCAGACATTACAATGGCCATTATATCTGGATTGAATGTGCTTTTACCAATATGTTTCACGAGCCTGACGTAAATGGCATAGTTTGTAACTTTATAGATATCACTTCACAAAAACTGGCCGAGATAGAACTGCAAAAAACAGTTAATGAACTATGTGCTTACAAATATGCATTGGATGAAGCCGCGATTGTGGCGATAACAGATCAAAAAGGAAAAATCATACATGTAAATTCCAATTTTTGCAAAATATCAAAATATTCCAAACAGGAACTCATTGGGCAAGATCACAGAATTATTAATTCCAGTCAGCATGAGAAAGAATATATCCGCAATTTATGGGTAACTATAGCTAATGGGCATATTTGGAAAGGAGAATTAAAGAACAAAGCTAAGGACGGAAGCTATTATTGGGTAGACACCACAATTGTTCCTTTTTTAAACGACGATGGTAAGCCCTATCAATACATTGCCATACGATCTGATATTACGCAACGAAAAAAAGAAGAAAGTCATCTTCGTCTGTTGGAGTCAGTAATAACCAATACAACTGATGCCGTATTAATTACCGAAGCCGAGTCATCAGATGAGGGCGGTCCTAGGGTAATTTATGCCAATAATGCGTTTACTGAAATGACCGGCTATACCTCAGAAGAGATAATTGGTAAAACACCCCGTATGCTTCAAGGTGAAAAATCTGATAAACAGGAGTTGGACAGATTAGGCGTAGCTATGCGTCAATTTGAACCGTGCGAAATAACTATTATTAAGTATAAAAAAAGCGGAGAGGAGTTTTGGGTGAATTTTTCTGTAAGTCCGGTAGTAGACGAACAGGGAAACCATACCCATTTTATATCTATTGAGCGTGATATAACCGAAAGGAAAAAGTCTGAGCAACAGATAGCGCAATTGAACGAGCGTTTTACATTAATATCAAAAGCAACAAACGATGCATTGTTCGAGTGGAATTTTGATAAAAAAGAGATATGGTGGAGCGAAAGCAATTTCAATATTTTTGGCTTTGACCCTAATAAACCGATACCTCCACGCGAAGAATGGTTGGCAAAGCTCACGCCCGAAAGCCAACAGGTTATAACAGAAACGGTAAAAAATATTCTGCAAAATAGCTTAAACAACTGGCAATACGAGGTTGATTATCACAAAAGTGATGGTACTCTTGGCACACTATTAAGCCGGGGATTTGTAATCAGAAATGAGCAAGGTGCGGCAAAAAGGATGTTAGGCTCTTATCAGGATATTACCCAACAAAAAAATGAGGAACGGCAACGCCTTGATTTAGCCGAAGCGGTGGCAGCATCATTAACAGAACGCAATACCATATTAGAGAGCATCGGTGATGCCTTCTTTGCACTTGATAAAAACTGGGTAGTTACTTACTGGAATAAAACTGCCGAAAGTGCAGTATTGAAAACGAAAGAAGAGGCGATGGGGCGCAATCTGTGGGACGTGTTTCCAGATGCACTTGATTCTAAATCGTATAAGCATTATCATGAGGCAATTGCAACGCAACAATCTGCACATTTTGAGGACTACTACAAAGCAACTGGTAAGTGGTACGAAGTTAGCGCATATCCTTCTGCCAGCGGTTTATCTGTTTATTTTAAAGATATAACGGAACGTAAAACTTCTTTTATAAAGTTAAATGAACTTAATCAGAATTTAGAAAAACAAGCAAAAGATCTGGCGGTATCCAATGCCGAATTAGAACAATTTGCTTACGTAGCGTCACATGATTTACAGGAGCCTTTACGGATGGTTACAGGCTTCCTGACCCAATTAGAAAAAAAATATGGCACAATCATAGACGATAGGGGAAAGCAATACATTCACTTTGCTGTTGACGGTGCTAAACGCATGCGACAGATCATCTTAGATCTGCTGGAGTTTTCGCGAGTGGGGAGGGCAGAAGATGCTTATGAAAGCGTTGATATTGCCAAACTAATTAATGATACTATTGCCCTGTACCGTAAACAAATAGAAGATACCGGCGCTGTCATTGTGGTTGACAACTTGCCCGTTATTCAAACGCTTAGGGTTCCACTCAGGCAGGTATTCCAAAATCTGATAAGCAATGCACTAAAATACCAAAGCAATGGCAACCCGGCACGCGTCAAAATATCATTCGAAGAAGATCAATCATACTGGAAATTCGCTGTAGTGGATAATGGCATAGGCATCGATTCAGAATATTTTGATAAGATCTTCATAATATTTCAACGGCTGCATAATAAAGACGAGTATAGCGGAACAGGTATGGGGTTGGCCGTTACAAAAAAAATTGTAGAAAGTTTAGGAGGCCGCATCTGGGTAGAATCAGAAGAAGGCAATGGCAGCACCTTTTATTTTACTATTGCAAAAACTGATAAACCATGAAATCAATACATATTTTACTAGTAGAGGATAACGAAGGTGATATTTTGTTAACTACAGAAGCTTTAGAGGAGAGCAAAATTATTAATCAAATTACTGTTATAAGGGACGGAAAACAAGCAATTGATTATTTTGAAAACGTAAATGGCGCTGACATACCGGAACTGGTGTTACTCGATATTAATTTACCTAAAAAAAGTGGGCAAGACGTATTATATTATATAAAAACCCATAGTTCTTACAAACAAATACCAGTAATCATGTTAACGACATCTTCCTCAGACAAAGATATTACGGCTGCCTATAAGAACCATGTAAATTGCTATATAACAAAGCCAATAGAAGTAGAGGATTTTATGAAAGCTATTGCAAAAATAGAAGACTTCTGGATCAATATAGTGTCAATTCCTAAGGAGTAAATATGGTAAGTGACGATATAAAATATCATATTTTAGTAGTTGAGGATAATGAGGGCGATTTTGTTTTGGTAGAAGATTTGCTCTTTGAACGGATAAATGCTCCAGTTATTCATCACGCTATAACCTATAAAGAAGCTTGCTCTTTTTTGGTAAAATCTCGAGCCAAATTTGACGTTATTTTATTAGATCTTTCCTTACCCGATAAAACAGGCGAAGTACTGATTAAAGAGTTATTGGATCGTTGCTTTAACATCCCACTAATTGTTTTAACTGGATATGCAGATTTTGCTTTTGGCGTAAAGTCCCTTTCGCTTGGAGTGTCTGATTATATTTTAAAGGAAGAGCTTACCTCCACGTTATTATATAAGAGCATAGTTTATAGTTTAGAACGCAAGAAGGCAATATCTACTCTGGAAGCATCGGAAAAAAAATACAGCGATCTCTTTAATCTAAGTCCGTTACCAATGTGGGTTATCGATGTTGATACCATGCGGTTTTTGAACGTCAATGAAGCGACGATTAAACATTATGGATATAGCTACGAAGAATTTTTGAACATGAAGTTAAACGATATCAGGCCTGAGGATGAGATCCCGCACCTAATTAACGCACTCGTTGAAGACCGGCAAAGTCAGGATGATCCTTCACAAAGGACAATGACACACCGATTAAAGAGCGGCGAACTGAGAAGTGTTGACATTCAAATAGCGCCAATTATTTACAAAGGGTCAAACGCGAATATTGTCATCGCCACAGATATTACGGACAACCTCAGTTATATCCAAGCAATTGAAGACCAGAATTTAAAATTAAAGGAAATATCATGGATGCAGTCCCATGTCATTCGCGCACCGCTGTCACGAATAATGGGATTGATACCATTAATAAAAAACGAAGGGGCTTTTGAAGAAGATAAAGACAAAATGCTGGATTTTTTAACCCAGTCTGCCGAAGAATTGGACGAAGTAATAAAGAGCATTACCGACAAAAGCTGCAAAGCTGACTATGAGTTGCCGCGTAAAGATGCGTATTAAACCTACAGGCCAGGTAATGTTAGAAATCTAAAAATGCTCCGCAGTAATAGTTTTGCTTTGACTATGATGCCTCAGCTGACACATGCGTTGGCAATGATAATCATTAATATAAACAATGATTTTTATCATTATTTAATTGCTAACACGCAATTAATTTTATCAAAAACGCAAAAGCAATGTTAGGTGAGTTAAATAATCAGCAAATTGAACACCTGTTAAAACAGCAGGTTACCGGTAGGATTGCCTGCCATGCAAACAGTATAACTTATATTGTTCCGGTTAACTATGTGTATGATGGTACATACATTTACAGCCACTCCTCTCCCGGAAGAAAAATTGAGATAATGCGGACGAATCCCCAGGTATGTTTTGAGGTGGATGATATACAAAACATATTTAAATGGCAAAGTGCGATAGTTTGGGGAACATTTGAAGAAGTAACAGATATAAGCGAAAAGCAGCGCATCATGCAATCCCTTATTCATCGAATTATGCCGCTGTCCATTCACCCTACTAACCATCCTTCTCATGGAATTGCTGAAAGCGACAGCGATATAGGTATTAGTGTTGAGTTGATTGTTTACAGAATAGCTGTGAACAAAAAGACCGGCCGGTTTGAGAATAATTGATTACTAATTAAAAGGCGAACGCCTTAGCAAATGTCTGCTGCGCTTACATGTGTTGCAGGCATAGCGTTTTACAGGCAGCCAAAACAAAAATATCTTTACGGGCAAGGCACGTTCAATCCAGGCATTATAAGGCTGCTTGCATTTATTGCAAAGGGGTAAATTATTGTACTTATCAGCCATCGTTGTTAACCGCGCTCTAAAAGAAACTTAAATGGTTTAATGGCTTGTTTAGGCCGAAGATCAAACTGCCCGATGCTTTTTTCACGGATCAGGTTTACTGCCTCGTCAATGTCATCAGTTACTAAAAACAAACGAGTATCCGTGGCGTCAATAGTCTTATCTTTCTTCATCTGTTCAATATGCTCCAACAGATCTTTATGATATTCTTTACCAAAAATAATCACGGGAAAATCTTTGATCTTATGTGTCTGTATCAGGGTAAGTGCTTCAAAATATTCATCAAGTGTGCCATAACCTCCGGGCATTACCACAAAGGCGTAGGAGTATTTTACCAGCAATACTTTACGTACAAAAAAGTGCTTCATGTTTATCCACTTATCCAGGTACGGATTCGGATGTTGCTCAACCGGCAATACTATGTTACAGCCCACGGAGCGTCCACCGGCTTCTTTGGCACCGCGATTGGCGGCCTCCATTAAACCGGGTCCGCCGCCGGTAATTATAGTAAAGCCTAATTTGGATATGGCTGCGGAAAGCTTTTGGGTCATATCATAATAGGGGTGACCATCCTTAAACCTGGCAGATCCAAATACGGTTACGCAAGGGCCTATAAAATGTAGCGCTCTGAAACCCCTGATCAATTCCATCATTGTTTGAACCGTGAATTTGAATTCCTTCCATCGCGAATGCGGGCCATCCAAAAAAATAATTTCGGCTTCTTTCATTTTAATTACCGATATGTTTAGCTTTAATAGTTCAAATTTGGCTAAAATGAGAGCCACACAGGAATGACGTTAGTCATTCCAAAAAATGACAAGTATCACCATATAAATAATATGACCGTGGTCACTTTTTTGGTTAATGCTTATCATTATTTGCCAAATAGTTATTCACCAATTTTGTGACGACGGTCACATACACATTTATATATGGAAAGCGCGGCGCTGTTAAAAGCAATTATTGAAAACGCCATTGATGGTATTATAACCATTGATGAAAGAGGTAAGATTGAGTCAATCAATCCGGCAGCGTGCAAGCTATTTCAATATGCGCCCGAGGACGTAATAGGAAAAAATGTTAACTGTTTAATGCCGCCGCCAGACAAAGAGCGCCACGACGAGTACATAAGCCGATACCAAAGAACGGGCGAACCGCATATTATAGGCACAGGCCGCGAGGTAACCGGTTTAAAAAAAGATGGTTCGGTATTTCCATTCAGGTTGGGGGTAAGCGAGGTGCAATATTCGGGTAGGAAAATATATAATGGCTTTATACACGATCTTTCCCGCGAGAAAGCAGCTGAAGAAAAGCTAAGGGATTACACTACAAAGCTGGAAGACCAGGTGACGGAACGTACCCAATCGCTACAAAGCACGGTAATGGCGCTTGAGCTGGCTAAGGAAGAGGTTAGTCAGTCTTTAGAAAAAGAAAAAGAACTTAGCCAGCTCAAGAGCCGGTTTGTGTCTATGGCGTCGCACGAGTTTAGAACGCCATTAAGTTCAATTCAATTGTCGGCTGTATTGACCGAAAAGTACGCCCAGCAAAATGATGAGGCCAATATCCACAAGCATATTGGTAAAATAAAAAATTCAGTAGCTAACCTTACTTCAATTTTAAATGACTTCTTATCGTTAGAGCGCCTGGAAGCGGGCAAAGTTGAGCCTGTTTACGTTGAGTTTGATATGGTAAAATTTGCCGAAGAGATTACCGAGGAAATGCAGTTGATAGCCAAGCAAAACCAAAACATAGTATATCAGCACACGGGTACCACAAGCAGCGTAATGCTTGATCAAGCATTGTTGAGAAATTGCGTGATCAACCTGATAAGTAACGCCATAAAATACTCGGGCGAAAATACTTTTATTGAGTTTAACTCAGAGATAACCAGCCATGAGCTTATCGTAGTGATAAAAGACAATGGCATCGGTATACCTGATACTGACCAAAAGCATTTGTTCGAGGCCTTCTTCAGGGCACATAACACCGGCAATATTCCGGGTACCGGGCTGGGTTTAAATATCGTAACCCGCTATGCGGCGTTAATGCAGGGCAAAATAGAATTTGAAAGCAAAGTCAATCAAGGTACCTCATTCACCATTTCTTTTCCGATACAACATGAAAACCGTACTAATAATTGAAGATAATAACGATATCCGCGAAAGCACAGCCGAAATATTGCAGCTTACCGGTTATAAAGTATTGCAGGCCAGTAATGGTAGAATAGGCGTTGAGATTGCCACGCAACATTTGCCCGATATTATTTTATGCGATATTATGATGCCCGAACTGGACGGTTATGGCGTATTATACCTGCTCAACAAAAATACAGATACCGCCACTATCCCTTTTATTTTTTTAACGGCAAAGGCAGAACGTATTGATTTTAGAAAAGGCATGGAAATGGGTGCCGACGATTACCTTACCAAACCTTTTGATGATATGGAACTGCTTAAGGCTATTGAGAGCAGGCTGGCACGAAAGCAACAGCACGAGGCATTCTTTACTAAATCCCTGCAAAACCTGCAGTTGCTTGCTTCGGGCTCGGGTAAAGGGATAGCAGAACTTAAAAACCTGATAGCAGGAAGAAAAATAAGACAGGTACGCAAAAAGCAAATACTGTATTATGAAGGCGATCAGCCCCAGGGCCTGTATCTTGTTTTAGACGGGTCAATACGTACCTATAAAATAGCCGAAGACGGCAGGGAACTGATGATGAACCTTTATAAAACCGATGATTATTTAGGTGTACACGCCTTGCTGCTGGACGAAGCTTACACCGAAAGCGCCGAAACTTTGGATGATACAGCCGTTTGCATGTTACCCAAAGATGCGGTGATGAATTTAATGAACCGCTACCCCGATGTGAGTGTACAATTTATTAAAATTTTGGCTAACAATATTCTTGAAAAAGAGGAACAGTTATTACAGCTGGCCTATCACTCTGTACGCAAGCGGCTGGCACAAACATTGGTTAAATTAAGCACCCAATTGCCGGACCCTACGCAATTCAAAATTTTGCGCGATGAGCTGGCGGCAATGGCGGGGATGGCAACCGAAACGGTTAGCCGCACGCTAAGCGACTTTAAAGACGAAAAACTTATTGAGAAAAAAGGCAGCCATATACAGATTTTGGATATTAACCGACTGATGAAAATGAAAAACTGATATTTATCATTTTTTATGCTGATGGCGCTCATAGCTCCACCGAGCAGGCATTCATAGTTTTGTACAAAACGCGAAACGATGAAAGTGGTTGCCTATAGTATACAAGCATTTGAGAAAGAATTTCTGATAAAAGCCAATCAGAAGAAGCATGATATAACACTGATATCAAACAGGCTGACGGATGAAACAGTTGGGTTTGCTGCCGGCAAAGATGCTGTTATTGTATTTGCCACAGACGATGTATCTAAAAATATTGTAGAAAAACTGGCAGCCTTTGGCGTAAAGTTTATTACAACACGCTCTGCAAGTACAGAGCATATAGACAAGCAGGCAGCTGGCGCTTTTGGAATAAAAGTAGCTAATGTGCCTCCGATAGACGAAAGTGCCTCACTTACCACAGAAACTTTACAGGATACAGCCGCCAAAACCATTAACAATTTAGATATGTGGCAACAGCAAAAATGTGTTGGTAACGCCTGTGCCTGTGCAAAAAACTGCCGCGCTATTCCGGATAATATTTTGAACAAAGAATAGCACTGCCATGAAACCCGATAACCTGTTAGAAAAATATACCGTTGCAGCCCCACGCTACACCAGCTATCCCACTGTTCCGTATTGGGATAAGGCTGAGTTTGACACGCAGCGTTGGAAGGATACCGTTAGTGCTACCTTTAAAAGCAGCAACCAGCGCGATGGCATAAGTGTTTATATTCACTTACCATTTTGCGAAAGTTTGTGCACCTACTGCGGCTGCAACACCCGCATTACCAAAAACCATAATGTTGAGGAGCCTTATATACGAGCCGTGCTCACAGAATGGAAGCTTTACTTAAATGTCTTTAAAGACAAACCCGTAATAAAGGAGATTCACCTGGGTGGGGGGACTCCAACATTTTTTAGCGTTGAAAATCTATCGGCCTTAATAAATGGGATACTGGAAAATAGCGATGTCCATCCCGGAGCTGAATTTAGTTTCGAGGCGCATCCGGCTAACACTACCTATCAACATCTGGAAACACTATACAAATTGGGTTTCAGGCGGTTGAGTTTGGGCATACAGGACTTTGATCCGCGAGTTCAGTTTATCATCAACCGCATTCAAACTTTTGAACAAGTTAAGGAGGTTACTGAAGATGCCCGCGCGATAGGCTACACCTCCATTAATTTCGATCTTATTTATGGGCTTCCTTTGCAAACAGCCGGGGGATTACGAAAAACCATTGAACAGGTAAGTGAATTAATGCCCGATAGAATAGCATTTTACAGTTACGCGCATGTGCCGTGGATTAAGCCAGGCCAGCGCCGTTTTACCGAACAAGACCTGCCAGATGCCGCTACCAAGGCCGAACTTTATAAACTGGGCCGCAACTTGTTTGTTGGTCTGGGCTACATGGAAGTGGGCATGGACCATTTTGCCCTACCTACTGATAGCCTGTTTTTAGCCGATAAGGAAGGCACTATGCACCGCAACTTTATGGGCTATACACATCAGTATACTCAGTTATTGATTGGCCTGGGTGTTTCTTCTATTAGCGACTCGTGGAATGCTTATGCGCAGAATGTAAAAACCGTTGAGGAATATTTGGCTCTTTTACAACAAGGTGAACTGCCCGTTTTTAAAGGTCATTATCTTACAAGCGAAGATCTCATCATTCGTCGGCACATGTTGAATATAATGTGCAAAGGCAACACAGTATGGAACTTTACAAAGCAACCTTTTAAATCCTTTTTTGCTAGTTTAAAGCGTATGCCTGAACTTGCCAATGATGGGCTGATTGAGTTTAACGCCGTACAACTTAGCGTTACCCCCGCCGGCAAGCAATATCTCCGCAATATATGCATGGCATTGGATGCCCGCCTTTGGGTAGATAAACCATCCGCACAGCTGTTCAGTATTGCTGGGTAGGCTTAGGTTGCGCACTGTTCCGGAGCAGGTGGAACAAGTGAAACACTTTAGAAAATGATATTTTTTTAAATACTTGACTTACAGTGATTTGCCGATATTCACTGAAACACACCGACGCTACTTTTAAGTCAGTGAATTTAGCTTAAAAACAACCGCAATTAATTCATTGTCAATTTATTGAAAACTAATGTAACCTAAGCTATCGGACCGCTTTTGGAACACCCGCGCGCTGAGTGATTAGTATCACTAAAGTATATACAAGCCAAACCGGCTCAAGGGCTGTTAACTCTCTGAGCCGGCTTCTTTTTAGTATTCCAATAACTTACATCTTAAGCATTCCCAGTCGCTCTTCAGAAATAGCAAGGTCATTTAACATCTGTTCCAGGTATTCCCTGGTTTGATCGCCGATGGTGGGGATAAGCGTTTTATAATAAGCTATGCCCTGTTGTAATTGCTCTTTAAATTTAAGCAGATACTTGCCTTTTTTTTCATTCAGGTTATCCAGGTAAATGCTGATATCTTTTTTAAGGTAATCAATATACAGGTTCAGCTCATTAATAAACATATGCGAACGAGGCACAGTTGCTAGCAGATCTGTGCGGTTATAAATATGATCTATCATTTCATCAAGCGTGTATACTTTTGAAAAATAGGCCAGGTTAGGACCGGGGCAAACAGTTACTGCCTTGCTCTCGCGCGGCTTTAGCATGTCATTTTTAATATATGCCGATGCGCATAGACCTTCGCACAAGCATATCTTTTCGGTTACCGCGTTAAACTCACGTTCATAAGCTTCTGGCGTTAAACTTGAATTTTGTAATTGCTTAATTTTTAAATGCTGATACTTGCGCGATGCGGTACAAATAGGTTGGGTAGTGAACTCGGTATTGGTTACCAAAAACTTTTTATTGCATGGGCTCCCCGGTCGTCCTTTGGCTATACGCTCCACACGCAGCTTTTCGGCGGTGCTTCTTCTGAAATTGTTAAACAATATACCCAACGGAGACGAGGCGCTAACATAATAATCATCACCGGTGGCTGCTGCCAGTTGCTGCAGTGTAGTTTCGTCAACATTGGTAGCTTCGGGCACTAATAAAAACGGGCTGCCCCAGCCGGTTGCATCCAGGTTGTAGTATTTCAGCATAAAATCGTTTTCAGCAGCAGTTCCAATACCTCCTTGCGCGCTTACGCGCTGCAAAGGCACAACTTCTGTTAACAGGTTTTTAACCATTAGTGCATCCTGGTATAAAAAGAAAAGTTCGCCCAGCATTTCACTTCTCTTGTTTTTAAATTCCTCCAAAATAGGCCCCATTAACAGGCCGTCAGTAGCAAAAGCATGGCCGCCGCAGTTAAGTCCGGATTCTATGCGGAACTCTGACACCCACAAACCTTTTTTGGCTAAAAACTTAGCCTGTATAAATGCTGAGCGATAGTCGCTAACTTTCAGGATGATCTTTTTACGTAAATGGCCGTGTTCATCAGGAAAAAAATCGGCAAACTGCTCAAGGTAACTATACAATTTAGGGTTCATCCCTGCCGATAATACTAATGAAGAATGCAGATCGCTTTGCGCAAAACCACGCAGTGCGGCAAGGGCATCGGTATTGGTATCGCCGGTGTAGTTACCATTTGCATCAAAGTTCATTTTATCTACCTTGGCCATTATATTTACATCAATAGATCCTACTCGCATCTTATCCCGTAAAATATTCTGAAATATCCGCTTGCTGGGGCTATCCGGGTATTCAGTCATTAATTCATAGCCCTGCTTAAGCGGTGCTGAATCAGGCAAAAGCTTAAAGTAACGGTCAAGGTCACTGTCAGCATTAAAAGGTAATTTTTTTAGTTGGTCAAATTGCTCGTTTACCAATTGGTTAAGCAGGTTAAGGTAAGCGGTTATGCGCCTGGCCCGGCTATCAGGTTCGGCTTTTGCTATTGGTTTGCATTCGCGGTTATGTTTACGTGTGTGATGCAGACGCATGCGTTCAACTAACTCGTCATCAACGACAGACACAACGGAGTTAATACCATAGCGCCCTACTTTTAAAGGTGTATCTACAGAAAAGCCTAAACCTAATACCGGGATATGAAAAGTGTGCGACATGTTTTATTGGTTTTGAAAAATTAAACATCAAAAAAAGCGGCTGTTAAACCGCTCAATTTAATTAGGGTATAAGGGATCTTTAAAAAATTAGGGTTGCTAAGACCATTAACACATGTATGGCTATTGAGGCGGCAAACAAACCCAAAGTTGTGCGTATTCCTGATCCGCCCATGTTGGCCACAATATTGACGAAGAAGACAATCATGGTAATACCTAATATGGCTACCGGCGCTCCAAAGTAATAGATCAATACAACCGGCAGGGGTAATATAGATACACCATGCACAACAAGGTTAACAAAGAACCATAAGGTGCGGTTGGGTTTCTGGCTATCGGCAAAAGCGGTTAGCTTGCTCCAAATGCTTACATTATCAGTAGTTGAAGATTCGGTTTGTGCCCATTGTTGCGGAAGTGTTGTTTTTATAGTTGCCATGTTATTTGTTATTTTGATATAACAAAAGTGGTTAATAAGCGCCGCGCGGCACATGACAGTAATCAACCCAAAAAGTGATTAACAGCACATTTAATGGCAAATGCTTTGGTCTGCGTTTATACTGGGGCTCAGGTAAGCAATATTTAACGATAGGCCCCGCATAATAAACCAAATGCCCAGGCATAACATAAAGTACGGAATAATATTATTTAACCTGCGCCTGATGTTTAAAGTAATAAAACCACTGCTAATGGCGGCAACAAACATTAAGGGCAAGGTACCTATACCAAACCAAAACATGTATTGAGCTGCAGATAATGGGGCTGGCGTATTAACCGCGCCCACTAACGCCAGATAAACAAAGCCGCATGGCAAAAAGCCATTCAACATACCTATAAGAAGGTGACCCCAGCGATGTTTTAGCGCATACACAAGCCAACGGTTTAAAAACGTTTGCGTTACACTGTTCGGCCGGTTAAAAAAACGCAACTTCAACAGGCGAGACATAGCTGCAGCAATTATTAATATACCGCTTATAATACTAATGCTTTGCTGTACACCCAGCAGCCATATTTGCTTGCCAACAAGGCCTACAACAAAACCGAGAATACTGTAACTGATTACTCTGCCCAATTGATAGATCAGCTTATCAAAAATAAGCCATACTGCGCCGCCTTTATTTACGGGTAAGGCCAGCACCAGCGGCCCACACATGCCCACACAATGTATGCTGCCAAACAGCCCGATAAAAAATGCGACCTGCATGTCAGTCATGGTACAAATATTTTTTGCTGATAGGTATATTGTTTAGTAGTACTGCTCCAGGCTAAAACTAATTGCCAATGCCCATGGGCGAATTGCTTTAACGGAACCCGAACCTGGCCTGTAGGGTCAGAATGGAACATCAGGCTTTTATCCATTTTCTCATCGGATGGTCTTTGCAAAAGCAGTCTGCCTTCTGTTTTTTCCTTAAAGTTGATTTGCAATATATTGCCCGCCAATTTTATCCCTGGCTTTACGCCATCGGTAAAAACCCCTTTTTCGCGGTTATACTCAGCATTAAACTCCAGGCCCTTTTCGTAATAGCCGTGGTCATACCCGTCTGTATCCTGCCTGAATATCATCACCGCCAACGCTATAATAAACAGCATAAAAATGCTCATGCCTATAAAAAGGCCTCGGCCCCAGTTCATCTTAATTTCCATATATAGGTCCTACAAAAGTTGTTTTAATCCGGTCTATCACTTTATCGCCTTGCATTACATTTAATGTCACCTGTGTTTTTGGCTCTTTAATGTCCTCAGCGGGTATCCATATAAAAAACACTGCTTTTACTGATGCAGCGCTATCCAATACATCAGGCGTCTGCACATATTTTATTTTTATGCGCTCATCATCCGCGCGCAGCTCAATATGTTGGTCTTTATCTGTTTTATTGATCATATCAGCATTGTATAAATTGCTGATGTAACCACCCGGCTGTTGCTGATACAGCAAACCTGCCGAACGCATAACGGTAACATCAACATCGCTGCGCCGCATTACAAAAAAGGTTAACACCCCCAAAAGCAGGATGATAATGCCGCTGTATGCTGCCATACGCGCGGTAAAGCGCGGTTTCTTGCCCTCTTTTATCTGCTCTTCCGAGTAAAAACCGATCAGATTAACGGGCTTACTGATCTTTATCATTACCTCGTTACAAACGTCAATGCATGCAGTGCAATTGATACAATCTACCTGGGTACCTTCTCTTATATCAATAGCGGTAGGGCATACATCCACACACAACCGGCAGTCAACGCAATCACCTTTAGGTTGCGCTTCGCCCTTGTGTAGTTTTCCCCGCGGCTCGCCACGCAAGTAATCATAAGCAACCATTAGGGTATGCTTATCGGTTAAAACGCCTTGCAGCCGGCCATAGGGGCAGATAACCGTACAAACCAGCTCGCGCACCTGGCTGTAAACCAGGTAAAATATAGCGGTAAATACCCATATGCTGATAAATCCAACCATGTGTCTGTTAACCGGTTGGGTTATTATGCTCACCAATTGTTCACTGCCGATGATGTAGGCTAAAAAAGTATTGGCTATTAAAAAAGATATCAATAGAAAAGCCGTGTGCTTCAAAGCCTTTTTCCATTTTTTTTCAAATGTCCAGTTGCCTTCATCCAGTTTTTTCCGTTTGCGGGCATCGCCCTCTATCAATTCTTCCACCTTGCGGAAAACCATCTCCATAAAAATGGTTTGGGGGCAGATCCATCCGCAGAAAATACGCCCGAAAGCGATAGTGAACAGTATAACACAAACTACCCCGGCCAGCATAGCCAATACAAACAAAAAGAAATCCTGGGGCCAAAAAACCTGTCCTAGTATTACAAACCTGCGCTCAATTACGTTAAGTAGCAGCACGGGTTGCCCGTTTATGCGTAAAAAAGGGGCTGTAAAAAACAGCAGCAGATAAACATAGCTGAGCCAGCTGCGATAATTGTAATATGGCCCCTTACGGATGAGCGGATAGATCCATTTACGGCCGCCGTTTGTATTACTTTGTGTTTGATATGGGTTGCCTGCTGCACTCATCCTTAGCTATTATTACTTAAAGCGATGCTGTTTCTTTTTCTTTAGCAGTATCATCTGCTTCCTTTTCACCTTGCGGTGCCTTGGCGTTAGGTGGGTTTGTGCCGTGTATGGATTTAATGTAGTTGGCTACACTTGCTATCTGTTTAGGCGAAAGCTGCTTATCCCAGTTAGGCATGCCCTTATCAGTAACACCGTATTTTATGGTTTTGAAAACGCTATTGACGCTGCCGCCATGCAGCCAGAAATCGTCGGTTAAATTAGGCCCCACCACACCTTGCCCTGCGGCCCCATGACAGGGTGAGCAGCTGGCTGTAAAAATGGCCTTACCTGCATCAATAACCGATGCATCGGTACTCAATTTTACCGAACTCTCATCAATATTATTAGCTGATTTAGCAAGAAAGGCCTCTTTTTCCTTATTAGCCACCGCCATTTCGGTTTTATACTCAGCATCCTGCAACTGCCCGACGCCAAATACATGGTAGATCAACAGGTAGCATACCGCAAATACAATAGTTGTATAAAACAAGCTCATAAACCAACCGGGGGTAGGGTTGTCCAGTTCCTGTATGCCATCAAACTCATGCTGCATTATCAGGTCTTTTTCTTCTGATAAGGGTTTTAGCGACAGCAGCTTGTTTATGGTGCTGTTTTGCGGTTTTGTGGCTTTTACAGTTTTTTCGGCCTGTTCTTTAAGTGCTTCGGCACCTACTAAAACTCTAGCTATTGCTTTTACAGCCCGCAGCACCGCCAACATGGCGATGATAAACAGCAGCATTGAGAACAAAATGGCGCCGTAGCCAACGTAGTTCATTATGTCGGTGCCGCTCAGTTCTTTTTCAGTTTCCTGGGCTATTACGGGTGCCGCTGCTCCTGATAGTAAAAAGGTCAGTAAAAATTTATTCTTCATGGTTAGGCAGTGTTAAGAGTTGGCTATCGGTATCATGCAGCGGCATATCGCTCATGTAGCTAATGTGCTGCTTACTCATGTAAAAAAGCAGTATGCTTATTACTATAAAAAATACCAGGAATATGGCCAGCGAGGATAGCAGGTATACCTGCGGCCCCTCTATATTTTGTACAAATTGCTTGAACATATATTTACTGATTTGCGGTTTTGTTAACTTTTATATCTGTACCCAGGCGCTGCAGATAGGCAATAAGGGCCACTATCTCTTTGTCGCTTTTTACCTTAATGTTGTTTTTGTTGAGATCATTGGCTATGGCTATGGCTTGTTTATCCAGATCTGCGTTGGCCTTTTTTTCATAACCTTCGGGATAAGGTACGCCCAGTTTGCGCATAGCGTTTATTTTATCGGCTGTGGCTTCGGTGTTTAATGTTTGGGTGATCAGCCAATCGTAATTCGGCATAATGCTTCCCGGCGACATTAAGCGCGGATCCATCATGTGGTTATAGTGCCAGGCGTTGCCGTATTTGCCGCCCTCGCGGTGCAGATCGGGCCCTGTGCGTTTTGACCCCCAAAGGAAGGGGTGATCATACACAAACTCGCCCGCCTTGCTGTATTCGCCGTACCGCTCGGTTTCTGAACGGAAGGGTCTTACTGTTTGCGAATGGCAATTAACACAACCCTCGCGGATATATATATCACGGCCTTCCAGTTCAAGCGGCGTGTAAGGTTTTACGCTGGCAATGGTTGGTATGTTAGATGAAATAGTTAGCGTGGGTATCAACTCAATGGCCGTACCTATTAATATAACAACCAGTGCAACCAGCATCATTTGTATAGGTTTGCGCTCTAAAAATCTGTGACGTGTTTCGCCTTCGGCAACATATTGTTTTTCTAAAGGCATGCCTTCGGCAGCCTCGTTAGCCACCAATTTGCCCTGCAACATGGTTTTTACCAGGTTGTAAGCCATTACAATTACGCCTAACAGGTACAAACCGCCACCAATTGAGCGCATAACATGCATAGGTATAATGCGTATCGTACTTTCTAAAAAGTTGGGATATTTTAATAAACCTTCGGGAGTGAACTCTTTGAGCATCAGGCCTTGTGTAAATCCGGCCCAATACATCGGTACCGCGTAAAACAGGATGCCTAACGTCCCTATCCAAAAGTGGAACACGGCCATTTTTTTTGAGTATAGCTGCGTACCATACATACGGGGTATTAACCAGTAAAGTATAGCAAAGGTTAAAAAGCCGTTCCATCCTAAAGCGCCTACGTGTACGTGCGCTATTATCCAATCAGTAAAGTGGCCTATGGCATTTATTTGTTTAAGCGATAGCATTGGCCCCTCAAAAGTGGCCATGCCGTAAGCGGTTAAGCCTACCACCATAAATTTAAGTATAACGTCATCGCGCACCTTGTCCCAAGCACCGCGAAGCGTTAACAAACCATTGATCATACCGCCCCAGCTTGGTGCGATCAGCATTATTGAGAACACTACACCCAATGATTGCGCCCAACCCGGCAATGAGGTATACAGCAGATGATGCGGCCCTGCCCAGATATAAATAAATATCAGTGACCAAAAGTGCAGGATGCTGAGCTTGTAAGAGTATATCGGCCGGTTAGCCATTTTAGGCAAAAAATAATACATCATGCCCAGGTAAGGCGTGGTAAGGAAAAACGCCACCGCGTTATGCCCGTACCACCATTGTACCAGAGCATCCTGCACACCTGCAAACAAATAATAACTTTTAAAAGCCGAGACAGGCAACTCAAACGAGTTAACAATATGCAGCACGGCTATGGTAACAAAGGTGGCTATGTAAAACCATATCGCCACATAAAGGTGCCGCTCGCGCCGTTTAAATATGGTGCCGAACATGTTAATGCCGAAAACCACCCATATAAGGGTAATGGCAATATCAATAGGCCATTCCAGCTCAGCATACTCATGCGAAGTGGTTAAACCCAAAGGCAATGTAATAACGGCTGATAAAATAATAAGCTGCCAGCCCCAAAAATGAACGTTACTTAGAATATCGCTGAACATGCGTGCCTTTAGCAGCCGCTGTAACGAGTAATAAACGCCCATAAAAATGGCGTTGCCCACAAATGCGAAGATTACGGCGTTAGTATGCAGCGGGCGTATACGGCCAAAGGTGGTGTACTGGTTACCCATATTCATACCGGGTTTATAGAGCTGTATGGCCACCAAAAGGCCCACCGTCATGCCGATGATGCCCCATATTATAGTGGCTATACCAAAATTCCGGACGATCTTGTTATCGTAGTAAAATTTGTCGGGTTGCATATTAAATTAATTGGGATGTTTTAATGCTGTAAAATTATTTTGAACCGGCCTTGGGCGGAATGACCATGGTTGCCCGCAAACATGACGCTGATCATTTTTCTGCTTCTTCGGCAGGTTTGTCATCAAGCAGGATGCGTACTGATGGTGTGTACAGGTCATCATGTTGCCCATCGTGCTGCGCCCAGAAAAAAGCGCCCAGAAAAACCAGGGCCAGCAATACGCTGCATCCTATTAAAAAGTAAATTATGCTCATAACAATTTGCGTTTTTTGGCGGCCAGGTGGGTAGCTATGCTGGTAAATGATATAATGGTTACCGTACTTATCGGCATAAGGATAGCCGCTATAACCGGCGACAACTTGCCCGTAACCGCAAAGCTTAATCCAATGAGATTATATAACAGGGAAATGCAAAACGACGCATAAATAACACGCAATGCATCTTTAGAGAACTTTAAAAAGGATGGAAGCTTGGCCAACGAGCGTCCGTCTAAAATAGCATCGCTGCCGGGCGAGAAGTTGTTAACGTTGTCTGTTACCGCTATGCCTGCATCACTTTGTTTAAGCGCACCCGAGTCGTTCAACCCGTCGCCGAGCATCATTACTTTGCTGCCCTGCTGTTGAAGCTTATTTATAAAGTCGAGTTTATCCTGTGGAGATTGCTGAAAAAACATTCCACCCTCGTCGCCAAAAACGGTGGACAGATTAGCGCGTTCATGGTTATGATCGCCGGAGAGGAGAAAAAGTTTATAATCAGGCTTCAGCTTACGCATGTCATAAACACCCTGCCTGTATTGATGCTTTATAGCGAAATAGCCTCGATACCTTTCGTCAATAAGTATGTGTACCTGGCTGCCGTTATCTCCCGAACCACCATCCCCAGCATCCAATATAAATTTGGCGCTGCCTAACTTTATGGCTTTGCCATTAACCTGCGCGGTTATGCCTTTACCGGCCACTTCATTGTAAAACTCAACAAAATTGCCGCGCGAGGCTTCCCCGAGGTATTGACAGATCAGTTGGCTTAAGGGATGCGATGAGTTGGCGCAAACCGCGCTTACCGCATCCTTCTCGTACATGGTTAAATCGCTTTCAAGGCTAACGTTACCTCCACCGGCAACGCTAATGGTGCCGGTTTTATCAAAAACAAGGGTATCAATGGCGGCTATTTGCTCAACCACCGCCGCGTTTTTTAAATAGAAAAAGTTACGATCAAATATGCCCAATGCCGCCGACATGGTGAATGGCGTGCTTAGTGCCAAAGCACAGGGGCAGGCAATTATAAGCACCGCGGTAAGCGATGCGATTGCGCGATGCATGTCTGATGGCATCCAGTATAAAAATGAGCCAAACGCTACTGCCAGCAATACAGCCGTAAAGTACTTACTCATTTTTTGATTAAAGGTTTCTACCCGGTCGTCCTGGCTACGGGTAAACGCTTCATTATTCCACAAACGGGTGAGGTAGCTTTGCGATACGGGTTTTACTACTTCCAATTCGATAGCGCCGGCCATCTGCCGGCCACCTGCGTAAATAACTTCACCAAGCGTTTTATTTAACGGCACCGATTCGCCGGTTACAAAGCTGAAATCAACTTTGGCATCCCCTTTTAAAAGGATGGCATCTGCCGGTATAATTTCCTGGTGACGGATGCGGATACGCTGGCCTACTTGGAGATCGGATAGCGGAACATGTTTCTCACCATTCTCATCTAATACCTGCACCGCAACAGGAAAAAAAGAACGGTAGTCGCGCTCAAACGACAAATGATAATAGGTTTTGCGCTGAACAAATTTGCCTATCAGCAAAAAGAAGATCAAACCGCAAAGGGTATCAACAAAGCCTGCGCCGGTGTTAGTGATGATCTCGGCCCATGAGCGAACAAATAAAACCACAATACCTAAGGCCAGCGGAAAATCTATAGTTAACACCTTGTTGCGCAAACTTGTATAGGCAGAAGTAATATAGCCCAAGCCGCTGTAAAATGTTACAGGTACTGTGAACAGCAAATTAAGCCAGCCAAAGAAGTATTTGAATGATGCATCGTGTGCCGAGAAGCCCAGGTATTCAGGGAAACTCAATAGCATCACGTTGCCAAAACAAAAACCGGCAACGGCTATCTTTCTAACCAGATCGTCTTTTTTACTAAAAACCTGTTTTTTAACAATATCCTGCAGGCTTATCAATGGGTCATATCCAATTAAGACCAGCAGTTCAACCACGCCCTTAAGTGTTATTTCTTTACTGTTAAAACGGATATTTACCTGCTTACGCAAAAAGTCAACCCTGCTGAAATAAATTGCCGGGTTAAGACGGTTCATTTGCTCCAGCAACCAGATGCATGAACTGCAATGAATGTGTGGAATATAAAACGTTACAATGGTAATGTTATCATCAGCATATTCCACCAGATCTTTAACGATAGAAGGCTCGAGCAAATAATCCAACCGGTTGTCTTCCTTATCGCGGTTAGCACCAGGGTGGTCGTTGTAGCAGTAGTAGTTGCCCAGCCCGCTTTTTGATAATATGCTATAAACTTCTTTGCAGCCATGACAGCAAAAGTCTTTATCGCCTATGCTAAACTGGTCATTGCCGCAGTCATTGCCGCAATGATAACAGGTAGTAGTGTCAAGAGTGATAACGCTCATTTTTTGGTACTTTAACTCCCCAAAGTTGCATAACCACAGATTGTTATAACATGACGGCGAACTGACTAAAAAGTGACGGTAGTCATATTTGTAAATTAAAAAGCTATCAAAGCTGACGACCTAACTTCCTTAGGGTAAACCATTAATGGGATATTTACATGCCTGGCCAGTTTTTTTGCGTTGCTGCCATTGAAAAAGGCATCCAGGATATTGTGTTTGCCGTGGCTTATAATTATCATGTCAGAAAAACTATGTTGGCATATCCAGTCGAGACCGTGCGCAACATCTATGTTTTTTACAAGCCGGTAGTATATTTTGTCGTAATTGGCGTTGCTCGTAATGTCGCTTAAAAAGTTTTGCGCTACTTTTTCGTGCTCAGCGCTATGATACTTTTCGTCGGCTATATGCGCTATCATAATTTCCGCGTTAAAATTGCGGGCAAACGTAACCAACGAACAGATAATGCCCACATCGTGCGGATTAAAATCGGTAGCAAAAGCAATTTTTTTGATCACCTTATACTTTAAATCAGCCGGAATAAGCAATAGCGGAAAATCGGCCTTCTCTATCAGATCAAAGCTGTTGCTTCCTAAAAACAGTTTGCTTAACGCCCCTGCACCCGACATTCCCATCACCACAAGAGGAATTCGTTGAGCGCCGACCATATTTTTTACAATATCGGCAACGCTACCTACTTCGCTTGTAAAATCAATTCGGGAAAAAGCATGATCGCCAATACTTTCCTGCAACTCCTGCTGCAACCGGGTAATGGCTATTTTTAAATCGCAGGTAACGTTTTCTTTTAACGATGCATAATCCTCCAGTGGCCAAACAACGGTATCCGCCAAAAAACTTTCGGCTGGCACTTTTATCGCGTTGCATAACTTTATATCGGCTTTTAGTACCTGGGCTAACTGTAAGGCGTAACTGGCCGCATTGTTTGCAGTTTGCGAGAAGTCGGTTGGAACAAGTAGTGTTTTCATGGTGATTTATATGAGATTTGATTACCTTAAGGTTAGTGCATCATTTAACATTATACAGTGCCATTTCAAGACTCTTGTCTTGTCCATAAACGTCGCTATAGGTAACCAACTCGCCATCATTTATAGTACAAGTTAAATAGGTGATTTTAATCGGCAGGGGTTTGTTAAGTGTAAAATTTTGGCACTTTTGTGTGGCAATATTTTTCTTCAGCAGGTTTACTTTCTTTTCCTGCTGATCGTTTTTCAACAACAACTCTGCAAGAACTTCCGGGTGCTCTATCCTTATGCAGCCATGACTCAGATCGCGTTTGGTGCGGTTAAATAAGTTCTTGTCGGGTGTATCATGAAGGTAAACTGAATAAATGTTTTTAAAGCGAAACACCAGCACACCCAGCGCGTTGTCGCAACCTGCAGACTGTTTTGCATAATAACCTTTTGGGGCTTTTAGTATACTTTTAAGGGTGGGCTGGTCAGGATTTTGAATAGCGCCCAAATGGTTATAAAGGGTGTAATTATTTTGAGCCAGGTAAGCAGGGTTTTTAACGGCCTTACGCAATATTTCTTTGGTGAATATGCTGTTCGGTATTTTCCACTCCGGTGCGGTAGTAAAATACTCAATGTTACTTTGTAAAACAGGCGTTGGTGTTGATGCACTGCCCACTATTACTTTGAACTCTTTATCTAGTTGAGGTGAATGATAGCCTAGTTTAAAAGATGGAATATTTATATGTACATAAGGCGCATTATCATCTAAAACGGCCCAGCGAATGCGCTCCATGTTGATAGCTATCTTGCGTATGGTTTCTTCAGGAACGGTATAACAATCGCCATCATACTGCCCTTTTAACTGGCGCATTTTATATTGCAGATCGGAATATAGTTTTGATGCTGGTTGTACACCCAATACGCCTTCTGTAATGTCTGGCTGCATCAATATGGTTAGTAGCTGCTTTTCTGCATAAAATGGCAAGCTCACACCATTTTCTATAACCGCCTGGCTATACTCCGGATTAAGCTTGCCATAATGCAAGTGATTAATTATGCTTAGCATGGCATCAGTGAGCATAATATCAAATTGCGCTTTTTGTCTGTCGTCAACTTTATCAGGAGTTTCGGTTATAACTTGCAGCTTATCATATAATAATTCTTTGGGGTGATAATCGGCAGGGGCCAAACCGTATTGCAGCACACAGTCAATAAACAGCAAGGCTTGCCATGCTTTCTTTTCGGTGCCATTATTCAGCCAAGCTGATGCAAAGCCTTTTTCACTGTAAAACCTCCATGTAGTTTTAGGGAAATTTAACTTGGCTACGGTTTCGGTGTTTTTAAGCTGAGCTTGTAACGCTATTGACGGCGGCCCACAAGGCTTTATTTGCGCGTTAATTTTAAGTACAGTAAATATCAGTAGAAAGAATAAAACTGCCTTTTTCATAACCTTATTTTTGTTAGCTAAGGTCAGTTTTATTGTGCTTTTGCGGAATGATGGCAATCAGAATGAATAGTGACGGCGGTCACATGTTTAAGGGTTTAGAAACAGGTTGTTTGTTAGGTATTGAATAAAACCACAAAAAAATGCCTCCTGCTTGTGGCAGAAGGCACTATTGAAATTTTGAAGCGGAGAGTTAGGGATTCGAACCCCAGGACCTGTTACAGTCAACAGTTTTCAAGACTGCCGCAATCGACCACTCTGCCAACTCTCCGGGGACAAAAGTACAAATCCGGGCCGAATTGGCAAATTAGATTTCAAGTTTTTTTAATATAGCGTTAACACGCAGAACAACAAATATTTAGGTAGTGATTTGCTTGTTGCGGAAGTTGTTAAACCGTGGTTTTTCTACTTTTATGTTCCGTTTAGCCAGATCAATATTGGCATTTAACTCAAATCCGATGAGTAAAATGAGGGAGTTTAGGTACAGCCATATCATTACCACAATCAGTGTACCAATAGAACCATAGATCTTGTTGTACGACGAGAAATTGTTAATATAGTAGGTAAAACCTATAGAGGTTAACACGGCAAGCCCTGTTGCCAGTACCGATCCCGGATTAAGGAAGTTCCAACGTAATTTATGCGCCGGCCCATAACGGTAAAGTAATGATATACTGAAAAAGAATATTGCTATTATGATGAGCCATCTGGAAAAAATAAGCACATAGATCCAAAAGCTACTTTCGGTAGCAATATGCTCCTGCATGTTGGTTACAATGTTTTCGCCAACTATTAAAACTACTATAGCCGCCAGCAGCGCAAAACTTATTGTAATGGTTAGCAAAGTGGCTACCGCCCGTCTTTTTAGCCAGGTGCGTTTTTCTAATACCAATGACGAATCATTAAAAGCCCGCATTAGGTTACCAACGCCGTTGGTTGCAAAATATAACGCGGTAATAAAACCTACAGACAACAAACTGGCGTTTTGATTTTTGATAATATCCTCAATGGTGTTTTGAAAAGCCATATAGGCTGTGGTGGGTAAAATGGTTTGCAACAACTCAAGCAGGTTGTCCTGGAAATCGTTTCCTGGGATATACGCAATCAGCGTAAACAAAAATATTGTTGCAGGGAACAGCGCCAGCATAAAGTTATATGCTAATGCAGATGCCCTGTTAAGCAGCGACTCTTCTAAAAATTCATTAACCAATGAAACTAATATTACGTACACCGATATACCACCAAACCACGATGGCGTTAACGACTTAAGATATCTGACGAAAGTGCGGTAAAATTCTGCGTGTCTAAGCAGCAAGCGATGTATCCATCTCATTAAGCGCTAATTTACTTAAAAAAAGGCTTTAGCTTTTCTAAAAATTCGCGGTCGGGCAGGCAGGGGCGCAGTGTAGCCATTTTAACAAAGCAAAGCAATGTTTCGCCGGTATGAATAAGCTCCTGCTTTTCGTTAAATAACTCGTACTTAAAATGGATGGTAACGCCGGGCATTTTGTCCATCATAACGCGTACGGTTATCTCTTCATCATACCGGGCAGGTTTTAAGTATTTGCAACTCATTTCCATTACCGGCATCATAATACCGTTGGCTTCCATACCTGCGTAGGTTAAGCCCAGGCTACGCAGCATCTCTACCCGGCCAACTTCGTAAAATTCGGCATAGTTGCCGTAATACATATAACCCATTTGGTCGGTTTCGCCGTAGCGAACCCGTATTTTGGTAGAATGCTCAAACATTATCTTTTTATGTTACGCTCGTCAAGCGCTTTTCTAAATTTAGCGGCGTTTTTATTATGATCGCTAACGTTGTCGGCAAAATTGTGGTAACCTGAAAAATCCTCTTTTGCGCACATGTAAATGTAATTACTTGGCTTATAATTAAGCACGGCCTTAACCGCGTTTACAGACGGCATCATGATAGGCCCGGGCGGCAAACCTTTGTTGGCGTAAGTGTTATAAGGTGATGGCACAGAAAGATAACGGTTAAGCACACGCTGAATAGTGAAATCTTTCAATGCGAATATTACAGTAGGGTCTGATTCCAGTTTCATGCCTTTTTTAAGGCGATTGAGGTACAAACCGGCTATGGTAGGCATCTCGTCGTCCTTTAACGCTTCGGCATCAACGATGGATGCCAGGATGCTTACTTGTGCGGGTGTTAGGTTAAGCTGGGCCGCTTTGTCTTTGCGCTCTTTTGTCCAAAAATTTTCATAGTGCGTATACATTTTTTTGAACAGCTTTTCGGGTGTAGTGTTCCAGTAGATCTCGTAAGAATCTGGCATAAAAGCAACGTAAACATTATCTGTAGTAAAGCCGTATTGCTTAACAAAATCTGCAGAATCCAATAAACGGAGTATAGAAGTTGAGTCGGGTTCGAGCTTGTTAGATGCAAAAGCTGCAAATTGTTCTTTGAGCCTTATGCTGTGAAATGCAAAAGTCACCGGTTCCTGCGTGCCCGATGCCAGCATGTTTATTAAGCTTCTGTTGCTCATTCCCTGTTTGAGCTTATACCTGCCCGGTTTAACACGGCCGGGATATTTCATATTTTGTGCCGCCCATAAAAAGTTGGTACTGTCCTTCACAATTTCTTTATCGCGAATGGTTTTATACACGCTGTTAAAATCCTCGCCGGTGTGTATGTACAGATATTCTTCATTACCGGTAACACTGGGGCCAAAATACTTTAGGTAATAAAATAGCACTGTGCCGCCTAAAGCCACAATTACTATTATTACAAGCGCAATAACGAACTTTTTTAAAGAAGAGCCTGCCGATGCTTTTTTTGTCATTGTTTTAAGTTGTAGTACCTGAGGGTAACCTTTGCAAAGCCAAAAGGCCGCCGGTTAAGTTTTTAACGTTATTATACCCGTTTTGTAGTAAAATAGCTTGCGCGGTTTTACTACGTATGCCGGCCTTGCAAATAACAATTATCTCATCGGTTTTGTTATACCCAACCGCTTCAATAGATGAAAATAATATTGATAATGGCACATTGGTGCCGCCTATGTTATAGGTATGAAATTCAATAGCTTCCCGCACATCCAAAATATTAATACCTTCTGGTGCTAATAGGCGCTGCTTAAAGTGCTTTGCATTAATTTCCATCGGGGGTGCCCTGTGTAACTGTTAAATTTATGCGGGTACCTATGCTTGTTGTACTTACCGAGTCGGTAGGGGCGGGGAACTGGCTTATCACTTTAAGATTAGTTGAGTCTGTTATGCTACCCTGATAAGTAATAGCGCCCAAAGTAAATCCGCCGCCTTTGATGGCTACCTTGGCTTCATCCAGATCAAGATTTACAACTTCGGGTATCGGCAGTTCTCCGGCACCTTTTCCATCGCCCAAAACCAAATCAAGGCGCGAACCTTTAGGTATCTTTGTACCGGGCCTGATAGTTTGACCACCCAGTTTTACTTCTAACACAATATTAGGCGCAATGTCAGACCGATAGGTAGTATCGCCAACCTTTAAGCCCGCGTTGCTTAATATGGCTACGGCTTCTATATAGGGCTTTTGTTCAATTTCTGGGAGGGCAACCGGTGGGGCCTGCATAGTAACCATGGTTAGGTAAATTATACGCCCTGCTTTAACAAGCGTGCCTGCATCCGGGTCCTGCTGCATAATAGTGCCGGGTGCCTCGTCTCCCACATAAATGGTATCAACGTAGAAGTTGAATCCTTCTTGCTCCAATTTATTTATCGCTTGCGTGATATTCATTCCGGTTACTTGCGGAACTGCTACACCGGAGCCATGATTTGTATAAAAACTTAAACTAAAAAACGCTATTAAAACTACTGCTATTACCGACCCAATAGCAAATAATGCTGTTTTGCGGAACGAAGCGGTTTTAAGATAGGCCAATAATTTCTTCATATTGCCGGGATGTTTTGTTATGCTGTTGGGGCTATCAAACATAGGGAAATTTTTGAAATTACGGCTGAATGACAGCGAAAATTACAAAACCTGTGCTAAAGCATTGCAGCCCAAAAGCTATTAATTTTAAGCCTTTAGCTTTTAAAAATATTTTATATTTGGCGATATATGGCAATTAAAAACATAGCGCTACTGGCAGGCGGTTTTACCGGCGAGTACGAGGTTTCAATTAACAGTGCAAAAAATATAGCGGCAAATCTTGATCCCGCAAAATATAAAGTATACACCATTTTAGTAGACCGTAACCGCTGGTTTTATGATGATGAAAACAAGGGGGCAGATGTTGATAAAAATGATTTCAGCATAATTGTAGATGGACAGAAAGTAAAGTTTGACTTCGCGTTTATTACCATACACGGTACACCCGGCGAAGATGGAAAACTACAGGGCTATTTTGACCTGATAGGCATGCCCTATAATACCTGCGATGTAACAACATCAGCCATAAGTATGAACAAGGCTTACACTAAAGCCATTGTACACGGCATACATGATCTGCACATTGCCAGTTCGGTTAAATTAAAAAAAGGCGATCCCCATGATATGATGGGCGTTGCTGCTAAATTAAAGTTTCCGCTTTTTGTAAAACCTAATAACGGCGGTAGTAGTGTTGGTATGAGCAAGGTTTATAAAGTAGGGGGCCTGCAAGCCGCAATAACCAAAGCTTTTAATGAAGATAACCAGATACTGGTAGAAGAATTTGTAAAAGGGCGTGAGTTTAGCGTAGGTATTGTACATCTGCGTGGTAAGATCACGGTGTTACCGATAACAGAGATCATCAGCTCTAAAGATTTTTTTGATTACGAAGCGAAGTATACCCCAGGTGTATCAGAAGAAGTAACACCGGCTGATGTGTCTGTAATGAAACGGGAACAGGTAGCTAATATAGTTACCGAAGTATACCAGCGCCTTAACTGTCGCGGTATGGTGCGTGTTGATTTTATTTTAGAGGAGGGTACTAATGACTTTTACTTTATAGAGGTTAATACCACACCGGGCCAGTCTTTAAATAGCTTGATACCACAACAGGTACGCGCTGCCGGAATGAATGTGATGGATTTTTATGGCGAATTAATTGAAGGGACAATAGGGCATGGTGCTTGAAACAGCGGTACTGTATGTAAGGCCCGGTACGCATGAAGCTTTTGAAAAGGATTTTAAAATTGCCGGGCAATACATCAGTTCGATACCAGGCTGTATACAACACAGTTTGCAAAAATGCCTGGAGCAAAAGGATAAATACCTACTACTGGTTGAGTGGGAAAAGCTGGAAGACCATACCATTGGGTTTCGTCAATCAGCGGTATATGAGCCCTGGAAAAAGCTTTTACATCATTACTACGATCCTTTCCCGGTTGTAGAGCATTATACAGCTGTAGATATTTAAGGAGCAATTTACCCCTATGTTAGTCCTTTTTGCCCATTCCTGTGTAGATGGGGACAGTATATCTTTGTGGTATACAAATCAAAAAATCACAACATAAAATCTATAACAATGGAAACTGCACAAAAAACCATCACCGTAACAGCAACAGTTAACGCGCCAGTAGAAAAAGTTTGGCAATTTTGGAACGAGCCTGAGCATATTAAAGGCTGGGCATTCGCATCAGACGACTGGCACGCGCCCTACTCAGACAACGATATTCGTACCGGTGGTACTTTTAAAACTACAATGGCGGCTAAGGATGGTAGCTTTAGCTTTGATTTCGGCGGCGAATATACCGACGTGCAGGAACACACCTACATAGCTTATACCATGGGCGACGGCCGTAAGGTTTCTGTTAAATTTACCACCAATGGCGACGCTACCGAAATAGAAGAAACGTTTGAGCCGGAAAGCCAGAACCCTATTGAAATGCAGCAGGGTGGCTGGCAAATGATACTGAATAACTTTAAAAAATACGCTGAGGCGAACGCATAACATACAGTATTGCATAATAGTAAAGGCCATTCGCTTAAGCGGGTGGCTTTTTGCTTTTAAAGTGTTTTTTTGTGATTATATTGTGTGTAGCTGTATACCGTTTTAGCTATCGCATTAACATTAAGTGTATACAGTAAAAATTAAAATTGTGATAATAAGCGAGTTAAAAATTATATTTATAAAAGAAAGCCCTTAAATCAGGAATAAACATATTTCAAATTCAAGGGTTGTTCAATTATGGCTACAGTTTCATTAAGCAGCGCTAAGGGCAAATGGGTAATGGTAGCCACCATACTGGCCTCGGCAATGGCTTTTATTGATGCCACAGCGTTAAACGTGGTTTTACCCGCGCTGCAACAAAACCTAAATGCGTCTGGTGCCGATCTTTTCTGGGTGCTCAATTCTTATTTGTTAATGCTGGCCTCGTTAATATTGATAGGCGGAGCCATGGGCGATAAGTTGGGTCGCAAAAGGGTATTTATGGGCGGCATAGTTTTATTTATTGTTGGCTCTGCCGCTTGTGGCATAGCGTCAAGTATAACCATGCTGATAATATGTAGAGCTGTGCAAGGCATCGGCGGCGCATTTATGATACCCGGTAGTTTATCGTTGATCTCATCGGCCATTAACCCTAACGAGAGGGGTAAGGCCATTGGCACCTGGTCGGCGTTTACAACGGTAGTAACTATGGGCGGGCCTGTTTTAGGCGGCGCGCTGGCCGATGCCGGTTTATGGCGGTATATATTTTTTATAAATGTACCTATTGGTATAGCAGCCTTTATAATGCTGGCTTTTCGGGTTGACGAAACACGCGATACAGGAGGCAATAAAACATTAGATTTTCCGGGGGCAATAACAATAGCCTTAGCGCTTGCCCTGCTCACCTTTGGGTTTTTGCGCATACCTGCAGTTGGATTTGCCCATTTTCAGGCTTATGGTTCTTTGGCGGGCGGATTGCTTTTTTTAATAATATTTATCGTTATCGAAAAAAGAAGCAAGCACCCTATGATGCCGCTTACCTTGTTTGGCAATCCTGTTTTTACGGGCGTTAATTTACTTACTTTCTTTTTATATGCCGGTTTGGGCGCAGGCATGCTTTTTATGTCGCTTAATCTGGTACAGGTACAGGGATATAGTCAGTTGCAATCGGGGCTTACCTTTTTGCCTTTTACCGTACTGATGGTAACAATAGCACGCTATGCCGGAAGTTTAGCTGATAAATACGGGCCGAAGTGGTTCTTAATAATCGGCCCCGCAATAGCTGGTGCAGGATTGTTTTTGCTATCACTTATAGGTAAAACCAATGGGCCGTCTGATTACTGGACAACTTTTTTCCCGGGCGTATTTGTATTGGGATTGGGTATGTCATTAACAGTAGCACCGTTAACAGCTGCTGTAATGAGTTCGGTAAGCGATCATTTTTCGGGTACGGCCTCAGGTGTTAATAATGCCATGACCCGCATTTCGGGTGTGTTTGCTAACGCGATATTTGGTGCGCTGGCCGTTTTGTTTTTTACATCAACCTTAACTAAACAGATAGAACAGGTATCATTAAGCCCGCAGCAAAAGGAGCAGGTTATTAAACAAGCCGGCGATCTGGGCGACGCTAAAGTTCCTGCTAATATCCCATCGGCACAAAAAAAGGTTATAGCGGCTTATTACAACGATAGTTTTGTTAACGCTTACGCGGGTATTATGCGAATTTCGGCAGGACTTGGGTTTTTAGGATCGCTTATGGCGATGGCTTTTATCAGGAAGAAGCCGAAGTAGTTATTGTTACCGGTAAGATAATCAGAATCCCAAATCCGAAATAATAAACTGTTGGATATATCCAACCAAACACTTACCTTTGCACCCACAATTAACAAAGTAATTAACAGCTTTAATATTATTCAGGTAATGTATTTAAGTAACGAAGCGAAAGCAGAGATTTTCGCAAAACATGGTAAGGGAGCAACCGATACAGGTTCAACCGAAGGACAGGTAGCATTATTCACCTACCGCATCGCACATTTAACCGGTCACTTGAAAAAAAACAAACATGATTTTTCAACCCAGTTATCACTGCAAAAATTAGTAGGTAAACGCCGCGGATTGCTGGCTTACTTATACAAAAAAGATATTGAAAGATACCGTGCTATCATCAAAGCTTTACAGCTTAGGGATATCATCAAGTAAGTTTCTAAATGTTTTCAAAAAAAGCCGTCTCAAATTAGGGGATGGCTTTTTTACTTTCTGAAGAAATAATTTACACACAATAAAAACCGGTACGCTCTAAAAGATGAAAAGCGTATAACAACGAAAACAAGATGAGTTTAAATGTAATTAAAAAGGTTATTGATCTGGGCGACGGACGCACCATTGAGATCGAAACCGGTAAACTGGCTAAACAGGCTGATGGATCAGTAGTAATTAAAATGGGCGACACCATGTTGCTTGCTACTGTAGTATCATCGCCGGATGCTAAAGAAGGCGTTGATTTCCTACCGCTTTCTGTTGATTATCAGGAAAAATACGCGGCTACAGGCCGTATCCCGGGTGGATTTTTACGCCGTGAGGCTCGTTTATCAGACTATGAGGTTTTGATCTCGCGTTTGGTTGACCGCGCTTTACGTCCGTTATTCCCTGAGGATTATCACGCTGACACACAAGTAATGATCAGCTTAATATCTGCTGATAAAGATATTATGCCGGATTGCCTTGCAGGTTTGGCAGCATCAGCAGCATTATCTGTTTCTGATATTCCTTTTAATGGCCCTATATCAGAAGTTCGTGTAGCTAAAATTGACGGTCAGTTGGTTATTAACCCAACTTTGAGCCAGTTAGCTAACGCTACTTTAGAGTTTATAGTTGCAGGTTCTGAGCACGACATCAACATGGTGGAAGGCGAATCAAAAGAGATACAGGAAGAAGAATTGGTTGAAGCAATTAAGTTTGCGCATACCGCTATTAAATTGCAATGTTTAGCTCAAAAAGAGTTAACTATAGAAGTTGGTAAAACCGAGAAACGTGTTTACAGCCATGAGCACAGCAACGAAGAATTGAAAAAAGCTATCTACGCTGCTACTTATGATAAAGTTTACGCTACCGCTGCAGAAGCATCTGCAAAAGATGAGCGTGGTGCTAAATTCAAAGCAATACGCGATGAATACATAGCAACTTTAGGCGAGATAGACGACGTAACCAAGTTCCTTGCTAAAAAATACTATCATGATGTTGAGTATGACGCTATCCGTAACCTTGTATTAGACGAAGGCAAACGTTTAGACGGCCGTACAACTACACAAATACGCCCTATCTGGAGCGAGGTTGGTTATTTACCATCTGCTCACGGTTCTGCTGTATTTACACGTGGCGAAACACAATCATTAACCACAGTAACATTAGGTGCTAAGGATGATGAGCAAATGATTGATGGCGCGTTCATCAATGGCTACCAAAAATTCTTGTTGCACTATAACTTCCCTGGTTTCTCAACCGGCGAGGTTCGTCCTAACAGAGGTGCTGGTCGCCGCGAAATTGGCCACGGTAACCTGGCTATGCGTTCGTTAAAGCAAGTATTGCCAGAGGCTGACGAGAATCCGTACACTATCCGTATCGTTTCTGATATTTTAGAATCAAACGGTTCATCATCAATGGCTACGGTTTGCGCCGGTACATTGGCTTTGATGGATGCCGGTATTAAAATAACCAACCCGGTATCAGGAATAGCTATGGGCTTGATCACCAACGAAATGGGTACAAAATATGCTATCCTTTCTGATATTTTGGGTGATGAAGATCACCTGGGCGATATGGACTTTAAGGTAACAGGTACTAAAAATGGTATAGTTGCTGTACAAATGGACCTTAAGATCAACGGTTTATCATACGAAGTTTTAACCAACGCGTTAAACCAGGCTAAAGATGGCCGTTTACATATTCTTGGCGAAATGGCTAAGACCATTACCGCTCCGCGCGAAGATTACAAACCACACGCTCCACGTATTATCACCCTTAAAATTGATAAAGAGTTTATAGGTGCTGTAATAGGACCCGGTGGTAAGATCATCCAGGAAATGCAACGCGAAACCGGTGCTAACATCAACATTGAAGAGGTTGGCAACCAAGGCATTGTACAGATCTTTGCTGATAACAAAGAATCAATTGATAAAGCGGTTAGCCGTATAAAAGCTATCGCGTCAAAACCGGAAATAGGCGAGATCTACGAAGGTAAAGTAAAATCAATTATGCCTTTTGGTGCATTTGTTGAAATTATGCCGGGTAAAGACGGTTTGCTGCACATATCAGAAATTGACCATAAACGTTTTGAAACGATGGACGGTATTTTCGAGATAGGTGATGAAGTACGTGTTAAATTGCTTGATATTGATAAGCAAGGTAAATTTAAGCTTTCGCGCAAAGCTTTATTGCCTAAACCGGCTCCACAACAATAACATTTTTAACAATTTGTGATTTTTTATATCTGCAAAAGCCTTAGTAATAAGGCTTTTGTGGTTTAAATGCATTTTTTTTAAAACAAGTAAAACAAAACCCCCTCTTTTTGCTTTGCTATAGTTAAGAGTTAATTGTTTAAGCCAATTTTGCACCCGATCCGAATTTGAATGACTTCTACTCCAATTGATCCGTTGGACTTTTTAAGCAGTAATAGCAGTTCTGGGAAACCCGTTGGCCCCGAGGCCGATCTTTTGCAGGCGTTATTGTATGAGATTATGAGGGTTAAAGAACTAATAGCCTATTACGAGTCTATTCCTAATGGTGGAGGACAGTTGGGGGCCTCTATATTAAATGAGCTGGTGAATGAAGCTTATAATTCGCTGGTTAGCTATGATATGGCGCTTATGAAAAAATACTACGAACTGTTGCTGAGTTGTGACTGAGGCTTCGCAAGGTTAAAGAATAAAGATTGAAGATTAGTGAATTGAGATTATTTAGGATATAATCATCAGGAAAATTAACTTTGTTGTAATTAACTGATAGGGAAACTAATCTTTAATACCCAATCTTTAATCTTTAAAATGAACCACCTGATATCCCCATCTATTCTTGCCGCCGATTTTGGTAATCTGCAACGTGATATTGAGCTGATCAACAACAGCGAAGCAGACTGGATACATGTTGATGTTATGGATGGCGAGTTTGTACCTAATATCTCCTTTGGTTTCCCGGTTATTACAGCGGTTAAAAAGCATGCGCAAAAGCCGCTTGATGTGCATTTAATGATAGTTGAGCCCGAACGTTATCTTAAAGCTTTTAAAGATGCAGGTGCCGCGGGAATTACTGTGCATTATGAAACCTGTCCGCATTTGCACCGTACCGTTCAGGTAATAAAAGAATTGGGTTGCAGGGCAGGAGTGGCCATTAATCCGCATACTCCGGTAAGTGCCCTGGAAGATATTATAGCTGATGTGGACATGGTGCTTGTTATGTCTGTAAATCCCGGCTTTGGCGGACAGCACTTTATTGAAAATACTTACAAAAAAATAAAGCAGTTAAAGGCGCTAAGCCAAACTGTTAACCCGGATCTTTTTATTGAGATAGACGGAGGCGTTGATAGTAACAATGCGCAAAAACTAATTGATGCCGGTGCTAATGTGCTTGTTGCAGGTAGCGCGGTATTCTCATCGGCCAACCCGGCGGCCGTTATTTCCACGTTAAAACACCCCAAAAAGTTACAATCTTTATAATGCTTGTTAGTAAGCAAAATGGTAATATTGAAAAATTTTCAATAAAAGACTGTTTTATTATAATGTTGTATTTTTTTTAAATAAATGTAAATAATCTGAATATATTTTGTCAGATTAATTACCTTTGCCACACCAAAATACAAAGTTGCTAATTCAGTATTTTGTTGAGATACCAATTTCAAATCATATGAAACATAATTTTGGTGCCGGTCCCGGCATTTTACCACACGAAGTTTTAAAGCAAGCTGCCGCGGCAGTAATCGATTTTAACGGAATAGGTCTTTCTATTTTAGAGATATCTCACCGTTCGCCTGATTTTGAGGCTGTTCTGGACGAAGCTGTTAAATTGGTCAAAGAATTATTAAATGTTCCTGAAGGATATTCCGTGTTGTTTTTACAAGGCGGTGCAAGCACTCAGTTTGCAATGATACCTTACAATTTGTTAGCCGGCGACGCGAAAGCTGCTTACGTAGAATCGGGCGTATGGGCAAACAAAGCATTAAAAGAAGCTAAATATTTTGGTGGGGTTGACGTGATTGCTACTTCTAAAGAAAGCAATTTTACCTACATCCCTAAGGATTATGAAGTGCCTGCTGATGCTGCTTACCTGCATTTAACATCAAACAATACAATTTACGGTACACAATTACATCAATTCCCTGCTTCACCTATACCGGTGGTTTGCGATATGTCATCAGATATCTTCAGCCGCGAGATCAATGTTGCCGATTTCGGTTTGATCTATGCCGGTGCACAAAAAAATATGGGTCCTGCCGGTACTACTCTTGTAATTATAAAAGATGAGTTGTTGGGCAAAATTGACCGTAAGATACCTGCTATGCTGGATTACAAAGTGCAGATAGACAATGGTTCTATGTACAATACTCCGCCTGTGTTTGCCATATATGTATCTATGCTGACGCTGAACTGGGTAAAATCAAAAGGTGGTGTTGCTGCTATCCAAAAAGAAAATGAAGCGAAAGCAAAAGTTCTTTACGAAGAAATTGAGCGTAACCCATTCTTTAAACCTGTTTGCGCAACTGAAGACCGTTCAAACATGAACGTATGCTTCGTAATGGAAAATGCTGAACACGAAAAACCGTTCCTTAAACTTTGTGACGAGAGAGGCATTATCGGTATTAAGGGTCACCGCAGTGTAGGTGGTTTCCGTGCATCAATTTATAATGCGCTTTCAATCAACAGCGTATACGCGCTGATTGATGTTATGCAAGAGTTTGCAGAAAAGAATAAGTAACCCCCTAACCCCCTAAAGGGGGAATAATTAGGAATAATATAAATCCCCTCATCCTTTAAAGCTCCCCCTTTAGGGGGTGGGGGGCTTAATCAACTAACCCAATGATCAAAATATTAGCTAACGATGGAATTGATCCCATCGGCAAAAAAATGTTAGAAGATGCAGGTTTTGAAGTGGATACAAATAATATCCCGCAAGACGAATTACCTGCCAGATTAAACAACTACGATGCCATTACCGTACGTAGCGCTACCAAAGTGCGCAAAGCGTTAATTGATGCTACTCCAAACCTTAAACTAATTGGTCGTGGCGGGGTAGGTGTTGATAATATTGATGTGGAGTACGCTAAAGAAAAAGGCATTGGCGTTTACAATACCCCTGCTTCATCTTCTTTATCTGTTGCCGAACTGGTGTTTAGCCATTTGTTTACCGGCGTAAGGTTTTTACAGGATAGCAACCGCAAAATGCCTGTTGAAGGAAATACCAAATTTAACGACCTGAAAAAAGCTTATGCTAAAGGCGTTGAACTGCGTGGCCGTACATTAGGTATAGTTGGTTTTGGCCGTATCGGTCGTGAGGTAGCTAAGATTGCTATCGGCGTTGGTATGGACGTAATTGCTTATGACCTTTTCCCTTTTAACCCGGAAGTAGAGATCACATTAGGAACAGGCGGAACTAAAGTAAACGTAACTGTTAAAACCGCTACTTTAGATGAGATCATCAAAACTGCTGATTTCATCACCCTGCATACACCATTTGTTGACAAGGCCCTTTTAGGGGCTGAAGAGTTAGCACAATTGAAAAAAGGCGTTGGTTTAGTTAACTGCTCACGCGGTGGCTTAATTGACGAGCTGGCTTTGGTTGATGCACTTAACAGCGGCCATGTAGCCTTTGCTGCTTTAGATGTTTTTGATAATGAACCTACACCGCGTGCAGAGATCATTGCTCACCCTAAGATCTCGTTAACCCCGCACATTGGCGCGGCTACTAACGAAGCGCAGGAACGTATTGGTGTTGAGTTGGCAAGCTTGATTATCGGCCACTTTAACAAGTAATTTCTTTATTCTTTATAGATGAAAGGCTTCCGAAGATTCGGGAGCCTTTTTTGTTGATGCACAAATAGTACATTTGCATACCTTTAACCACCATGACCGCCAAAAACGACAAAAAAACCATCCGCGCCTGGGCCATGTTTGATTGGGCCAATTCGGCTTATAACCTTGTAATTACTTCAACGGTTTTCCCGGCGTATTACGTTGCCATAACAGAGAACACCCAAAACGGCGACAGGGTTACTTTCTTTGGGCATAGTTTTGTTAACACAGCGTTATCCAACTATGCTTTGGCTGCTGCCTATTTGGTTATTGTACTGATGTTACCCATTCTTACGTCCATTGCTGACTACCGTGGCAGCAAGAAAACCTTTATGCAGTTTTTTACATGGCTGGGTGCTATAGCTTGCTGCTGCCTGTACTTTTTTAAGCTGGATAGTTTAGAGCTTGGCATTATTTGTTTTGCACTGGCTGCTATTGGGTATAGCGGTGGTTTTGTGTTTTACAACTCTTACTTGCCCGAGATAGCTACCATTGATAAACAGGACGCGGTTAGCGCCAAAGGGTTTAGCTACGGCTACATAGGCAGCATGATCATTCAGATTATTTGCTTTGTATTTGTACTATCACCGGAAACATTTGGAATAACCGACAAAAGTTTCCCTGCCCGTTTATCTTTTTTATTGGTTGGCTTGTGGTGGATAGGTTTTGCTCAAATACCGTTTAAGATATTACCCGGTGGAACCGCAAAAGTGGCTAACCAACAGGTTAGCGTTTTACGTGGTGGCTTTATTGAGCTGGGCAAAGTATGGCAACAGGTAAAACACATGCCTTTGTTGAAGCGCTATTTGCCTGCTTTCTTTTTTTATAGCATGGGGGTACAAACCATTATGCTGGCGGCAGCGGGCTTCGGGGCTAAGGTATTACACTTGCCTACTACCAGTTTGATCACAGTAATACTTATTATCCAGTTGGTGGCTATTGCGGGTGCACACTTGATGTCAAAATTATCAGAAAGGTATGGCAATGTTAGCGTACTTACGGGTGTTGTGATGATCTGGATACTGATTTGCGTGGCCGCCTACTTTATCAGCAATGCCGTGCAGTTTTATGCGCTGGCAGCGGTGGTAGGTTTGGTAATGGGGGGCATCCAGTCGCTGTCGCGGTCCACTTATTCTAAGTATCTACCGCAGGATGCTACTGATACAGCGTCCTATTTTAGTTTTTATGATGTTACAGAAAAATTGGCTATTGTAGGGGGGATGTTCAGTTTCGCGTTGATTGAGGATCTGACAGGTAGTATGCGCAATTCCATATTAGCTTTAGGCTGTTTCTTCGTTATAGGATTGGTTTGGCTATTTGCTTTGGGCAAGGCTGAGGGGTCAAAAAAAGCTTTATAAACGCATAAGAGTGTAACGACCCATTGTTAATTGTCATTGCGAGGTACGAAGCAATCGCAAGGAGAAAAGTCCGCTATCCATAGTTCGCGATTGCTTCGTACCTCGCAATGACAGGATGTCTAAATTAATTATCTGGAACGTTACATACCACCGTAATCGCTCGTCTTATCGCGCCAGATAGAATGCGGATGAATGCCGGAATAAACAACACCATTCTGACTTACATATTCTATCCATAACGAAGGCCCGTCCAAACGCACATAATCATTGCGGGTTACAAAATCGGTGGTTCCGGTAAAAGACAGGTAGGTATTATCCAGCTCTTTAGTATATTTTTTCAGATAAGCAGCGGCATCCTTTGCATCAATATCATCGGTATAAGTATTAATAGCCGCTATCACCAGCTTTTTTTGTGCCGACGTAAGACCGCCAATTTTTATACCCAGTGGGGTAGCCGGAAATTGCCCGTCTTTATTAGGACCCAGCACAACATCACGAAAGGTGTTGGTTAACCTGGCGGCTTGTTGCTGTTCTGGTGTTAGGGATGCCAGTATTGCAGCAAAAGCAGCATGCTCCTGCACCATAGGCTCGTTACTGCGGCCATTTTGCTCAAACTTACCAAAGGGTTCGGCACCGCGGAAGGATGGCGTAGCGCCTATTAAAACACCATCTTTGTAGGTATTGGCAAAAGCGGTGTGGTGGCCGCCGTATTGAATTTCAAATGCACCGGTTGCAGATGGTGTACCTAAAAACGCCATATAAAAGTTGCCTGCTCCGTAATCGCTGGATTTTTTTAGGGCCAGGTAATCATCGGCATTTAATAATTGCTGCATTTCATCAAAACCCTCATTAACATCAGTTCCGGATACCTCCTTTAGCAACGCCTTGGCAGCTTGCAATTGCTCGGGCGTTAAGTTGCCAAACTTTATACCTATGCGTTTAGCATTAGCAAAAGTTGCCGGCAGGTTACTCCATTTTTGCGCGTCGGCTTTTGAGTAGGGTAATTGTAAGGTAGCCAGTTGCTCGGCGTTAAGCATTCCCTTAAAAGTTTCGGCCAGGCAAACAACTTTGGCAATTCCCTTTGCTTTACCGCAATCAGGCGCAATAGCTGCAATAGGGGTAACGCTTTGATAACTGTTATCTGGCTTGCCGGGAAGCATAAAAAAGCCTGCTGCTAAAACAGATGCCATGCCAATAAAAAGTATATTATTTGCTGCCGGACTTAACCGCGCGGTTACAGAAACTGCCATAAAAGGAGTATAATTGGTTTGTAAAGTAAATATACTTTTTTTATTGATTGTCAATACGCTGCGTGCGCTTTAATTTGATGCTGAACAGGCAAGCCGTTATAGCTAACAAAATAATTAGCCGCGGTGCATAAGGTGTTATGTTATTCAGGGCTATGGTTATAGCATTTGCCCTGCCGGTAACGCGTTCCGCTATCCAGCCAAGCGCGGCAATGCCCGCTAATACAGCCGCAGGTATTCTGAATAGGGCGTAAAAATTGGTTCTGCTTAACAATATCAGCCATGGCGCTATTATCAATATAATAAAAAGCTGCATCAGCTCAATACCTAAATTAAAGCCAAGGATACTTAGCGCCAGCGTGCTTACATTCAGATCAAGCCCTGCTAGCACAGATGCAAAAGCCATCCCATGTATCAAGCCAAAACCAGCCGCTATATATACCTCCCTGCCCGGAAACAGCGGACGAACAGCATGGGCGGCTGACACCAATATGGACCCTGCAATTAGTATTTCTATAGGCTGGGAGGGAACGTTCAACCACCCGGAAGCGCATAACAGGAGCGTAATGGAATGGCCTATAGTAAAAGCGGTAACTATCTTTATCAGGTTAGTAAGGCTGTATTTAAGGCCGCCAAAGCGCCCCCATTTTTTATTCTCTGCAATAAGCATGGCAGGCAGCAAAAGCACTATCAAAAACAGCAGGTGATCAGTACCCTCTTTTATATGCTGCATGCCTAATTGCATCATACTAACAAAGCCTTTCCAGGTGCTGCCTTCTTCAAGCTTGATGGATAGTGGGTATATTTTGCCGCTGGGCACGTCCAGTTTTATGGTGCCTATAACACGCGCAGCGCTTTCTTCGTTAAGGCCTGTATACCAATCCTGTTGTAAAAGCACCAATGCCTCGTGCGTTATCACCTGGTGCATTATAACATCATAATCAAAAGTAAATTGACGCAGATCGGCAGCCTTTGCGGGTGTTAATTCAAACGTAATTTCTACTTGTTGATATTTACCAACAGCGGCGTCCTGTGCCATAGTTAACTTAACCGACCTGATAACGGCACGCCGCCATGCAGTTACACCTGTAAAAGCCTTAATATGGTCTGCAAAGTAAATTCTGAAGTAAGGGTCGGTAGTGATATGATCAACAGGATGATTTATCGCGCTTTCCAATTCCGGTAGCGGCATTTTTGCTTCGCCTTTGATGTAACCATCCATAACGGATAGTTTGACTACAGATGCAGGCATGGGGTGCGCGTAACCTATCGCAACTGCAAATAATAGAAGAAAGCTAAGAATGTATTTACGCATTCAGAATAATTGGTGGTTGGAAGGTAGTGATTTTTTAATTAGAGATTAATCATCGGTAAGCGGCTATGCATAAAACATCCCGTCATGCTGAATTTATTTCAGCATACCATTTGCTCAGCAGGCCGCAAAGCATATCGGATATACAAAATTCAATACCTACAGGTGGGATGCCGAAATAAATTCGGCATGACGGAGCGGGATGTTAAAAAAGTGGTGCCTAAAGTTTCCCGCACTTACACTTTAGCACCCAAAACCCATCGCCAGGCAAAGCGGGTCAAACGGTTAAAGCCGCGCCATTCCTTCACAAAATCAATAATATCATCCAGGCATTTTTCGGCAAATTTTTGTTTAAAGTTTTTGCGGGCCATCCGGTAAACTTCATCGGGGTTTGCTACGCTAATACGCTCATATATTTCGCGCTTAACGTACATGGTACGTACAAAAAGGATATTGAAAAGAATAACATAGCTGTATAGCGTACGCTTGATGTAGCCAGCTTTGGCGGCGTAGTCATTCAGCAGACTTTTGGTGAATAGAATATGGCGGCCTTCCTCAATGTTATGCAGATCAAACATCTTTTTTATTACCGGGTAAATATCCGGCGAGCGGCGTGCATAATTACCGTACACATCTGTAACCAGCTCAACCGACACGCTGCCCATAAACAGATAATCTGCCGGAAGATACTTATTGCTAAAGTGGCCAAAGAACTTGTGCATTCTGCTTTGCGGCAGGGGCTTTCCACCCAACTTGGCAATGGCCTGTGCAAACATTTCCTGGTGGCGCAGTTCCTCAATCATCTCCCGTATCAAAAACTGATGTTCAACACCATCAGGTGGTAGGGTAAGCATGTGGCGCGTCATAAAAAGGCAAAACAACAGCTCACCCCATCCATAGGATGCTATCACCTGTACCAGCTCATGCCGGCCCAGCTCAGTTTTTTGGGTGGGGGTAAGGGTTTCATAGATATCCAAACCCTGCAAAGAAGTAAGCGTTTCGGGCAGAAAAATATCATCAGCCTCAGGCTCCAGTTGCCAGGGAATATACGTTTCGGGCATCAGCGGCCTTTCACGACTGATCTTTATTAGCCGCTCTATCTCCTTTACATTCATATAATGTATATACGCATATATTGGTTAAACGTTTACAATACGGTTTTCTTTTTTAAAGTGCCATTCCAATTACAATAACTACAATGGCAAAATTGACGGCCAGACCAATTAAATGCACTTTTTTTGATTCGTGTATTATTGAATCGATTATCAAAAATACAATACCAATCAAACATACCATTAAGGAGATTAATAACGGCATGGGTGGGGTATGTGAATCAGTAAAGCCGTACCTGATTCCGCAAAATAGAGATGTTAAAAATCCAAAGCTATATAAGGTATAGTAGACTTTTTCGCGTAGAGACATTATTATATGAATTAATTAATCATTTACCTAACCCGCTTATAATAATAATCTATCTTTTCATACTTCCCCTTAAATTTTCCGTCAACCCATGCATGTATAGAGTCGGGTTTTATAAAATGATAAATAACACGCTGCGGAAAATCGTGCGTCTGGTCTTCAAATATGTACTGATTGTTCTTCGCTGATTTTAATTTAAAAGATGTTTTGTCGCCGCTTTTTGCGCCTGTTACATTGTAAGATATAATGCCGCCTTTGTTAACCAATCTCACCCGTTCAAGCACTGTGGTATCTTTCCCCTTAACATCAAATGCAATAGACGATAACTCGTTACCGCTAACTTTGACCCATTGCTCGCAACTATAACTATTGGCGGTTTTCATTTTCCACGTACCGCCAACTAAAGCACTCAGCGCACTAAAATTATCAGCAGTAATAAAACCGCAGAACAGTATTGCAACAAACGGGAAAAATCTTTTCATGCTTAAATATACAAACAATAAATATCCGGGCGTGTTGCTTTTATAACAAACACTACAATTATGTTTAATAGTTCAAAAGCGTTTAGCGGCTTTTCTGTTGATGATATACAAAAAGCTAAAAAGTTTTACGAAGAAGTACTGGGTTTACAAACCGAAAGCCCTATGGGTATGCTTGCGATTAAAACCAATGGCAATAACAACATTCTTGTATACCCTAAGCCCAATCATCAACCTGCAACGTTTACGGTACTCAACTTTCCGGTTGATAATATTGAAAAAACGGTTGATGCACTGATAGCTAAAGGTGTTACGTTTGAGCAATACCATTTTGGAGAGATTGATACCGATGAAAAAGGCATTGCACACGGCGAGCCAAAGATTGCCTGGTTTAAAGACCCGGCGGGTAATATTATTTCGGTAATTGAAGAAAAATAAACGGCCCCATTATAGCTTGCTAAACCAACCCTTGCGCCAGAAAATAATTATCTGAATTACCGCTATAAATAGCATAGCGGCAACAGCATAATAATACCCGTGTTCGCTATACAATTCGGGCATGTTGTCGGGCATTACTTTATTGGTTACAGGGTCAATTTTGGCAAAATTCATTCCGTAAATCCCTGCTATGAACGTAAGCGGTATAAATATGGCCGAGATAATGGTCAACACTTTCATTATCTCATTCATGCGGTTACTCACCATAGAAAGGTACAGATCTATAATGCTTGATGTGATCTCCTTGTCATTTTCAATCAGATCCATTATTTGCACGCAATGGTCGTAAGCGTCGCGCAAATACATTTTAACATCTTTGCTTATAAGGCGATTATCCGTGCGCAAAATGTCGTTTATCTTATCCCGCTCGGGCCATACGGCCCTGCGTACATTTATTAATGACCGCTTTAATTGCTGCGCATTATACATTACACTCTTGTCGGGGCTGTCATACAGCTTATCCTCCAGCTCATCTAACGATTCGCCTATTTGTGCCAATACCACAAAATACAGGTCTAAAATAGTATCTGTAAGCGCATAGGCCATATAAGCTGGCCCTGCAGTGCGTATTAATCCCTTACCTGCACTAAGACGCGTTTTAACGGCCGGAAAACACTCCACATAAGTTTCCTGAAAAGTGATCAAAATGTTGCCTTTTATCAGCGCAGAAAATTGTTCGTTAGCCAGCTCACCTTCATCATTAAAATAAATAACGCGGCTAACCATAAAAACATAATCGTCGTATTCGTCAAACTTGGGGCGTTGGTGGGTATTAACAATATCCTCTAACACCAGCGGATTAATATCCAGGCTGGCGCCCAGCGTTTCAAGTAATTTTGCATCGCCAATACCACTTATTTGGATCCAATGCGTAAGCGATCTCTGTTTTTTAACCTGCTGAAGCACCACGTCAATGTCCTTTGCATCGGTAGTGGTTAAACCATCTTTGTTGTAAGAAAATACTTCCATTTTAGGCGTCAAAGCACTTTTATCAATGTTTAGTGTACCCGGCATAAGCCCAACGGTTCTGTACCGGCTTTTGCGCTGTATTTTCTTGATGCTGCTGGTCATTTACAAATAGTTGATAGTTTGCGGACCCTGATTAAACAGGAGGTCTACAATGCTCAGGTTTTTAATAAACCCGTGGCGTTCTTCAAAAACCTGAAAATAGGGCTTTTGTTGCAGATCAAATTCTTTTTTTGAGCTGAAGCTATGCCGTAGATCTACTACGTTAGCAGGATACACAGCCTGGTAACTTTCTGTTTTTTGTGGTGTTAGAGGTACTTTAACAGACTTTAACAGCAGACGCAACAACTCTTCATTAAAATCAAAAAGAAAATCAAACCGCTTTTGATAGAATGGTGCAAATGCATCCTCGTAATATTCAAAGTAAGCAGAGCGGCGATAGCATGATTCTAAGCTCATCCAATGCAGGCGCTGCCACCTAAAATCATAGCTTATCTTCACATCCTTCACGGGGGTATGCACTTTTGATCCTTTAATTACGGGTACCACTAATGACAGTACTCCATCAGGCGAATAAATATTGGCGCGGTTACGGTAAGTTTGCTTCGGAAAATGTTCCTGGTTTTCTATCAGAATATCAGGCTGATGAGCTATTAGTTGTGAGAACCACGCCACCGGTGGCAGATAAAACATGGGCAATAAAGCACCTTTTTCAATCATATCAATTATGTTTGCAGATACAACCGGCTAAAATAATGATAAATAAAGGGCTTTCGAGGCTATCACTATTCTTTTTGTACCTCATTTCCCTGCTTCCCTTCTGGTTGCTTTATTTGATATCCGATTTACTATTTGCAGTTTTATACTACATTGTGGGCTATCGCCGCCAGGTTGTACAGGAGAATTTACAAAATTCATTTCCTGAAAAAACAGAAGCCGAACGCAAACAGATTGAAAAGAACTATTTTAAATACCTTGCCGACCTGATTGTTGAAACAGTTAAAATGGTAAGCATTTCTAAAGAAGAACTGCAGCGCCGCGTGGTTTTAACCAATCCTGAAATTATTGAAAGGTACACTAAAGAGAATAAAAGCATTACGGCTGTTGCAGGCCATTATTGCAACTGGGAATGGGCAGGACTGGAGTTTAGTGTTGATTCGCGCTTGTTCTTTATTTATAAACCGTTAAGCAGCAAAACATTTGATGATTTTTTTATTAAGGTGCGCTCGCGGTTTGGTGGCGTAGCAGTGGCTATGAAGCAGACGTTGCGCACCATGGTGGCCCATAAAAACGAGTTTACGGTTACGGTTTTTGCAGGTGACCAAACACCGGTGCAAACCGATGCCAATTATTTTACCACTTTTTTGAATCAACCAACAGCCGTTTTTTTAGGGATAGAGAAAATTGCTAAATTGATAGACTCCGCGGTAATATTTTACGATATGAAGCGGGTTAAACGGGGCTATTACACCTATACCATTGTGCCATTGGTAGAGCATACAAAAAGCAGCGCCGAATATGAAATTACCGACGCGCACGTTAAATATCTTGAAATGATGATAAGGCGCGAGCCGCAATACTGGCTATGGTCGCACAGAAGGTGGAAGTTTAAGCCGGGAGACAATAATTAAATGAACGATAAACCAAAAGTTGCGATAGTTATATTGAATTGGAACGGTGTTAACCACCTGCGCAGTTTTTTACCATCAGTACTTACTTCTTCTTATCCCAACCTGGAAATTGTGGTGGGCGATAATGCCTCTACAGATAGCTCTCTTGCCTTTATTGAGTCTATGTATCCATCTGTTCGCGTTATTCGAAACAACGAAAATTATGGCTTTACAGGAGGCTATAATAGGGTGCTGGCACAGGTTGAGGCAGATTATTATATCTTGCTGAACTCTGATGTAGAGGTGCATCCCGGCTGGATTGAACCTGTTATTGAATTAATGGAAAGTGACCCGCTGATTGCGGTTGCCGCACCTAAAATACTCGACTTTAATAAAAAAGACCATTTTGAGCATGCCGGGGCAGCGGGAGGGTTTATTGACAGCTTTGGTTATCCCTTTTGCCAGGGCCGCATGTTTTACGAAATAGAAACGGATAACGGCCAATATAATACGTCACGTGAAGTATTTTGGGCAAGCGGTGCCGCCATGTTTATTAAAAAGAAGTGCTGGGATGAAGCGGAGGGTTTTGACGAGCGCTTTTTTGCCCACATGGAAGAAATTGATCTTTGCTGGCGATTAAAAAACCGTGGCTATAAAATAATGTATTGTGCCGATGCAGAGGTTTACCATTTAGGAGGAGGGACGCTGAACACTGAAAACCCCTTTAAAACGTATCTTAATTTTCGGAATAACCTTTTGTTGTTAAAAAAGAACTTGCCTTTTTGGCGAGGCGCTTCTATAATTATAGCGCGTTTCTTTCTTGATCTTACCGCCCTGCTCCGTTTTTTAAGCGAGGGTAAGCGCAAGGATGCCTGGGCCGTGAGCAAGGCGCATCAAAATTTTGTACGTAATATTTTTAAGTCGGAAAAAGAGCACCACAGAGGGAAACTGCCTATAAGGCTTACCGGCATGTACCGGGGCAGTGTAGTGTTGGCCTTTTTTGTAAAAAAGTGCCACAAGTTTAGCTGCCTTGATAAAAACAGGTTGTAATTAACCTATCAGGCTCTCAATACCCAGGCGATAACCGTCAAGGCCAAAGCCTACAATGATGCCCTTACAATTGGCTGAAATATAAGAGTGGTGCCTGAATGCTTCGCGCTTGTGTACATTGGAGATATGCACCTCCACTACGGGCGTATTTATAGCGGCAATAGCATCTGCAAGTGCTACGGAGGTATGTGTATAACCAGCCGCATTTAGTACAATACCATCAAAGCTAAAACCAACCTCGTGCAGCTTATTAATTATTTCGCCTTCTACATTGCTTTGGTAGTAGCTGATGTTAACGTCCGGAAAACGCTCTTTCAGACTGGCTAAATAGGTTTCAAAGCTGGCATCGCCATAGATTGATTTCTCGCGTGTGCCTAACAAGTTTAAATTTGGGCCGTTTATAATTTGTATATTCATTTGTTCAAACTTAAATATAAATCAATCAAAAGTAAAATCTATTGGACTGGCCATCGGCAATAAAAGGATTTAAAGTGTATATGAAGCTGGAGCGATCGCTATCAGCTAACTCTGTAGAAGCCTATAGCAGGGATATTGAAAAACTGTTTCAGTTTGCGCAAACCGGTGAAGTAACTTTAAAACCGGAGCAAATAACACTGACCGATCTTCGTCGCTTTATTGGTTTTATTAATGAATTAGGTGTGCTGCCGTCCTCACAGGCTCGGATACTCTCCGGTGTAAAAGCATTTTACAAATACCTGCTTACCGAAGATCTGATAGTGAGTGACCCATCAGAATTGTTGGAGTCGCCCAAAATTCAACGTAAACTACCCGACACGCTCAGTTATAGCGACATCAATAAATTAATAGCTGCTATTGATCTGTCAAAACCCGAAGGCCCCCGCAACAAGGCCATAATGGAGGTGCTATACGGCTGCGGGTTGCGTGTATCAGAATTAACGGAACTGAAACTATCCAACCTTTACCTGGATATTGAATTTGTAAAAGTTACAGGCAAAGGAAGCAAAGAACGTTTGGTACCTATCGGCGGCGAAGCTATAAAGGCGCTAAAAATCTGGATTGATAATGTAAGGGTGCACATCCCCATAAAAAAAAGCGAAGAGGACTTTGTGTTTTTAAACCGCAGGGGGGCGAGGCTTAGCAGGGTGTATATATTTATGATGATAAAGGATTTGGCCCTTACAACAGGTTTGCAGAAAACAATAAGTCCGCACACATTCAGACATTCCTTTGCAACGCATTTGGTGGAGGGCGGTGCTGATTTGCGCGCAGTGCAGGAGATGCTGGGCCACGAGAGTATTACCACTACCGAGATCTACACCCACCTCGATCGTGAGTATTTAAAAAGCACTATTATTCAGCATCATCCGCGTAATTAGCTCAATTTTCTGAGTCGTAACACTTCAATTCTACCATATTTTTCCTATTTTACAGCACCTTGAAAGATATATGCTATGACGAGAAAAACCAGTACGAGAACCGAAGCATCAAAAATTGCAATGATAGTAGCCGGTATTATATCTGCTGCTTTTGGATTAAAAGGCTTTTTAATTCCTAATCATTTTATTGACGGTGGCGTTACAGGTATCTCTCTTTTAGTTAGCTCCATAACCGGCTGGCCGCTGTCGATTCTGTTATTTATAATCAACATCCCGTTTATTTGGTTGGGCTATAAACGTGTGGATAGAATTTTTGCTTTGAAAACGCTGGTAGCTATTGTTGTGCTGGCATTGATACTGTTTTTGGTAGAGTTTCCGGACATTACAAACGATAAACTCCTCACAGCGGTATTCGGTGGTTTTTTCCTCGGATTGGGTATTGGTTTGGCTATGCGCGGCGGCTGTGTTATTGATGGTACCGAGCTGCTGGCTGTATACATCAACCCAAAATCTTTCCTTTCTATCGGGCAGATCATCCTGGTAATAAACATTGTAATATTTTGTATAGCCGCTTTTTTTCTCGGAGTAGAGTCGGCTATGTATTCCATTTTAACTTACCTGGCTGCCTCAGAAACGATAAATTATGTAATACAAGGTTTTGATGAGTTTACGGCAGTAACCATTATATCACCAAAAAGCGAGCTGATCAAAAACGTTATTATGCGCCACCTGCACAGGGGAGTAACCGTTTACAAAGGCGAGCGCGGGTTTGGCAAAACCGTTTTTGAAGATAAAGACATTGATATATTGTTTACGGTAATAACCCGCCTTGATGTGCAGCGCCTTGTAACCCGTGTGCAGCAGATAGACCCCAACGCTTTCATTACCACCCATTCTGTATCTGAAGTAAGAGGAGGCTTGGTAAAACGACTAAATATCGGTCATTAAGTCGCTCTAAATCCGTTTAAAACCAATCAAAACATTTTGGCTAAAGCCGCATAATATGTTTTAATGAACCGTTGGCTAAAGCCAAACGGCAGTGAACTGAACCTTCCTATACGTGCCAATCATTGCCGTCACATTTATGTGACGGATATTATGAGTAAAGAAAAAGGGCTTTAGCCAAAGTTTAAGAGCGGTTTCGAGCTGTTAAGTCGAGATGCCAAGGTCACCACAAGCTTACTTTTTAAACTCGGGTTTTAACAATTCCGGAACAGCCTTGCGCATTTTCATTACTTTCGGAACTGATACGGTGCGTATGTAACCTCTGTCCTGATGTTCGCGATAGTAACCCTGATGATAGGCTTCGCCACCGTAAAATGCGTTATATGCTGCAACTTGCGTTACAATAGGGCCTTTATAATGCTTTGACGCGTTCACCTCTTTTATAACTTTCTGAATGACCTCTTTTTCAGCAGGCGTGCGGTAAAATATCGCCGAGCGATAGCTGGTGCCTTCATCAGGTCCTTGACGATTCAATGTAGTGGGGTCGTGCGCATAAAAAAACGCGGTAACCAGTTGTTCGTAGCTTATCACTTTTGGGTCATAGTAAACCTGTACTGCTTCGGCATGCCCTGTTTCTTCTGTACAAACATCTGCATAGGATGGATTTGGCAATTTACCGCCAGAATAGCCTGCTATAACCTGCTCCACGCCCTTTAACTCAGACATGGCTTCCTGCGAGGCCCAAAAGCATCCGGAAGCAAAAGTGGCAACTGCTTTACCAGCTTTAACCGCAGGTACGCGTACAAGCGTTTCGTCTTGTTCCTGCGCGTTTGCGCAGCCGAAAGACATTAATAATAGTGCGATATATAAAATAGATCTCTTCATAATTTTTGTATTTGATCAAATATACGCAGCAAGTTTAATTGCAGATGGTCATTAAAGCGTAAGATTGATTTGGTTAAAATTTTATTTTAGGAATTGTACCCACCGGCGACGATACGTTGTTACGCATAGCGGCTTTAATTAAATCCAGTATACGGGTAAGGCCATTCACTTTTATTTCATAAACGGTTGAGAGCATCATGCCTAATTTGCCCGCGGGCAAGCCTTTGTTTTTAAGCCACTCCAGGTAATACACAGGCAAATCACTTATTAATGTTCCTTTGTATTTGCCAAAGGGCATTTTAGTGGTAACAATATCTGTTAATACCTTAACGTCGGGCTTTATCGGTTCCATGCAGTTGCTAAGATAAACCTTATGCCTTTATCGCGTTAGCAAATGAAAAACTTTTAATAATGGCTAATTAAAAAAACTTAATACCTTAGATTTTCCAATATAAACTGTTCCCAACCATGATATCAAGAAGACATTTTGTTAAAACCTCGGCTATACTGTCTGCAGGAGTTTTGGCCGCCCCGCAATTATTGGCTGCCGATAAAAAGTATATCGGCCTGCAATTGTATACCGTTCGCAACGCTATGCAAAAAGATCCGGCCGGTACATTAGCCAGGGTAGCTGGCATAGGGTATAATTCGGTAGAAGGTGCAACGTATTCAGGCAGTGAGAAATTTTACGGTTTAGATGCCGCAGCATTTTCAAGTTTGCTTAAACAGAATGGTTTAGAAATGCTAAGCGGCCATTATGCGTTGGGCGAAGAAAAAACTAATCCAGGCAGCATACTGACAGGTTGGGAAAAAGCTGTTGACGAAGCAAAAAAAGTAGGGCTGAAATATATGGTATGTGCCTATCTGAACCCGAATGAGCGGGGCAGCCTTGATCATTATAAAAAATTAGGAGCCGATTTTAATAAAGCCGGCGAGCTTTGCGCCAAAGCCGGCATTCAATTTTGTTATCATAATCATGATTTTGAATTTATTCAGCAGGATGGCAAATATCCGTATGAAACGCTTTTAGCCAATACAGATAAGAACCTGGTAAAAATGGAAATGGATATTTACTGGGTTGCCAAAGCAAAGCAAGACCCTATAGCCTTGTTTAACCAGCATCCGGGCCGTTTCCCTTTGTGGCATGTTAAAGACATGGACAATACCCCTCGCGCTAACTTTACCGAAGTAGGCAACGGCGTTATTGATTTTAAAAAGATATTTACGCAGGCCAATAAGGCGGGTATGAAATATTTCTTTGTAGAGCAGGATAGCACACCCGGCGATCCGTTTGATAGTATCACCAAAAGCTTTACTTACATTAAACAGAATTTAGTTTAGGAAAGCAAAAAAGGAAATATCTTTAGCGCGTAAATGGAAGCTAAAAATAACCCCAAAACCATATGGGCGTGGTGCATGTTTGATTGGGCCAACCAATCATACAACATGGTTATCACATCAACTATTTTCCCGGCTTATTATGTGTATATAACAACAACAGCTAAAAATAAGGATATAGTTACGTTTTTTGGCCACAATTACGTTAACACGGTATTGTCTAACTATATGCTGGCTGCTTCGTACCTTATCGTTGCTGCGTTGTTACCCATCCTTACATCCATTGCAGACTATCGCGGTAATAAAAAGCGTTACCTGCAATTATTTACCTGGCTGGGCGCGCTGGCTTGTGTTGGCCTGTTCTGGCTAAAACCCGGCGGGCCCTATGAGTTTGGTATGATCTGTTTTGGCCTGGCATCAATAGGTTATTGCGGAGGCTTTGTGTTTTATAACTCCTATCTGCCCCAAATAGCCAGTCATGACAAACAGGATTCTGTAAGCGCCAAAGGTTTTATTTATGGCTATGTAGGCAGTATTGTAGTACAGATAATTTGTTTTGTGGTGGTTCTGTCGCCGCAAACCTTTGGTTTAAAAGACGATGATATGCCCGCGCGGATCTCTTTTTTAATAGTAGGCGCGTGGTGGCTTGGTTTTTCTATTATCCCATTTAAAATGCTGCCCATGGGTACACCTAATACAGGCTCGCATAAATTTAACGTGCTAACGGGCGGTTTTAAAGAACTGGCAAAAGTTTTCAATAAAGTTAAACAAATGCCTTTGCTAAAGCGCTATTTATCTGCTTTCTTCTTTTATTCCGTTGGTGTGCAAACCATCATGTTAGCTGCGGCTAACTTTGCCGCCAAGGAGCTTAAAATGCCCGAAGACTCGCTCATCACAATCATTTTGGTTATACAGGTTGTGGCTGTTCCGGGTGCTTTATTAGCTGCTAAATCATCAGATAAATATGGTAATACCAGAACACTGATCGGTTTGGTTGCAATTTGGACAGCCGTATGTTTTTGTGTTTTCCTGATAACCAGCTCTACCCAATTTTATGTAGCTGCAGTAGTAGTGGGCATAGTAATGGGAGGGGTGCAATCGCTTTCGCGTTCTACCTACTCTAAATATCTCCCGCAGAACATACCCGATACGGCTTCGTTTTTTAGTTTTTATGATGTTACAGAAAAGCTATCTATTGTTGTGGGATTATTCTGTTTCGGCTTTGTAGAGGCTATGACGCACGAAATGCGCGATTCAACTTTGGCGCTCGACGGTTTTTTTGCCGTTGGATTAATATTACTGATATTACTCTTTATAGCAGAAAAACGACACACTAACCCTGTAAATAAATTAAATTAAACCTGTATGAAAATTATACGCTGGGGCATTTTAGGTACCGGATACATTGCCCGCAGATTCGCATCAGATCTGAAACTGGTTGAAGGTGCTCAACTAACTGCCATAGGGTCTCGCAACCTTTCGTCTGCGCAGCAATTTGCTGATGAATATAATGTGGCAAATTACTTTGGCAGCTATGAAGAGTTGGCGGCGTGCAACGATGTTGATGTAGTTTATGTAGCTACACCACATACCCTGCATATGGAGAATACGTTAATGTGCCTCAATAACAACAAGGCGGTATTGTGCGAAAAACCTTTTGCTATTAATAGTCGCGATACGGAGGAAATGATTGCCCTTGCCCGGCAAAAGAAACTTTTTTTGATGGATGCCTTATGGACAAAGTTCCACCCGCATTATATAAAAATGCTGGATATGGTTAAGGGTGGTGAGTTGGGCGATATAAAATTAGTATTATCCAATTTTGGTTATGTAGTAACACCTGAGCATTCAACACGCCTTTTAGATCCGGCCCTGGGCGGAGGTTCAATTTTGGATATCGGCATCTATAATATTTTCACCACGCTGGATGTTTTAGGCGTGCCCGATGATATTAATGTTAAAATAGTTGCCACTGATAAAGGAATTGACGAGCAATGCTCGGTTGTATTCTCGTACAATAATGGCGCAATGGCCAGTCTGTTCTCAACCTTTAGAACTACGTTGGCTACCGAAGCAGAGGTTTGCGGTACTAAAGCCAGAGTAAAACTCACTCCGGATTTTTACACGGCTTCGGCAAATGTAGAGTTGTATGCAGATGGGGGTAAAAAAGATATACCGGTTAACCGCGAAAGCGGTTTTGGCTACCAGTACGAGGCACGCCACGTTAACGAATGCTTAAGGGCAGGGCTAAGCGAGAGCCCCGTAATTCCACATGATTATACTATAATGCTGATGGGTATTCTTGATAAAATACGTGGATTGGCAGGTGTGTCGTATATTGAGGATAAGTATTTTGGGTTGTAGCTAATAGTTTAACTTTTAGCCACTATTGCTAAGATTGTCATTGCGAGGTACGAAGCAATCGCACGCACAAAAGCGCACTATGCAAAGTTCGCGATTGCTTCGTACCTCGCAATGACACATTTTTTTTAGAATAGTCTTATCTACAGTACGTAAGCCACATCCTTCTCAGGAATAGTAACCTTATAACCATCAACTGTCAAAGCATCACTCAACGCCTGCATACTGCCTGTTTCGCCATGTACCAGGAAAATGTTTTTCAATGTTGATTTATCCTGGTGTTTCACCGTATTGATCAGGTCGTTATGATCGCCATGGGCGCTTAATACATCGGTTTGCTTTATAGTTGCATAAACGGCAAGGTCGCGGTCTTTTATATGGACAATAGAGTCGCCGCGCAATAAACGATGACCTAAAGTTCCTTTAGCGCAATATCCAATAAAGAGGATGGTACAATAATAGTTCTGAATGTTATAAAACAGGTGATCCTGAATACGCCCGCCCTCCAGCATCCCTGCCGATGAAATGATGATACAAGGCTCGTAATAGTTAGATACCTGGCGGCTGTCTTTCAGCGTTTCAACATAGGTAAGGTTATCAAACTCAAATTCATCGCCCTGTTTGTTATAAAACTCTTTAGCTTCATCGTTCACAAGGTTGTGGTGTTTTCTGAAAATAGTGGTTGCCATACCGGCCATGGGGCTATCAACAAACACTTTTACCTTAGGTAATAAGCCGCTGCTGAAAATTTTATTGAGCGAAAACACGAGCGATTGCGTTCTGCCGATACTGAACGCGGGAATGATCAAGCGGCCCTGTTCTTTGATACAAACTTTTTCTATTACCTCAACAAAGGTTTCCTCAACCGTTTTACCGTGCGTATGCATGCGCCCGCCGTAGGTTGATTCTGTAACCAGAAAATCAACAGGAGGGATAGGTTCGGGATCATTTAATACCGGGTAGTTTTTACGGCCAATATCACCCGTAAAGGCAATTGATTTTTCTTCCCCTTTATCCATCACCTTAAAAACTGCCGATGCCGCGCCCAACAAATGCCCGGCCGGGATGAAAGTAAGTTCCACATCGCCGCTTATTTTAAAAGGTTTGTTAAAGCCAATGGTAACAAAGCGCTCCATGGCATCCATAACATGCTTTTGCAGGTAAAGTGGCTGCGCGCCGCTGTTAAACTTGCCCTTGTTTTTACCGTATTTATTCTTTTTCCCCGCTTTGTTTAAAAAGATATTCACAGAGTCCATCAGCAGCAATTCGGTAAGGTCTGCAGTGGGAGGGGTGCACAGTATTTGCCCGGCAAAACCTAACCTTACCAAAGTTGGTATATTGCCCGAATGATCTATATGTGCGTGGGTTAAAACAACAACATCAATATCCCGCGGGTCGAATGGGAAATTTTCGTTGGTGTGAATGCTGTGGTCTTTCTCGTAGTCAAGCCCGCAATCAATCAGTATTTTGTAATTATCCAGTTCAAGCAAATGCATGCTGCCTGTAACCTGTTGGGCAGCGCCATGTATAGTTAATTTCATTTTATATCTTTCAGCACTTGGCTTGTGGATTTTTTTATCTGCCGTGAAGGGTTTTTAATTACCAAAGTCTATCAAAACACTGTCGCCCAAATTAAGGCCGAGCAGACCGCTGGCGTTGCCTTTGTTAATGGCAATCTCCAGGTGGTCGCTTATTCCAAACAGGCAAAGCTTTTCGCCTTCGGGTACTTCGTTATAATGCCAGCTTAAATGGGTAATGGTTTCGTTACGCTTAAAATATAATGTAAACTGCCTGCCCTGTTGTATACGGTTAAAAAACTCTTTGGTAATATTAGTTATAACGTTCTGAAAAGAATCAATATAGATAACCACGCCTTTTATCAGATTTTTTTCAATAACGGGCTGCAGGTTCATTTTGTTTTCAACGCTGTTTACGGGCAAACCAATTTCGCTTAGTTTCCCCCCATTCGCCATGTGTACTGCCGCCTTAACAAATATATCTGCCAGCGGAAAATGCAGGAATTTAAGATCCTGCATAATATTAAGCTCTACCATTTCATCAGGGGCATCGTTAAACATCAGCGAAAAAATGCCATTATCGGCCCCTATAAAAAAATGATTTTTGTATTGTACACCCAGGTAGCGGGTTTGTTCGTTAAAAACGGTATCAATACCTATAAGGTGTACCGTTCCCTCGGGAAAGTAGTAATAACTGTTTTTTAAGATAAAGGCTGCCTGCTGTACATTAAAGGCGGCAACGCTATGCGTTATATCAACAATTGTAACCGTGGGCAATAACTTTAGGATGCTTCCTTTAAGGGCGGCCTGGTATATATCCTTGTCGCCCAAATCAGTAGTTAAAGTTATAATTGCCATTAATTTTTTAAATATTTATTGCTAATCTTGTACAGGCAGCAAACGCTGCAAATATTCAATTTTAATTCATAAAAATCGGCAACAAAATAATCATTTACTATTGAACGAACTTAAATTATCTATCGAAAACATAAACCCGGCAGTGTTGTGGGGGCCTAATAATGATCATTTTGAGATCATTAAAAAGCAATATCCAAAGCTTAAAATTGTTGCGCGTGGCAATGATGTAAAAATATTAGGAGATGATGCCGAACTTTCATTGTTTCAGGAGAAATTTACGCACTTGTTACAGCACGTTGAGCGTTATGATAATTTAAGCATTACTGATATTGAGCGGATATTAGGCTCAAAGGTTGATAAAGCCGCTGCTCCGGAAAGTGTTGACAAATCAACCACCGGAGACGTGATTGTTTTTGGCCCCAACGGTGTAATGGTTAAAGCGCGTACCGCCAACCAGCACAAAATGGTGGATAGCATTAACAGAAGCGACATTTTGTTTGCTATTGGCCCGGCCGGTACAGGTAAAACTTATACCGCTGTTGCCCTTGCAGTAAGGGCGCTGAAGAACAAGGAGATTAAGCGTATTATTTTAACCCGCCCCGCTGTTGAAGCAGGAGAGAATCTTGGCTTTTTGCCCGGCGATTTAAAAGAGAAGATAGATCCTTACCTGCGGCCATTGTATGATGCTTTGGATGATATGATACCTGCCGAAAAACTTAAAGTATATCTGGAGAACCGTACTATCGAGATAGCTCCGCTGGCGTTTATGCGCGGCCGTACGCTGGATAACTGCTTTGTGATTTTGGATGAGGCCCAGAACGCTACAGATATGCAATTGAAGATGTTTTTAACGCGTATGGGGCCGTCGGCAAAGTTTATTGTTACGGGTGATGTTACGCAGATAGACTTACCAAAAAAGCAGCAGTCGGGCTTGCACACGGCCCTGCGTATTTTAACTGATATTAAAGGCATTGATATAGTTTACCTGAGTGGCGAAGACGTGGTAAGACACAAACTGGTACGTAAAATTTTAGCTGCTTACGGGGATATTCAATAGAGTGACGTGTGACGGGTAATGAGTGACGAGTTAATCACTTGTATATAATAACCCGTCACTCGTCACCCGCAACTCGACACTAACAATGAACGCAATAAAAGAAACACATTTTAATTTTGAAGGACAAACCGCCTTTTACAAAGGCAAGGTGCGCGATGTTTATACTGTAAAAGATAAGTACCTGGTAATGGTGGTTAGCGACCGCATATCTGCTTTTGATGTGGTGCTGCCTGAGCCTATACCTTACAAGGGGCAGGTGTTAAACCAGATTGCCGCAAAATTTTTAAAGGCCACGGCTGATATTGTACCTAATTGGGTAATAAATGTACCCGATCCAAGCGTTACTATTGGCCGTATTTGCGAGCCATTTAAGGTGGAGATGGTGATACGCGGTTACCTGGCCGGCCATGCAGCGCGGGAGTATGCTTTAGGTAAGCGCCAGGTTTGCGGTGTTAGCTTACCCGATGATTTAAAAGAGAACGATAAACTGCCTGAGCCTATAATAACACCGACCACAAAAGCGTCAGTTGGCCATGACGAAGATATTTCGCGTGAAGAGATATTGAGCAGGGGTATAGTATCTGAAGAAGATTACCTGCAACTGGAAAGGTACACCCGTGCGCTTTTTGCCCGTGGTACTGAGATAGCCGCAGCGCAAGGTTTAATTTTGGTTGATACCAAGTACGAATTTGGTAAAGTGGGCGATACCATTTACTTGATTGACGAGATCCATACACCCGATTCATCGCGTTATTTTTATAGCGAGGGCTACGAGGAGCGCCAGCAAAATGCCGAGCCACAAAAGCAATTGTCAAAGGAGTTTGTACGCAGGTGGTTAATTGAAAATGGCTTTCAAGGCAAGGAAGGACAGGTAGTGCCCGTTATGACGCCCGAAAAGGTGCAGTCAATATCCGAAAGGTATATTGAGCTTTACGAAAAAATAACAGGAGAAGGTTTTGTAAAACCAGAGGGAGAAAATGTTTTAAACAGGGTAGAGCAGGCTATTAATAATGCGCTGTCCGGTTTATAAGTTTTCTTTTTAAGAATATTCCTATATTAGCAGAACAATAGAAAGAAATAAGATGAAGTTTACCGTTGATAAACACGAAAAATATATATTACTGAAGTTGAATGAGTCAAAGTTAAACTCATTGATAACCCCTCAGTTAAAGTCTGAATTGATACTAACAAACACCGAAGGGCAGCGTAACATAATACTTGATCTTTCGCAGGTTAAATTTGCCGATTCTTCAGGTTTAAGCAGTTTATTAGTAGGTCATCGCCTGTGTAAAAATGCATCTGGTTCTTTTATCCTTACCGGCCTTAATGATGCTGTTTCGCGTTTGGTTACTATATCACAACTGGAAACGGTACTTACTATCGTTCCTTCATGCGAGGAAGCCATAGACCTGATATTTATGGAAGAGATAGAAAAAGAATTGAAAAAAGAAGCAAGATAAACCCTAAATTGTTTACCTGGTATGAGATTCGAAGTAACCATATTAGGGAGCAGTTCGGCTACACCCATTTATAACAGAAACCCTACTTCGCAGGTGCTCAATGTAAACGAGCGCCTGTATTTGATTGATTGTGGCGAAGGTACGCAACAACAAATGCTGCGGTTTGATATAAAAGCCAGTCGTATAGATCACATATTCATCAGCCATTTACATGGCGACCACTATCTGGGCCTTGTTGGTTTACTGTCCTCTCTGCATCTAAACGGCCGAAAAAAACCGCTTTTTCTTTTCGGCCCGGCTCCGCTAAAGGAAATTATTGATTTGCAGCTAAAATACTCAGAAACGGTATTGCAATACCCCATAGAGTTTACCCCTACAGACGCTAATAAAATAGAAACGTTGTTGGCTAATGAAGATGTGACAGTAGATACCATTCCACTTGACCATCGCATAGCCTGCACGGGATTTTTATTCCGTGAAAAAAAGCGCTTACGTAAATTGATTAAGGAGGAGATTGAGCGATTGGATGTACCTGTTCATTTATACACAGCTATTAAAAAAGGGGCAGATTATACGGCGCCTGACGGTAAAGTGTACCAAAATGATTTGCTATCTATAGACTCTGCTACGCCACGAACGTATTGCTACTGTTCTGACACTATGCCTGTTGAAAAATACTATGAGCAAATAACCGGTGCAGACCTGTTGTATCACGAAGCTACCTTTCTAAATACTATGCTTGACAGGGCAAAAGAAACGCATCATACCACGGCACTACAGGCGGGCGAAATTGCCTTAAATAATCAGGTAAAAAAGCTGTTGATAGGCCACTTCTCGGCACGTTATAAAGTGCTGGATGAATTGCTTGAAGAAGCCCGATCTGTATTCCCGGACACTGAACTGGCCATTGAAGGGAAGACGTTTTTGATTTAAGTAGCTACTTGATACTGCCTAAAAAGCTACTTGCTACCAAACCCTACTTATCCTTTCCGCCGCCAAACACAGAGAAGTGCACGTAACGTTTTGGATTAGCTTTCAGGTCAATAAACAGGGCATCTAAATTATTAGATGCGCTTTGCAAATTGCGGTACAACTGCTGGTCGTTTAATAATAAACCTAACGAGCCATTATTACTATTGATCTTAGCTGTAGTGGCTTGCAGATCAGCCATAGCCTTATTAGCATTATCAAGCGTTTGTTTAATGTTGCCATTGGCAATATCAGTGCTAAAACGGTCGAAATTGCCTGTTATCTTATTCAAATTGGCCGCGCTTACTTTTAAGCTGGCTGTTACATCTTCTGTATTGGTTAAAATGCCGTTAATATGGCCCGTTTGCGCGCCAACTAAATTGTCAATTTTTTTAGTTGTACCCTCTAAAGTTTGCAAAGAGTTGGCAATGCTGTTAAAGCTACGATCAACATTGCGCTGAAAATTTGGATTTAATATTTTGTTGATGGCCGCTAAAGACGAATCTAACTTATTCATCAGGTTTTCGGCTTTGGTTTGAATAGGTTGAAGACTTTCTGTAAGGCTGCCTTGTATATCAGCCTGAAGCGTATCTTTATTTTCTTTATATTGTTTACTATCGCCCAATTCAAAAACAATGGCTTTGCTACCTAGCAGGTCAGTACTTACCAAGCGGGCAACTGTGTTTACCGGGATGTTATATTTTGAGTCTACCTTAAATTCAACCGTAGTATGGCCAGACTGACCCAGTTCCATTTTGGATACGTGCCCTATAGGAAAGCCATTTACCAATACCGGTTTTGAAACCGAAAGGCCATCTACACTTTGATATATAGCATAAAATTTATTTGAGCTCGAGAATACGTCGTTTCCCCTCAGAAAACTATATCCTAATATCAATATTGTGATAGCTACAGCTGTTAGCGCGCCTATTTTGGTTTCGTTTGAAATTTTCAAAGTATGTTGTTTAATTTCTTATTACTGTTTGTTCAACCTGAAGTTTATAGCTTTTAATTGCCCGCAATATTGATGCAACTATTTCTTCCTGTCCTTTTTCGGAGTTAAGATAATCCTCTTCTTCTAAATTAGTTATATAACCTATCTCAATCAAAACCGAGGGCATCGCGGCATGTACCAAAACATTAAGGCTCTGTTCCCTAATTCCCTCTAATCTTCTTCCGTCTACGCTAACAAATTCATCGGCAAGAATGTTTGCAAGGGTTATGCTTTTCTGTCTAAAACGTCTTAAATACTCATTTGTTAAAATAATGGTGATCGGATCATTCGGATCTGCTTCATCGTCCATTTGACTTACCTGATTGCTTTTAATTTCCTTCTGCTGCTCACCTGATCTTTTTAAACCATACACCAGCATTAAAACACCCTTGCCAGATCTGTCTATCACACTTCTGGTGCTATAAACAGCCCTGCCTTTTTTAGTGCCTACACGCTCGCGTATTGTTTTATTCGGAAGCGCGTTGCAGTGTATAGAAATAAATAAATCTCCTTTATTCTCATTTGCTATTTCCGGCCTGCGTTGTAATGATACGTCGGTTTCGGTTTTACGGGTCATAACTACATTTACACCCTCTATATCTTTTTCTATGGCCTTTTGCAATTTTTGAGCAACCATAAGCGTTACACCTCTTTCAGTTGAATAAATGCCTGAAGAGCCTACTGAAAATTTACCCGGTCCTGGCGGATTAGGCTTAACACCATGGCCGGCATCAATAACAATTGTTCTTAATTTATAACCGGTATTTATAACCGTGTCGTTTTTAACCGAAGGTGTTAATATAGAAGAGGCTGACGTCGGTGAAAACAATAAAATACCTGCGCCTAATAGGGGTAGTGCATAAATCAATCTTTTCAATGCCTTATTTTTCATTATTTTTGAGCGCTGTTAACTATATCTGCAAATATATTATTCGAAATCAATTTTGAAATTTATTAACCTGTTTTTTCTATTTGCAATTATTTTAATGGTTGGTATGGTTGCTGCGGAAGGCCGCACACATCGTACTATTATTAACGCTGCAATAGCAGATACTATTATCCCCCTTAAGTCTACCGACAAATATCCGCTTTTGAACAAGAAGCAGGGTATCCCGTTGGGTAGCCCTGAAAATATTAAACCGCTTAGCGATACATTGCGTTTAAGCGATACAACAAAAAAAGATTCGAGCAGCCTTACCGACCAACTGGAAGCAACTGCCAAAGACTCGACGGTTACTATTAACAATGATACCGTGCGGTTTTATGGTGGCGCACGTTTAAAGTACGGTGATTTTTCGCTCGATGCCGATTTTATAGAAGTTGATAAAACCAAAAAGATAGTATTTGCGCGGGGTACCCATGATCCTGTAACAGGCAGGTATTTCGGTCGCCCAATTGTTAAGCAGGGCTCAGACGCACCAATAACTTCAGACTCATTAAGGTCTAATTACGAAACCAAAATGGGAAAGACCTGGAACTTGCTAACCCAACAGGAAACCAATTATATATCGCACGGGCAGGCAAAAAAAATTAGCGAAACCGAAGTGGCATATCATAATGTTATTTTTAGTGCCTGTGATAAACCGGACCCCGATTATGGAATTGTGATTACCCGGGGTATTATGGAAAAGAAACGCATCATATCAGGCCCGGCTTACCTTATGATAGCAGGTGTGCCTATGCCATTGGGTCTGCCTTTTGGCTTTTTTCCTAAAACTGATACCAAGACCTCTGGTGTTATATTACCTACTTTTGGCGAAGATGCTACGCTGGGTTTTTTTCTGCGTGGCTTTGGTTATTACTTTGCCATAAATGATTATATGGACCTTACCACTACCGGAACGTATTACTCCAATGGGTCATACGAGGTAACCAGCGCCATGAATTATCAGAAGCGATACAAGTACAACGGCGGGCTTACACTTAGTTATGGTTCGCACAATTACGGCCTGGCAGGAGACCCTGCTGCTACAGATTTCCATATCAACTGGAACCATTCGCAAAGCCCTAATGCTAACCCGGGCAGAACTTTCAGCGCATCCGTTAGTGCAGGTACATCAAGCTTTTATCAAAATAATCCGGCAACAACGGGTTATAATTTGCAGTCGCTAACGCAAAACCAGCTGCAATCGTCAATTTCTTACGCGCGCATATGGCAAGGCACGCCGTTTGCACTAAACATTAGTTTAGCGCATAATCAGGATCTGACAAGAAAAACAGTTAATCTTGATTTTCCTCGTGTTACGTTCAGCATGTCAACCATAAACCCGTTTGACAAGCGCGACCGTGTGGGCGAGCAAAAATGGTATCAGCGCATTACCGTAGGTTACACCTTAAATGCAACAAATAATTTATCTAATATTCCGGAAAAGGAATTATTTACTACACATACCCTTACAAAACGGATGCGTAGCGGTGTTACGCATCAAATCCCCGTAGGCTTGAGTTTAAATGTTTTAAAGTATTTCCAGTTTAATACCGGCTTTAACTATAACGAATATTGGGCTTTTCAAACAACCAGGCAACGTTTTGGCCGTGCAGATTCGTTAATTACTGATACGGTTCCGGGTTTTACCCGTGCCGGGGATTATTCCCTGAGCGGCGGCTTCAGTACAAAAATTTACGGAACAAAAAATCTTAAGATCGGATCACTAAGGGCAATACGGCACGTTATTACACCTAATATTAATTTTTCTTACCGGCCAGATTATTCGGGGTTAAATAGGGCATACAATAAAGTTGTGGTAAGTAATGCCACTGTGCCGTATCCGGTAATAGCTAGGCGTTATTCCATTTTTAACGGATCGGCAGTTGCCGGGCCGGCAGGCGGAACGTCCGCAGGGGTGGGTATTGGTATTGATAATAATATTGAAGCAAAAGTGCGGGCCAAAAGTACTGATAGCGTGCAAACCGACCGGAAGATAATACTTTTACAGGGTTTAAGCTTTAATACATTTTATAACATTGCAGCCGATTCTTTCAAGCTTGCAGATATCACATTTTCCGGCCATACCTCCATAATTCACGATCGTGTAAATATCAATTTTGGCGGAACGTTTGACCCATATAGCACCAAAATTCTCGACTCAATATCTAATAACCAGATTGTAAGAGTTGCACGCCGTGTAAACCGTTATACCTGGCAAGACGGAAGGTTCCCGGCACTGGTAAATTTTTCATTAACTATAGGAGGTAGCTTAAATGCGGCTGCTTTAAAACAACCGGCTAACAAGCAACTTCCACCGGGCCAGAATATGTTAGGGGCTACACCAGACCAAGCTGATAAACTTGCACTGTTAAATAGCGACCCCGGCGCGTACATTGATTTTAAAGTTCCGTGGAACCTGACATTCAATTACAACTTTAGCTATTTTAACAGCTATACGGGTTCAACAGTAGCAAATACCATTATGGTTAATGGTGATGTTAGCATTACCCAAAAATGGAAAGTGCAATTTAATACCAACTACGATTTAAAGTTGGCCAAGTTAAGCAGTGCAACATCATTTGCTATATATCGCGACCTGCACTGTTGGGACCTTGCAATAAGCTGGCTACCTTTTGGTTACTACAAATCATATAACGTTACGCTGAAGGTACGATCAGATATATTGCAGGCGCTGAAACTAACTAAGCGAAGCGACTACACCAGCAACGGCCTTTTTAACAGATACTAATGCGCGCAGAAGTTATTACCATAGGCGATGAAATACTGATCGGTCAGATAGTTGATACTAATTCAGCCTGGATGGCCCGCCAGTTAAATAATATCGGAATTAAAATTAAGCAGATCTCATCAGTATCTGATGATCGTCAGCATATTTTAAACGCGCTGGTCGAAGCAGCCTCGAGAGCCGATATTATTTTAATTACGGGCGGGTTGGGCCCAACAAAAGATGATATTACAAAAAACACGCTGGCAGAGTACTTTAATGTAGCACTGGTTGAAAATGCAGAAACTTTAGCCAACGTTACACGCATTTTTGCAAAGTCAAACCGGCCCATGTTAGATATTAATAAGGCCCAGGCGCTGGTACCCCAAAATTGCGAAGTTTTAATAAACCACAACGGCACCGCGCCGGGCATGTGGTTTGAAAGCGATGGCAAGATCTATGTGTCTATGCCTGGTGTACCATTCGAGATGATGTACCTGATGGATGAACAGGTTATCCCGCGCCTAAAAACGGCATTCAAACTTCCCGAAATTATTCACAAAACAATGCTTACCGCAGGCGAAGGCGAATCGTTTTTGGCTATCCGCATAGCGGATATTGAAGATAGGCTGCCGGAACACGTAAAATTAGCTTATTTACCCAAATTAGGGCAGGTAAGGCTGCGTCTGAGCGCGTATGATGGCGGCACTGCCAACCTTGAACAGGAAATTAATATGTTCGCCGCTGAAATTGCCGAACGCGTAAGTGATGTTTTGGTTGCAACGGAAGATGTAACGCTTGAAAAAGCGGTACTTAACGTAATGGAAAGCAAAGGCCTTACGCTTTCTGTCGCCGAAAGCTGTACCGGCGGATATATTGCACATTTGCTTACCCAACACGCGGGTTCCTCAAAAGTATTTGCAGGCGGCGCGGTTACCTACAGCAATACTTTAAAGCAGCAAATTTTAGGCGTGCAGCGCCAAACGCTGGATGTTTATGGCGCCGTGAGTGAAGAAACGGTTAAGGAAATGCTTAACGGCGCATTAAAAAATTTCAACACCAATTTTGCTATAGCTGTTACTGGTATAGCAGGCCCGGATGGCGGCAGCGCCGATAAACCCGTCGGAACTGTTTGGATAGCAGTAGGTTCGATTGAAAAAAAACTGGTAAAAAAATTCACATTCGGCAGCAAAAGGCTGCAAAACATTGAAAGAAGCGCAGCGGGGGCGTTAGCAATGTTGAATACTTTACTAAAGGATGTTGATAAATAATGCGGTATTTTTATAATTTTGACCTCATAACTATATTTTCTGTATGGCCAGATACGAGCTGTTATTGCCAAAGATGGGTGAAAGTGTTGCAGAAGCAACAATAATTAAGTGGGTTAAAAACCCGGGCGATTATATTGAAGCCGACGATGCGGTAATTGACATAGCAACCGATAAAGTAGACTCAGAGGTGCCTTCCCCGGTATCGGGCACACTGGTTGAACAGCTTTGCAAGGCTGATGATGTAGTTCAGGTAGGGGCTGTTGTTGCAATTATTGAAACAGACGAGCCGAAGGAGGAAGAAACACCCGCACCTGTTGAGAGCGAACCCCAATCAAAATCTGGCAGCGCTAAAAAGAAATCTGCACCTCAACCTGAGCAGGAAATAACTGAACCGGTGGCCACAGAGCAAACAGAGCAGTCAATTCCGGGAACTGATTTGTTGGAACAGGCGCAGACTTTGCTGCCACAGCGCTCCCCGAACGAACCACAACGTTTTTATTCGCCATTGGTAAAACATATAGCTTTCCAGGAAAAAGTGGGCGTGGAGGAGCTTGACCGCATTCCGGGAAGCGGATCTGACGGGCGCTTAACAAAAGACGACCTGTTAAATTATTTAAGGATAAGAGACAAAGATAAAGTTGCTGCAGACGCGCCGCCTACGTCGCCTGCGGGTTATGAAATAGGGGTTGATGTAACCCCCGTAGTGGAGTTGCCGAAAGTTGTTGAACCGGAACCAGAACCAGAACCGGAGCCCCAGCCTGAACCAGAACCAGAATCGGAACCGGCGGTTGCAGCAAAACCGGAAGTTAAGCCTGTGGCAGAAACGGCTCAGTCGAAGAAAGAGGAGAGCGCTGTTAATACCGAAGAGGAAGAGCCTTTAATGGAAGCACAGGCTCCGGCAGCATCCTTTTCTGGTACAGACGAAATAATTGAAATGGATCGTATGCGCAGGCTTATTGCCGAGCATATGGTGATGAGCAAGCATACTTCACCGCACGTAACATCATTTGTTGAAGCAGATGTTACTAACTTGGTTATGTGGCGGGATAAGATAAAGAATACCTTTGAAAAGCGCGAAGGAGAGAAAATAACCTTTACGCCTATTTTTATTGAGGCGGTTGTTAAGGCTATAAAAGACTTCCCGCTTATAAATTCATCTGTAAACGGAACGCAGATAATACGCAAAGCCGCTATCAATATCAGCATGGCTACAGCTTTACCAAATGGAAACCTGATAGTTCCGGTTATAAGAAAGGCAGATGAGCTTAACCTTTTAGGGCTTACCAAGGCCGTTAATAACCTGGCCACAAAGGCACGTAATAACAAGCTACAACCCGACGATGTGAAGGAAGGTACATTCACTATAACCAACGTAGGTACGTTTGGTAATCTGATGGGTACACCTATTATTAATCAGCCGCAAGTAGCCATCTTAGCGCTTGGAGCTATAAAGAAAAAACCCGCTGTATTAGAAACACACGAGGGAGACTTTGTAGTAGTAAGGCACATGATGTTCCTTTCATTATCCTATGATCATAGGGTAGTAGACGGTGCCTTAGGCGGATCATTCGTTAAGCGTGTTGCTGATTACCTTGAAAATTGGGATATCAACCGCGGCATTTAACCTTTTGCTTATAAATTGCTTGTTGTTGCAAACAAGTACTTCGCGTTTTTAGTTTAATGTATGTGCGTTAAGCGCAAATTACTTAAACTATTTTACCATGGAAAATTACGAAACCTTAGTGGATGCCACTAATGATTTAATGAAAAAAGGATATACAGCTAATCTTAGTATTGAAGGTGATACGGTTGACGATAAATCGCGCGATATACATATGACAGCCGACGATTTTTCAATTGATGAATTTTACCGTTTTGAGGGGCAAAGTAACCCGTCTGACATGTCTATTGTTTATGCGGTAAGTTCGCCTAAATATGATCTGAAAGGTTTGATAGTTGACGCCTACGGTACTTATGCAGTGGATAATTCATCTGCTATAGGGGCTAAGTTGCATCATTTTATGATAAGCCATAATTTGCATAGTAGCGACAGGCCAACGGCATCGTAGACAATATTATTAAACAAAAAAAGCGATGAGTATTAAACCCATCGCTTTTTTTATTGAAGTATAGCCTGATTACTGAGCTAACACTTCTTTAACTCTTTCTGCAGCTTCTTTCAACAATATTGCTGAGTAAACTTTCAGTCCTGAGTTATCAATTAGTTCCTTCGCTTCTTTAGCGTTTGTTCCTTGTAAACGTACGATGATTGGAACGGGAATATTTCCTATTTCCTGGTAAGCGTCTATAACACCTTGCGCAACACGGTCGCAACGTACAATGCCGCCGAAGATGTTGATCAGGATAGCTTTTACGTTCGGATCGCTTAATATGATATTAAAACCGGCCTTAACTGTTTGCGCGTTAGCAGTACCACCAACGTCAAGGAAGTTAGCAGGCTCGCCGCCGGCTAATTTAATAATATCCATTGTTGCCATTGCTAAACCTGCACCGTTAACCATACAACCTACGTTACCATCCAGTTTAACGTAATTAAGGTTTGATTTGCCTGCTTCAACCTCTGTAGGGTCTTCCTCGGCGGTATCGCGCATAGCAGCAAAATCAGCATGGCGGTATAATGCGTTGTCGTCAAGGTTTACTTTAGCGTCAACTGCTAATATTTTATTATCAGATGTTTTTAACACCGGATTGATCTCAAACATTGATGAATCGGTAGCCTCATAAGCTTTATATAAAGCAGCGATAAATTTGGTCATATCCTTAAAGGCATCACCAGATAAACCTAAGTTAAAAGCAATTTTACGGGTTTGGAAACCTTGTAAACCAACTTTGGGGTCAACTTCTTCTTTAAATATCAAATGAGGAGTGTGTTCAGCAACTTCTTCAATATCCATACCACCTTCGGTTGAATACATAATAATATTGCGGCCGGCAGCCCTGTCTAATAAAACACTCACATAAAACTCTTTGGTTTCACTTTCGCCGGGATAGTAAACATCCTGTGCCACTAATACTTTGCTCACCAGTTTGCCTTCCGGCCCTGTTTGCGGAGTAACAAGCTGCATGCCTAAAATAGCACCTGCTTTTTCTGCTACTTCATCCAGATTTTTAGCAAGCTTTACGCCTCCGCCTTTACCACGGCCACCTGCATGTATCTGAGCCTTAACCACAACCCAGCTTGAGTTGTAATCTTCTTTTAACTTTTTAGCTGCTTCTACGGCCTGTTCAACAGTATCGGCAACTATGCCTTCCTGAACTCTAACACCAAAACTTTTTAGTATGGATTTACCCTGGTACTCGTGAATATTCATGTTTTTAAGCGGATTTTGCGGTAAATCTACAATTTTATAGCCACAAAAATTGCGTTTTTTGCATAATTTGCTTGTTACAATAGGTAAGTTGAATGTTATAAGTTCTGAGTTATATGTTTTATGTGTAAGTTTTAGAAATATAAGCAGCTATAATACCCCGATACTTACAACCTGCAACTCAGAACTTACAACATACAACAATAAGCGTTACCTTTGTACAATGTTAAAAGCAACTGCCATACAGAAGGCATACGGACAGCTCAGAATATTAAAAGGAGTTGATATTGAGGTAAGCAAAAGCGAGATAGTTACTATTGTTGGCGCATCAGGCGCAGGTAAAAGTACGTTGCTGAATATCTTGGGAACGCTGGATACACCCGACGCAGGACAGCTGTTTATAAACGGTGTAGAGCTTAATAAATTAAACAACAAAAAACTTAGCGACTTTAGAAACAGGCAGATAGGTTTTATTTTTCAGTTTCATCATTTACTCGCCGAGTTTGATGCGTTAGAGAATGTTTGTATCCCGGCATTCATAGCCGGTACGCCCAAGGCAGAAGCAGAAAACCGCGCAAAGGAATTGTTAGACATGCTGGGCCTTAGCTCCAGGATAAACCACAAGCCAAACCAGTTATCGGGAGGGGAGCAGCAACGTGTTGCTGTTGCCCGGGCTTTGATCAATAAACCCGCGTTGATATTTGCAGATGAACCATCAGGTAATCTTGACTCAAACAACGCGCGCGAACTGCATGAACTTTTTGTTAAGCTGCGTAAAGAGTTTGAACAGACCTTTATTATCGTTACGCATAACGAAGAGCTGGCTAATATATCAGACCGTAAAGTTTTTATGAAAGATGGTTTAATAGCGCAATTAGCTTAATGGCAAATATTTTAATAACTGAGGCTCTTTCTGCTAAAGCACATAAAATAAAAAGCGAATATGCCGCGAACGGCGTACCCATTATTATGGGCGATTTTAACGATGTGCCTGTTGTAATGCTAAAATCAGGTGCGATTAAAAATCTGCCGAGGCCCGACTCAGTGGCCTATCCCCACCAAATACTTACGTTTTGCCTGGATAATAATGTGAATACCGTGTTTGTGTTAAACGAGCACGAAATTAACGCGTTAGAGCCCGCACTGCAATTGTTTTTTGAGTATGATATTGACATACAATTAGTTAAAAATGACTTATAGCGATATAGATAAACGAAAAACCGCATTTATATTTGAATTAGATAAAGTTATATATCCTGAAAAGGATTATTTGTTCCAGATCTACTATCTGTTTGCAAGCGCAATAGAATATACCGATCTGATAGACGCCAAAGTGGCAACCGATTTAATGGTGTCTACGTATTTAGAGGAAGGTAATGAAGTTGTATTTGATAGGGTAAAAGAGAAGTTGGGTGTAAATGAGAAATACCGGAAAAATTTTCAACATTTATTATTGACCGCTAAACTTCCGCTTAAATTATTAGTCTATAGGAACGTTTTAGATCTGTTGCAGGAAATTGTTGTTGACCGTAAAAAGATATTTATTGTCACCAACGGCAATCCTCAGCAGCAGCTTAATAAAATTAGGCAGATAGAATGGAACGGCCTGGAGCAATACTTAACCTGCTATTTTACTGAGGAAAGCAGGCCAAAGCCCGAAACTGACGCGGTGGAACAATTGATGAACGAACATAGTTTAAACAGACGGGATATACTGATGATAGGTGCAACTGTTTCTGACAGCTTATGTGCCGAAGCTGTGGGAATTGATTACACAGATGTAAACGTCTTTTTAGCAAGTAATTAGAATTAATCTTAACTTACATTTATGAGGAAAGTATTAACGTTTGCAGCGCTATTCATTATGGTTGCTGCTACATCGTGCAAGAAAAACGGAGCTGAACCGGACCCTACAACTCCGGTTGCGCCTGCTGTTAAGCCTTCTGCCTTTGATTTGATGCGTGATTCGGTTTTTCTTTACGCTAAAGAAGCTTATTACTGGAACGATGGTTTACCTGATTCTGCAGCCTTTAAGCCGCGAAGCTTTACAGGTACCAGCGATCTTAACGCTTTAGCAAAAGAGGTTGATGCCCTGTCGCAATACAAGATCAATCCGGCTACAGGAAAACCATATGAATATTATGCGTCTTCACCGGGTGAGGCAAAGTATTCTTTTATTGATGGTGGCGAAACCTCAACTGAATTGGGTGGAGCAAAAGCTGATTTTGGTTTCGCACCGTTATATATAGCTGTTGATGATCTGCGGATAAAATATGTCTATGCCGGCTCCGCGGCCGGATTAGCAGGTATAAAAAGAGGATATAAGGTTATCACAATAAACGGCAATAGTAATATTACATATGACAATGGCGGCACGCGTACGCAATTTGTTGCTAACGCGTTTTTCAACAGTAATTCTATAACATTGGTTTTAGAAAGGCCTGATTTTACGCGTTTTACAACTACATTGAACGCGAGCGGTTACACCACAAACCCGGTAATTAATTATAAAATTATTGATACCGGCAATGGGCATAAGGTGGGTTATTTTGTGTTTGCCTCATTTACTTCTCCCGCTAATGCTACAGCAAAACTTGACGAAGCGTTCAATTATTTTTCGTCAAATGGAGTAACAGACCTGGTAGTTGATCTGCGATATAATGGTGGTGGTTATGTGTCAACCGCAGAGTATTTAAGTAATTTAATAGTGCCTGCAGCAAAAAATAATACGGTTATGTATAGCACATATTTTAATAATATTTTAACCAGCGGCAAGGCGAAGTTGTTAGCTAACCAGGTACGCCGCGACCCTACCACCAACCAGAAATATAATTACGCGCAGTTTGATTATACAGTAGAAGGTAATGCCGTTCCCTTTTCAAAAAAAGGGTCGCTTAATCTTAACAGTACAAGTAACGTATTTTTTATTGTTGGCAGCGGCACCGCCTCAGCCAGTGAATTGGTTATCAACAACTTGAAACCGGTAGTAAACGTTAAGCTAATAGGTTCAACTACTTATGGTAAACCTGTTGGCTTTTTTGATATCAGGATCAATAAATACGAGATGTATATCCCTGAGTTTGAAACAAAAAACTCGCTGGCACAGGGTGGATATTACACAGGCATGGAGCCCGAATCTGCAACTTATCCTGGAAAAAAAGGTACCGATGATGTTAGCCGTGATTTTGGAGATCCCGAAGAAGCCTTATTTAAGCAAGCTTTAAATTACGTTAAAAATGGCACGTTTTCAGCGCCTCAACAACAGGTTTTAAGCAATAGCAAACTGGCCACTTTCTCTTTAGAGCAATCTGTTGACGCTGCAAAGGCATTGGATGCAGGCGGTTTCAGCGGAATGATCTATGATAAGCCGCTGAAGCTAAAATAAATTAATCAGCCAATTGCCTTATATCAACAGGCACCACGCGAGAGATACCTTGTTCAACCATTGTCACACCGTAAATTATATCGGTGCTGGCAATGGTTCTTTTATTATGTGATACAATGATGAACTGCGAATCGCTGGAGAATTTGCGGATGATGTTATTGAATTTATCAATATTGGTATCATCCAGCGGCGCGTCAACCTCATCGAAAATACAGAAAGGTGCGGGTTTAAGCAGGTAAAGCGAGAATAGGATAGCAGTAGCCGTAAGCGTTTTCTCACCGCCTGATAACTGGTTGATAGATAGTGGCCTTTTACCTTTTGGCTTGGCAATGATGTCAATATCAGATTCCAGCGGGTTGTGTGGGTCAGACAGCACCAGGTCGCAGGAGTCTTCTTCGTTAAACAATGAGCGGAACACATGAATAAAATTATCCCGAACCATTGTAAACGCTTGCATAAATTTCTCGCGGGCTGTGTCGTCAATTTCTTTTATTGTTGACAGGAGGGAGGCTTTAGCTTCTGCAAGGTCTTTTTTCTGATTTTGAATAAACTCAAAACGTTCATTCATCTCATTATAAGCTTCAACCGCCATGGGGTTAATGGCCCCAAAATCATCCAGTTGATTTTTTAACTTTTCCGTACGTGCGCGCAGTTCTGTTTCGTCCTCATCAGCCACTGCTTCATTTTCGGGCAGGTCCTGAATATCGATATTAAACTCTACCGAAAGGCGTTCCTTTAATGCATTTAACTCAATGCGCAGGTTGTTCCGTTTATCCCTAAGCTCCGCTTCAATAACCTCAGTATTTTCTTTTTTGCGTCGCAAGGCGCTTATCACTTCCTCAGCTTCGGTTATTTTTCCCCGTAGTTCATAGTACTCCCGTTCAGCTTCCTGGGTAGCTTTTTCCAGATCATCCTTTTGAGTGTACATTTCCAGCAAGGTATCATCAGACAGATCTGAATGTTGTAAATGCTGTTGTATAGCTTCCTTAACCTTCTCCATTTCTGCGCTGTTCTGGCGTATCCGCCCTTCCAGGCTTTCCTGTTGTGTGTCTCTATACTCAAGGTCTTTTACCAACCCGGAAACCTTATTCTGCTGCTGATGAAAGCGTATATTTTCCTGATTATACGCGTTGGCGTGTACGGTTACCGCCTCGTTTACTTCATTGAACGCCGCTTGCTTGTCCAGCAGTAATTCGGCTTGCGCTTGCTTACGTTCCTTCAATTCAACCAGCAAAGGTTGCAGGCCGGCCATTTCTTCTTTAATTCCGGCTACTCGCCTGGCAATGTCGTCCTTGCGGTTCAGGCTGGTTTCGATAAACGTTTCGTATTGCTCGCGGCGGGTTCTAACCGTTATTAATTCGGTAGTTAAGCGATTAAGTTCTTCCTGCCTTTGTTTAACCAGAGCAGCCTTGCCGGCAGCCTTTAATTCGGCCGATCGTGTTTGAAGGTCGTTGGCACGTGTTTTTAGTTCAAACAGGTCGATGTCAAGGCTTTTTATATCCTTAGCCAGATTTTCAAGGTTCTTTGCCCTGCCGATACGTTTACCTTCAAATAAACCTACTGAACCACCCGCCATGGTATATTTTGATTTGCTGAATTTGCCGCTTTGCGCCAACAGCACTATGCTATCAGGTAGTACGCTGTTATTTAACTCTGCCTCATCATTAACCAGGTAAACATTTTTAAGCAAGTGCTTACAAAGTGCCTGATACTTTTTCTCTACTTCGGTAACATTCAAAGCCGGTATACGTGTACCGTTAACCCCTTCTTTAAAAGGAATTATTTCTGCATCATCAGTATAATTACTTAATATAAAAAATTGCGCCCTGCCTCGCGATGAACTGCTTAACAGGTTAACCGCTTTTATTGCGTCATCATACGTATCAACCACATAGTGATTCATTAGCGGCTCAAGGTAGTTCTCTATGGCAACGCGATATTGTTCACGACAAAATAACACATCGCTGAACAGGGGGACGTTCTTTACCCAATCGCTGTTATTCTTTAAAAACCGGATAGATTCCGGGAAGCCTTCCAGATTGTCGACCAAACTTTTGGTAAGGTTATATTCATTCTGCTTGGCATCCAGCTTACGGCTTTCGGTTGTTATTCTTTCCTTAAGGGTTGTTAACTCTTCGTCTGTGGTGGCTATCTGCTCTTGCAAAGCGGTTTCGCGATCAACTTCATGGGCCACCTCGGCTTCCAGCTTTTCGGCGCGTTGCTCCAAATCGGCTACTACCTCATTAAAGTGAGATAGTTCTACCGTTTTGTTGCTGGCATCATCCATATTGCGCTGGCTTTCCTGCTGTAGCGCCTGCTCTTGTATCTGCAGTATGTCAATGTCCTTTTCTGCCTTGTAAACCTGGTTTTGCAGGCTGTTATTGATGTTATTCAGCTCGTTTAACTCATTGCGTGCAGCGGTTTGCTCTATACGGATATCGTCAGCAAGTGATTTTAACTCAACAACCTTTGCTGTTACTGTTTTTAAATTTTCATCTTCCTGTGCCTTTTCTTCTGACAGGCGCTTAATGTTATAAAGCACATGATCCAGCTGTTTACGGTCTCGGTCAAGCTCTTCACTCAGACGGCTTTCTTTATCCTGCTGAAACTTAAGCTGCTCGTTCTTTATCTTTTTCTCGCTCTCGTAAGCGCGTATCTTTCCGACAAACTCATTAGTGGCTTTTTGTTGGATGGACAGGTTTTTCTCTTTAGTAACACTTTCCAGCTTTTGCTTTTGTACATCAGCCTCCAACGTATCCATTTGTGTTGTGATGCCTGACTTTTCTTCGCGCTGTTTAAGTTCCTGCGCCTCAATGGTATTTAATGATTCAGCGAAAGAGGCCAAACGGAAGGAAGCCAGTTTTACGCTTAGTGTTTTGTATTCTTCTTTTAACCTGTAGTAACGTTCTGTTTTTTTGGCCTGGTTCTCCAGCATCTTCAGGTTCTTCTGGATCTCAAACAATAGATCTTCTACACGCTCCAGATCGGCCTCTGTGTCCTTTAACTTATTAAAGGTTTGTTTTTTACGAAGTTTATATTTAGAAATACCTGAAGCCTCTTCAAACAAATTGCGTCGCGAACCTTCTTTGTTGGAAATGATCTCCTCAATCATTCGCAGCTCAATTATCGCGTAAGAATCAGAGCCAACGCCGGTATCCAGAAACAGATCGGTAATGTCTTTTAAGCGGCATTGAACATCATTTAAACGATACTCACTTTCGCCGCTGCGGTATAGCTTACGCGTTAAAGTAACCTGCGAATATTCAGTAGGGAGAATGTTTTTGGTATTATCAAAAGTGAGCGAAACTTCGGCAAGGTTTGCGGCTTTACGGCTTTTGGTTCCGTTAAAGATCACGTTATCCATTTTCTCAGATCGCAGCGCACGCGTGCTCTGTTCGCCCAGTACCCAACGGATAGCATCAACCACGTTGGATTTGCCGCAGCCGTTAGGGCCAACAATGGCGGTAACGCCCTCGTTAAAGTTAATGGTGATCTTGTCGCCAAAACTTTTAAAACCCTTTATCTCTAATTGAGTAAGCTGCATTTATAGGTAATTCTGCCTTGTTTAATTCAATGGTTCAAAATAAAATAAAAAAATGGTTTAAAGGGAATTTTTGATCGGTTGAATGATTTTAAAACTGATATTTATGTTGTAAGTTGCATTTTATTAATGACCTTATTATTAATGAAAAGAATAGCCCTTGCATGTTTATTAGGTATTTCTGCTTGTACGATGAAAATGCCTGATCATAAAAAAGCGGAAAGCGTAGTCAGAAGATTTTTGGATAGTACTTACAACCATAAAACTGTTCAGATATTAGAATTTAAAGGTTTTACAACTATGGACGAATATCGCAAGCAACTAAAACAGGATATTATCCAATCAAATAAAAAATATGTTGGAATGTCTGATACAGACAAGCAAAAAATCTGGGGAAAAGTAGAAGCTATCTTAAAATCCGGGGACACTTATGGTTTAAAAGGGAGCAAGATTGTGTGTATGTATAAAGCTGATGGCGAGACGCATAATGCCGAATTTTTTATTGACACAGCATTTAAAAGCGTTTATCGTAGAACGGAATTAAAGTCGAAAACTACATTATCATCACCCCCGGTTTATTAACCAGCGGCAGCTTTATAAAATTAGAATCAACAATACTTTCGGGGAGAAAGATGAATTTTTTATCGAAGATCTGGGTGCCAATATAGTAGCTTACCCAATATTCATTATTTAAGCCAAAAGTGGCTTCATCAATAGGTTCAATCACTTTAAAAGCACTGCCCTCAACCACCGGGAACATATGCCTTAAAACAGAAGTTTTTACCTGCTCACCATCCTTTTCGCCGTAACCTTTTGATGTGATGAGCACGTTTTCAATGGGCTCCTTTTTTAGGTTGATCAGGTATACGTACCAGGTTTTCGCTTCAATGCTCTCGCCCTCCAGCGCAACCGCCACAGCTATATCCTTAACTTCGTTATCGGGGAGGTCTTTGATCATTTTTTAGGTTGTAAGTTGTAGGTTGCGAGTTGCAGGTTGTAAGTAATAACTACCTGCAACTCGCAACCTACAACTGCATTCTACTTTTTCTTCACAAACTTCTTACCGCCTTTTTTAGGCGCTTTGCTGTCGGCATCCGCTAAAGCCTTGCATTGTTCAAATGTTAGGGAGCTTGGGTCTGTTACATCCTTGGGTATTTTAACATTTTGCTTACCAAATTCTATGTACGGGCCCCAGCGGCCGTTCAGTATTTTTACGGTTGGATCTTCGTTAAACGCTTTTATCAGCTTTTCTGCATCCTTTTTACGTTTGGCTAGTATCAGTTCAATGGCCTGCTCCTCGGTAACATCATGCGGATCAATTTCTTTAGGTAATGATACAAAGGCGCTGTTATGGCTAATGTATGGCCCGAAGCGACCGATTGCAACCTTCATTACCTTGCCTTCAAATTCGCCCACGTTTTTGGGTAATTTAAACAGTTCAAGCGCTTCTTCCAAAGAGATGGTCTCTATGCTTTGCCCGGCGCGTAAACTGGCGTACAGGGGCTTATAATCCTTATTGTCGTCGCTGGCATTCTCGCCTATCTGCACAAATGGCCCGTAGCGGCCAATACGTACAGATATCTTCTGGCCATTCTCCGGGTGTAAGCCTAATTCGCGTTCTCCGGTGGCTTTGTCTGCCGTCTGGATGGTATTTTCTACATCCTGATGAAAGCCTTTGTAAAATACCGAAAGCATTTTAGTCCATTCTTCCAGGCCCTGCGCTATTTCGTCAAATTGTTTTTCAACCTTAGCGGTAAAGTTAAAGTCTACAATACCGTTAAAGTGCTGTACCAGAAAGTCGTTTACTACGGCACCTATATCAGTAGGAGAGAGCTTGCCTTTTTCGGCACCGGTAGTTTCTGTGCGCTCGTCTTTAGCTATACTCTTATCCTTAAGGGTCAATACCCTGAATTTGCGTTGCTTGCCCTCACGTTCCTCCTTCACCACATAACCACGGTTTTGTATGGTTGATATGGTAGGAGCATAGGTAGATGGGCGACCGATACCCAGCTCTTCCAGTTTCTTAACCAAACTTGCTTCGGTATAACGTGATGGCGGGCGAGAGAAGCGCTCTGTAGCTGTCATTTCCTGTAGATCCAATAACTGCCCTTTGGTTAACGGTGGCAACATGCTGTTTTCGCCGTCTTGTTGGTTATCTTCCTCTTCGTCGTCTGATTCCAGATAAACCTTTAAAAATCCGTCAAATTTCATTACCTCACCATTGGCTACCAATTCATCTTTACGGGTAGATATGCCAATTTTAGCCGTAGTTTTTTCAAACTGTGCCTCGCTCATTTGCGATGCTATGGCACGTTTCCATATCAATTCGTATAAGCGTTCTTCAGAACTATCGCCCGCAATTCTATGGTTATTGAAGTAAGTAGGGCGTATAGCTTCGTGTGCTTCCTGCGCACCTGCGCTTTTGGTTTTATAAGTACGGCGGTGATAGTATTTGTCGCCGTAGGCACTTGTAATTTCCTGTGAGGCAGCGTTTAAGGCCGTGTCAGATAAATTAACACTATCGGTACGCATGTAAGTGATATGCCCTGCTTCGTACAACCTTTGCGCCACCTGCATGGTGCGCGAAACAGAATAACCCAGTTTGCGGCTTGCCTCTTGTTGTAACGTTGAAGTGGTAAACGGTGCCGCCGGCGACCGCTTGGTTGGCCTTGTATCCAAAGAGTTGACATTGAATATGGCGTCAACACAGTCTTTTAAAAACTTCTCGGCATCATCCTGTTTAGCAAAACGTTCGGCCAGTTCGGCCTTAAAGGCTTGTTTACCTTTGCCAAATATGGCCACTATTTTAAAAGCAGCCTCTGAATTAAATTTATTGATCTCGCGCTCACGGTCAACGATCAACCTCACAGTGACAGATTGCACGCGACCGGCCGATAGGGAAGGCTTAACTTTTTTCCATAACACCGGCGACAGTTCAAAACCCACTAATCTATCCAGCACACGGCGCGCCTGCTGCGCGTTTACCAGGTTGTAATTTATTTTTCGAGGATTTTCTATAGCGCTTAAAATAGCAGGTTTTGTTATCTCGTGAAAAACGATGCGCTTAGTAGTAGCTTCTTTTAAGTTAAGCGTATCAAACAAATGCCATGATATGGCTTCTCCCTCGCGGTCCTCGTCCGATGCCAGCCAAACCATGTCGGCTTCTTTAGCTAATTTCTTTAACTCGCTTACTACCTGTTTTTTATCGGCAGGTACTTCATATTTCTGTTTAAAATTATTGGCTATATCAATAGCATCTTCAGACTTTACCAGATCGCGAATGTGCCCGTAGCTCGACTTAACGGTGAAGTCTTTCCCCAGGTATCCTTCAATAGTTTTGGCCTTAGCCGGAGATTCTACTATGAGTAAATTTTTAGCCATTAAAACAGTATTTTCTGCAAATAAAACATAAAGAACCCGAAACGCAAATTTGTATGGCGCTTTTATTTTAAAGAAGTATTAATTATTTGCAGAAAAATAAATGACTTTTATACTTTTTCGTAGATTTTTTTGGCAATAATGTAATAAAAAGAATATTATTCTATCTACATTAAAAAACCACCGCCTAAAAGGTCGTTCCCTTCATAAAAAACAGCAGATTGGCCAGGTGCCACGCCTGATACCATATGCGCGAAGTCTACCTTCATGTGCTCGCCCATTTGTACAATGTGGCTTTCGGCACCGGCGTCCTTGTAGCGTATTTTGGTAACTGCCTCAATTGGCTCGGTAATGGTGGCATATTTTATCAGGTTAAGGTCTTTTACCCAGGCCTGTTTGCTGTGCAGTTCATCCTCCGTACCTAAAACAACGGTGTTAGTGTGCGGATCAATCCGGGTAACAAACATAGGGTGCCCCAACGCTATGCCCAAACCCCGGCGCTGACCGATGGTGTAAAACGGATAGCCCTGGTGTTTGCCCACTATGGTGCCGTCTGTAAGCACAAAGTTGCCTCCGGCAACTCTTTCCTCCAGCGCGGGTACTTTGTGGCGCAGAAACGCTCTGTAGTCGTTATCGGGGACAAAGCAAATTTCATAGCTTTCGCTTTTGCCGGCCAGTTCTATCTGCCCCATATCTAAAGCCATTTGCCTTATCTCAGGTTTTGAAAAGCTACCCAAAGGGAATTTAGTACGCGCCAGGTTTTGCTGTGATACGCCCCAAAGTACGTAGGATTGATCCTTATTCTCGTCTTTACCTTTGGATATTACATAGCGGCCGTTGTCCTGCAGGCGGATGTTAGCGTAATGGCCGGTGGCAATAAATTCGCAATCCAGCTTATCGGCGCGTTTTAATAGCGCCTCCCATTTAATATAGGTATTACATAGCACGCATGGGTTAGGGGTGCGGCCCGCCAGGTACTCGTCAACAAAATTATCAATAACAAAATCGCCAAACTCATTGCGGATATCCAGAATATAATGCGGGAAGCCATAACCCACCGCCAATGCGCGGGCATCATTAATACTATCCAGGCTGCAACAGCCTGTTTCTTTTGAGCTGCCTCCGGCAGATGCATAGTCCCATGTTTTCATGGTAAGGCCAATTACCTCGTACCCTTGCTCATGCAGCATTACTGCCGCTACCGAGCTATCAACCCCGCCGCTCATGGCTACTAATATTCTACCGTGCTTACTCATTATTTTGCAAAGATAGTGATTAGTTGATTAGTGGTGATTTTGCTGAGTTAATTTGGCTTTTGGGTGACGGTTGAGGGTGGGTGAGGAGTGAGTTGTATTTTGATTAGTATGGTTGGAGATTTATTTGTAGCGTAGTAGGAGTGATGCTACGCCCTGCTAAAGGTTGCCCTACGTATTTAATGTATTGGCTTAAATAACCTACCTAAATATTTGACTAACAATGTTGTTTTCCTTAAAGTTAATCTGCCGCGCATCCAAATTTTTTCTCGGATAGGATTTTAACCTGAGTGCCTTACCTCAGCGATCTATTCAAAGCCATTTTAACTGCCTCCTTATTAGGGCGTGAAACGGGTACTTTGTCGCCATTGGTTAACACCAGCAATCCGCCATCTTCTTTTACCCAACTTTTTATATGTATGGCGTTAACAAGGTGGCTTTGATGTGTGCGAAGAAAACCTGATGGTTTTAACAGATCATCGTATTCTTTTAGCGACCGTGAAACCAATACCCTTTCCCCATTGGCGAGGTGGAAAAAGGTGTAGGAATTGTCCGCTTCGCACCGTACAATGTCGCTTACCAACACATAACGTATTTCATGTAATTGCGGTAGGGCTATTCTGGCACCTTCCCGGTCGCTGTTGCGCACATGGCTCAGCAAAAAATCAAGCTGTTTACTTTTCTCCTTGATTTTAAGCTTTTCCCTTGCTTTGTTAACGGCAAGCACCAGGTCGGCAATGGCAACCGGTTTTAATAGATAATCAAGCGCGGCAAACTTTATAGCATCTATACCATATTTATCATAGGCGGTGATGAAGATCACCTCAAATTCCTTTTTTGGCAGCAGCTTTAAAAAATCAAAGCCCGTTGTTTCGCCCATTTGTATATCTAAAAACACAAGATCAGGCGATTGCTCATTGGCAAGTGTAACTGCAATTTCTATAGCTGTCGCAGTACCCACAACTGTTACATCAGGGCAGTATTGCTGTAATAAAATCTGCAGATTTTCGATGTTATGCAACTCATCGTCAATAATAAGTGCTTTCATCAACTTACAGCCATTGGGTTAAAATTATAACAACTGATGTTTTTGATGCTGTGGAAGTGATCTGCAGCATTGTAGGGCATTCTTTAAAGGTTTGATTCAATAAATCTATCCTTTTTTTGCTCAATTTCAAACCTAAACCGCTATGGTTCTTATTAGCATCAAACCCTTTTCCGTTATCTGTAATGGTTATTTTTAGATCGCTACCTTGTTTTGTAAAACTTATGTTTATGTCCCCCGTCCCTTTTAAGGGCATTACGCCATGTTTTACCGCGTTTTCTACAAAAGGCTGAACCAGCATTACCGGAATCTCTATGTTATCATTTACACCCTCATCCGCATCAACCTGGTATTGAAAGGAAAACCGCAGCTGCTCCATGGCCAAATAGTCGTTTAACAGGCTGATTTCTTCCCTTATACTTATAGTTAGGCTATCGTTCAACACGTGCCGGGTTAAGCCGGCAAACTTGCTGAGGTAATTATTGGCCTGCTCCACTTCGTTTTTATTTATTAAACTTTGGATACCGCTTAATGCGTTAAAAATAAAATGCGGGTTTAAATTTGCCCTGACCATGTTTAAATCGTTTCGCGCAGCATCGGCCTGTAAATCTGCCAGCCTTAATTTTGCCTTGTTTTTTTTTCTTATCAGATAAATAATTGGCAACGCAATGCCTGCAATTATAAGTACTACTATAATAATTATAACAACCAGCTCCCCGGTAGAATATACATTTGGTGCCTGTAAAACTTTAAGTGAGAATTTAGTGATTTGCGTTTTGCCGTTTTTTAATTGTTCAAGCGATAGCTTTCCGGGTGCTATTATCACTTCATAATCGCCGGGTTGTCTAAAATAGTTAAAGCCGATATCGAAACCGGGAGTACCCTCGTAGTCGTTGTTGTATAACCAGGCGTTGCTCTGCAATACGATCCGTTCCCCATCTTTACTACGTTGAACTACATATATATTATAAATAAAATCCAGATCCGTTTTTTTCATAGACAATGAAATGGATACGTTGTTTCCATGGTCTGTTATTGTAGCGCCATCCTTAATAGCCGTGGTTTTAAACTTATTATAGGTTAAACCATTATAAGTTATCTTTTTGTCCTCGTTTAGGGTAGAAAGTGATATTTGAAGCAGCTGTGCGGGTTTTATTGGCTTATTATAAATAATAACTGTTGTCACTTTATTTAGGTCGGTAAGGCAGTATATTCTTAATGTTACTTTTTTACCGGCCGTATTATTTATACCAAAATTCATAGTGGCATATCCCGGGTGCGCACTCCATTTGTTCCATTCAAAATCTACCTTGGTTAATTGTTGGTTTAATGCTATAACAGTGCTGTCGTTCTCTGTGATGGAATAACGATAATACTTTAAACTGTCTTTGTAAAGCCTTGTAGTAACCGTAACCGTTTTGGCCCCCTCTAAAAAAACTACATTGCCTAAAGGATCATTAGTTATGTAGTTAAACGGGCTTATAGATTTGGTATTTTCATCGGGCTTCAGAAAAATCTGAATTTTGGAGTTTAATGAGCTAACGCTGTAGTTGTTTATTTCGCCGTCTACATCCCTGACAGGGCGTTTTTCCTGTGCTAGACACACTGATGCAGCTAAAAAAGATAAGAAGAAGGTAAGTAAGGTTTTCATGTCTGTACGTTTAATTTTCATCAAACTTGCCGCAAATACTTTTTTTAAAAAACATAGAAGTTGAAAGTAGCTGCATCAGACTAACATACGTGTGTATCGGGTTTGAATTGTGCGTACAGGCTTGCAGCCTGAACACACAAAAATTATGCAAGACGCTTAATTCTAACTACCGCATAAACCAATGCACATAACTGCAACTGCTACATACAAAGCAGGTAGCTGTACTGCCCATCCATTCTACATTAAAAAAAGTTTGGGTAGGAGAATGCAACTGCTCTTTACGTACATAGAAGGTTTCGTTTTTGCAAAACATACAAATGAGTTGCTTGTCGTCAATTTGGTAAGGCTTTGGCTCTTCGGCGCTAAATAGTCCCATATGTGATTTAGATTATGATAGCTATTGGATATTTAAATGATTAATATGTTACAAAGGTGTGTTGTTCTGTATAAGTAGGGGTGTCGCAATCTCTTTAATCACTACTCTTTCGTTCAACCTTCAAACACCAATCTTGTTAAGCAATCCACACCGTTTTAATATTAACAAACTCGTGTATGCCAAACATACCTAACTCGCGCCCATAACCCGACTCTTTAATACCACCAAAAGGCAAACGAGGGTCAGATTTAACCAAACCATTAACAAAGCACGAACCTGCCTCCAGTCGTGTAGCGGCTATGCGCTCGCCACGTTTATTATCAGCGGTAAACACAGCACCGCCCAAACCAAAAATGCTATCGTTGGCTATGCGGATAGCATCGGCTTCGTCCTTAGCGCTTATAATGGCGGCCACGGGGCCAAATAGTTCATCATCATAAGCTGGCATTCCTTTTTTTACATGGCTAAGCACGGTAGGCGGATAGAAGGCATTCTTGCCATTGGGTACTTTGCCACCTAACAGGCATTTGGCGCCCCTGGTAACCGATAGCTCCACCTGTTGATGTAGCTCATCGCGCAGATCAACCCGTGCCTGAGGACCGATGTAGGTGGCCTCGTCCAGAGGGTCGCCCATAACTTTGGCTGCCATCTTTTCTACAAACAGCCGGGTAAACTCCTTTTCTACTGATTTAACCACTACAAAGCGCTTGGCAGCTATGCAGCTTTGTCCACCGTTAACCAATCGGCTGTTAACGCAGATCTCCGCCGCTTTTTCAAGATCAGCATCTTCTAATATAATATAGGCATCGCTGCCGCCCAGCTCTAAAACGGTTTTCTTAATTAATGAGCCGGCCTTTTCGGCTACCTTTTTGCCCGCTTTGGTGCTGCCGGTAAGGGTTACCGCTTTTATAAGCGGGTTTTCAATAACGCTTCCTACAGATTTACTATCCAAAATTAAGGTTCTGAATACGTTTGCAGGGAACCCGGCCTGTTTAACAATATCCTCAATAGCCAAAGCGCAACCCATCACGTTTGATGCATGTTTAAGTACACCACAGTTGCCCGCCGCCAGGGCAGGGGCCAAAAACCTGAACACCTGCCAGAACGGGAAGTTCCAGGGCATAACAGCCAGCACAACACCAATGGGATTAAACGTTACATAACTTTTTGAAGCATCAGTATTTATAGGTTGATCTTTTAAAAAGCTGGCTGCATTTTCTGCGTAATATTCACAGCAGGCAGCACACTTTTCTATTTCCGCTACGCCCTGTTTTATGGGTTTACCCATTTCGTTGGCCATCAGCCCGGCTAATTCATTTTTTCGGCTCAACAGCTGTTTTGACATAGCCATTAGCAGCCTGCTTCTTTCGTCAGCAGAACTTGTTTTCCAGGTTAGCCAGGCATTATGTGTTTTTAAAATAATGTTGTTGGCTTGCTTGTTACTATGCTGCTTGTAAGTAGCTATAGTTTTACCATTAACGGGGTTCACAGACAATAACATATGCAGGTGATTTTCTTTTTAAAGGTTTTTGATATTTCTCGAGTACACAGGTGCCCTTTCCTGTTAATTTAAGGGATGTTATTACAATATCCAAAATCACGCCGAAAAAATGAGTTTTGAAGTCTTTTATAGATGTTTTTTGCAGCTTTTAAACAAAAGGAAATTCAGTAAAATAACATTTACGTTACAAATTTTTTAGTTAATGGGTGTTTAAACTACGATTATAAAATAGGTGTAAAATCATTGTTAAAAATTTACTAAAAATGAAGCGAAATATTGCAAAAAGTAACTGAAAATATAAATTTGTTATACCCCTAAAGTATAAGAGATGAAAATGATAAAACAACTGTCAATCGAACAAAAGATGCAGGTGGTTATTTTTACCATCATTTGCTTCGCTGCCCTTATTAATTATATAAGGCTGTAATCAGAGTTAACCATGTACCGGGTGGGCCGGTACATGGTTTTATAATCAGGCTCTTATCTGTCCGTTACCTTTTACCAACCACTTATAGCTTGTTAGTTCCTGTAGCGCCATTGGGCCGCGGGCATGTAGTTTTTGCGTGCTTATTCCAATTTCGGCACCTAAGCCAAATTGAGCGCCGTCTGTAAAAGCTGTAGAGGTATTTACATAAACCGCGGCTGCATCAACACGGTTTAAAAATATCTCCATATTCTTTTCGTCTTCGGTTATTATGGCTTCGCTGTGTTTTGAGCTGTAGGTGGCTATATGGTCAAGCGCCTGTTGTAAATTGTCAACCGTTTTTATTGACATTTTCATGGATAGAAACTCCGTTCCAAAATGCTCTGAGCTTGCCGGATGAAGCAGGTTAGCAGGATAGGTGTCCTTCAAAACTGCAAAAGCCTTATCATCAGCAAAAATGGTCACACCTGCATCGCCAAGTGGTTTGGCTAACTGACCAAGATCATTTAATCGCGAAGTATGAATAATTGCGCAATCCAAAGCATTGCAAACACTAACCCTGCGCGTTTTAGCATTTAATATAATATTGGTTCCCTTTTCCAGGTCAGCCGACTCATCAAAATAGGTGTGCACTATGCCGGCACCCGTTTCAATTACGGGCACTTTGCTGTTTTGCCGTACGCTGTTTATTAATCCCTGGCTTCCGCGTGGTATTATTACGTCAACATAACCAACGGCCTGCATGAGTGCTTCGGCGGCTTCCCTTTCTTTAGGCAGCAATACAGCTACGTTAACATCAATATTATGGGCCGCCAGTACTTTGTGTATTACCTGGATTATAGCCTGGTTAGAATAGGCCGCGTCACTGCCGCCTTTTAATATGCAGATGTTGCCGGTTTTAAAACATAAAGCGAATACATCAAAAGTAACGTTGGGCCGTGCTTCATATATAACACCAACAACTCCAAGTGGTACACTTACTTTTGATACGTTTAAACCGTTAGGCAAAGTTTTATCAGACAGGATATGGCCAAGTGGGTTTTCCAGCTTAGCAACATTAATAATGTCTTTTGCTATATCGCTAATGCGTGCCTGGGTAAGTTTTAGCCTGTCGTAATTTGGATTTGCCGGATCCATACGGTCCAGATCTTTTTTATTCTCTTCCAGTAAACGATCGGTCTGAGCTACAGTTTCGGCGGCCAACGCCTCAAGTACGGTATTAATTTGTGCAGCGGTAACATCAAGATTGCGTGCCGCTGTCTGCGCGTTCTCAAAATATGAAGAATAGCTCATAATATTTATGATTGCAGGTAAAGATAATCATAGTGTACCAATGGCTTTTGGTTTTTACGCCCCATGCTCTCTTTTGCCTTATCGGCACCGTATTCGGCAATGCCTAAACCTATCAGCTCATTGTTATCATCTATCAGTTTAATTATCTCCCCCTTTTTAAAGTCTGATAAAATATCGGTAATACCTACGGGTAATAAACTGGTTGCTTTATTAGATGTAAGTGCATCCCGCGCTCCGGCGTTTACCTGTACTATGCCTGTGGCGGCCTTCTCAGAGTGCGCTATCCACTTCTTCTTTTCAGAAGCGGTTTTGGTAGGCAGAAAATGGGTTTGAATAGCTGTGTTGTTCAATAGATCCAGCAAAATATTATCCTTTGTGCCGTTGGCTATGTGCACGGCTATACCCAAACGCGATGTTTTTTGCGCCATTGTTGATTTGGTGATCATGCCGCCACGCCCAAACTGCGATTTACCGGATGAGATAAAGGATGAAAAATCTATATCGAAATCTTTTACTTCACTAATTACGGATGAGCCTTCTAAACCAGGGTCGCCGTCATAAATACCATCAACATTGGTTAACAGTATCAATGCCTGGGCATTCAGCATTGAAGCGATAAGCCCGGCCAACTCATCATTATCGGTAAACATCAATTCTGTTACAGATACCACATCGTTCTCGTTTACTATCGGCACAACATTATGCTGTAAAAGTATCTCCAGGCAGTTCTTCATATTAAGGTAATGCTGCCTTCCCTTAAAATCATCAGTGGTTACCAACACCTGCGAACACAGCAAGTTGTGCTGCTCAAACAAGTGGGCGTAAATATTGATCAACTTAACCTGGCCAATTGAAGCTAAAAGCTGCCGCACTGCAATAGCATCGTATTTATCTGACACTGATATCAAACTCCTGCCTGCTGCTACCGCGCCTGATGACACTAAAATAACCTCAATTCCCAGCTTTTTTATAGCGGCTATCTGGTCAACCAGCTTACCTATACGCACCTGATCGGGCAGGCCGTTACTTTGTGTAAGCACGTTTGAACCAATTTTTATTACAATTCGGCGATAGCTGAAACTCATATTTTGTGTTAAAAAACTGCTATAAATATCAAAAAAAATACTTGTTTCGACGTATTTTGATTGTAAAATGTTTAAAAATATTACAAATGGTACATTTTTAGGTGTTTGCGATACATAATCGGTTATTTTTTGTCAAAAATGACCTTAAACTGCCTTTTTTTATGTTAAAATTAACTTTTTTGGCTTTTTTTTAACTTTTTTTTAACCTTGGCGAGTCGCTACAAGATAGTATTTACATAGCGTTTTGTATGGTGGTTAGCGCCGCTGCTGGTATTAATTATAATTGAAAACTATCATTTTAAACCGTTATTGCGTTTATTTGCTATAAAGCTGCTAAATGAATTATATAGATATTGTTTTATTGCTGGTGATGGCGCTGAGCGTGTGGTTTGACATAAAACGCGGCTTCATTATATCATCATTATTCCTGGTTTCGTGGGTAAGCAGCCTCACGGCCGGTTTTATTATTTATAAGCCACTTGGTAATATATTATTAAAGGTTTTGCCAATTGTTGAGTTCTGGATATACCCGCTTGCCTTTGTTCTAACCATTATAACAGCACGTTACCTGTTCGATAAGATAACCGTCCGGATTTTAGACAATGTTCCTGAGAGGGTTGATGACCATATTGTTAATAAGCTAGCCGGAGTTATTCCCGGAGTTGTTAATGGATTTGTATGGTCGGCACTTTTGGCTACTTTTCTGTTTTTGACACCGCTTACCAATGTTTCGCGAGATGCCCACGACGCTTACCTTACTAAAGGGCTAACATCAAAAGTAAGCTGGCTCGAGAAAAAGCTGTCGCCCATATTCGGCGAAGCCTTTAATAAAACCATTAAGAAAACCACGGTTGACGGCGAGCACGATATGGTTACGCTGCCCTTTAAGGTTAAAGACGCGGTAGTGCGCCGCGATTTGGAAGCGGAGATGCTGGCCCTGGTAAATAAAGAACGTGCTGCCAAAAGGTTAAAACCGGTAGTAGCCGATGAGGAATTAGCAAAAGTGGCCCGTAAACATGCTATGGATATGTTTGTAAGAGGGTATTTTTCGCACTATACGCCAGAAGGCAAAGATCCGTTTGACAGGATGAGAAAAGATAAGATTGTTTTCTTAACTGCCGGAGAAAACCTCGCGCTGTCTCAAACCCTGGATATGGCGCATGATGGCTTGATGAAATCGCCGGGACACAGGGCTAATATTCTTAACCCCACTTTTGGGCGACTTGGTATTGGTATATTAGATGGAGGTATTTACGGCCTTATGATCACCCAAAATTTCAGAAACTGATGTTTATGGTGCAAGCTGAACTACGGGACCAATAATTATCAGCGCGGGATAGGTAAGCTGTTTACTTTCGGCTAAAGCAGCAAGGTCTTTAACTTTACCTTTTGCAGATTTTTGCTGTGGTAGCGATGCATGTTGTATAATAGCCGCCGGGGTATCGCCTTTACCGGCATCAACATACGCGGCTGATATCACCGGGATCTGTTTCATGCCCATATAAATAACCACGGTAGTATTGCTTTGCATAGCCAGTTTCAGATCAGCAGATAGGGTGCCATCTTTTTTTGTGCCTGTTATTGCCCATATACCCTCGCTTACAGCACGATGAGTTAGCGGGATATCTCCTAATCCTGACGCCTGCATACTGGTTACACCGGGTATATAATGGGTTTTAATACCATGCTCGCGCGCGTAGAGTATCTCTTCAAAACCTCTTCCAAAAATAAATGGATCGCCGCCTTTTAAACGCACCACTCTGCCACGACTAAAAGCGAAATGTTTTATCATAGCATTTATATCTTCCTGAGGTGTATAGGCCCCATAAGGTTGCTTACCCACGTAAACATGATCACAGTTTTCGGGCGTAAGGTCCAGCAATTGTTTATTGGCCAGGTTGTCATATAAAACCGCTCCGGCTGTTTGTAAAATTTTGTAGGCTTTAACCGTAATAAGATCCGGATCGCCGGGGCCGGCGCCAACAACAAACAACTCTGGGATAATTTCTTTTTGTTCCATTTTAAACAGGGGAGGTGCAATAATACAGCAAACAAATATAATCGCTATTTTAATGTTGCCATCAGCAGGAAAAAAAAATAAACAATAAGCTGACGATTATTAATGGCCCCTTACGACACCTTTTTACGTAAATACCGTATAAATGCTATATTTATAAATATTTATACAACGCTCCAGCAAATGAAGCCAGTTTTTATTCCGCAATACATAACAGATTATTTAAAAAATAATAACCAGGCCCCGGCCACACTACAAGCTATAAGCCAGGCTTACAATCGCAATCTTGTAAAAGACGGTGTTATTGATGTCTCTATCGTGATTCCTGCTTATAATGAAGAGGAAAACATAATACCCACATTAACATCGCTTTGCAGTAATGTAACCGGCAAAAATGTTGAGATAGTTGTAGTAAACAATAACTCGAAGGATAAAACTGAAGAGTTGGTTAAAGCCTGCGGAGTTAACTGCGTTTTGCAAACTATACAGGGAATAACGCCCGCGCGTAATTTTGGCCTGCAGCACGCCCGTGGCACGTATATTTTAAATGCTGATGCGGATACGATATATCCGAACAACTGGATAGAGGAAATGACCAAGCCCCTTGAACGGGCTGAAGTGGCTTGTACTTATGGTATATTTTCGTTTATACCGATTGGAAGTACCGGACGAATTACCTATTATTTTTATGAGTGGTTTGCTGAGCTAACGCGTTTGTACAATAAATACAAAAAAACCGAGGCTGTAAACATGTATGGCTTTAACTCCGGCTTTAGGCGCGAACAGGGTTTGGTGGTTGATGGCTTTAACCACCCGCCGGGTACTAATGAAGACGGATACCTGGCACTTAAATTAATGGGGAAGGGTTTCGGAAAAATGTACCGGGTAAATAATGCTGTTGTTTGGACGACTGACCGGCGAATTCAAATAGACGGCGGCTTATGGAAAGCCACTGCCAAACGTTTAAAACGGGTGCTAAATATTAAGTAGTAAACAAGTCGGGATAATCTTGCCTTAACTGCGAAAAAACCTTTTCTAACCCAGCATCAAGCGCTTTTATCAAGGCATTTGGATCGCCTGTTTGCGTTTCAAGATCAAATACAAAGGGAACAAGTGTATTTACGCCCATGTTGCCAAAGGTTGATTTTAGCTTATGCGCAATTTGGCCTACTTCGGCCCAATTGTTTTTGCTCGCCGCATCCTTTAGCTTTTCAAAATCCTTACTTACAAAATCAACAAACATCACTATCATCTTTTCAATAAAAGCAGGATTACTTTTACCTATAGACTCTATCATTGAAATGTTATATAATCTCTCCTCTGGCTCGGCAACGTTTGACGATGCTTCATCAATTGCTCCGGTTTTAACGGGCTCCAAAGGTTGGGCAGCTAAATTTAAAACCTCTTTTATTTTTTCGTGCAGCTTTTCTTCCGCGTATGGCTTGGTTACATAGTCGTTCATACCCGCATCGCGATATAACTTGGCGTCGCCCTGTAAAGTGTTTGCAGTAAAGGCTATTATAGGTATTTGGGCCTTTTCAGTATCGGGAAGTTCTCTGATATGGCGGGTAGCGGTCATGCCGTCCATTTCGGGCATTTGTATATCCATTAATATTAAGTCGTAACTATTTTCTTTAACCTTATCTACAGCTACTTTTCCGTTTACAGCTATATCTACGCTTATTCCCCATGATTCGAGCATGGTTTTAACTAAAAACTGGTTTAATTCTATATCCTCTGCCACCAATATTTTTTTATTGATCTTAGAAAGGTTTAAATTCTGTGTTTTCATTTCGCTCACTTCCTGCAGTTGCCCTCTTTTAAACGGCAAACTAAAAGTAAAAGTACTGCCCGTGCTTACCTTGCTGCTCAACTCCATGCTGCCTCCCTGCATCTCCACAAGGTTTTTGCTGATGGATAAGCCCAACCCGGTGCCGCCAAATTTGGTGATGTTTGATGGACCCACAACAAAGGGATCAAAAATAGTGCTTAAACGGCTTTCGGGGATACCGATACCTGTATCTTCAACAACAAACTCAATAATTACGTCTGTCTCTGTATAATGAAGCAAACTAAGTGTGATCTTGATTTTTCCTTTGTTGGTAAATTTAATGGCGTTGCTTAACAGATTGTTTAGTATCTGCGCCAAACGATGTTGGTCTCCGTTTACTACTAAATTTGCCGGGAGCGTGTTGCTAAGCAACAATTCCAGCTTTTTCTGCTCCGCATTACGTTGAAAAGAATGTACTAACGACTTAACCTTATCAACAACTTTAAATGCGTGGTGCTCAAACTCAATCTTGCCCGAACTGATCTTCTCCATGTCAAGAATATCATTTACAATGGTAAGCAGGTTGTTAACAGAATCTGATATCAGGTGCGCATAATGCGTTTGTTGGTCGTTTAACGTAGTTTTAGTAAGCAGGTTTGTTACGCCAAGTATACCGTTCATGGGTGTGCGCAACTCATGGCTCATGTTAGCCAGGAAGGTATCTTTTACTTTAGCTAATTTTTCTGTATTACGCTTTGCTAATAATAACTCCTTTTCTGCCAGTATCCTTTCGGTAATATCCTGCGCAAAGCCAATAACATAAGGTGCACTGTCTTGCTCCTCAACCTTATAATTTTGATAGAAGAGGTATTTTGTTGTACCGTTTTTATGCCCGGCCCTAAAAATGCCTTTGCTTATACCGGAAGAAATAACTTTTTGAAGATACTCCGTTTGTATTTTATCCTGGTCTGTCGGTGGAAGTAATATTTTGAGATTTTTGTTTACTACTTCATCGTTGCTATAACCCAAAACAGCTGAAATTGCCGGGTTAACTGATAACATGGTTCCGTCCAGATCATGCGTATAGATCAGCGCCGGAGAAAAATCATACAGATCGCGGTATCGCTTTTCGCTTACTTTTACCTGTTCCTCAATTTTTTTCCGGTCGGTTATGTCTAAACCATAACCAATTATAAAATCAATGTTATTTTGCCCATCCAGCACGGGGCACATATTTCTGACAATTGTACGAACAGACCCATCTGGCGTTGTTATAAGCTCCTCCCAGGTTCTTTGCTGTTTGGTGCGCATTACTTCGTTAAAGTTTTGCCGCCTTACAGTTGCCAGGCTTTGCGGCCTGTTTCGGTATGCACAATATTCTTCGTCTGTTTTACCGATAGTCCATTTTCTAAGTTCCGGGTCTTTAATAGCGCCCGGATTGATAAACCGGTAGGTGTGGTTAGTATCTAAAACAACCACATCTGAGGGAAGCTCGTTTAAAACACGCTCAAAAAAATGCTCGTCAAAAGGTCTGTCGCCGCTTGTTTTGTTAGCGTTAACAATAGTATCATCAGCGTTTAAACCGGGGTTGCCGGCTACTGTATTGCCGGTAAACAGATATTTTCCGCTGTGTTTAATATATTCAAGATTGCCTTGTAAAATAGTGTCGGGAGCGGTAATTACACTTATCTTCATGTTAAAGCCGCCAAGTTCTGTAAGGCTGCTTTGCAGCGCGTTTGCGCTGCCATGATCTACTATCTTAAAAACATTGTAAAAGTATAGCCCGGGCTCACTACCGATAATTTTAACCAAAGCTTTGCCTAATCCCTCTATACTAAAATCCTTATTGATAAGAATATAGTATGGGAACAGTCTGTTAAGTTGTTCATTATCAAAAGTATATTCAACTAGGCCCATTCAGTAATACCGTATTACGTAAAAAACGGAAGGAATGTTTAAAACAGGTTTAAAAAAGTGTTTATAAAAAATTAATTTATTAGCTAACTTAACAAAATTAATTGCGTTAAAAGGTAACAAAATAAATATTGAAAAATATTGAATAAAAATATTCGCATCCTATTACAATTTCCCGCAGATTTGCTCAACTATGAATTTTACGAACAGCAGCCAAACAAAAATACTAATTGTAGAAGATGACCTGTACATGCAGGCCATACTTAAAGAGTTTTTAAGTGCTACATACGAGATAGTAATTTCGCAAGATGGAATGGAGGCGCTGGCCTTTATGCAAAGTGGAAATGTACCCGATCTGATAATTTCTGACCTTAATACGCCAAAACTTAATGGGTTAGAATTGATAACTCAGGTAAAAGTGAGTGACTTTTTCAAGTCGATACCTATTATAATATTATCAGGCGAAGACAGCTCAGAAAAACGCATTAAATGTTTAGACAGCGGCGCTGATGATTTTATAGTAAAACCATTTAACCCCGCCGAACTGGAGGCACGTATAAGAGTGGTTTTAAGACGTATTGTGAACTAAAGCGCAGCCTGGTTATGAGTGAAGAAAACACCGAAATAAACAATACAAAGTTAATTGCGCTGGTTGGCTTAGATGATACCGCTACTGCGATATTCAATACCCTTAATTTTGGCGAGTGCGAACTTGTGCACTACAAAACCGGTATGGAAATGGCCGCTGCATGGCAAAACGGGCAATTGCCTATAGCTGCCGTTGTTTGCAACAGCGAGATAATGGCGCCATCCGGCCTGGCTTTAGTTGAGGCGCTTAAGAACAAAGGGTTACCTTCGGTGCCGTTTTTTCTGATCGTTAACCACCTAAATAAAAACCTGGTTAAGCTGGCTTTATCAACAGGAATTGCCGACGTATTTAAACTACCGCTTAAACCTGAAAACATACAAGAGAAGATAATTTTTTTAATTAATAACTGGGCTACACTTAAGACTAACCTGCAAAATACCACACCCAAGGTTAAAAAAATTGAGCTTAGCAAAAGGATATTCGACCTTGTTTTTGCTGGTGGGGCTTTACTGTTTTTGTCGCCTTTGTTTTTGATAATATATATACTTGTTAAATTAGAGTCAAAAGGGCCTGCATTTTATTATTCGTTGCGGGTAGGAACCGGCTATAAGGTATTTAAGTTCTATAAATTCAGATCGATGTATGTAAATGCCGATCAGCGTATAAAAGACCTTAAGCACCTTAACCAATATAATATTGATGCGGGTAATGAACCAAAGCAAACGGAGACAGCATCGCATCAGTTTTTATGCGATACCTGCCAGAGTTATGGTAAATGCCAGTATCCGCTCTACTCAGATAATGTAAACTGGTGCGAAAAAGACTTCAGATTTAATAAGCAAACTAACGCGGGGTCTGCATTCTTTAAAATTAAGAATGATCCGCGCATAACCAAAGTAGGTAACTTTATACGTAATACCAGTATTGACGAGCTACCGCAGCTTTGGAACGTTATCATCGGTAATATGAGCATTGTGGGTAACCGCCCTTTACCGCTTTACGAAGCGGAGAAACTAACCACGGATAAGTACGTTTTACGCTTCTCGGCCCCTGCAGGTATTACCGGTTTGTGGCAGGTTGAAAAACGCGGTAAAGGCGAAATGAGCGAAGATGAAAGGCTAATGCTTGATAATACCTATGCCCAAAACCATAGCTTTAAAAACGATATAAAGCTGATATTGAAAACTATACCGGCGTTATTTCAGAAAGAAAACGTTTAGTTAAACACAATAACAAAAAGCCATGCATTAAATAGTGCATGGCTTTTTGTTGCTTTAAATAATATTAGAAACCTAAACCAAGGGTAAAAGCCTTATAAGTACCGGTTATGGTAGCGCCGGCTGTTGCGGCACCGCTAGTAAGATTGATAGTGTATACCTTGGTGGTTCCACCAACATTTAATAAAGCGTAAGCAATGCCGCTTTTGCTACCAATATCAAATCCGTTAGCAGCTGTTGCTGTAACACCCAATGGGCCTACATCTGTTAAAGTGCCTGAGTTAGGTGGATCTTGTTTAACCAATTTATTGGCTTGTGTATCTATATCATACAAAACAGTTGTAGTTGCACCTGCAAAGTTGTTTGTGTAGGCAGCAGCTGTAATAAATGGTGTAGTGCCTGATAGATTACCGTCTACGGTAAGTGTCCCGTCAATAGGATTTACGCGCAGATTTTGCCCTGTGTTACTTACAATCCTTACCCTGTCGGCAACGGGGTTAAAATCAAAACCAAAATCAGTGCCTGATAAAAGGGTAGCGAAAGGAGCTGCACCAACTGCCGCAGCCGCACCCGATGATGTGTTAAGTACATATAATCTGCTTGTGCTACCTAATGCAAAAAGCTGACCAGTGGCCGGGCGAAAATCAATACCTAACACGGTTTCACCGGCTGCCATACCGGTAATAGCTTTGCTAACCGGAGATGGAGATAAGGGGTTGAAAATAACCAATTCATTAGCGGCGTTTATAGCATAAGCTACCGGATCGGTAGGTATAGCCAAACCAATAATATCGCCGGGGAAATCGTTCCGTAACCTGGCAGCCTTACCGGTAGCCAGATCAATAGCATACAGACTGGTTTTGCCTGATACCTTAATAGTGGCCAGCGTAAGACCATTTGGGCCTATATCAAAACCACCTATTTGCTCCGCATCAACACCAATTCCGCTCCCAACGGCAACCAGGGTTCCGTTATTCGGAGGATCTTGTTTATATAATTTATCAGTGGCAGCGTCTAACACAAATAACTCCGTTGTGGCGGCGCCAGATCTGTTGTTGGTGTATGCTGCAGCCGTTACGCCGGTACTTATTGGGCCGTTGGTTACACCATCTGTAAAGGCAACCGCACCTGTTTCGGGGTGAAGACGAAGATTTTGCCCTGTTGTTGTAACCAGCCTTATCCTGTCAACGGTTGGGTTAAAATCAAAACCCAATGTTGCACCGCTTATTGCCGGTGTAAATGCTGTAGTGCCCACTTGCATTGCTAATGCCGTTTGCGTGTTTAAAACATAAATTCGGCTACCACTGCTAACACCGTATAACTGGCCCGTAGCAGGTCTGAAGTCAATTCCTACAATGGTTTCGCCGGTTTGAAGGCCTGTTATTGTTAGGCTGCTTGCTGCCGAGGGATTATCAGCAGTAAAAGTAAGCAGCTTATTATCTGAGCTTAAAGCGTATACGGTGCTATTAGGTCCGGTGCCTAAACCATCAAGAAGATCATCATTGGTTTTCTTACAGGATGCAAAAGTAAGGGTGAGGGCAATGCATAGCAAAGCCAATTTGTTAAAATTAATTCGAACTGTTTTCATAAGATGTTGTTTGTTTAAAAGTAAAAATGTGCCGACTGAAAGCGGCTAGATTAAGCTAAGCGCGGTGGGCAAAAGTATCTGGAGGCGGAATACTTATATTAGCAAAGTGTGCTGACTGATATCGATTTGAGTAAATTGTTTTATGTACAATATCTATAGTTATATCACTGATATACAAATTATGCTCATTAAAAAGGGCAAACTCTTTTTCTTTTTCGGTATCTGTTTTTTCAGTTTTCTTTTCCGTATCGGTGTCGTTTTCAGCGGCTAAAACTTCTTTTTTTACCGATGAAGAAACACTTGTAATAACACTAAAGGTTTTCAATCCAATTAAAACAGTTACACCTACCAGTAATAAAAACCGGATATAATAAATGTATTTGTTTGAAAGTGACGACACTAAATTTAACAATAAGTAGATGTATTGTTAAATACGCATATGCCCCACCCATAGTTTGTAAAAAAATGGTGGTACTTCTGAAAGAAGTAAGAAAACTCAAATTAGTGTTGAAAGTGATTGTCTACGCCTATTCTACTTTCGTGAAAGCCATTGCTGGATGAGTCATTTTTTATTGGAACCTGGTAAGAGCCAAGCTGTTTTTTTAATAAGTAATGAATAACAATCGGCCAAAAGAAGGGGAGTATTAGCACCAAGACTATATTTATCGCTTTCTGTTTACTACTCAGAATCTTTGTCTTGCGTATTTTATTTATAAAAGATAGGGTCAGCGCTAGATATATCGCAAACAAAAAAATATATATTATGCTGTCGGTTCTCACTACTGTTCCTCTTTAAAATAGACTTTATAATAATTCATGGCTTTTCCATCATCAAAGCCTTTCTCTATCAGGTCCTTGTCGCCATGTATATAAATATGAAAGTTTTTATCCAGTTTTAAAACGCTTTTATAAACCCGAGCCTGTTTTTTTACCGCGTTAGCTGCAATTTCAAAAGTATTGGCAATAGGTGTGTCAAACTCCTGTTCGTACTGGCTTTTAAAGGTTTTGAAAGACTCAATTGCTTTTTCGTTCCCTATTACCTCGCCGGCAAACTCATCCATGTCAAAAGTTTCTTTTTCCTTAAAATACTTCATTGAGCGGTTAAGCAGGTCTATCTTATCGGCTTTGGTCATCTCAAAATCCTCATCAATTTTATTGGTGACAAAGTTTTTATAAACCCCTAATGTGTTATTGGTTTGATTGTAACTGTCGTTGCGAATCTTTAATTGCAGAAAGCCATCTTTCCAGTAAACAGCTGCTTCCGTTCCGCGGGTATTGTTATCTATTACCACAACCTTGTAGCCTATTTCTTTCGCGGTATTAAATATCAAACAGCCTTTATCCAGTTTATTTATGTTGATCGCGTTATCCTCGTAATCCAGGTTAAAGCCACCTTTATCCGGATAAACTTTCAGGTAGGTTTCTTTATTTTCTGATTTGAAAATACCCAGGGCGTCTAAAACTTCACCTTCAATTTGCAGGTTTTTAAAGTGCGCAACATACAATTCTCCGGATTTAATTTTAGGATGATCAGCAACCTCATAAAGGTATTTGGCTATCTGTTCTGAAGTTTGATGAAATTGATCTTCATACTCAAAAATCTGCGTAGCAAAATGATGTATCTCATTAAGTGCCAGATCGCCGCTGCTGTGCATCAGGTGATAAACCTCGTTTGTTTTCTCAAACGGAGTTAAAAAATATTGCTTCAATAAGTTGGAGATCAAATCATCCTTTAGCGCAACAGGATGCTCAGATAATGCATACATCTCGTTCTGCGACTTGTTCCCTACGTGGTGCACAGAAATTTTATTAAGCGCGGCTTCAAAAAAAGTTACCATAATTGGCTGCCAAGTTATAATTTTTAGTTGATGGTTAATGGTTGATAGTTGATAGGAATTTTTGCGACCTTTGATGGCAGATTTGGCGGATTGTTTTGAGTAAAATGATTCATAACAATAGTCAATGACTAATGACAAAGACTAATGACTAACCACGAAGAAACCATTGTTGCCCTTGCTACTCCGGCCGGTATAGGTGCCATCGGTGTTATACGCCTTTCAGGACCTGATGCCATCGCCATCGCCAATAAAGTGTTTAAGGGAAAAGACCTTACTGAGCAAACATCGCACACCATACATTTTGGCAGCATTGTGGATGGTGATATGTTATTGGATGAGGTATTGGTATCGCTGTTTGTAGAGCCGCGCTCTTACACACGCGAGAACGTGGTGGAAATATCCTGCCATGGGTCTAACTATATCATCGAATCTATTATTAAACTGCTAATAAAAAACGGCGCTCGCTCTGCTAAAGCGGGCGAGTTTACCTTACGCGCTTTTTTGAACGGGCAACTTGATTTGTCACAGGCCGAGGCCGTGGCTGATCTTATCGCTTCTAACTCAAAGGCCTCGCAGCAAGTGGCGCTGCAACAGCTTCGGGGTGGTTTTAGTAATCAGTTGCAAACCCTGCGCGAGCAGCTGGTGCAATTCGCGTCGTTAATTGAATTGGAGCTGGATTTTGCCGAAGAGGATGTGGAATTTGCTAATCGCGATCAACTAAAGAAGCTTATTAATGATATACTGCGGGTTATTACTGCGTTGATACAGTCATTTGAATTGGGTAACGCTATTAAAAATGGCATTAATACGGTAATAGCGGGTAGACCGAATGCAGGCAAATCCACCCTGTTAAACGCCCTGCTGAATGAGGAGCGCGCTATAGTTAGCCACATCCCTGGTACCACCCGCGACACAATTGAAGAGGTGCTGAATATTAACGGTATTAACTTCCGCCTGATAGATACGGCAGGTATACGCGAAGCTACAGATGCTATTGAGAAGATAGGAGTGGAGCGCACTATGGAAAAGATCAGCACATCATCGCTACTGGTTTACGTGTACGATGCTGAACGAATAACACTTGCAGAACTTAACGCTGATTTAGAAAACCTTCAAAAACCAGGGGTTACCATGCTGATAGTGGCCAACAAGTCCGACTTGCTTACCGAAGAACAAATTCTTGCCTTACCACATACCGAAAGTGCCATCATTATCTCGGCTAAAGAGAAGCAGCATATTGATGAATTGAAGAATAAAATTTACCACGCAGCTATAAAAAACGAGTTAGAAGGCAATGATATTTTAGTAACAAACATCCGCCACCTGGAAGCGCTACAAAAAACTGAAGAATCACTTATCAGGGTGCTGGATGGTATGGAAACTGTTACGTCTGATTTCCTCTCAATGGACATAAAACAGGCCCTGCACTATCTGGGCGAAATTACCGGCGCGGTAACGACAGATGATTTGCTGGATAATATATTTAGTAAGTTCTGTATCGGAAAGTAACTAAGTAATTGATTATAAGTTATTTAATATGATTTTATCCTTTTGTAGGGAGCATTTATTTTTAGCATTTTCTATTCTCCATTCTTAGTAAGCTTGCTATTTAACGGATATGTTGTAGCTTTTACCTAGTGCAACAAATTGTTATATTTATTCATAAATTTGTTTTATGCTTCTTCTTGTTTTAAACTTTTTTCTCTCGCTATTTTCACCCGCTGATGATGTAAGGTATAGCATGATCAACCAATCAACTCAACAGTTAGTTGCTTTGGAAGAGGGTGAACTTGTTCTTGATTACGGGTCCGACAGTATCAAATGTCAATCATTCGAGATATGGGCCAACAACTGTCCATTTTTGTTAAACAGTGATTTAAAAACTTTTCTGCTTGAATCTAATCCAACTTTTATTTCTAACGCCAAGGATGGGAGTTGTTTCGTAAAGGTGCCGGTAGTAAAGAAAAAAAACAAGCGGATTGATTCGCTGCTTAACAGAGGCTACAAAATTTCTATCACATTTAACTTCAATAACAGAGCGGTTCTTTTAAAGGAAATTAAGGAATTATCTGACACAACTTTTCAAACCGGGGTGATGCAGAACGCTCAAAAAGATGTGCTTGTGTTAGCTAATGTGATTTCGAAGAAGACGGACCCTATCTCCCCTGATCGTCTGAATACTTACAAAGAATTGATCAGTATTTTAAAAGCAGGGATCGACGCCAATAACCTGCAAAAAGTCGAGTTTGTGCACAATGAGATGCAAACCATGTCAAAGGCATTTGAGCAATATATGGGACCAAACAAGATGGTGGTAGAAAATAAGGTTAAAATAAAAGTAAATATACTGGGAAACACTCCAGTACGGCCCAGACGTGTAATCTACTGCACCAATGCGGACTTTTTTCTAAAAAACGCCAACAATTACAAGAGTTTTCCAACCTTGCAAGGGCCCTTTGAAGCTTATCTTGAAAAACATTCCAACTACCAGGTTTGGGTTAGCGATCCGGGAAGCTTTGAACCTATTTCCGACGTTAAGAAAATAGAGATAACGGATGATTACTCTCCTTTTGATTTGTTAATTAAATGAATAATTCTTCCATACTGAGTAGATGCATACAAGGCGTCACTATTTTGCTTGCTGCCTTCAATGGATTTTTAACAAACTGGGCGCCGCCCACGCAGCAGTTTTCAAAGCTCAGTTTTGAGGTGGGTTTAATTTCAGTTGGTAGCTTAGTAATTCTACTACTGGTAATATCATTCCGGAAAAAATTAAAAGCAAGCACTAACAAATGGTATTTGATCTCCATCCCCCTAATTTTGGGAGGTTTGATCGTGGGGATGCTTTATAAATCCACGTTAAATGAGTATGTGATTGAGCCCCCTGGTGAATCAAACCCTATTATCATAGGTAACACCTATACCCAGGGCGCTGCGTCTTATATAAAATTGTTTCCCGACAAGCCGGTGAATGAACTAATCGCTGATCATGGAGGAGTCATGAACATAGAAAAAATATGGACCAGGGCTTCTATCAATGCGGTTCAGTCACGGCTCGCCGTTTTATATATTATTTTTGTCCTCCTCACAGTAAGCAGTATTTTTATACTGGCAGAAGGTAAAGTACATGAGTTATGATAAGACATACACTATTAATTGTTCTTGTTTTATTTAGCATCCCGGCTTTTTGCCAGAATGTAAATTTTGCATCGCTAAGTGATGACTTAAAACATTCTGTTGTTCTTCAGGATAAAACCTTGTCTGTTTACGATAACAGTACGGGCACACGGCTAAAACGATTCGATCTATCGCAAAGCCAAGGCACTTTTTCAAAAGACGTTTCGGCTTACATTACAAACGATAAAAATAAAATAGTTGTTTCCGACCGTTTGTATGCAGAAATATTCGACCTTAAAGCCAAGACCAATGTTCTTTTAAAAGTGGGTATGGGAGAGGAGGAAAATTTCATCTGCTTTCGAAAGTTCGAAAAGCTTCAGGTTTCCAATCTGTATAATGGCAACCTGGAGTTAACTGTCACCAACGTAGGAGAGGACTATCCTGCTGAGAAATTCAGGATTAATGTGAATAACAACCCCACCGGATCATATTTCGCCATGGGTGAAGTTTTCGGGGCACTTTCAACAAAGTATATTGCTTTATATCTATATGGACCGGTAAAGAACAGGCTCGTCATAATTAGCCGCGCCGAAAAAAAAACAATTGCGGAAACAGCAGTTATGGCAGGGATCGCTCTTCGTCGCGACTGGCAATTGTTGTTCTCTCCGAAACAGGATTTTTTAGTTATGACGAACTCCTCTGGGATATTCTACTATAATTGGGAATCTAAAGAGACCAGGCACATAAAAGCAGAATTGGTAACTGCCGATATAGTTTCGGTTACCCCTGATGGCTATGTTCTTGTAAAAGAGCACATGGGAAAGAGATCTTATAAATATATTGCCTTGCATGATTCAAGTGATTTGAGAACCGAATGGCTGAAGCAATCGGCTTTCGTTAAACTCTCTGATGATTTTAATAAAATTGTTTACAAGCTAACCGACTGGAATCCGAGATATTGCTACATTGATTTTAAGATAGGTGATGACACCATGACCATAGTTGTCGACACTTCAACAGGGCTTTTATATACCGTTAATAAGGATGGAACGCAGGAAATCATTAAAGGAACCGACAACAAGCCTTTTAAATCTGACAACACATCGGCCAATATGCAAGCTGATGTTCTGCTGAGATACGGCAAGAAAACACACCGGATCAAATTTTCAGATATATCAGATAAAATTGTTTCTCAATACCTGTATACAAAGGGTTATGCAACCTACGAATACAAAACAGGTTCCACGTTTTATAATACAAAAAATAGATCATTCAAAGAAGGCGAATATGACTCGGTAGTTAATATAGTTTTTGTAAAAGATAAGATATATAGCATTGTTGTCCGCGACGAGATTGATGGGAAAGTATACAGTATTTTTGATATTGGGACGAATTCTAACCTATATCAATTCGCCTTGTTATGAAACTGTCCGCTATCTTTTTATTTGTCATTTCATGTTTAGTTCCCCTCTTCGTCTTTTCACAGGCAAGTACTGATAAGCAACTCCCTGAACTTGTTTATCAGCCAAGCCCGAACAGCTTTATACTGAATTTTAGTATCAATAAAGATGCATCCCAGATCTTAATTAATTCAAACACTGATGTCGTGTTATTTGATATCATCAAGAGCCGGATAATTAACACGTTCAAGATGCCGATGTCGAGCATCCGAAAATGCCAGTTTTCGGAATCCGGCGACTCAGTTTTAATTACCTCCCTTGAGTATGCGGATTTCAAAGTGGGGCAGTCTCTAACGCACGCTAATCAACTAACTATACTGAGTGCAAAAACATTTGCCCCTGTTGATATTTTTAAAACAGAATTTATAGAACTGTCAGACGACAGCAGGTATGTATTACACTATTCCTTATCAGCCGATGGCCCTATAGTTAAATTGGTGAAAACTAGCGACAAAAGTGAAGTATTACGTTTTACAGAAACAGATAAACAGATCAATAGCCTAGAAGTCGTTAATCATGAGATACGCGGAGTTTATGCAGCATTGGATAGCGATAGACTAGCGAAGGAAGGGTTTAAACAAGGGTCGTTTAGCGGCCTCCAGGTACAAGGACGAAATGCACTTATTACTATAATGGACATTAAAAAGCTTTGGGACCTAAATACCAAAAATGTCTTGTCGCGCTTTGATAATATTGCCTTTAAAAAGCCTATTCCGCTGGATTCTGATCCAATTGGTGCAGAATTGCAGGTTAGCATGCTAAAGTGGAAGCTGCCTTCGTCGGGTCTTAATATCGAAAAATACCTCTTACTCAAAAACGGTAAGGTCGCAGAAATATCTGGACCTGTTATCAACTATTATGATACCCAGGCTAATTTGTTAAGTATAGATTCGTTAGGGATTCATTACGTGGATAACTTGTTTGATTTCGGGGAGACCAAGATTAGGACGGTTGATGGCACACTTGTGGACTTTGTTAAACCGATAAGTGACGGGCAAACTATTCAAAGTGTGAAAAAAATCGTCACAATTGGAGAACCTGGTTCAACTCAGCGGATCGTATTAGACGATAAAAAAGGCGATCTTGAGAATTCCAATGTAAGGCTTTTTAAAGATTTTTTAATATCCGCTGATAAAAGCACAATTAAAATTTGGGACCTTAGATCCGGTGAAATTGCAGCCGACCTGTACTTTACGTTTAAAGATAACTTTCAGAACCAGGTGATTACCAACTGGCTAACCGTTAGCAGGCAGTCGGGGTTCTTTGATACCGAAAATCTTGAGAACGCTGAAAGTGCAAAATGGGATTTTAACGAGCAGCTCACCGTTTATCCCCTTGAGATCTTCATGAAAGATTTCTATCAGCCACAATTGTTCTACAAAACATTATTAAGGAGCACGTTTCAAAAGCCCATAAAAAAATTCAGTTCGGTAAACCGTAAACAGCCCGAACTAAGAATGACTAATTTTAAACAAGTTAATGACAGGCAATGTACTGTTGATATTGAATTAGCAGGAGAAACAGATGCCTATGCTGTTCATATTTTCAGGGATAAAAAGCTGATAAAGGTAATACCTGAGACAGGTGATGCCGGTAGTTTTTTAAGTACAGCCCGCGTTGCTAAAGACGACCCGCGGCTTAAAAATATACTTATTTCTTTACCGGAAGAAAGTTTGTCTCAAGTTCGCCTTTCTTGTTATGCATTTAATAACGACAGAGTAAAGTCAATCACCAGAGAAAATAGATTTCCGGTTAAACAAAGTGGCGTTAAAAAAGGTGATCTGGTGGTTTTAACAATTGCTGTAGCCAGTAATGAAAACTCTTCGATGCAGTTAACCCATCCCGTTGTCGAGACAAAAGAATTTTACGACAATATTAATAACCTGGTAGATAAATCTGAATTTAATAAAATACGGAGACTAAATCTTTTTTCGGAAGCAGTAACAGAGTATAATCCTAAAGCTACTTTGTTAACAACCAAAAAGGCAATAAAGCAAAGTTTGCATGCTCTTTCTTCAGATTCTCCTGATCGCATTAACCCTGAAGATATTCTAATCATTTATTACAGCGGGCATGGGCAGTTAGATTCAACAGGGAAATTTTATATGGTTCCGTATGACTACAAGGTTGAACAACCTTATGAAAGTGCCATTTCAAGTTATGAATTTTCGTCATGGATTGAAAATATTGACGCAAAGTCTGTCTTTGTTTTTATTGATGCATGTTATTCTGGCGGAGTTGAGAACACAGAATACATTTCCGGGCCATTCGGCGATCCCGGCTTCGGCCAATTATCTTACAATAAGCTGATCCCAATTTTAACTTCTGCCAGAGCCGATCAGCTTGCATCGAGTTCGGGCTCAGGGCTGATAAATTTAGGATTTAAGAGTAGTTCGGTTAAAGGCGGTGCAAAAAATCTATTTGACTTGATGACTAATATTAGTGCAAACCTCTCGTCGCGGCAGGGTAAACAAAGACCTCAATTTCTATTTTGGGGAAAGGATAGCCCGTCAGGTGTTAGATTAAAATAACTTACAATTGGTTTTTGGGATTGTATCTCAATCTTGATAGTATGCAGGTTTTATTAACTTAGGAAAGTATTCAAAAATTTTTCCCGTTCTGAATCAGATTTTAGTTCACTCATTTTTGAGCGAAGAGATCTTAATACGTTCAATTCGTCATTATTCAATTTATAGGATAGTTCTGATATTGCAGACCAAGCCACTTGTTCGGTATGATCAGACCCATCTGATGATAGAATAAAATCAGCATATTTTTGTATAAATGCAAATCCGTCCAAATCTTCATTTTCTAAAGGAATCTCAACGGTAGGAATACTTTCTTCAAACAAGGTTTTTTTATAGCGAAAATCAATATTAATACCTAACGGCCATTTATTGCATGCTACTTCTTGGTGCAATTCTATAAGAAATGCGTAAATCAAACTAAATTCTTCTTCATTTATGTTAGTATTATATTCAAGCCATTCGTAGGGCAAAACCTCTTGTTCTGAAAAAACAAAGGAAGCAGGAAAATATGTTTTGTTAACATCTGGTTCATGATGGCCGATTACGTATCTATTAAACTCTTCCTGAAATTTGTAAATTACAGGATTCTGTCCTTCCCAATGAGTATGAGGTACGGCAATATTTAAAGAATTTATTATACTGCTTCCTTTAGATATGACAAATATGGCATCTCTTATTTTTTTAAATGCGTCTATATTGGACCCATATACGTTTGGTTTAGTACCAAAAAAAACCTCTACTTTTTTTAACCCGGCATCAACGGATTCCGATACAAAATTCGGATAAATGAGATCAAAATATCCGGATCGAATTAAATCAAGTAGAGATCTTCCTGTAATTTTGTTTACTAACATCATTTAGCAGGAAACTATCCCGTGTATCTTTATACTACATTTCCACGTGCCTCCACAACTAGCTAAGGCTGAACCTTCATTTTCCAGATATGTTTTAATTTTCAATTTTGTTTCATTGTCTAAATTCTCAATGTCTACAAATTCTTCAGTCGTTTCTTCAGGAAGAGATAGCTTTACTTTCATGATTTTTTAAATTTTTAAATTGTGACTTAATGATATAAATATATGGATTTTTTGAACTCGGCGAAACTTATATATGTTTATAACAAAGTCATAATATAGCAACCTAAACTTGAGTGATATTTTCACAACTTTTTGATGAGTAAATAGCGGGCCTAATTAATTTATAATCCGATAGTCTTTTTAAAACCCAACTGGTTTCCAGGTATTTTGTTAACTCATTGATTTTCAATCCAGATCAATGCCCCTTTGAATTGTTGTTTATTTAACAATACTTGCGCTATTTGCATAATTATCAACTAATTATATAGAAGAAAAACAGCATAGTTATTTGAAAATAATTTATAAACATTATATTGCCTTATATATTAATTGTACTTACGACGATTATTACAAATAATATATTTATAACCGGACTGTCCGCCCGATTATAGCCTAAATCATAATATGAAGAAATTTCTTTTGCCATGTTTAATGGTATTTTACTGTATGATTTTTGGTAATAAGGCAATTGCTCAAATTGTTGAAAATAACGAGCAATTAAATAGTGTAGCCGAAAACATAGTTACTACTTACCAAAAAAATATCGGCCCTCAATCAAGATTGTATCGTGGCCCGGCATATGAGTTTTATGATCAATTTGCCGCGGGTACTCCGTATTATAGCGACTCGCAGAATTTTACCAATGGCACGGTAAAATATGACGGTATAGTTTATAAAAATATCCCTTTATTGTATGACGAATATCGCCAGGTATTGGTTACTTTTTTATATGATAAAACTAGTAATGTAGCATTGCTGAGTGATTTTGTAAACGAATTTGATTTGCGCGGACATCACTTTATAAGAGTTGTGCCTGATGAAAATAACAAAAAAATGGACATTTTCTTTTATGACGAGCTGTATAATAATAAGCTGCAGCTTTTGGTAAAAAGGGAAAAATCGAGGGAGGCGGAGAGCTTGTCGTTAAAAACAATATTCGTCAATAAGAACACCTATTATTTAAAAAAAGGACAGCATTACTACACCGTAAATAGTAAGGGGCAGTTGTTAAACGTGCTTAATGATAAAAAGAAAGAGCTAAAACTGTACATAAAGAAGAACATTGATTTTTCTGATCTGGAGATGGCTTTAACATCGGTTATTAGTTATTACGACAAGATCAGCAATTAGCATGAAAAAATTATACCTTATAATATGCTGTTTATTTGTAGGTAACGCGTTATTTGCACAAGTTGCGGGCAAAAGGTTAATTGATGTTAATTACCAGCAGGCGCGCATTTCCCAGGTGGTTGATGACCTGGAAACTAAAACCGGATACTATTTTTATTATGACGCTGCCGCATTTGATAGCCTGAACGTAACCTTACAATTAAACCAACAGCCTCTTGATCGTGTTTTAGATGAAGCCTTTAAAAACACGCACTTTCGTTATACAATAACTCCGCAGCAAGAGGTTTTGTTAACTAAGTACCGTAATATACAAACTGGCTTAGCTAACGGTTTTTTTGGATTAAAAACCCTAAACACCGCTGCAAATGCCGTAACAGCGAATTTACCTGTGCGAAACTTTGCAACCGACGAAAAACAACAGGAGGTAACTGAATCGACCGTTGAGAATAAAACCTACGAAATAGGTTTTAAAACCAGCCAGGTAGGCACTGGTAATGCAACTATAGCGGGGTATGTTAAGGAAGCAAAAACAGGCGAATCAATAATAGGAGCAAGTTTATATGTAGCCGATACAAAAACAGGGGTTAGTTCAGATCAGTATGGCTTTTTCTCACTTACACTGCCAAAAGGCAGGCATACCATACTTATACGTTCAATGGGCAGCCGCGACACCCGCAGGGAAATTATATTGTATAGTGATGGCAAATTTAATATCGACCTGCAAGAACAAATACAAACTTTAAAGGAAGTAAAAATATCGGACGAAAAAGTTGCCAATATTAAAAGCACGCAACTTGGTGCTGTGCGTATGGATATAAAAAGTATAAAAGAAATACCTGCAGTATTTGGCGAAGCCGATATTTTACGGGCGGTACTGGTATTACCCGGCGTGCAAACAGTTGGCGAAGCTACAACCGGTTTTAACGTGCGTGGTGGCGCGGCCGACCAAAATTTAGTGCTGTTTAACGGCTTAACAGTTTTTAATCCGGCGCATTTTTTTGGTTTCTTTTCGGCCTTTAACCCTGATGTTGTAAAGGATGTTGAATTATATAAAAGCACTATTCCCGAGCGTTTTGGTGGGCGCATATCATCGGTATTAGATATTAACAGTCGCGAGGGTAACAAAAAAAAGTTTACGGGATCGGCAGGTATTGGCATACTTACAAGCAGATTAAACGTTGAAGGACCGATAGTAAATGACCGGACCTCATTTATATTTGGCGGACGTACCACGTACGCCAACTGGCTGCTTAATTTACTGCCTAATGCTTATAAAAACAGTAAAGCATCATTTTATGATCTGAATTTAGATATCAGTCATCGTATCAATGACAAAAATAACTTATACCTAAACAGTTATATCAGTAATGACAACTTTAAACTGAACAGCGATACCAGTTATAGCTACAGTAACAAAAATATAGCGCTAAAGTGGAAACACAACTTTAACAATAAACTATACGGTGTTATAGGTGGCGGGTTTGATAGTTATCAATATGGCGTGGGCAGCACAGTCAATCCGGTAAATGCTTATCAGCTTAATTTTAATATAAAACAAACCAATTTTAAAGCCGATTTTAATTATTACCCTAATAATAAACATAGTCTAACGTTTGGCTTAAGCTCAATTTATTATAACCTGCATCCGGGCGATATGCAACCAACGGGCGCTAAATCTTTAGTGGCACCAAATGTTGTTAGCGCCCAGCACGGGCTTGAAAGCGGCTTATATGCTGGCGATAAATTTGACGTAACTGATGATCTTTCGTTATCAGGTGGATTACGTTTAGCAGTTTTTAACTCGCTTGGCCCGGCAACGGTAAACTATTATGCCGATGGTCTTCCAAAGACAAGTTTAAACGTGACAAACACAAGGATATTTGGTAGCAATCAGTTTATTAAAACGTATATCAATCCCGAGATAAGATTTTCGGCGAGATATAACCTTGGCGACAACCTGGCGGTAAAAGCGGCTTATAATACTTTGCATCAATATTTGCACCTGTTATCAAACACAACAGCTATTTCGCCAACCGATGTTTACCAGTTAAGTGATGCTAATATCAAACCGCAATCGGGCAGGCAGGTATCATTAGGTTTATACAAAAATTTAAAATCAAATACCATCGAAACATCTATTGAGGGTTATTACCGGGATATTGACCATTACCTTGATTATAAAAGCGGTGCAGTTCTTACCCTTAATCATAATATTGAGCAGGACGTAATAAACACACACGGCAAAGCTTACGGGTTAGAATTTATGTTGCGCAAAACGGCCGGTAAACTTACGGGGCTTATGAGCTATACTTATTCGCGCACATTTTTGAAGCAGGATGACCCTGCGGTACACCCGGCAGTAAACAGCGGGGCGTATTACCCGGCAAATTATGATAAACCTCATGGTTTTAATTTAACCGGCGCATACCATCTTTCTCATCGGTATAGCCTGTCTTTTAATGTTGCTTACAGTACTGGCAGGCCGATAACCTTACCAATAGCCAAATATCTGTATAACGGTGCAGAGCGGGTTTATTATTCAGACCGTAACCAATACCGCATACCTGATTATTTCAGAACCGATATTGCGCTGAATATTGAGGGTAATCATAAAATAAAGCAGTTAACACATAATTCATGGACAATAGGTGTGTATAATCTTACAGGGAGGCAAAATGCATATTCAACCTTTTTTACACAGCAGGGTGGGGTAGTTGGTGCATACCAGTTATCTATTTTTGCAGCGCCTATACCTTTTGTAAATTATAATATAAGATTTTAGGTATATGAAACAGGCAGCTTTTTACTTAACTTTTTTTATAGGTGCTATTGCATTAGGCAGTTGCAAAAAGTCTTTAAACGTAGAGGTAACAAAACAAAATGTAAATGTTTTAGTGGTTGAGGGTTTTATAAACACAATCGATTCGACCAAAATAACTTTAAGCCGTACAGTGATAATTGCAAATAAAATTGCCGCCAACCCCGAATTAAACGCGCAGGTCACCCTTGAAAATGCAACGGGTACTGTTGCAACGCTGCAACATTTGGGTAAAGGAGTGTACGCTACCCAAAGCTTAATTTTAGATAATACCAAACAATACCGTGTACGTATTAAAACCAGTAATGGTAAAACCTATTTATCAGACTTAACCAACGCAAAAGTTACGCAACCTATTGATGATGTGGGATATGATGCTACCAACGCCGGTATATCCATTTATGCCAATACACACGACGCGACTAACAACAGCCGTTACTACCTTTATAATTACGAAGAGACCTGGGAGTTTAGAACCAAATTTATTTCCGCTTATCGGACTAACGGATCAGCCATAATACCACGTACAAAAGCAGAGTATATAGATCATTGTTTTGGTTTTCAGGCTTCCAATAACATTATTGTTAATTCAACGGCTGCTTTAGTGAAGGATGTAGCATTTAAGGCGCCCATAGCTACTGTCGCTTCAACTTCAGAAAAGTTGGGGATAAAATATAGTATACTGGTTACACAAATAGCTTTAACCAAAGAGGCTTATGCTTTTTGGGATAATATGAGGAAGAACACCGAAGGATTGGGCAGTATATTCGATGCCCAGCCGTCAGAAATTTCCGGCAACATTCATAACGTTGCTGATGCGGCCGAACCGGTTATAGGATACATAAGCGCAGGCACTAAACAATCAAAACGAATTTTTATAAAAAACGCAGATTTACCGTCAAGTTACAAATTTGAATATCCATACGACTGTAAATTGGATTCATCGTATCTTTTTTTTCCTCCAAAGGGTAAGCTTACTGTGGCGACAATGGTAGTGCCCTTAACTAGCCCATATCTCGCTGCAGATGCGATATGGTCAGAAGAACCTATTCCAGCTATAATCGGTTATCAATATTCGGGAAGGCCGTGTCTGGATTGTACGATAAGGGGACGTGTACAACAACCAAGTTTTTGGCAATAATGTTATGACAATAAAGATCACATCAGTATTAAGGCACTTGTTAGTTCTCCCGCTGTTTTTAGCGGCAGTTAAAACACACGCGCAGGACATTATATCTCAAAGTTTCCGGCAATATAACGACCATGTTTTGACGGAAAAAGTGTACGTGCATACCGACAGGAACTTTTACATGGCCGGCGAAATAATGTGGTTTAAAGTTTATAATGTTGATGCGGGTACTTTGCATCAGCTTGATATAAGTAAGGTAGTTTATGCAGATGTACTGGACGAAGCAAATAATGCGGTTTTACAGGCTAAAATAGCGTTGGATAAAGGCCGGGGAAACGGGTCGTTTTATATCCCGGTAAACTTAAAAAATGGCAATTATAAATTAAGAGCCTATACCAATTGGATGAAGAACTTCAGTGCCGACCGGTTTTTTGAAAAAACAATAACGATAGTTAACTCGCTAACCGAGCCGGTGGCGACCACGGCAATGGGAACTGTAAGGCCTCCTGCAATACAGTTTTTTGCCGAAGGCGGCAATCTTGTAGCAGGTGCAACAAGTACAGTTGGCTTTAAAGTAACCGGGGCGGATGGTAAAGGAATAGATGCAAGCGGGGTAATAACCAATGAACGGAATGAAACCGTGGCCCGATTTGAAACCTTAAAATTTGGCATGGGCAGTTTTGAGTTAACGCCCGATGCTAACAGTACCTACAAAGCTGTAGTGCGCATAGGCAGCAATAACTCCCTGATAAGCGAGCTACCGCCGGTTGCCGCCAAAGGTTACGCAATACATTTAACAGGGACTTATAACCAAACCAATTTAGTTATAAGTACACGAGGTGTTAACGAACCACTTTACCTGTTTATACACAGCGGCCGGACGGTGATTGTAGCTCAAAGTGTTGTTACTAATGCCAACGGAAATGCAACAATATCTATTGACAGATTAAAGCTTGGCCGGGGGGTAAATCATATTACTTTGTTCAATAGTGCAAAGCAACCTGTTTGCGAGCGTTTGATTTTTAGCCGTCCGGATGCTTTGCAGATACGTGCACAGGTTCAATCGCAATATAAACTGCGTAGCCTTGTAGCTATTCCCGTTACAGTCGCGCCGGCTGCTAACAATACAGTGCCGGCAAATATGTCTATAGCTGTATTTAAAGCTGATTCATTAAATCATGGCGATGACCTTAATATAGATACTTATCTATGGCTAACGTCAGAACTGAAGGGGAATATTGAATCTCCGGATTATTACTTTAGCAGAACGCCGGGTGTAATATCTGACGAGGTAGACAGGGCGCTTGATAATTTATTACTGGTGCAGGGATGGAGCCGTTTTAAATGGGATGAAGTTTTAAACGGAAAGCAAAAGTTTACTTACCTGCCGGAGTACGACGGACACTTGGTGACAGGGCAATTACGTGATGCATATGGCAAACCCGCCCCTAAGATAACCGCCTATATGGGCGTGCCGGGCAAGCGTTTACAATTGTATGGATCTACAGCCGATTCGACCGGAAGGTTATTATTTAATACCAAGCAACTTTATGGCCCCGGCGAGATAGTTGTGCAAACCAATACCGAAATAGATAGTACCTATAAAATATCTATCAATAATCCTTTTTCCGAGCAATATTCAAGTATAAAACTGCCTGCTTTTAAATTAATTAAACAATGGCAAAAAGCGTTAGAATTTAACAGTATGGATATGCAGGTCCAAAATATATACGTGCCTAATAAGTTAAAGCAATACACGGTGCCAGTGGTTGACAGTTCCGTTTATTTTGGTAACAACCATAAAAAATATTTTCTTGAGAACTACACCCGTTTTACTACTATGGAAGAAGTATTGCGGGAATATGTTGTAGAAGTATTGGTGGGCAAAACTAAAAACAGGGTACGCTTTAACGTATTGAATGGGGGCGAGTTTACGCGCGATCAACCTATGGTGATTTTAGATGGTGTGCCTATTTTTAACCTCGACCGTGTTTTTGCTATTGATCCGTTAAAAATACGCGAGCTGGATATGATGAAGTATAAAAACTACTGGGGACCCATAACATCAAATGGGGTGATAAACATGATATCCTACAAGGGTGATATGGCCGGGTTTGACATTGACCCAAAAGCCGTGGTACTCGATTATGAAGGCATGCAGCTACAGCGGGAATTCTACTCGCCAATATACGAAACGCCTGAACAGCAAAAAAGCCGTGTGCCCGATTTCAGGCATGTGCTGTATTGGGCGCCTGATGTTAATACCGATGCCACAGGCAAGGCTAATGTGTCGTTTTATACATCCGATAAGCCGGGTAAGTACATAGCCGTTATTCAGGGTATTGACAGAAATGGACTTGTTGGTAGTTATAAACTGAAATTTGACGTTGTTAAATAAGAAATGTTAACACCAACGCGCGAACGTGAATAGCGGACATTATTGCCCAACTATAATCAAGTCCTTTTTCCTGAGCCAGCCTTTACTGGTTTGTCCTTCATCATTGGTATACACCACATAAATAAAGCCGTTTCGGTCGTCAAGGGCTTTTAAGCGTGCGTTGTTCCATTGGTTTATATTTGCGGCGCGTTTGCTTGCCTCGTCCGGGCTGCTGTGAAAGTAGGCGTAAGTAGTAAATAATTTAAATACTTTACCTACATCGCTGCCCTTACCGCTATTAGTCGGCGCAGGTTCAACAGGTTTTGCTTTTTTTACCACCTTTTTAGTTGAATCTTTTTTCGTTTTTTTAACCGCCGGCGTTTCGGGTTTTTCAATAGGATTCTTTACTGCAACCTCTGGTTCTTCCTTTAAGTTTTTCCGGGGCTCTGGCTCAGTACGGGTTTTATTTGAGCTTTCTGCACGTGCAGTATTATCTTTTGGAAGAGAAACAGCCGCTGCTTTCTGGCTATTAAAAAGGTAACGGCCGGCCAACACACCAATGCAAGTAAACAACAGCCCAATGCCGAACAATAGGGCTATTGACATCCTTTTGCCACTATTGTTATGTGGTGCCGATGTTGTAACAGGGGCTTTCTTAATTGTCGCCTTGCTATTTTTAAGCTGTGTTATCTCCTGCTCTAACCGGATCGTCTTAGCCGTTTCTTCCTGTAATTTTAATTCCAGGGCGTCTTTTTCGTTTTGCATGACAAGGACACTCTCTGTATCATCTTTTACGCTTATCACACTGTGTTGTATCGCCTCGCGCAGTTCGGTACCGTCGGCGTAACGGTCAGCCGGATTTTTTTGCAAACATTTAGAGATGAGCGGTAGCAGCCAATCCGGTACCCGCAATTCGCGAAGGCGCTGTTCTTCAGGCCAGTTCAAAGGCATGTTCTTTTCTCGCAACGCCAGCAGGTCGGGTGGTTCTTGCTCCAGGTGTGCTATCATTACAGCATTACGGGCGGTCTGGCCATTGTCATTCAGTTTAAAGGGAACGGTGCCAGCCAGCAACTCATAAAGGATAATGCCGTAGCTGTAAACATCACTTTGCGGCAGCAGGTTGCCTTCGCTTTGCTCAGGCGCCATAAACTCTACCGCCCCCGCGTTTCGTAAGCTGCTCCGCCGCTGCTCGTCGCTCATAATTGCAAGGCCAAAATCAAGCAGCATATAGTTGCCTGTATTAATGTTGAATTTAACATTGTTGCTTTTGATATCGCCATGCTTTACTGATACCTGATGGCAATGGCTCAGGGCATTTGCAAGCTGATAAGCTACCTTAATGGTTTCAGGGATGGTGAAAACAGGTGTATCTTTTTCAGTAAGTAGTTCCGCAAGATCCGGCCCCTCTATAAATTCCATCTCGATGAACGGGAGCGAGCCGCTTTCGGTAATGCCGGAGTTGAGGATCTTAACCACATTGGGGTTTGATACCTGGTTAACCTTTTTTAATTTCTCTACCTCGTTAATAAAATCGTTATAGTGCTTGTCGTTCTCATCTTCGGCGTGAATAGGGGTAGGCAAAAGCTTTATTGCTACAAAAATTTCGCCGATGCGCCTACCTTTATATACAGAACCCTGGCCGCCGGTATGCAGAGCGCCCAGGTTTTCAAGTCCCTCAGTTATAGTAAAAATTTTACCCATTTGCTTTGTTAACGCTAAAGCTGTTTTGCTATAAATGTATCCATCTCAAAACCCCACTTTACCAAAATAGTTTTTTGAACGGTAAGTATTAGAGCAGACCCTGCGGCCTGGGTTTAAAATGCCTGGAATTATCAGGGCTATTAAAAAAGCCTGAATAACCATTGCAGCGCTAGGTAAGACACATAGATAGTTAATGCAAGGAAAATTAGCAGTACTATTAATATTAAGGTTATAATACCGTTACCGTTGCCTTGGTGCTTGCCTTCCTGGTAATGCTCTTTTAGCAGCTTAATGTTGCGGGTATTCGCTTTAAAATAGAAATCGGTGATCTGCCCCAGGAGTGGTATTGCGCCAAGAAGTGCATCAAAGCAAATGTTAACAGCCATTAAAACAAGTACCTTGCGACTTACACCGCCGTTCTTTGCAATTACATAAAGCAGCGCTATTGCTACGATAAAGCCTGAAACATCTCCTGCAATGGGGATGAAGTTCAGTACAGGATCGAGCCCAAAGCGAAAATTTGTACCGGGGAAGCGGAATTTGTCGTCCATAACGGAAGCTATCCGCTCAACCCATTTTAACTGCCCTGTAAGTGCTGTGTTTTTTGGTAATTGTTTCATTGCTATTATAGGAATGAAAAGCACAGGGATTTGTTTTATGAACTTTTACGCCCTAAGCTTCGGCCACACAGACAGGACTAACGCCTTTTAACCAAAAAAGCCACACCCTTTTACAGGCGTGGCTTTTTGGATTTAAAACTAATAGCGTTTAGATCTCGGTATCGTCGTCCGCATCATCGCTGTCCTGACGCTGATTATCATCAGCATAATCCTGATCGCTGTAATCGCGCTGATTGCCTTGCTGCTCCTGCGTATTGGTCTGGCTGTAATTTTGATCATCCTGACTTGAACGCTGGTTTTGCTGGCCGAACTGCCCTTGCTGACCGCTGCTTGGGTTGCCTATATCGGCATTACCTTGCTGCTCCTGGTTGCGGCCTTGGTTCTGATCCGGATTTCTGCCCGGCTCACCTTGCTGATCGCCACTGCTGCCTTCGCCTTGCAAACCTGCGTTTTGTTGTTGTTCCTGGTTGCTGTTCCAGTTTTGTTGGTTGTTTTGCTGTTGCGCATCAGAACGTTGGTTCTGATCGTCGCTGTTCCATGTGTTGTTTTCCATAACGTAGATATTTATTTGGTATTAGTATAACACATGTAAAAGCACCTTTGTTTTCGTTCTAATTAAAAATATTTCAAAATATCAAAGCCACCCCATTTACCGGAGTGGCTTTGATAAATAAGGTATTTGTTTTTTACAATTCAGTATCGTCATAGCGATCCCTATCGTCAAGGTAGCCGTTGCTCAGGTATTTGTTTCCGCTATCTTCCTGGCTGCTGCCATTTTTTTTATGGCTGTTTGACTGTTGCTCCTGGTTACTTTTACTTCTGTTAGTTGGGTTATGCAATGCTTGATCCTGGTTCACATCATCGCTTCTTTTTTTATTGTTTTCCATTATATTAAAAAATTATCGATAAAGTATAACGCTGGGGAAAAGGATTTGTTTTGTTGAGCGCTAATTGCCGGTAGACGAAATTTATTAAAAGGAGTTACTAATTAATTTGTTATTGCATTATATATTTTACAAAAAATTTAGTTGAAAAGCCTTATAATAGCATGCTCAAATTTATCGGGTAAAAACAACCCTGTAAGCTTGCATAAAACCAATTAAACGCCGATTAAAACCAACTATTAACATAAAATGAATTCCATTAAAAAGTTTCTATTATCATTTAAGCAAAAACGAAGCTACCAAATAGCGGCGTTAGTACTTGTAGCATTATCATATTCGGCATATGTAGCCATTAATGATGATCGCGTATGGGGTGCATACAGAGGCAACTCTGAGACCAACGCTTATTCGCCGCTAACGCAGATCAATAAAGATAACGTACAAAACTTAGAGGTGGCCTGGCAATTTGGACCTGGCAACCCACCTCCGGTTGCCGGTGCTGCTGCTGCCCCAGGCAGAGGCTTTGGCGGTGGAGGAAGCCAGTCAAACCCTATTATTGTTGATGGGGTAATGTACTCCATATTGGCCCGCAGCAAAGTTTACGCGGTTAACTCATCAACAGGCGAGCAGATATGGGAGTTTGACCCATCAAGCGGCGGTTATGGCGGTGGCGTTTCAAGGGGTGTAACTTACTGGGAAAAGGGTAATGATAAGCGCCTTTTAATGGCCATAGGTAATAACCTTGTAGCCATTAGTGCTACAACCGGCGAGGTGATAAAAACCTTTGGCGATGGCGGCAGAGTAGATCTGCGCGTGGGTTTGCGCGATGATCCTAAAACCATAAACGCTGCCGGATCTTCATCGCCGGGCGCAATTTATGGCGACCTTATCATTATGGGTGCAAGGGTTGACGAAAGCTATGGCTCTGCACCTGGTTATGTACGTGCTTATAACACTATTACCGGTAAACTAACCTGGACCTTCCATACCATCCCGCAACCGGGTGAAATTGGTTATAAAACCTGGCCTAAAGATGCCTGGAAAGAATTTGGCGGTGCTAATGACTGGGCCGGCTTAAGCGTTGATAAAAAACGCGGCATGGTGTTTATAGCAACCGGCGGTACAAGCTATGACTTTTACGGAGTTGATCGCCCGGGCGACAACCTGTTTGCTGATTGCGTTGTTGCGCTGGATGCTAAAACAGGTAAACATATATGGCACTTCCAAACCATTCACCATGATCTTTGGGATTGGGACCTTTCGTCGCCACCTAACTTAGTTACTATTACTAAGAATGGTGTAAAAAGAGACGCAGTTGTACAACTGAGCAAAAGCGGATTCACTTATGTGTTAGATCGTGTAACAGGTAAATCGTTGTTCCCTATTAAAGAAACTCCGGTTCCTAAATCTGATATCCCTGGCGAGATCACGTCTCCAACTCAACCTATACCGGTATTGCCTAAACCGTTTGCACGCCAGGCACTTACTGAGAAAGATATCAGTAATTTCTCCCAAGCCGCACACGATTCGTCTATGCGCTTGTTAAAAACCCTGCGTTACGAGGGTATATTCACACCTCCGTCAGTACGTGGCACGTTCCATAGCCCGGGCTCTAATGGTGGTGCTGATTGGGGTGGTGGCTCTTTCGACCCGCGCACCAACATCATCTATATTAAAACAAATGATGCGCCGGAGATCATTAAAATGCAGAAGTTAGAGAACCGCGCAGTAGCCAACCAAACCGATTTTCAGGTAGGTAAGGGCATTTATAATACCTACTGCGTTGCTTGCCATGGTGCCGATAAATTGGGCGACGAGCAGAGCTATCCGTCTTTGTTAAACATTCAAAAACGTTTAACTGATGCGCAGATCATCGCCAAGATAAAAGCAGGCGGTGGTAAAATGCCGGGCTTTGCATCTGTTATAAATGATAAGGCTAAAGAAGCTGCTATATTATCATTTGTAACCGGTAACGATACCAAAACCATAACCGCTTCAGATGGTAAGCCGGTACCGCAAAAAGTACGTTATACTAACGTTGTTGCTTACAGGGCAATATCAGATATGAATGGCAATCCGTTTGTTACACCACCATGGGGAAGTTTAGTTGCTATTAATTTAGCTAGCGGTAAAGAGCTATTCAGGGTGCCTGCCGGTAACGATGAGGCCCGCCAGAAACCAGGAGAGCCGGAAACCGGCTTAACAGGAAACGCTGGTGCCGTATCAACTGCAGGAAACATTGTATTTTGGGGCGGCGGCAGAGACAAAAAATTACGTGCCTTCGATTCAAAAACAGGTAAAGTGTTATGGTCAACCGTAATGCCTGCGTCGTCAAATGCAACGCCAAGTATTTACAAAGGTAAAGATGGCAACCAATATATTGCTGTTACTATAGGTAGCGATGCTACTCACCCTAATGGGTCAATAATTACCTACAGACTTAAAAAATAAGTTGAGCATAATTCAATTCAAAAGGGGCGAAAGCCCCTTTTGTTGTTTTACAAAATTCCTGCATGTCATTGCGAACTACGGCTTGGCATATAACTTATTCCTGGGGGGAGGGGTGCGGCTGGCTGGGAAGTGGCGGGTAGGGGTTTACTGCAATAACATAAAGCATTATGCATTAGCACGGTAACAGAAGATACCGTACCTTTGCGCCATTATTGCATTTACACGCGATAATGCAATATATAAAGCATGAAGAAAATTGTTGAACACCGTAAGCTATTAGGGGTAAATGGAACCGCCGAACTACAGGAACTGAAAACATCTTACCGGTCGTTGATGAAAACCTGGCACCCGGATAAGTTTCAGGAAAGTGAAGAGGCCAAACTGGAAGCTGAAGAAAAAAGTAAACAAATTATAGAAGCCTACCATTTTTTGGTAAGCATAGCCCCCGAAACACGCGCCCAAACGCTTACCGAATACAACCTGACTACCACAACTGCTAACATGCTCGATTTTGAGTACCGCTCACAGGTGCTTAAGGTATCATTTACAGATGGCAGCGAGTACGAGTATTTTGATGTGCCCAAGGCCATATATGTAAAGCTTATCAATTCCGACTCGCCGGGGCGGTTTGCGCGAAGGCATATTTTTAATAACTATGTTTACCGAAGTGTGAGTAAGCTAGTGGCGAGTGCTTAGATAGCTTGTTCTCAAAAAAAAGGCCGGTGTTTACACC